>NZ_JBVHVO010000010.1:19861-50326 GCF_055564815.1 Kitasatospora sp. NPDC028961 | reverse complement strand
GGGCCCGACAGCTCGAAGCCCTGCCAGGCGGCGCCCTCGTACCAGTACCGGTCCTGGACGGAGCCGTTGGCGCCGACGAAGAAGACCTCCATGCTCCCGGGGACCCGCGAGACCGCCGCGATGCCGCCGTTGACGGAGGCGCTGCCGGCCGGCGCCAGCTCGTAGCGCCGCCACGGCGACCCGTCGTACCAGTACGCGCCCTGGACCGAGCCGTCCTGGGCGACCCACCAGAGCTCCATGCTCCCGGGGATCCGGGAGACCGCGGCGACCCTGCTCGACACCGACGCGCTGCCGGCCGAGGAGAGCGTGAATTGGTTCCAACTCATCTGGGACCTCCCGTAGTTCGCTGGAGAAGCGACGGGCCGGAAGGCTCCCGGCCCGCTCCGCGCGGGGCGCTCTCCGGTCTCCCGGGCCGAGCGCCCCACCGCGTGCTCCCACGGTAGGAATCCGCCGGGGCGAGGGCATGAGGCCGTGGTCCTGCCTGTGTCCCGGGACCAGTGCAC
Organism: Kitasatospora sp. NPDC028961; assembly: GCF_055564815.1. NCBI lineage: Bacteria > Bacillati > Actinomycetota > Actinomycetes > Kitasatosporales > Streptomycetaceae > Kitasatospora > Kitasatospora sp. NPDC028961. The sequence continues at coordinate 49,823 of NZ_JBVHVO010000010.1, read as the reverse complement.
CACCCGGGCCCGCACCGCCCTGGGACACCGGCCCGGGCCCACCAGGTCGGCCGGGCCGCGGTCCTGACGGTCAGTGGTAGTAGCCCGCGACCACCGCCCGCACCTCGTCGTACAGGGCCGGGCCCTCCTGCGGGACGAGCGGCCGGCCGCTGCCCGGCCGGATGCCCAGGAGCTGATCGTTCGACAGGGCGAACACGACCCGCCGCAGCCCCGCCTGCTGGACGGCCGCCTCGCACATGGAGCACGGCTGGCAGCTGGTGTACATCGTGGTCGCCGCCGCCGTGGCCGCGTCCAACTCCCGTGCGGCCCAGCGCGCGAGCTTCAGTTCGGGGTGCGCGGTGATGTCCTGCTCGGTGCGGGTCGTGTTCCGCTCCTCCGCGAGCACCGCGCCGTCCGGGCCGGCCAGCAGCGATCCGAACGGCGGGTTGCCGCTCGCGCGGGCCTCGGCCGCGAGCGCGATCGCCCGCCGGAGGAGGGTGTGGTCGTCGGGGACGGTCATGACTGCTCCGTAGGGGTGAGAGGGGGCTGGATGTGCGCGGCCACGGTGGCGAGTGCCTGCCAGGCCGCCTGCGGACGGCGGGTCTCGCGCGGGTCGCCGTGGTAGGGGTCGAGGACGACGGTGTCGGCGCCCAGCAGCCGGAGCCGGTCGAGGTCGGCCATGACCTGCTCGATCGTGCCCTCGCCGGCAAGCCGGTCCGGTCCGGTGACCGGCTCCGCGGTGAGCCGGAGCGCGATCCGGGGGGCGAAGGCGGGGACGGGGCGCCGCTGTTCGGCGGCGAGCTCCCCCAGCCGGGCCACGGATCCGCGCAGCATCGGCAGGGTGCAGCGCAGCGGGTGCCAGGCGTCCGCGAACCGCACCGCGCGGCGCAGGCCCGCCTCGCTGTTGCCGCCGACCCAGAGCGGGATGCGCGCGGTCCCGTAGGAGGCGGTGTCCGCCCAGGCCGCCCTGAGGCCTTCCAGGTGGGCGTCGGTCAGCCGCCCCCGCCGTTCGAACGGGACCCCGAGGGCGGCGAACTCCTGCCGGGCCCAGCCCACCCCCACGCCGAGGACCAGCCGGCCGCCGCTCAGCTCGTTCAGGTTGGCCGCCATCCGGGCGACGAGCAGCGGGTGCCGGTACGGGGCGATGAGGACGGTCGTGCCGAGCCGGACCCGGCCGGTGACACCGGCCAGCCAGGACAGCGTGGTGAACGGCTCGTAGAAGGGGGCGGGGTAGCGCTCGGCGACATCGGGCGTGATGGCCACGTGGTCCGAGACCATCAGCAGGTCGAAGCCCAGGTCTTCCACCGTCCGGGCCCAGTCGCGCAGGACTCCGGGGTCGGTGCCCGGGCCGAAGTTGGGGACGTTGATTCCGATCTTCACACCGCACAGGCTAGCCAGGCCGGACCGGCCGTCAGAAGGGATTCCTGCCTGTTCAGGGGGGCTCCAGCCGTGGATTCACCGGTAATCTGAGCGGATGACCGAGACTCTCGACGCGACGGACTGGGCCATCCTGACCGAGCTCCAGCAGGACGGCCGGCTGCCCTTCACGGAGCTGGCCCGCCGGGTGAACCTGAGCGCGTCGGCGACGACGGAACGGGTCCGGCGGCTGGAGACGGCCGGGGTGATCACCGGCTACCGCGCCGAGGTGGACCTGGAGCGGACGGGGCATCCGGTGCTGGCGGTCGTCCGGCTGAAGTACCCGGGGCCGGGGACGCGGCACGAGCCGCTGCGCCGGCTGGTCGGCGAGCGTCCGGAGATCCTGGAGTGCCTGCGCACCACCGGGGACGACTGCTACGTCCTGAAGGTGGCGACCACGTCGATGGGCCATCTGGAGGAGGTCGTGGACGCGCTGGCCCAGCTGGGGAGCACGACCACCAACCTCGTCCTGAGCCGGACGCTGCCGTTCCGCGGCCCGCGCGTACCGCGCGCGGACGGCGGGCCGCTCTGAGTGGTCACGGCCGCGGGGGCGCGGTGGACGGCGCCGAGCACCGCCCACCGCGCCCGCGGGGCGTGGGTGGCACGGGTCGGGGCTCGTAGCGCCCGCTGTCGTAGCGGGGGCTGTCGTTCTGCCGGACGGCGAGCGAGGAGGCGTAGCTGCCGTAGGCGGTGAGGGCGACCTCGCCGAGACCGCCGGTGGAGCCGTCGAGGTTCCACATCGCGATCGCGACGGTGTTCGTCCCGTGGGGGTCGAGGATGCCGTTCGGGACCGGGAAGCCGTGCTGCGGCCCCAGGTAGTTGACGTAGTTGCCCGGGTGCCAGCCGTTGCCGAAGATCTCGGCCCGGTACCGGCGGGACGGGTCGTCGGTGAGGGTCAGACCGAGCGGGGTGTCCTGCCCGGCGGGCAGGCCGAGCGGCGCCGTGGTGGTGTACCAGGACACCCCCGGGGTGGTGTCGGTGGCGGGCAGCCGGGTGGGGGTCCAGTCCTTGGTCGGGTAGCCCGGCAGCATGTAGCCCGCCCCGACACGGTGGCTCGCCCGACCGGAACAGCCCCACCGGGCGGGCGGCGCCCGTAGCAGTCCGGTGACACGGAATGATCCATTCCGTCGACTGTTCGTACTACCTTCGATCATGCACAGCACCGCCGCAGCCCGGCCCCCACCAGGGAGGGAGCGGACAACGTGCCCGTCCTCACCCTTACTTGCACGGGAGAACCCGCATGTCCCTCAAGACGACCCGCCGCGCGTCCGCCGTCCGCTCGCTGGCCGGCACGGTCCTGACCACCGCCCTGCTGGTGTCCGCCGCGACGGCCTGCTCCTCCTCCCCCGGCACCGCCGCCGGCACCGCCGCGCCGACCACCGCCGCGACGGGGGCGCCCGGCGCGACCGCGACGCCCGCACCGACCGGCACCCCCGGCTCGACCGGCACCGCCGCGCCGAGCACCGCACCGAGCACCGCACCGAGCGCCGCGCCCGGCACCGCGAAGCCGACCGCCACGCCCACCGCGCGCCCGACCACCCCGCCGGCCGTACCGCCCAAGGCGACGTCGCCCGGCCACACCCAGACCCTGGTGGACGGCAGCACCGCCGAGATCCAGGACCTCGGCAACCAGAACTACCGCGCCAAGATCGTCAGCCGCGGCTCGGTCCTGGCCACGCTGGAGACGAACAACAGCGACACCGGGCTGGACGCCAACGACATGTTCGTCGTGCTCTCGATGGACGGTCAGGTCCACTCCTGGATGGGCGGCGCGCAGCAGGGGCCGGGCACCTTCAAGCTCGCGGGCGGCTGGACGGCCAAGGTCACCAAGGTCGGCGAGCTGCACTACCGCGCGCAGATCCTCGGCATGGGGAACGAGGAGGTCGGCACCCTGGAGGCCAACCAGCAGGACGACGGCGCCGTCGCCAACGGCGTGTACATCGTGCTCAGCACCGGCGGCCGGATCAGCGCCCACATGTGAGCCGCGCCCCGGGCCGGCCCGCCGTCGGCGCCCGGCCCTACCCGAGGTCCCGGCCGCAGCGCAGGTTCCACCGCCCCGCGCGCCCGGACAGTTCGGTGACCGACAGCGGACGGACGTCGAGCCGCCAGAAGACCGCCGGGGGCAGGCCGAGCGCGTGCACCACCGCGGCCCGGACCACCGCGGGCTCGGCCACCACCAGCACCCGGCCGGCGTCCCCGGCCCGCCCGTCCAGCCAGCCGCCGACCCGGGTGACCAGGGCGGCGACCGACTCCCCGCCGTGCGGCGCCGCGGCCGGGTCCGACATCCAGGCGGCGAGCGCCGCCGGGTCGGTGGCGGCGACCTCGTCGAGGCTCCGGCCCCGCCAGGCCCCGACGTCCAGGTCGGCCAGGTCCGGCGCCGGCTCGGCGCCGAGGCCGAGCGCCTCGGCCGTCCGGCGGCAGCGCGGCGCGGGTGAGGTGAAGGCCCGGGCCGGTGCCGGCAGGGCGCAGGCCGCGGTACGGGCGGCGGCCAGGGCCGCCTCGTCCGGCGGGCCGTCGTCGCCGAAGCGGGCCGCGCGCAGCTCGGACCCGATCACCGGTGCGACCAACATCACCCGTACCGTCACCCGACGTCCTCCCTGCCCGGAACCGCACTGTTGCACGCATACGGACGGAAGCTCGCGCGCGCGTTCGCGCCGGTCCGCGCGCCCATCACCCCCGCAACGCTCTTGGCGGCGCTCCCGCGACACGGTACCGTCCCTGCGACAACTGAAGACGACGGTGTGTGGAAGACCGGTGAGAAGCCGGCACGGTCGCGCCACTGTGAATCCGGAGCCTGGAGTACGTGCGGGCCCCGGCGAGTCAGACCCGCCCCCGTCGTCCGTGCTCCACCGAACGGGACGCGTGTTCCCGAAGGAGGTCGGCCATGGCTCACCCCATCGCCCCCGCTGCCAGCGCCACACCGGCCATCACCCCCATCTCGGTCAGGGCGATCCTGCCCTGGGCCGTCTTCTTCGGCATCCTGCTGATGGCACTGCTCTACTTCGTCGGCGCCGAACAGGGCGCCACCTCCCTCATCTCCGGCGAGGACGTGCACGAATGGGTGCACGACGGTCGCCACCTGCTCGGCTTCCCCTGCCACTGACCGAGGGGAACCGAACCGTGAACTCAGCGACCGTCAGATCCCTGCTCGTCCGCGGCATGCTGGCCGGCCTGGCCGCCGGTCTGCTCGCCCTGCTCGTCGCCTACCTGCTCGGCGAGCCCCGGGTGGACGCCGCCATCGCCTACGAGGAGGCGCACGCCGCCCACGGCGCCGACCACGGCATGGAGGTGGAGATCGTCAGCCGTGCCCTGCAGTCCACCGCCGGGCTGGCCACCGGTGTCCTCGTCTACGGCGTGTCCTTCGGCGGGACAGCCGCCCTCGCCTACAGCTTCGCCCTCGGCCGGGTCGGCCGCTTCACCCCGCGGGCCACCGCGGCCCTGCTGTCCGGGGTCGCGCTGCTCGCCGTGTACGTGGTGCCGTTCCTCAAGTACCCGGCCAACCCGCCGTCGGTGGGCGACCCGGAGACGATCGGCCAACGCACCACGCTGTACTTCCTGATGATGGCGCTCAGTGTGCTGCTGGCGGTCGCCGCGGTGATCGTCGGCAAGCGGCTCGCCCGGCGCCTGGGCAACTGGTACGCCACCGTCGTCGGCGTGTTGGGCTTCGGGGTGGCCATCGGCCTCGCCTACGTCCTCCTGCCCGCGATCAACGAGGTGCCCGAGGACTTCTCGGCCACCCTGCTCTGGCAGTTCCGGATCTCGGCGCTCGCCATCCAGCTCACTCTCTGGGCCACCTTCGGCCTGGTCTTCGGCCACCTCGCCGAACGGCTCCTCGCCCCGAAGCCCGCGACCGCCGCGGCGCCCCGGGAGACCGCGCGGAAGGCCGCCGCGTCCGCGCTCTGACCAGCACCGGCACGGCGACCCGCACGACCGGGGCCGGCAGGGACGACCTTCCGTCGTCCACCTGCCGGCCCCGTTCGCATTCGGTGGCAATGCGCCCATCTCACCACTGAGTTGACGCACCGACGGTTTCAGTCGGGAGGCCGGTCATGACCGCGGGCGGGTGAGGTCCGGTTCGTCGTCCCACCGCACCGGTGTGGCGGTGCCCGCGAGCCAGTCACGGCGCAGGACGGCGTACCCGACGCTGTCGTGGGCCGGTCCGTCGCCTGCGGGCCAGGCCTCCCGGTAGTGCGCCTCCTTGACGTAGCCGCAGCGCAGGAAGGTGCGACGCATGGCCAGGTTGTCCCGGCGGGTGGTTCCCTCGACACGGTTCACCTGCGGGAACTCGTCGAACAGATAGCGCGTCAGCCAGTCCAGTGCCCGGCTGCCGAGACCCTGGCCGCGGTGCGGTGCGGCGAGCCTCAGGTCGAACACCGGGGTCTCGTCGCCCAGGTCCTCCAGGCGGATCAGGCCGACGTCCCGGCCGTCGGCGGTGATCCAGAACGTCCGGGTCCGCGGACCGTCGAACAGGCCGTCCGCCACCCACCGGCGAGCCTGGTCGGCGTGGACCCGGGCGGTGCTGTGGAACGGCCACTCGTGGCCGCCGAGGAAGGCGACCAGCGCGTCCGTCTCGGCGGGCCGGTCGGGCAGGGAACGTCGGTAGGTGATCTCCACCGGGGCACCCTACGCGCGGGAGGCACCGGGCTCCCAGGCGTTTTCGACGGGACGGCGGCCCGTCCGGCCTCACCGGCGGCGGGCCTCCGGTCCGACAGCCTGGTGGGCGGTCAGCACGCGGGTGGTGCTGCCGTCGTCCTCCTGGATGTCCCGGACGTGTGCGAAGCCGATCCTGGTCAGCAGGGTCAGCGAGGCACTGTTCGGCGCGGCCACCGTGGCGTGCACCTCGGGCAGCCCGAGGGTGCCGAAGCCGTGGTCCACGAGGGCCCGGGCCAACTCCGTACCCAGGCCGGTGCCGGAACCCTCTAGGCTCGGCGGGTCGACGATCAAGGAGGAGGGCGACACGTGGGCGGCTGGGACAGGGCACTGGACGCGGCCGGGGTGGCCGACCCCGGGCTGCGCGAGGACTACGGCCGGCAGCGCCGGCAGGTGACGCGGTACAAGCCGGAGGCCGTCCTGGCCGCCCGGCTCCTGCTGCCCGCCCGGCTCGTGCCGCACGTCATCGCGGCCACCGCCTACATGCACCGCACCGACACCCTGCTCGACAGCGGCCCGCTGGACGGCCGGAAGGCGGCGTACGCGCGCTGGGAACGGGAGGTCGCCGACAGCCTCGCCGCCGGCCGGACCGACGACCCCGAGCTGCGCCCGCTGGTGAACACCGTCGCCACGCACCCCGCCCTGCGCGACCGCGCGCTGGAGCACCTCGCCGGAGCCGTCGCCGACCTCGACTTCACCGGCTTCGCCACCGAGGCCGACTACCAGCGCTACCTGGACGCCTACTCGTTGCCCGCGTTCATGGTCGTCGCCACCCTGCTCGGCCCGGACGGTGACCAGAGCGCCTACCGCAGCGCCTGCCGCACCTTCATCGACGCCAGCCAGCGGCTGGACTTCGTCAGCGACCTCGCCGAGGACCTCGCCGACGGCCGTCTGACGATCCCCGAGCAGACCCTGGCCCGGCACGGGGTCACCCGCGCCGATCTGGAGCGGGGCGAGAACCTCCCGGCCGTCCGGGCGCTGGTCACCGAACAGCTCGATCTGGTCGACCGCACCCTCGCCGAGGGCCCCGCCCTGCTCGCCCTCGTCCCGCCCGCCCACCGGCCGATGGTCCGCTGCATGATCGGCCTGGACGAACTGACCAGCGCCGCCGCCCGCGCCGACGTCCCGGCCCTGCTGCGCCGTTCGGCCGGACCGCCCAGGCCCGCCGCCCTCCGCCTGCTCGGCCGCGAGTACCTCCGGGCCCGCCGGGTGCGCGGCTGAGCGGTACCCGACCCGCCCACCACGCCAGCGGGCATTACTGCTTGACAGGGTGCGTAATACTGTAACGCGCACGGGCCCGAGCGCCGGCGGCGCCGGACCGACGGGCCCCTCTCCCAGCGAGCTCGGAGCACGACATGCACCCCTTCCTCGACCAGCCGGGGCCGCTGGCCTTCGCACACCGGGGCGGTGACCTCGGCCGTCCGGAGAACTCGCTCGCGGCCTTCGAGGCCGCCGTGGCCCTCGGGTACCGCTACCTCGAAACGGATGTGCACGCCACCGCCGACGGCGTCCTGGTGGCCTTCCACGACTCCCGCCTGGACCGCGTCACCGACCGCACCGGCGCGGTGGCCGACCTGCCCTGGGAGACCGTCAGGCAGGCCCGGATCGGCGGCACCGAACCGGTACCGCTGCTGGAGGACCTGCTCGGCGCGTTCCCGGAGGCCCGCTTCAACGTCGACGTCAAGGCGATGCCGGCCGTCGGACCGCTGGTCGGGGCGGTCCGCCGGACGAACGCCTGGGACCGGGTCTGCGTCGGCGGCTTCTCCGACAGCCGCCTCTCGGCCGTCCGCGCCGCCGCCGGCCCCCGGCTGGCCACCTCGCTCGGCCCCCGCGAGGTGGCCCGGCTGCGGCTGCGCTCGCTGGCCGGGCCGCTGCTGCGGGGCCCCGGGGCGCCGTTCGCCGGGGTGTGCGCGCAGGTGCCGGAGCGGTACCGGGGCGTGCCGGTCGTCGACCGCGCCTTCGTCCGCGCCGCCCACCGGCTCGGCCTGCCGGTGCACGTCTGGACTGTGGACGACCCCACACGGATCAGGGCTCTCCTCGACCTCGGGGTGGATGGCATCATGGCCGATCGCATCGACGTCCTGCGGGACGTCCTCGGCGAGCGCGGCTGCTGGACCGACGGCAGCACCGGCTCCAGCACGGTGACAGGAGCCTCATGAGCACCACGGCCCACCTTCCGGACCGCCAGGCGGTCACCACCGACGACCGGGCCCTGCGCCGGATGCAGTTCGGCTGGTACATCAACGACTGGGCGAACGCCGCCTTCTCGGCCACCGTCCTGACGGTGTTCCTCGGGCCGTACCTGACCTCGGTGGCCAAGAACGCCGCCGACGCGGCCGGCGACGTGCACCCGCTCGGCCTCTCGATCCGCGCCGGATCGTTCTTCCCCTACACGGTCTCCTTCTCCGTGCTGATCTCGGTGGCGGCGATGCTGCTGACCGGGACGGTCGCGGACCGCACCGGGCGGCACAAGGAGCTGATGTGCGGCGCCGCCTACGTCGGCGCGGTCGCCACGATGGGGATGTTCTTCCTCGACGGCGACCGCTACCTGCTCGGCGGCGCGCTGCTGGTGGTCGCCAACATCGCGTACGCGGTGTCGGTCGCGCTCTCCTACGCCTACCTGCCGGCCCTGGCCACCCCCGACGAACGCGACACCGTCTCCTCCAAGGGCTGGGCGTACGGCTACGCCGGCGGCGGCCTGCTGCTGGTCGCCAACCTCGCGCTGTTCGAGGGCCACGACGCGCTCGGCCTGTCCTCCGGCACCGCCGTGCGGATCTGCCTGGCCTCGGCCGGCCTGTGGTGGGCGCTGTTCACCATCGTCCCGATGCTGCGGCTGCCGTCCCGGGCCGGCGCGGTGCCCGAGCGCGCCGCGGCCGCACCGGACGACCGGCCCACCGCCGGGAGCCTGCGCGAACTCGCCCGCACGCTGCGCGGCATGCGCGAGCACCCGCTCACCCTGCTCTACCTGGGCGCCTTCCTCTGCTACAACGACGGCATCCAGACCGTCGTCTCCCAGGCCTCGCTCTACGGCAGCGAGGAGCTCGGCATGGACCAGACCTCATTGGTCGCCGCCGTGCTCCTGGTCCAGATCGTCGCGATCGGCGGCGCGCTGCTGCTCGGCCGGATCGCCCGCCGGTACGGTGCCAAGCGGACCGTCCTCGGCTCGCTGGTCGGCTGGGTGGTCACCCTCGCCCTCGGGTACGTCATGCCCGCCCACCAGCCCGCCTGGTTCTTCGTCCTGGCGTGCATGATCGGCCTGGTGCTCGGCGGCAGCCAGGCACTCTCCCGCTCGCTGTTCTCCCACCTCATACCGGCGGGCCGGGAGGCGGAGTACTTCAGCCTCTACAAGGTCAGCGACCGCGGCACCAGCTGGATGGGCCCGCTGGTCTTCGGCCTCGCCTACCAGATCACCGGCAGCTACCGCTCGGCGATCATCTCGCTGCTGGTGTTCTTCGTGATCGGCTTCGCCCTGCTGACGAAGGTCCCGCTCCGCCGCGCCATCGAGGCGGTCGGCAACCCCGTCCCCGAGCGGCTGTGACGGTCCGGACCCGGGTGGCAGGCCTGCTGCTGCCCGGGTCCGGACCACCGGGGCCTCACGAACCCGCGGTGGCCGCCTCCAGCGTGGTCGCCATGACCGGGCTGGTGAAGGTGTTCGTGGCGTCCCCCGAGGACGGGTGGTAGGAGCCCCACTTCAGGTAGTTGCGGGTGCCGTCCCAGGTGGTGCCCTTGAAGGTGCCCGAGCCGGTGGTGAACGTCTGCTTCACGCCGTCGAACCAGAAGTCGATGGTGCCGTCGGTGCGGCCGAGACGGATCTTCAGCGCGTAGGAGTGCCACTGGTCGTTGGCGGTCGGCGCGGTCCACAGCTGGTGCGCGACGTGCTCGGTGTCCCACTCCTGGAGGCGGATCCGCCCGGTCGTCGCGTCGATCTCGATCGGGTGGTTCGCCGTGCCGGTGCTCGGCGAGCACTTCAGCTGGAAGACGTACCGGCTGTTCGCGTCCTTGATGTCCGCCTTGGACGACCAGCCGAGGTAGAAGGTGTCCCCCTCCTTCAGGTCGGGGCCGAGCGTCTCGCAGCGCTCCTCGCCCGCGGCCTGGAAGGCCCGCCACACACTGCCCTTCGCCGTGTCCTTGACGACGCCGAAGTTGCCCGCCGCGCACTGGACTCCGGTGAACGAGGACGGGCCCTTGGCGGTGCTCGGGGTCCAGAGGACCTTGCCCGCCGCGGCGGCCGGGCTGCTGGCGGCGGCCGAGCCGCAGGAGAGCGCGAGCACGGTGAGGGCCGCGGCGCCGACGGCGGTCTTGCGGTGCTGGGACAGAAGGGACATGCCTCTCCCGGGTGGATGAGTGGCGGAGAACGGAGGCCGTCCGGCCGTGGGGGCGGCCCGGACGCGTGGATCGATCCGACCATCTGACCACCTGACGGACCGTTGTCCAAGCGGTCCGGCCGGTCGTGGCCCTTTCGGGCAGGTCCGCCGCCCGCCGGGGCCACGGCGGCGCGCCCGTCCGCGCGGGCGCGCCGCCGCGACGCGCCCGCTACCGGGTGTGCGGCGGTGCCCCGCCCTCGTCCCCGGTGCCCGCGTCGTAGGACGAGGTGCCCTCGTCCAGCAGCGGCTCCTGGGTCTTCAGGTGCGCGGGGGCCAGCGCCCGCAGCACGTGGTAGCCGGTGATGACGACCAGGGTGCCCAGCGCGATGCCGCTCAGGCTGAAGGTGTCGGTGAACTTCATGGTGACGTTGCCGATGCCGATGATGATGCCCGCGGCGGCCGGCACCAGGTTCAGCGGATTGCGCAGGTCCACCCCCGCGTTGGTCCAGATCTGCGCGCCGAGCAGCCCGATCATGCCGTACAGGATGACGGTGATGCCGCCGAGCACCCCACCGGGGATCGCGGCCACCACGGCGCCGAACTTCGGGCAGATGCCGAACAGCAGCGCGAAGCCGGCGGCGGCCCAGTAGGCGGCGGTGGAGTAGACGCGGGTGGCGGCCATGACACCGATGTTCTCCGAGTACGTGGTGTTCGGCGGGCCGCCGAGCACGGTGGAGAGCATCGAGCCGACGCCGTCCGCGGAGATCGCGGTACCCAGCTTGTCGTCCAGGTTCCGGCCGGTCATCTCGCCCACCGCCTTGACGTGCCCCGCGTTCTCCGCGACCAGCGCGATCACCACGGGCAGCGCCACCAGGATCGCCGACCACTGGAAGGTCGGGCCGTGGAAGTCGGGCAGGCCGACCCAGTCCGCCCGGCCGACGCCCGAGAGGTCCAGGCGCCAGTGGTCCGTCAGGTGCCCGCTCGCGTCCGCCGAGTGGATCCGCCCGAAGACCCGGTCGAACAGCCAGGAGATCCCGTACCCGAAGACCAGCCCGAGGAAGATCGCCACGCGCGACCAGAACCCGCGCAGGCAGACCACGGCCAGCCCGGTGAACAGCATCACCAGCAGCGCCGTCCACTGGTCCTGCGGCCAGTACGTCGAGGCGGTGACGGGCGCGAGGTTGAAGCCGATCAGCATGACGACGGCGCCGGTGACGATCGGCGGCATCGCGGCGTGGATGATCCGCGCCCCGAACCGCTGGACGGCGAGGCCCACCAGGAACAGCGCCCCGCCCACCACGAACACCGCGCCGGTGACCGTCGCGCTGGTACCGCCCTGCGCCCGGATCACTGCGGCCACGCCGACGAAGGACAGCGAGCAGCCGAGGTAGCTGGGCACCCGACCGCGGGTCGCCAGCAGGAAGATGACGGTCGAGACGCCGGACATCATGATCGCCAGATTGGGGTCGAGCCCCATCAGCACGGGGGCCACGAAGCTCGCGCCGAACATGGCCACCACATGCTGGGCGCCGAGCCCCGCCGTCCGGGGCCAGGAGAGTCGTTCGTCCGGAGCGACGACCGCTCCCGGTGCGGGCGTACGCCCGTCACCGTGCAGCTTCCAGCGCACGCCGAGATCCATGTGGGGGGTTCGCTTTCTCTGTACTTCCGGGGGATTGTCGCCACCATTGTCCCGGCCACCGCCCGCCCCGGCCGTCACCGCCCCTCCCCCGACCTGCGCCCCCGCCCCCGCGGCCGGCCCGCGGCGGCGTCACCGGGCGGTCAGCGCAGCACCGAGCGCGCGATCCGGAACCCCACGTCGTCGACCCGGAAGGTCGGGTGGCTGCGGCGTCGCACGGAGGCCCGGCAGCTCCAGTGCTCGTCGAACCAGCCGCCGCCGCGCAGCACCCGGTAGGTGCCGTAGACCTCGGCGTCGTACACGTCCCAGCACCACTCCCAGACGTTGCCGAGCATGTCGTGGAAACCCCACGGATTGGGCCGTCTGCCGCCCACCTCCCGAATCCGCTCGTCCGAGTTCCCCCGGTACCAGGCGACTTCGTCGAGCGGGCCGTACCGCGGCCCGGTGGTGCCGGCGCGGCAGGCGTACTCCCACTCGGCCTCGGTCGGCAGCCGGTACCCGTCCGCGGCGGCGTCCCACTCGATGTCCTCGCCGTCGGCCCGGAAGCCGTCGGCCCGCAACCGGTAGACCGGGGCGTACCCGTCGCGCCGCGACAGCGCGTTGCAGAACCGGACGGCGTCCTCCCAGGAGACGCTCTCGACGGGTAGTCCGGCCCCCTGGGCGGCGCTCGGACGCAGCCCGGTGACCTCGGTGTAGAGCGCCTGGGTGACCGGGTGGGGCGTGAGCAGGTAGGGCGCGAGCCCGACCTCCCAGGTACGCCGTGTCCGCCGGTCCGACAGGACGGCGCGGCCCGGGGGGACGGCGATCATCTCGGGCTCTGCACTGGTTCCCATGGGTCGAGGACGCTACCGGAGCCGCCCGGACCGGGTACGACCGGATCACCTCCCGGTCGGGCGCAGCGGCGTGGCGGCCCTACCCGGAGGTGATCCGGCGGCCGTTGGTCTCGTCCGGGCGGATGCGCACCCACAGGTCGCGGCCGCCGCCGGCCCAGGGGGTGCTCCCCGGCAGCTCCTTGAGCCGGGCGATCTCGTCGGGGTCCTCGACGTACTGGGCCCGGCCGAGGATCAGCACGCTCCAGCCCCGGCTGAGGCTCTCGTCGATGTGGTCCACCTGGAACGAGACGGGCGAGCCGTCGGGCGGGGCCGAAGTGCCGTGCGCGGACGTGTGGTAGACGATCGTGCGGGCGTCCACGGTGTAGTTGACCGGGAAGACCGCCGGCGCCGGCCGGGTGGGCAGGCCGATCCGGCCGATGCCGTGGGTGCCGACGCGGTCCCAGCACTCGGGTTCGGTCAGGTGCAGGAGCAGCGGGCGCGCGCCGGCGCCGCCCTGCCCCGGCGGGGCGTCGGCGCGGCCGGACAGCAGCTCGCCGTAGGTGGTCCGCAGCACGGCGGCGATCCTGACGAAGGCGGCCGGGTCGAAGGCGGGGCCGGCCTCCATCAGGTGCCGGAGGTAGCGGGGCGCCATCGCGGTCTGCCGGGCCAGCGCCTCCTCGGTCAGCCCGAGCTGTCGACGGCGGTCATCGATCCGCCGGGCGACGAGGGCCGGATCCACCCGCTGGGCGGCGTCAGGTCCGGGGTTCTGGTCCACATCGACTCCTCGGTGCCAGGGGTCACGCTCCGTGGTCGTCAGCGACCTGGTCGCCCCCGTCGGGCGTGGGTGCCGGGCGGTTCCCCGCCCGGCCTTCCCCTCCAGCGTTGCCCCGACGGCGGGCGGCCGCCATAGGGGCCGCCCGGCCCGGCTGGCGTGGCGCGCCCGAATCACTGATGGTGGCAGGGGGAGTGCCACAGCTGTCGGAGGCATGCGATGGGCCAGGAACTCGACCGGCGGAGCCGGCCCGTCACGGGCTGCCACGGCCGCGGCGGGTCCGTCGGAGCCCTCCTCGAGCGAGTGGACCGGGAGGCGCGTGGCTCCGCGCCCGGCCCCCGTGCGGAGCCATGAGCCTCCCGGCCGTCGACTACCGCGCGGTGTTCCAGGCCCTGCCCGGCATGGTCGCCCTCCTCACCCCGGACCTGGTGTACGTCGACGTCAACGAGGACTTCGTACGGATGTCCGGCCGTACCCGCGAGCAGCTCGTCGGCCGGTACCTCTTCGACGTCTTCCCCGACAATCCGAACGATCCGAACGCCACCGGCAGCCGCAACCTCGGGGTCTCCCTGCAGCGGGTCCTGGCGAGCGGCGAACGCGACACCATGGCCCTCCAGCGCTACGACGTCCAGTCCGCCGGCAGCGCCGGCGAGTGGGAGGAGCGCTACTGGAGCCCGGTCAACGCTCCCGTCCTGGCCCCGGGCGGCGAGGTGGTGCTGCTCGTCCACCGGGTGGAGGAGATCACCGAAACACCGCCGCGACCGCCGGCAGCACGGTCCTGCTCGCGCCGTGCTCGGGTTCCACGGCGCAGCAGTGGTTGCCGTCGCCGACCGGCTACCTGCTGAACCCCGCGTCCGGGAAGTGCCTGGACGACCCGCAGTCCACCGCCGTCCAGGGCGTTCCGCTGAACCTGTGGACCTGCAACGGGACGGGCGCCCAGGTCTGGTACTCGGCGGTCTGACCCGGCCGGGCCACGCTCGGCCCGATCCGGCTCACCGCGAGCCGGATCGGCCCGGGGCGGCCATGATCGGAGCAGGGCCGCCGACGCCTGCCTCCCTCCCCCCGGGGGGGCAGGCCGGCGCTCCTCCGCAGGTGGGCGGCCGGGAGCGCGGCCGCGGTCGGACAGGAGGACCGGATGGGCCAGGACCAGGCGCGTCCCGTGCGGCGCGCGACCCCCGAGGAGCGGGCGGCGGCCGGTCGTGCGGCACGCCGGACGACACCGCGTTCCGCCCACGCCGAGTACCGGCCGGGCCCGGAGCGGCCCGACCCGCTCACGATCCTGGCGGCCCAGTCGGCGCTGCGCGTGCCGGAGCTGGTGCCGATCCGGTACGCCCGGATGGCCGAGTCCCCGTTCCGTTTCTACCGGGGCGCGGCCGCGGTCATGGCGTCCGACCTCGCGGGCACCCCCGACTCGGGCATCCGGGTCCAGCTCTGCGGCGACGCCCACATGCTGAACTTCCGGCTGCTCGCCTCGCCGGAGCGGCGGCTGGTCTTCGACATCAACGACTTCGACGAGACGCTGCCCGGCCCGTGGGAGTGGGACGTGAAGCGGCTGGCGTCGAGCCTGGTGATCGCGGGCCGGGCGAACGGCTTCGACGGGGCGCAGCGCGCGGACATCGTCGCCACGGCGGTCCGCTCGTACCGGGAGGCGATGCGGCGGTTCGCGGGGATGCGGAACCTGGACGTCTGGTACGCCCAGCTGGACTCGCAGCGGCTGCGGGAGCTGGCGGTGGGCCGGGTCTCCAAACGGGCCCGCCGGGGGCTCGACGAGGCGATGTCGAAGGCCCGCACCCGCGACAGCCTCCAGGCCTTCGGCAAGCTCACCGAGGTGACGGACGGCCTGGTCCGGATCGCCGCCGACCCGCCGCTGCTCGTCCCGATCGCCGACCTCCTGCCGGAGGTGGAGCGGACCGCGCTGATGGAGCTGTTCCACGGCCTGGTGCGGCGTTACGCGAGCACCATGCCGGCCGACCGGCGCACCCTGCTCTCGGCGTTCCGGCTGGTGGACGCGGCCCGCAAGGTCGTCGGTGTCGGCAGCGTCGGCACCCGGTGCTGGATCTTCCTGCTGCTCGGCCGGGACGGCGAGGACCCGCTGTTCCTCCAGGCCAAGGAGGCCGGCGAATCGGTGCTGGCGCCGTACGTCGGCGCGAGCCGGTACGACAACCAGGGCGAGCGGGTGGTCTCCGGCCAGCGGCTGATGCAGGCCACCAGCGACATCTTCCTGGGCTGGGAGCGGGTCGAGGGCATCGACGGCAGGCGGCGGGACTTCTACATCCGTCAGCTCCGCGACTGGAAGGGCATCGTCGTGGCCGAGCGGATGGTGCCGCGCGGCATGCGGGCCTTCGGCGAACTGTGCGGCGCCACGCTGGCCCGGGCGCACGCCCGGTCGGGCGACCGCATCGCCATCGCCGCCTACCTGGGGAAGCGGGACGCCTTCGACCGGGCCCTGGTGGAGTTCGCGGAGGCGTACGCGGACCGGAACGAGCGGGACCACCGGGCGCTGGTCGAGGCGGTCGCGGCGGGCCGGCTCCCGGCCGAGGCCGGCTGACCCGTCGCGGCCGCCGGGTCGCGCCGCCCGGGCCCGCTGATCAGCCCTCGGCCGGCCGCGAACGGCCGTCGGCCCGGAGCCCCTCCTCGATGGCGCGCAGGAGCGCCTCCCGGTCCACCGCGACCGGTTCGGGGCCCGGCCGGGCGGGATCACCGACCCGGTGGACCGGCATCCGGGCCCGGACGAGGGTCCGGCCGTCCCCCGTCGGGGGGAGCTGGACGATCTCCAGCTCGGCCGCGACGACCTCCTCCCCCTCCCGCCCGGGCCGTAGTCCGACACAGAGGTGGAAGTCGAGCGACTCGTCGTCGGCGATGTCGACGGGGTACTCGGTGACCCCGGGGCCGACGGGCTGCCCGCGCTCCGACAGGTCCTCGAACTGCGGGGAGACCTGCTTGAGGTAACGCACCCCGCCGTCGTCGTACGTGGTGATCCGCAGGGCGAGGTCACGCAGCCCGGCCCGGCGGGTCCGGTCCACCAGGGAGGCCAGCTCCCGGTGGAGGCCCGGTGTCCCCGTGGGCGACGCGGGGGCGGGCACGATGTCGAGGGTGCCGCCCAACGCGGAGGTGACGGACCGGACCTGGGCGACCGACCACCGCTCGCCGATGCCCCGGGCGTGGCACGGGAAGCGGCCCGCGCAGGAGGCGAGGGCGGCGGCCAGGTCGTCGGCGCTCTCGGCGGCCGCCTCCAGGTCGGTCAGCAGGATCGCGGTGCGCGCCGCGTCGGCGTGGCCGGCGAACAGGCGGTCGGCCAGCCGGATCCAGCGGCCGAACGCCGCCGCGCCGACCGGCTCCAGCCCGGCCAGCGCCGCCCGCGCCCCGGCCTTGGCGGCCGCGGTCGCCCGGACCAGCCGCTGGGTGTCGGGGTAGAGCATCCGCGCGTACGCCGACCCCGCGACGACGGCGAAGGAGGCGCCCTCGTCCAGCCCGTCGATGACGGCCGCGACCGCCGCGCCGACCGCCCGGAAGTCCGCCTCGGGCAGCTCCGGCGACAGTCCGACCAGGAGGACGAGCGCGCGGGGCGCGCCGGCCGCCGCCCGGTCGGCGGCCCCGCTGGGGCCGGTCACCGTCAGGATCGTGTGCGCCTCGGTGGCACCCGGGGCGAGGAACTCGTTGCGGTGCAGCTCCAGCCCGAGACCGCCGGAGTGCACCACGGCGGGAACAGTGGCCGGAACGGCGGGCGTCCGCGGCTCCGGCGCGGACGGGCGGCGGCCGACCGCCCGGAGCCGCGCCACGACGGCGCCCGCGTCGGCCGGGCGGTCCGCCGGATCCTTGGCGAGCAGCTCCGCGACCAGCTCGTCGAGGTCCTCGGGGACCTCCGGCCGCAGCGGGGCGAGACGCGGGGCCGGGGTCTGGAGGTGCTGGACCATCAGGGTCCAGAGGCCGCCGCGCGCCGGGAACGGCGGCCGTCCGGTGAGCAGCGCGAAGAGCACACAGCCCAGCGCGTAGAGATCGGCCCGTCCGTCGACCCGGGGACTCCGCCACTGCTCGGGGGCCATGTACTCGGGCGTGCCCATCACGCTGCCCTCCCGGGTGAGACCCGAGTCGGCCCGGACGTACCCGGCGAGTCCGAAATCGCACACCTTGAGCGTCCCGTCGGGGAGCAGCATGAGGTTGGCGGGTTTGATGTCCCGGTGGACGATGCCCAGCCGGTGCGCGTAGGACAGGGCGCCTGCGAGTTGCGCGGTCAGCTCCACCGCCTCGTCGACGGGCAGCCCCGACGGCCGCCCGTGCAGGACCTCCCCGAGGTCGCGGCCCCGGAGCAGTTCCATCACCAGGTAGAGCCGGCCGCCCTGTTCGCCGCTGTCGAAGATCTGGGTGATGCCCGGGTGCTGGAACCGCGCGGTGACCTGCGCCTCGCGGTGGAACCGCTGCGCGGCCACCGCGCCGGCCGCCGACTGCGGGGCGAGGAACTTGATCGCGACCCCGCGGTCCAGCCGGGGATCGTGGGCCCGCCAGACCTCGCCCATCCCGCCGCGCCCGAGCAGTACCTCCAACCGGTACCGGTCGGCGATCCGCGTCCCCACAGCGTTCAAAGCGCCTCGCAATCCCCCGTGTTGCACGGCCCCCGCCGCTTCCGCCACTCTACGAGACCGGTCCGACGGCTGTGCATCGCGCGGGGCGTGCGTCCGGACCGCTCCGCCCCGCGGGCGCCCGGCGGCGGCGCCCGCGCGGGTAGCATCCGAGCCGTGGCCGTCCGGCCACGACCGGTAGCCCAGCAGTGCGCCACCTCCGACACCGTCCGCTCCGTCGTCGCCGCCCGGCGGCGGCACCGCGCGCTCGACACCGCCCAGGACCCCCATGGCCTCCCCCTTCGCCGATCCGGCGTTCTACCGCGACCGCTACCCCACCTACGCCGCCCTGCGCGAGGCCGCACCGGTCCTGCGCATCCCGATGGAGGGCGGCGGCCCCGGCACCGCGACCGTCGTCACCGGCTTCCACGCGGCCCGCCAGGCCCTCACCGCCCCGCTGTCGAAGGACACCGGCGCGTACTTCGCCGACAAGCCGTCCAAGCGGTCCCTGCACCCGGCCGTCGCCCGCACCATGCTCGCCACCGATCCCCCGGAGCACACCCGGCTCCGCCGCCTGGTCACCAGGGCGTTCACCACCGCCGTGGTCGACGGACTCCGCCCGTACGTCCGCTCACTCGCCGAAGAACTCGTCGACCGCTGGGCACCCGGTAGCGAGGTCGACCTCGTCGAGGGCCTCGCCGGGCCCCTCCCGGTCACCGTCATCTGCCAACTCCTGGGCGTCCCGCCGGAGGACCGCCCGGCCGTCCGCGGCTGGTCCACCGACCTGTTCGCCACCGGCGACCACGAGCGGATCGACTCGGCCTCGCACGCGCTGGCCGACTACCTCGCGGAGCTGATCGCCACCAAGCGGTCCGGGCCGGACGGTTCGCTGCTCTCCGAGCTGATCGCGGTCCGCGACAGCGACGCCGACCGCCTCGGCGAGGAGGAGCTGCTGTCGCTGGCCGTGCTGCTGCTGGTGGCCGGTCACGAGACCACCACCGCGGCGATCGGCAACGCCGTCCTCGCGCTGCTCCGGCACCCGGACGACCTGCGACGCCTCGTGGCCGACCCGCACCGCATCCCGGCCGCGGTCGACGAACTCCTGCGCTACGACGCGCCGGTGAGCATCGCGACCTGGCGCTGGGCCCCCGAGGCGGTGCGCCTGGGCGACAGCGAAGTCCCCGCCGGCTCCCCGGTGTTCGTCTGCCCCGGCGCGGCCAACCGCGACCCCGCGCGGTTCGCCGACCCCGACCGGCTCGACCTCGACCGGCCCGACGCGGCCGGCCACCTGGCCTTCGGGCACGGGATCCACCGCTGCGTCGGGGCGCCGCTCGCCCACGCCGAGATCGAGATCGTCCTGCGGGTCCTCCTGGAGCGATTCCCGACCCTGCGGCCGGCCGTCCCGCCCGACCGACTCACCTGGCGCCACTCCCGACTGGTGCGGGGCCTCGTCGCCCTGCCGGTCCGCCTGTAGGCGGCGGCGCCGGGCTGTCCGCCGCTCCCGTGTGCCGGGGGCGCACGGCACCGCGCACGGCGGGTCACGCACGTCGTTGTGGAGAGGTGGTGCCCGCAGGCGCACCGGGCGGCACCAGCCGCTGGAGAACGCGAAGTTCCAGCTGCCGGGGAAGAGGAAGGCGACCTGCCGGCCGGGGCTGTCGGCGACGACCGGGTCAAGCCTGGTCGGGTTGTTCCCGTTGAGGTTCCGTACCCGCACCCGGTACCGCCCGGGAGGTCGTCGTCAGTCGCCGGACAGCCGGGTCGGGGCCGCCGTCAGTCCGTCCAGGGTGAGGTCGAGGAGGCGTTCGGCCTGCTCGCGCTGGTCCGGCCCGGCCGAGGTGAGGGCGATGCCGGCGAGCGCGGCGAACATGTCGCTCGCGCTGATGTCGGACCGGATCGTTCCGGCCGCGTTACCGGCGTCCATCAGGGCGGCGAGGGCGCTCTGGATCATCTCGCGGCTGTCGGCATAGGGGTTGCTGCCCGAAGCGACGACCGCCCGCAGGGCGTCGGCCATGCCGAACTTGGCGGTGGCGTAGTCGATGAAGCGGCGGGTCCATGCCCGCAGGGCCTCGGCGGGCGGCATGGTCGCGAGGAGTCCGGGGACGGCGTCGCAGAGCCGGGCCACCTCGTTGCGGTACGCCGCCTCGACCAGCGCCTCCCTGGTCGGGAAGTTGCGGTACAGGGTGCCCGTTCCGACACCCGCCTCCGCGGCGATCCGCTCGAAGGTCGCGTCGAGCCCCTCCTCGGTGAACATGCGCACCGCGGTGGCCAGGATCCTGTCCCGGTTCCGCTGCGCGTCGGCCCTCAGCGGGCGCCCTGAAGCTCGGGTCATCGGCGGCCTCTCCCTCCTCCGTTGCTAAGTGGAGGTTCCTCCGCTTAGTCTGAGCGAAGTGGCGGACCCTCCACTTTCAACTCTAGGGCACGGCCCGGCCTGCCCCCGCCCCCTACTCCCCTGTTCCGGAAGGACGGTCCCGTATGTCGGGAATCGAAGGCAAAGTCGTGGCGATCACTGGCGCCGGCAGCGGCATCGGCGAGGCGACCGCACTCCTGCTGGCCGCGCGCGGCGCGAAGGTCGTCCTCGGGGCACGCCGCACAGAGCGCCTGGAGGCCCTGGCCGCCCGTATCGAACAGGTCGGCGGCGAGGCCGCCTGGATCCGCACCGACGTGACGCGGCAGGGCGACCTCACCGGCCTCGTCCAGCTGGCCCGCGACCGGTACGGCAGGCTCGACGTCCTCGTCGGCAACGCCGGGGTCGGGCTGATCTCCCGCCTGGACGACCTGCGCGTCGAGGACTGGGAGCAGATGATCGACGTCAACCTCAAAGGCGTCCTGTACGGGATCGCCGCGGCCCTGCCGGTCTTCCGGGAGCAGGGCTCCGGACACTTCGTCAACACCGTGTCCACCGCCGGCCTGCGCATCGTGCCGCTCCAGTCGGTGTACGCGGCGACGAAGAACGCCGTACGGACCGTCTCGGAGGGTCTGCGCCAGGAGGCCGGCGACAGCCTGCGCGTCACCGTCGTCTCGCCCGGCGCCGTCCGCACGGACTTCGCGGAGCACATGGACCCGTCGGTGAAGCCGCAGATCGACAAGCTGATGGAGATCGCCCTCCCGCCGGACGCGGTGGCCCGTGCCATCGCCTTCGCCATCGAGCAGCCGGACGGGGTCGATGTGGGCGACATCGTCGTCCGCCCCACCGCCCAGGGGTAGGTCCGCGCAACCGGTGCGGCCGGCCCGGCCGGGGCCCGGCAAACACCTCGCCGACCGCTGCGCACGGCGCACCGGTCGGCGAGGGGGGTGGGTCAGGCCTGCGAGCGGCGGCGCGAGGCAACGACCGCGCCGGCGCCCAGGAGGACGGCCGCTCCGGCGGCGGCGGTGAGCTCCCCGAGCGGAGCGGTCGAGCCGGTGGCGGCCAGCGTGCCGGTACCGGTGCCCCGGACGGCCGCGGTGGGGACGGTGGCCGAGGTGGCCGAGGTGGCCGTCGTGGCCGTCGTGGCCGTCGTACCGGAGGTGACCGCGGCGGGGGCCACCGCGGGGACCGGCTGGGTGGTGCCGGACGTGCTCTGCACCGCCCCGGTGGCGGGCTTCGCGGCAGCCTCGGCGGCGGCCTTCGCGGCGGCCTCGTCCTTGGCACGAGCCGTGAACCGGCCCTCGGCCAGGAAGGCCCGGACGTCCGCGGCGGTGCCTTCGAGCGCGGCGAGGCCGGCCTTCCGGACCTCGGGCGTCCCGGTCTCGACGAGCTGGGAGACGCGGATCCGGTCGTCGCTCTCCCGCAGCGGCTCCAGCTGCGCCTTCAGGAAGCGCTCGACGTCCGCCGCGCTGCCGGCGAGCGCCTTCTCGGCCGCCTCCCGGACGTGACGGCCGGTACCCGCGTCGTCGAGGATCCGCCGGACCTCGGCGCGGTTCTCGTCCTCGGCCCGGGCGACGAACTGGCCGACCTTGAGGAAGGCACGGACGTCGTCGATGGTGCCGTCGAGCGCGGCGCCGGCGGCGGCCCGCACCGCCGGGCCACCGGCGGACATGATCTGGCCGAGCAGGACCCGGTCGTCGTCCTCACCGGCCTTCTTGAGGCCTACCGTGAGGAACTGCTCGACATCCGCGGCCGTCCCCGCGAGCGCCTTCCGGGCGCCCTCGCGCACACCCGGCCCGCTCTTCGGGTCGTCGAGGATCCGCTGCACCTCGGCACGCTTCTCGTCCTCGGCCCGGGCCTCGTACTGGCCCTGGTTCAGGAAGGCGCGGTACGCCTCGATGTCGTCCAGGGGGAACACGGCGTTGGCGGCCTTCTGCACGGCCGGACCGCCGACGCTCATGATCCGCGAGATCGCGATCCGCGCGTCGTCCCGGCGGATGCGGTCCACCTGCGACGCGAGGAAGCGCGCCCGGTCCTCGGGGGTGCCCGCGAGGGCCGCCGCCGCGTGCTCGCGCAGGTAGTCGCTCGGCGCCGTGAGCAGGTAGCTGTTCGGGTAGACGAGCAGCTTCTCGATCGCCGCCCGGTTCTCGTCGTCCGTCTTCGCCCCCGCCGAGTCCGTCTGCTCCTGCCCCGTCGGGGTGCTGTCGGCGAACGCCGGGGCGCTGCCCAGGGCGACGGGCGCGGCGGCCGTGGCCAGGAGGACGGCGGTAGCGAGCGAACGACGGATCTTCAACGGTCACCTCAGGATCTGGCTACGGACGACCCCGACGCGGCTGCGCCGTGGTAGGCCGGGTGATCGTATCGCGACACCACCCCTCACACGCGAACACATTTCCGTCACGTCCCGGTCCTTGGGTTTCCGACCACCCGGGCCGCGTGCACCGACCGCCTCCGCTCCGGCAGCTGACGCAGGGGGAGGCCCGGAGCGCCCGTGGACCGGTTCTCCGGGTCTCCCCCACCACCATCAGGACGTGCCGGTACCGGCCGTTCCTAGTTGTGCCAGCCGTTCCACTTCCCGTTCTGGTCACGGTCGCGGGACCACAGGCGGTTGTCGTCGCCGCGCGCGGTGATGGTGAAGGCGCCGCCGAGGGTCTGCCGGGTGATCTCGACCTTGCCCGTGAAGGAGCCGCCCAGGGAGGTCCAGGAGCTCAGCTTGCCGGAGCTGTTGGTCGTCCAGCGCGTCCACACGGCGTGGTCGGTCCCGATCACGAAGATCTCACTGGTGCCGTCCCGGAAGCCGAAGTACGTCACGCCGTCGCCGTAGGCGCCGCCGCACAGGTAGGTGCCGCCGAACTGCCGGTCGCTGCAGTGCCCGGGGACACCGATGTCACCCGCCGACGCGGGAGCCGCGCCCAGCCCGACTCCGGCGAGGGCGGCGGCGGCCACGACCGCGGCCTTGATCTTGTTCATGCGTCTGCTCCTGACTGGTCGGGACCGGGCCTCGTCGGCGCACCGGTCCACCCGGGCCACAGCCCACCCGGCGCCCACCCGCCGGGCCCTCACCGGTACCAACGGGAGCCGCACCCCGTCGAGTTCACCGGAGGGTCCTGTCGACCCGGAACAGAGCCGGACTCCCCTGTCAGACCCGCGCGCGTCGAGAGGCGGCAGCGCCCGGGAGCCGGACGACTCCGGCGAACGTGGCGCCCGGCCGCTGTCACATCTTCCCGCCGCCGTCCGTCGAAGCAGCAGTGACCGTGTGAAAGCCCCGAGGAGGCACTTATGGAAACGCGATCGATCACGGCAGAGGTCCCGATGGCGCCGCGGATGACCGAGGACCCGGCGCAGCTCGTGCCCGAGCTGGCGGAGGTGTCGGCCGCGCTGTTCAGGGCCACCGGCAACGGTTCGGTGCCGCGCTCCACCATCAGCCTGGTCCAGCTGCGGGCCGGCCAGATCGTCGGCAGCACCTACCTGACCGTGCTGCACACCGGCTTCCTGCGCAAGGCCGGGGAGTCCGAGGAGCGCATCACCTCGGTGGCGTCCTGGGCGGACTCGCCGTACTTCACCGGTGCGGAGCGGGCCGCGCTGGCGCTGGTGGAGGCGGTGCTCCAGCCGTCCGTCCACGGCGAGCGGGTCTCCGACGAGATGTACGGCCGGGCGACCGAGCACTACGACGCCCGGGCGCTCGCCACCCTGATGTTCGCGATCGGCCAGGTGAACTTCTTCATCGCGGTGGCGCTCATCGCCAAGCCGGTACCCGGGCGGTCGTTCACCGACCCGTGGCAGTAGGCCCCACCGGGGCGCCCGGCCACGCGTGCGGCGTGGATCCGGGCGCCCTGCCCCGCCGTTCACCGCGCGAGCGCCGCCCGGGTGGTCGTGCGGCCCGGCGCCGGGCCGCCCGGGCGTGCCCCACCCGGCGCCGGGGCGCCGACACCGATACTGCGGCCATGACGGTTCACCGCGGACAGCTCGCACGACGCCCCCTGCTCAGGGCCGCCGCCCTGGCGTTCGCCACGGCCTGCGGCGCGGGCGCCACCGTCGGCGCGGCGGGTCCGCGTCCGCCCCGGTCGTCCGGCGCGGAGACCGCGACCACCGGCGGGGGCACAGGCGGGGCCCCGGGCGCCCTCTCCGGGCCGCAGGAGTACGTGGACGCCGGACCGATGGCCATGGCGCTGACCTTCGACGACGGCCCCGGCCCCTACGCCACGGCCGAACTCCTCACCGTCCTACGGCAGTACGGCGTCACCGCGACCTTCTTCATGATCGGCGCCAACGTCGAGAAGTACCCCCGTCTGGCCCGCCGAGTCGCCGAGGAGGGCCATGTCCTGGGCAACCACACCTGGTCCCATCCCCGCCTCGACGATCTGTCCGAGCCGCAGATCCGGGCGGAGATCGAGCGCACCACCGAACTCGTCGTCGGCGTCACCGGCCGACGGCCCTCGCTGTTCCGGGCCCCCGGCGGCCACTTCACCCCGGGCACCATGGCCGTCTGCGCGGACCTCGGACTGCGGCCGGTCTCCTGGTCGGTGGACCCGGAGGACTGGTCGAACCCCGGTGCCGACGTCATCGTGGACCGGGTGCTCGCCGAGGCCCGGACCGGTTCGATCGTCCTCGACCACGACGGCTGCCTCACCCCCGAGTTCCTGCCCGCCCGGGGCGGGCCGGCCGACCGCTCGCAGACCGTCGCCGCCGTCCGGCACTACCTGCCCCGGCTCGTCGACGCCGGGTACCGGTTCACCGTCCCGACTGCCTGACCGGCGGCCGTCACCCGGACTCCGCCGTGGGCGGGACGACGCGCACGTCGCTCGACCGCACGAAGGCGAGCCGGTGGTCGAAGCGGATCGCGTAGTAGGTGTCGCGGCCGACCACCAGGATCCGGCTGTCGGGCGTGTCGGTACGGATCGTCCGCTGCTGGAAGAAGTCGGCCGGCCGGGGTGACTCGTCCGCCGCGACGTACACCTGGCCCGCCGGGAGGGTGGCCCCCAGGGCGACCACCGGCGGCGGGTCGACGGCCGGGTGGTCGGTGTAGGCGGAGGCCTCCGGATAGGCGCGGCCGTACACCGGGACCGAGGCCGGTCCGGGGCGCGGGGTGAGCAGCGCACGGCCGGCCGCTCCCACGCGGCGGGTGCTCAGGCCCGCGGGATCGGGGAACCAGCACTTCTGCCCGTCGTACCAGATCGCCGTCCAGTCGCCCTCGCGCCCGGCCACCACGTAGCGGGCGCCGGTGACGGCGGTGTCGCTCCAGTCGTCGGGCCTGGTGGACCCGTCGTTGACGAGCGGCGCGTCGGCGGCCGGACCGGTGCGCAGCAGGACGGCGTTGCGCGCCTGCAGCTCCCGGGCCTGCGGCGGCAGCGGCCCGGTCGCCACGAGCGGCGCGACGACGGCCACCGTGTCACCCGGCCGCGGCGGACCGTCGGCCGGCCCGGGCGGCGCCCCCAGCAGTGCGAAGTAGTGCTCCCAGTCCCAGTACGGGCCCGGGTCCCAGTGCATGTCGGACACCGCCGCCTGGGTCGGCGCCGGGACTTCGTCGTGGCCGATGACGTGCTCGCGGTCCAGCGGCACGGAGAACCGGGCCGCGAGGTGGCGCACCAGCTCCGCGGAGGACCGGTACAACTGCTCGGAGTACCAGGTGGGCCGGTCGGTGGGGAGCGCGAAGCCCTCGTGCTCGATCCCGATGCTGTGCATGTTGACGGTCTTGTTGCCGGAGTGCCAGGCGATGTCGTGCGTGGCCACCAGCTGGGTGACGTGGCCGTCGGAGGCGCGGACCAGGTAGTGCGCGCTGGCCTGGGCCCGGGGGTCCTGGAAGTACTCGATCGCCCCGTCGAAGCCGCCCTCGGTGTCGTGCAGCACGAGGGTGCGGATCCGCAGGCCGTCGGCGGGGCGGTCGGCCGGGTTGTAGTTCCCCCATGACGTCGGGTCCGCGGGGTCGGCCAGGGCGTACGCGGCGGGCACGAAGTCGCACCCGAGCTCGTCCGGGCACTCGGCGACCGGCCCGTCGGCCCGGCGCGAAGGCCGCGCCGAAGGCTGCTCGGCGGGCCGGTGCGGCCGGGCGGCGGGCGGCACGAGGTCCGGTTGGGCGGCGAGCCTCACCCGCGCCCCCTCGGAGGTGGTCCGCTCCGCGCCCACGCGCAGGGTCTCGAAGACCCGGTCCGCGAACCGACGGCCCGGCTCGTCCTCACCCTCCCCGCGCCCGAAGCGCGTCACCGCTTCGTACCAGCCGCCGGCGCCGTCGCGGACCGGTCCCGGCAGCGCGTTCCGGTATCCCGCCAACAGGGCCGCGCCGCCGCGGAGGTTCTGCAGCGTGTCCTGCTTCACCTCCTCGGCCGGGCGGTGGATCAGGGCGGCCGCCGCACGGAGCGTGTGGAGCGCCGGGGAGTCCGTGACCCGGGGTTTCACGGCGCCCGCCGCGCCGCGCCGGGCCGGGTGGTCGGCGTTGGCGGCGTTGACGGCGGCGACGTCGACGTCGGTCAGCCCCAGCACGCCGTGGTTCCCGGTGGTACTCGGCCTGCCCTGGTGGGACTCCCAGCGGCTCTCCTGGTAGGCGAGTGCCAGGAGTACTCCGACCGGCACGCCGAACTCCCGCGCGGCCGAGGTGAATTGCCGCTGCAGGAGGCGCTCCCGCGCGGGCCCGGCGTCGGCGCGGGCGGCGGCCGGACAGACCACGCAGGCCGCGGCGGCCAGGGCGGTCAGCACGGCCGCGCCCCGGCGCCGGGCCGGACCTCCGGAGCGCGAAGGACGGCCCGGCGGCGCCGGGGCAGCGGACCCGGCCGTGGCCGCCCACCGGCCGGTCGCGATCGCCAACAGCCGTCGGGAGAAGGAGTCGTGGCCCATCGGGCTCAGAGGACCCGGACGCTGTACAGCTCGCCGACGATCTCCTCGCCCGGGGTGACGGTCCCGGTCCGACGAGTGCAGTCCGGCCGGTCGTGCAGCTCGATGTCGTGTCCGGTGAGATTGCGCACGGCGTACGCGGGCGGACCGGGCGACACGAGGGTGCGGCACTCGCCGGGGCGCAGGCCGCTCTCCACGGTCTCCGCCTCGGCCGCGCCGTCCGGCGCGCCGGTGGGGTGCTGCCAGACGAGGGTGCCGGCGACCGCGTCGGCGGAGTCCTGTTCCTTGCTCGCCGGTGCGGTGTCCCAGGGCTGCGGGTGCTCGACGGGGCGGACGGCGGAGGCCCGGTCGCGGTAGGCGCCGCCGGGCACGAGCGTGGCCGGGGCGAAGAGTTCGGGCACGGTGACCAGGGTGTAGCCGGCCCCGCGCAGACGGCGGACGAGCTCGGGCACCACGGCGAGCGTCTCGCGCTGGTTCTCGGTGTCGTGCATCAGGATGACCGACCCCGGTCGCACACCGGCCTCGACCCGGGCGAGGACCTGCGCCGGATCGTGGTGGTCCCAGTCCCGCGTGTCGATGTCCCACAGCACCAGCGGGTGCCCGAACCTGCGGACCTCGGCACTGAAGGAGCCGTACGGCGGTCGCACCAACTCCGGCCGTTCACCGAGGACTTCGGCGATCGCCTGCTCGCCGCCCGCCAGTTCGGCGCGCACCTGCGCGGGCGTCGACGCCCCGAGCCGCGGATGGGTCAGGCTGTGGTTGCCGATCACATGGCCCTCCGCCGCCTCACGCCTCAACCGGTCGGGCCACCACCGCACTTGATCCCCGACGGCGAAGAACGTCGCCTTCACCCGGGCGGCGGCCAGATCGTCGAGCAGCTCCGCCGTCGCCGCGGAGGGCCCGTCGTCGAAGGTCAGCGCCACACAGGCCAGGCGCTCGCAGTCCGGCCCCGCCGGCGCCGAACCGCCGGTCGGCGCGGGCGTCGCGGGTGTCGCGGACACCGGCCCCGGCGCCAGCAGCGCCGCGCACACCCCCAGAACCACCGGCCACATCCGCATACCTCGTCGCATGCGCTCACCGTAGCCAGCACCACTCGCGCAGCGGCGCAGCGCGGACGAACCGCCATCCGATCGGCCCAACCACCGGAGCCGCCCCGCAGGGGGGTGCGTCGACCGGGCCGGGGCGAGGGACCCGACAGACGTGCGAGCGGGGCGACCCCGTCCGTGGCCGCCCGTTCGGGCCGCGAGCCCGTGGCTGTGGGCCGCGCCTGCTACTCCGCGGGCTCGGCGACGTTCAGCGTCAGCTCCGCGGTGTGCAGGTGCCCGGCGGTCTGGAACTGCAGGAAGACCCGCCAGTTCCCGGGCGCCCCGAGCAGGGCCATGAAGGTCAGCGTCGGACCGCCGTGCTCGCCGTCGACCCGGTCCGTCGGGTGGAGGTGGGCCAGCGCCCGGTCGCCCTGGTGGAAGGCGGTGAGGTGGGCGTAGCTGTCCAGGTACGGCTGGAGGTCGGTGACCGGCCGGCCGTCCCGGCTGATGGTGGCGGTCAGCCGGTGCGCACCGGCCATCGGCTCGCTCCGGAGGTCGACGGTGTAGCCGTCCACGGTGGTGCTGCCCGCCGGAGCGGGCAACGGCACCGCCGGGGCCGCGCCGGGCACGGTCACGGTGCGGCTGAGCACGAGTTCGCCGGCGCGCGGGCCGGTGTTCGGCAGGAACGACGTGTACAGCCGCCAGTCGCCGGGGGCGAGGGCGGACAGGTCGGCGGTCCAGGTGCCGTCGGCGGCCATCGTCGGGTGCAGGTGCTGGAAGCCGGTGAGGTCGGAGCGGATCGCGTAGAAGTGCAGCTTCTTGCTCTGGTGCTCGGCGAAGTCGGTGACCGGCCCGCCGTCCGGGCCGGTGATGGTGAACGAGCAGGCCGTCGCCCGGCCGGCGGGCAGCTCGGCGCTGGCGAGGTCCAGGCGGTAGCCGTCCTGTTCGGCGGCGAGGCCCCGTGCGGTCGCGGGCGTCCCGGGCACCCCCGGCATCGCGGCGGGCCCGGCGGTCATCGCTCCGTGGTCCATCCCGAACATCCCGGGCATCCCGGATTTCCCGGCTGCGCCCGAGGTGCCCGAGGTGCCGGAGGCCACCGCCGGCCCGGCCTGCGCGGAGGGGCCGCACGCGACGAGCCCGACGAGCCCGGCGACCAGCAGCGCGGGCACGCAGGACGCCAGTGCCCAACCAGGGGAGAACGAACGAACGGCAGCGGACATCGGCGGGTCTTTCCGGGTGAGCGCGCCGGGACGGCGCTTGACGAGCGGGTGCGGGGCGGGTTCGGTCCGGCCTGGGCGGCGGACACCGGGGCGCCCGGGTCGCGGTCCGCGCCGCCGACGGTGCGGCCTCTCACGGGGCGCTCGCTCCTCCTCTCCGGCCGACGGCACGGCGCCGTGCGAGCCGGGGGAACCGGCCGCACTGAACAGGAGACCGGCGAGGGGCGCCGGGATAACCGAAAGTTCGGCCCGGGCGCGGAGGCCGGCCGGGCGAGCGGGCAGGCTCGCAGGGCAACGCAGCGCGAGCCCGACAGCACCGCGGGGCGTACCCTCCCACTCGCGGGTTCGGCCCGAGTCCCGGAATGCCCTTCTTTGGGGGAGTGGTCCACTCCACCCCCCCACCCGGAGGCGTCGTGGGAACCAAAA
>NZ_JBVHVO010000010.1:0-19851 GCF_055564815.1 Kitasatospora sp. NPDC028961 | reverse complement strand
GGGGGGGGGTGGGGCGGGGGGAGCGGGGGGGTGCGGGGGGAAACGCAGTGAGAGCAGGACGGCAATGAGGTGCGGACCGGCGGGGGGGGGGGTACGGCCCGGGTCCCGGACTGCTCGTCTGCGGGGAGGTGCTACGCGCCCCGCCCCGACCGGGCGGTGGCGCGGACGCCGAAGTGGACGTAGCGGCTGCCGTCGGCGAGGGCGTAGAACACCACCGGTATCCACGCGTCCTTCTCGTTGCGGCGGCCGGCGTAGACCGTCTTCGCCGGGGTGGCCGAGACCGGGGTCAGGTGCCAGGTCAGCGGGTCGAAGGTGCCCGCCAGGCCGTCCGCCCCCTCGTACGTGAGGCGCAGCGTGCCCGGGCCGGCGTCGCCGTCGGCGATGGTCATCAGGAAGCCCTCGCGCCGGTAGCTGCCGAGGAACGGTCCCGTCTCCACGGCCACGGGTTCGGCGGCCGGTGCGAACCCCGGCATGGTGACGCCGGCGAGTTCGGCGCAGAGTTCGCGGCAGAGCGTCTCGAAGACCTTGGGCGCGGCGCCGCCGCCGTTGGTCAGCAGGGCGATGGCGAGGCCCTTCTCCGGGATGGCGCGCAGGTAGGCGAGCTGGCCGAAGGTGCTGCCGTCATGGCCGAAGCCGCGTGCGCCGTCCCACTCGAACAGGCCCCAGCCGAGGCCCCAGTGGGCGCCGAGGAACCACTGGTCGGGCATCTCGACCTCGCGGGTCAGCATCGCGTCGACCACGGCGGCCGGGAACACCCGCGTGCCGTCCGGCGCTTTGCCCCCGTCCACAAAGACGCGGGCGAACCGGGCCACGTCGGCTGCGGTCGCGCTGATCCCGCCGTACGGGCCGGCCGAGCGGGGCAGCATGTTCCAGAGCGGCGTGGGGACGGGGGTCTCGCCCGGTTCGCCCATGTGCCCCATGGCGGCGCGGAAGCGCAGCACCTCCTCGGGCAGGGTCATGGTGTGCTCCAGCCCGAGCGGGGTGAGGAGCAGTTCCCTGAGCGCCTCGTCCCACGTCCCGCCGGTGACCACCTCGACGATCCGGCCGAGGACGTTGTAGGCGGTGCTGGAGTAGGACATGGTGACGCCGGGCGGGTTGGTCAGGCCGACCGTCCGCACGCCCTCGACGTACCGGGCCAGGCAGTCGTCTCCGCGCCCGGTGTCGTTGACGTAGTCGCCCTCGATGCCGCTGGTGTGGTTCAGCAGTTGGCGCGGGGTGATCGTCCGGGCGGCCCCGGCGTCGGCGAGCGCGAAGTCCGGCAGGACGTCCGCGACCGGGGCGTCGAGGTCCAGCTTCCCGGCGTCGGCGAGCAGGACCACCAGGGCGGCGGTGTAGCCCTTGCTGACGGAACCGATCTGGAACACGGAGTCCGGGGTCACCGCGACGCCGGTGCCGGTATGCAGGATGCCGGCCGCCACCTCGTGGATCCCGCCGTCGGCGAGGACGGCCAGGGCGGCGCCGGGGATGTGGTGGGCGGCCAGGAGCTCGCCGAGCCGGGCCTGCCAGCGGGCGGTGTCGAACGCCGGGGCGGTTTCCGCCACGCCCAGCGCGCGGTTGACCGTCCGGGTCACGTCGCGGTCGGTCGCTTCGAGGATCCTGGCCACCTCCTGGTCGACGAGCTTCGACACGTCCCGGCGCAGGTCTTCCGACATGCTCTCTCCCTCGTGGTAACGGTGGCCCGGCGCGCGGCGCGCGGCGTCAGCGGCTAACCCGCGTTCCCGGCACGGCGGCCGACGAGGCCGGTCAGCGCGCCGACGGTCCTGCGCGGCGCCTGCCGCAGGTCGCGGTCCGGGTGGAGCACCGTGCGGAACGCGGCCCAGGCGAGCGCCCCCAGGACGAAGCCGTAGGCGGAGACCAGCCCGTGGCCGTTCTCCTGGGCGAACCACATCGCCAGCCCGAGCGCGGGCACACCGAAGGCGAGCAGCCGGTCGATGCGGACGGCCTTGCCGGCCGCGGCCCGGTCGCCCTCGCCACCGGCCCGGCCGAGGCGCTGGTCGGCCCCGCCGTGCAGCAGCAGGGCCGCGGCCAGCGTCGCGCCGAGGAAGTAGGTGGCGCCCGAGCTGCCGGCGAAGTTGCGCGGGTCGGTGCTGTGCGAGGTCTGGCCCCACAGCTTGTCGATCTGCTCGGGCAGCAGGATGCCCGCGGCGAACAGGCCGAGCGTCAGCGGCGCGCCCCAGAACCAGTCGGCGAAGGCCGCGACGACGGCGAGGGTGGCGATGTTCCAGGCCGCGCCGCCGATGCCGCCGTTCTGCATGAAGACCGAGGTGACCACGCGCCACCAGCCGGACTTCGCCGGGTCGGCGTCGAACGCTCCCATCGCCCCCGACCAGCAGAGCTGGAGGGCGACGCCACCGAGCGCGACCGCGGTCAGCGCGACCGCCGCCCAGGGGATCCGCCGCGCGGTCAGCGTGTTCTGGCCGACCAGGGCGAGACCGCCCTTGAACATCAGCACCATCAGTGCCGCCGTGGTCACGTTGAACAGAACGATGTCCATCGTCACCACCCCCCTCCGAGCCGTGTGCGATTTACTGATCATGACAATAGCGCGACCCAGGCCGGTTTCAAACACTGTTTGAAACCGGGGGCCCGGGCAACGGATGAACCGTTGCCCGGGCCGCCGCGCTCGCCGCCGAGGTCACCCCTCGGTCGCGTCCGGGATCCACGAGCCGTGCAGCCCGGCGCTCACCCGCTGCGGCAGGTGGACGGTGGCGATCCGGTCCAGGCCGGAGGCGTCCAGGACCAGCAGCTGGGACGCGTCCTGCTTGAGGTCGGACACGACCGTCAGCAGGTAGCCGTCGTCCTCGCGGGTGGCACCGTCGGCGGGCACGAAGACCGCCTCGCTCGGCAGCCGGGCGTCGCCGACCTGGTGGATCCGCCGGGCACCGGTGGTGCGGTCGTACTTGACGACGCCGTAGCCGCCGAAGCCCTGCTCGTCGGGGAAGGAGATGGCGTACTGGTAGCGGTTCTCGGCGCCGAGGTACCGCTCGTTGAGGGTCGGGAACTCCACCGCGAGGTCGTCGATGATCTGCTCGTCGACCGTACCGGCGGCCAGGTCGACCACCCAGCGGCGGGTGAGCGAGCGGGCGACCGGCTCGGTGCCGCGCCCGGGCGCGCCCACCCACCAGTTCCAGGAGAGCCGGAAGCCCTCGCGGTCCACCGTGGGACCCTCCAGGACGACGCGGCCCCGGCCGTCCTCGTAGGCGTTGCCGACGTGCAGCATGTTGCCCGGCTCGATGGAGAACCAGCGGACGTGGCGGGCCCCGTCGGCGCCGCGCGGCATGATGCCGATGCGGGAGAGCTGGGTGTCGCTCCAGCTGTAGGGGATGCCGGAGTGCTCGGCGGGGTCGAAGGTGACGTTGCCCTCGACGAAGACCACATGGCCGCTGGTGAGCGCGAAGTCGTGCTTGAGGGCGGCACTCGCGCCCGGGACCTCGGCGGTGTGGACGATCTCGCCCTTGGCGTCGGCGACGTGGTACGTCAGGAACGGCGGGAACGGCGAGGAGCCGAAGAAGTGGAGTTCCCCGGTGACCGGGTCCTCCTTGGGGTGCGCGGTCATCGCGGACGTCAGCTTGCCGCCGAAGTCGTAGGCGCCCACGGTGTCGAGCTCCGGGGTGAGTTCGAAGGGCAGGTTGGCCTCGCAGAGCGCGAGGAGGCGCCCGGCGTGCTCGATGATGTGGGTGCCGGCGGCGCTGGCGGTCAGGTCCGGGCCGTGCTCCGTCAGGTAGGGGGCACCGTCCAGGGCGGGGGTCCGCACCCAGCGGTTGCGGTACCACTCGGCGCGGCCGTCCCGCAGCCGGATGCCGTGCACCATGCCGCTGCCCTTGAACCAGTGGGTGGGGGTGACGCCGGGCTTGGGGTTGTGGCCGTTGCGGAGCAGCCGGCCGGTCAGCTCGGGCGGCAGGTGGCCCTCCACGGTCAGGCCGGTGGCGGTGACCTCGTCGACGACGGGGGTGAAGTGACCGGTCAGGTAGGGCTTCTCGGTGCTCATGGCGGGGTTCCTTCTCGGTGGTGACGGATGGTCGGGGGCTGTGCGGTGGTCAGCGACCGGTCAGCGGGAGCGGGACGGCCGTGGCCGCCGGGGCGCGGACCGGGCGGCGGGCCAGGTACCCGGCGAGCGCCGCGCTGACGGCGAGGACGAGGGCGGAGACGAGGAAGGCGGCCCGGTACCCGCTGGTGAGGGCTGCCGCGTGCGACGCTTGGCCGGCGGCGCCGGCGGTGACCGAACCGGCCAGGGTGGCCAGGGCGGCGAGGCCGATCGCGCCGCCGACCTGTCGGGTGGTGTTGACCAGGCCGCCGGCCAGGCCCGCGTCCTGCGGCGGGACGCCGTCCACGGCGAGCGCGGTGAGCTGGACGAAGGCGACGCTCAGACCGAGGCCGACCAGGACGCTGGGGCCGAGGATGTCGGCGAGGTAGCTTCCGTCCGCGTTGATCCGTGACAGCCACAGCAGCCCGGCGGCCTCGGTGAGCAGCGCCGCGGTGACGGTCGCGGTGGCGCCGAGCCGCCGGGCGATCCGGGGCGCCAGCGACGCACCGATCATATTGGCTGCCGCGAGCGGGAGTTGGCCCGCCCCGGTGGCCAGCGGCCCGGATCCGAGCACCTGTTGCTGGTAGAGCGGCAGGAAGAAGAACAGCGCGATCCACACCGATCCCAGCAGCGCCATCAGCAGGTTGCCCGCGGCGACCCGGCCGGTGGTGAGCAGTCGGCGCGGCACCAGCGCGTCGGGGCGGCCGCGTTCGACCACGACGAAGGCCGCGAACAGCGCCGCGGCCGCGCCGAGCGCGCCCAGCACCCGGGTGTCCGTCCAGCCGGCGCCGCGTGCGGTGGTCAGGCCCCAGACGAGACAGGTCAGCGAGAGGGTGACGGTGGCGGTGCCCAGCAGGTCGAACCGCCCCGTCCGCGCGCCGGTCTCCGGTGGCACGAGCACCGCCACGGCGGCCAGGACCAGCGCCGTGCCGAGCGCGACCGAGTGGAAGATCCAGGGCCAGCCCCAGGCCTGGGTGAGGACACCGCCCAGCAGGACGCCGCCCGCTCCCCCCGCGCCGGAGACCGCGCCCCACACGCCCAGCGCCCGGCCACGCCCGGGTCCGGAGGGGAACTGGCCCATCGCCAGGGCGAGCGCGGCCGGCGCGATCGCGGCGGCGGCGAGGCCCTGCGCCGCGCGGGCGGCGATCAGTACGCCCGGGGTGCCGGCCAGGCCGGCCGCCAGCGAGGCCGCCACGAACAGCCCGAGGCCGGACATCAGCACCGGGCGGCGGCCGAGGAGGTCGCCCGCCCGGCCGCCGGCTAGGAGCAGCGCCCCGAAGGCCAGGCCGTAGGCGTTGACCACCCAGGTGGTCCCGCCGTCCGACAGGCCGACGCCGGTGCGGATCTGCGGGAGGGCCACGTTCACGATCGAGGTGGCGAGCATGACGGTGAACTGGGCCGCCGCGAGCGCCGCGAGGGCGGCTCCCGGCCGGGTGGCCCGGGGTCCGGCCCGGTCGGTGTGCGTGTGTGCATCGGTCATGGGCACAGACTCGTGCGGAGCGTTGTCCACTCTCCAGGGCCGGCGGGGACGGGGACTGTTCACTCCTGTCCACCGCTGTCCACCCGGGCCGAGCCGCGGCCGGGCCCGGCCCGGGGGCAAGGGGACGCAGGCAGGGGCGCGGCCCTGCGCGGGGACGCGGCAAGGCGCGACCGCGCAAATGGCGTCGGACACCGCGACGGACGGCGGGTATCCGCCAAGCTGTCCAGCCCCGGCGGCGGTTTCCGGTCCTGATGGCGGGCCCCCGCGGTGGCGCCCGCGCCGCACCTCACGCCCGCGCCGCCCCGTCCGGAGCACCGCCGCCGTTCCGTCGCGCGGCCGGAGCCGCCGGCCGAGGGGGGCACCGACGTGCCTGTTCGCGGCGGGTCCCGTGATTCCGGTCCGGGCGGGCGGCGGTGCGGGGGCACGGAGCGGACCCGGGTGGGGTGGTCCGGCCGGAGGATGGCCGATTCCCGTCGGTGCGGGCCGATGTGATGGTGATTCAACTCTGGAACCCGTGCGGTTGCGTTCGATTGTGTTTACTGTTGGCGCATCGGGCTGCGGGCATTCGGAACCCCCGCTGCAGTGCCGCAGCGGAGCCCCCGTCATGACCTTCCAGGATGACCGAACCGTCGGCGGTTCCGGCCCTGAGACGAACCCAGACCTGAGCGAACAGCGCCACCTTGTTCGAGCGAAATCAAACACACTCGCACAGAGGAGATGTCGCATGCCCACCCGTCATGTCTCACCGAGGACGGCGACCACGGCCCTGGTGACCGTCGTCCTGCCCTGCTTCAACGAGGAATCGGTGCTCCGCGCGACCCACGCCCGGCTGACCCGCGCGCTGCGGCCGGGCCGCCGGGTGACGTACGAGATCGTCTACGTCGACGACGGCAGCACCGACGGCACCTGGTCGCTGCTGGAGGAGTTCGCGGCCGCCTCCGACGGCGTCCGGGCCCTGCGGCTGAGCCGGAACTTCGGCCACCAGGCCGGCTGCCTGGCAGGGCTGCGGGAGGCGGCCGGGGACGCGGTCGTGCTCATCGACGCGGACCTCCAGGACCCGCCCGAGCTCATCCCCGAACTGGTCTCCCGCTGGTGGGACGGCTGGTCGGTGGTCTCGGCCCGGCGCACCGGCCGGCTGGGCGAGGGGGTCGCCAAACGGGCCTCGGCGTTCGCCTACTACCGCCTGCTGCAGGGCATCTCCGGCCATCCGGTGGCCCTGGACACCGGCGACTTCCGGCTGCTCGACCGCGCGGTGGTCGACCTGCTCGACGGCATGGCCGACCACGAGCTCTTCCTGCGCGGGGCGGTCAGCTGGACCGGCCTGCCGGAGACCTCGGTCGAGTACCGCCGCGACCCGCGGGCCTCGGGCGAGTCCAAGTACACGCTGCGCAAGATGCTCGAACTCTCCCGTCGCGGCATCATCTCCGGTTCGGCCGTGCCGGTCCGGGCGACCACCGCGGTCGGCCTCACCGCGATGACCTCCGGCGCCGGTCTCGGCCTGCTCCGGCGCGACCCGAGGACCGCGTGGTCGGCCTTCGCCTTCGGAGCCCAGGCGATCGCCCTCGGCATCCTCGGCGAGTACGTGAACGCCACGCTGCGGCACGTCCAGGACCGCCCGCCCTACGTCGTCCGGGAACGCATCGACCCCGTACCGAGGGCCCACCTGCCCGCGGCGGCGGCCGTCTCGGGGGTGGCCCGGTGACCACCACCGTCGACACCATGCCCGCCCCGGCGGCGCTCGGCCCCGAGGAGCCGGTCGACACCGTGATCGTCGGCGCCGGCTTCACCGGCCTGTCCGCCGCGCTGGAGCTCGCCGCCCGGGGGCACCGCGTCCGCGTCCTGGAGGCGGAGGACGAAGTCGGCGGCCTCGCGGCCTCGTTCGACGTGGGCGGCCGCGACCTGGAGCGCTTCTACCACCACTGGTTCTCCTCCGACACCGACATCCTGCGGCTCTGCGAGGAGCTGGGCATCGCCGACGCCGTGGAACCGCACCTGACCCGTACCGGCCTGTACTACGCCAACTCCATCTTCAAGCTCTCCAAGCCGATCGACGTGCTGCGGTTCACCCCGCTCGCCCTCGGCGACCGGATCCGGCTCGGCCTGCTGGCCCTGCGCGCCGGCCGGGTGCGCAACTGGCGGGAGCTGGAGCACCGCACGGCCGAGGAGTGGCTGATCTCGCTGGGCGGCCGCCGGGTCTACGAGGTGGTCTGGCGTCCGCTGCTGGAGGGCAAGTTCGGCGCCTACGCGTCGCAGGTCGGCGCCACCTGGATGTGGACCAAGCTGCACCTGCGCGGCGGCAGCCGCACCAAGTCCGGCAGCGAGACGCTGTACTACCTGCGGGGCGGCAGCAAGGCGCTGCTCTCCGCCCTGGTCGACCGCCTGACCGCACTCGGGGTGGACGTGCGCACCGGCGTCCCGGTCGACGCCCTGCACGCGGACGGACGCGGCCTGACCGCGGTGTCGGCCGGCGGCCGGCTGCACCCGGCCCGCCAGGTGCTGGTCACCACCGCCCCCGAACAGACCGCCCGCCTGCTGGCGACGCCCGGGGCCGACCATCCGGCCGTCCCGGCGCTGACCAGGCAGCTGCGGCAGATCCGGTACCTGGCCAACGTCTGCCTGGTGCTGGAGAACAACCGCCGGCTCTCCGACACCTACTGGCTGAACGTCAACGACCCGGCCTTCCCGTACGTCGGGGTCATCGAGCACACCAACATGGACGACCCCGGGCGCTACGGCGGCCGCCACGTCGTCTACCTGTCCAAGTACCTGCCCGCCGACGCGGAGCTCTACCGGATGAGCGACCGGGAGGTCTTCGAGTACAGCCTGCCGCACCTGCGGCGAATGTTCCCCGGCTTCGACCGGACCTGGGTCGAGGGCTACCACGTCTGGCGCGCCGAGTACGCCCAGCCGGTCGTCACCCCCGGCTACACCCGCACCATGCCGCCGCTGCGGACCCGCGTCCCCGGTCTCTACCTCGCCGGGATGGCCCAGGTCTTCCCCGAGGACCGGGGCACCAACTACGCCGTCCGCGGCGGGCGGCAGGCCGCCCTCCTGATGGCCGAGCACCTCGAACACGCCGTCCGCGAGCGGCCGCAGCCCTCGCCGGAACCCGGCCGGCGCCAGGAGACGAACCCGAACACCGACGGAGCAGCCCATGAGTGACCTCATCACCTTCGACGAGTGCGCCACCCTCGGGATCGAGCGGATCCACGAGCTGTACGGCGCGCACGTCAGCCGCAGCCAGGTCGCGCTGATCGGCTCCTTCGGCTTCGGCCGCGACCTGGTGGACCACGCCGAGGGCGCCTGGATCCACCTGGTCGGCGGGCGGCGGATCCTGGACTTCACCGGCGGCGTCGGCGTCCTGAACCACGGCCACAACCACCCCCGGATCCTCGCCGTCCGCGACCGCTTCCGGCAGGAGGGCCGGATGGAGGTGCACAAGAACTACTTCTCCCCGTACGTGGCCGCGCTCGGCCACAACCTGGCCGCCCTGCTGCCCGGTGACCTGAACGTGAGCTACTTCCCCAACTCCGGTGCCGAGGCGGTGGAGGGCGCCGTCAAGCTCGCCTACAAGTACCACGGCGGGCGG
Organism: Kitasatospora sp. NPDC028961; assembly: GCF_055564815.1. Taxonomy (NCBI): domain Bacteria; kingdom Bacillati; phylum Actinomycetota; class Actinomycetes; order Kitasatosporales; family Streptomycetaceae; genus Kitasatospora; species Kitasatospora sp. NPDC028961. Next base: position 10,758 of record NZ_JBVHVO010000010.1, on the reverse strand, counting down.
CGCGGGACGGTGCTGCACACCGACATCGCCTTCCACGGCAAGCTCCTGGGCGCCGGCAGCCTGACCGCCTCCCCGGAGCTCCACTTCCCGTTCCCGGAGATCCCCGGCACCGACTCCTTCGCCTTCGGCGACCTGGACTCCTTCACCGCGGCCCTGGACCGGCACCGCGGGTCCGACGGCGGCTGCGACGTCTACGCGGTGGTCCTGGAGCCGTTCAGCGCGTCCAGCCTGCGCGAGTGCTCCCCGGAGTTCCTGCGCGAGGTGCGCCGGATCTGCACCGAACTCGACGTCGTGCTGGTCTTCGACGAGGTCTACACGGGCTGGGGCCGGACCGGGGAGCTGTTCCACTTCATGCACCACCCCGGCCTGGTGCCGGACGTCCTGGCGATGTCCAAGTCCTTCGGCGGCGGCAAGGCGTCGATCTCCTGCTACGTCGCACGCGAGCCGGTGTTCCGCAGGGCCTACGACAACCTCGCCGACGCGACCCTGCACAGCACCACCTACTACGGCTTCGGCGAGGAGACCGCCACCGCCCTGGAGGCCGTCGCGGTCGCCGTCGACGAGGACTTCCCCGGCCGGGCCGGCCGGATAGGCGCCCAACTGGGCGCCGGGCTCGCTGAGTTGGTCGAGCGCCACCCCCGGCTGGTGGCCGGCACCCGCGGCCGGGGCGCCCTGCACGGCCTCCTCCTGCGCGGCGGACCGCGGATCCCCGACCGGATCCGGGCCGCACTGCCCGGCTCCTTCGCCAAGGACCCCCGGGCGCTGCCCAAACTGCTCACCGCGGCGGTGATCGCCGCGCTCTACCGCGACCACGGCGTGCTGACCTACTACGGCTCCAACCGGGAGATCGCCCTGATCGCCTCGCCCCCACTGGTCGCGGGGCCGGAGGAGGTCGACCTCTTCCTGACCGCCCTGGACCAGGTCCTCGCGCAGGGCGCGAGCCGCCTGCTGGCGGGATTCGTCAAGGAGAAGGTGACCGCCTGATGGCCCGCACCACCGCCCCGACCGCCGCACCCGCCACCGGCCCTGCCCGGCGCTCCGAACCGCGGCGGGGCTCCGACCGGCACGTCGAGCGCGCGCTGCGGGCCAGCGCCCTGCCCGCGTACTGGGCGCGCCACTACGCCTGCCTGCGGGATCCGGCCGCCGGCGCGGCGGCCGAGCGGCACGTGCGGGGCAGCGTCGCGCTCCTCCCGCTGCCCTACCGGCTCGGGTACGCCGCGGCCCTGCGCGCCCTGCCCGCGCTGTTCCGCTGCGCGACCGGCCACAGCCTCGGACTGGCCCCGGCGAGCGCCGACCGCACCGGGATGGCACGGCTCGGCCGCCTCCCCGGGGTGGCCGAGGTCATCCGGGCGAGCACCGCGCTGGCCCTGTACGGCGCCCTCGACGGACACCCCGGCGAGCCCGGCGCCCCCGGTTCCGCTGTCCGGCGCGCGCCCCGGGTGGCCGCCCCGTGACGGCCGCCCTGCCGGGCCTCCCCCTCCCCCGCACGGTCCACGACGCCGACGTCCTGGTGATCGGCTCCGGTGCCGGCGGCGGCACCGTCGCCCGGGACCTCGCGGAGGCGGGTCACCACGTCACCGTGATCGAGGAGGGCCCCCGGGTCGGCACCGCGGAACTCGCCGCCGCCACACCGGCCGAGAACATGCGCAAGCTCTACCGCCAGGGCGGCCTGACACCGATCTTCGGCCGGCCGACCATCGCGTACGGCGAGGGCCGGTGCGTCGGCGGGACGACGGTGGTCAACGGCGGGCTGCTGTGGGAGCCGCCCGCCGCCCTGCTCAACCGCTGGGCCGCCGTCTCGGGCGTCTCCGGCTACCGGGCCGCCGACCTCGCGCCCCACCTGCGGCGGATCACCGAGCGGCTGCGGGTCGGCCCCCAGCTGCCGGACGGCGGCGACCGCGACTCCGTGCTGCTCGCGACCGGGGCCGACCGGCTGGGCTGGCGCTGGCAGCACGCCCACCGCGCCCTGCACGGCTGCCGCCGGAGCAACCGCTGCACCACCGGCTGCACCACCGGCGCCAAGCAGAGCATGGCGCTGACGTACCTGCCGCAGGCCGAGGCGCTCGGCGCCCGGATCGTCGCCGGTACCCGGGCGCTGCGGATCCGCCACGACGGACGCGAGGTCCACGGCGTCCTCACCGTCGACGAGGACGGCCGGCGGGCGTACCACCGGGCCCGGACGGTGTTCCTCGCCGCGGGGCCGATCGGCACCCCGGCCCTGCTGCAGCGCAGCGGGATCCACCCCCACCGGGCCGGCCGCGAGCTGGCCCTGCACGTCAACCTGCGGACGGTGGCCCGCTTCGACGAGCGGGTGTCCGCCCTCGACGGGACCATCTTCACCACCCAGGTCCAGGAGTTCAGCGACCGCGGCACGCTCGTCATGCCGTCCAACCTGAGCCCCGGCAGCCTGGCCGCCGCCCTCGCCGGGCACGCCCCCGAGCTGGTCGAACGCGTCCTCGGCGGGCTCGACCGGACGGCCGTCTACACCACCCAGGTCAGGCTGCGCGGTCGGGCCCGGGTCACGGCCACCCCGCTCGGCGGGGTCCTCCTGCGGCACGGCATGACCGACGAGGACCACCGTGCCCTGCGCACCGCCTTCCACGACACCGCGCGGCTGCTGCTGGCCGCCGGCGCCGTGGAACTGCTCCCCCCGGTCGCCGCCGCCGCGCCGCTGCGCGACCTGGCCGCGGTGGAGGCCTTCTGCGCGGGAGTCGGGCCCGGCGACTGGCAGTTGGTGTCCGTCCACTCGATGGCCTCCTGCCGGATGGGCCGGCCGGACCGGGGCGGTGTGTGCGACGAACTCGGCCACCCGCACGGCTTCCGGAACCTGTACGTCAGCGACGCCGCCGTCCTCCCGGGCGTCACCGGCATCAGCCCGCAGGGAACGATCATGGCCTTCGCCCACGAGATCGCCGCCCGCTTCCTGAACGGCCCGCCCGCGGTCTGATCCACCGCCCGACCCGGTCCCGACTGCCGGGCCGGCCCCCGCCCTCACCGGCCGGGGGCCGGCCCGGCAGCTCCCGTCCCGTACCGTCCCACCCACCGGAGACCCGTGTGCACACCCTCCCCACCCCGCCCGGCACGGCCCTGCGGCCCGACCGGGCGTTCAGCACCCCGGCGGTCGTCGCGTCCTGCGTCGGCTTCGTCCTCATCGGCGCCCTCCAGTCCCTCTACGGACCGGCCCTGCCCGCGCTCCGGCAGGAGTTCGGGCTCTCCCCCTCGGGCGCCGGACTCGCCCTGAGCGCCCACTTCATCGGTGGAGTCACCGGCGTCCTCGCCTTCGACCGGGCGTTCGGCCGGATCGGCAACCGCGCCCTGCTCCGCGCCTCCTACGCCCTGATGGCCCTCGGGAGCCTCGCCTTCGCGTTCTCCCCGAGCTGGCCGCTCGCCCTGCTCGGCGCCCTGGTCACCGGCCTCGGCTTCGGCGGCCTCGACTACGGCCTCAACCAGCTCTTCGCCACCGGCTTCGGCCGGCGCAGCCCGGCCATGCTCAACATCCTCAACGCCCACTTCGGCATCGGCGCGATCGCCGGCCCCGCCCTGATCGGCCTGCTCGGCGCCGACCGCTACCCCGCCGTCTTCACGGGCTGCGCCGTCCTGGCCGCCGCACTGCTGATCCCGCTCACGGGAGTACGCGACCGGACCACCGGGACGGACCACGAACCGACCGAGCAGACCACCGACCGGCCCACGGGCCCACGCGGACGCCGAACCGCCGCCCTGCTCACCGCGTTCGTGGTCCTCTACGTCCTGCACGTCGCGGTGGAGGCCGGCGTCGGCGGCTGGGAGCCCACCCACCTGGAGACGGTCGGCTACAGCGCCGCACTCGCCGCCTCCGCGACCTCCGCCTACTGGCTGATGCTCACCCTGGGCCGCTTCCTGGTCGCGCCACTGACCCTGCGCTGGCCGGAGCCGGCCATCATCGCCGTCAGCTGCGCCGGCATGGCGCTCTGCCTGCTGGCGGCCGTGGTGCCGGGCCTGGCCCCGTACGCGTACGCGGGCGTGGGCCTGTTCATCGCGCCGATCTTCCCCACCGGGCTGCCCTGGCTGCGGCGCGCCGTACCGGCCGCGCGGCGGGCCGGCGCGCTGGTGATCGCCGCGTCCATGGTCGGCGGGGTGGCGGCCGGACCGGCGCTGGGCAGGACCATCGAACTCTTTGAGGTCCGGACGGTGCCGGTCGTCCTGTTCGTCCTGGCCGCGATCTGCCTGGCCGCCACCTGGTGGCTGACCCGGGCGACCGGGAAGGCCTCCGACCGGAGCGCTACCGGATCGTCGGCCTGACGGCGGGTGACAGGACCCGGCGGGGTCCTGTCACCCGGCTCGCGGCGGCCTACAGCAGGGCCTCCGAACCCTGCGGCTCCACGAACCCGACGACCTGCCGCCGCCGGTCGAAGCTCGTGACATTGTTCCCGATCAGCCGCACCGAGGCCGGCCGGCCCTGGCGCCTCGCTCAGCATGCGGGTCGCTCCCTCGCCCCAGTCGCCGTCCCGTGCCTGCCGGTCGACCCGTCCGCGCATGGCGGCCCGGCCGCGTCCGCGCCCTCGGAGCAGCCGCTACCCGGCCGTCGCTTCGGCAGCGGACGTGCCCGTGCCCCGGTCCGCGACCCGGGCGCGGCGGATTCCCCAGCCCACGAGCACCGCGGCCACGGCGGTCAGCACGAGACCGGCGCTGCCGACCGCGTCCAGGAGCTCCGCGCTCCGGTGGGCGTCCCGGTCCGGGGCGGTGAGGTCACCGGTGACGAGCGCCGCGAGAACGGTGCCGCCGACCGCGACGCCGACCGCGGCGGCGACCTCACCGGCGCTGTCCACCAGCGCCGCACCGACCGTCGTCCGGTTCCGGGGGAGGCCGCGCATCACATTGGTCCCGGCGACGACACCGACCACGCGCATGCCGGCCGCGGCGAGGACGAGCGCGACGGCGACCCACGGGTACCCGAAGCGGCCCAGCAGCCCGTAGACGGCCAGTCCGCACACCACCGCTCCGGCGCTCAGCCAGGCGGCCCGGTCGAGACCGACGCGCTGGATCAGCGGGCCGACGAGGGCACCGCCGGCGATGAGGACGACGACCTGCGGCAGCATCCCGAGCGCCGCCCGCGCCGGCGTCCAGCCCAGGTCGAGCTGCAGGTGCAGCGTCACCAGGTAGCCGAGCCCGGCGGTCGCCAGTCCGGCCGCGCCCTTGAAGGCCAGGCCGCTCGACACCAGCGGGCGGGCGACCAGTTCGAGGTCGAGGAGCGGGTGGCGGGCCGACCGCTCGCGGACCACGAAGAGGACCGCCGCCGCGGCCGCCACCGCCGAGGTCAGCCACGGAAGGGGCGAGCGGGCACCCAGCTCGACGAAGAGCGTCGGTGCGACCAGCGCCAGCACGACCGTCGCCGTGCCGAGCAGCGCGCCGGCGGCGTCGACCGGGTCGCGGTGCAGGTCGTCCGCCCGGTCCGCCGGGATGCCGCGCCGGATGCCGAGGTACGCGAGCGCGGCGATCGGCACGTTGACCAGCAGCAGGGTCTGCCACGGGGCGACGGCGAGGACGAGACCGCCCGCCGGGGGTCCGATCGCGAGCCCGACCAGCCCCACCGTCGAGATGAGCGTCGTCGCACGGACGCGCAGGCCGTCCTCGTCGAACAGACGGAACGCCAGGGCGAGCGAGCCCGGCGTCGTCATCGCGGCCGCGATCCCCATCGCCGAGCGGACGGCGATCAGCTGCTCCACCGTGGTGACGAACGCGGTGGCCAGGCTCGCCGCACCGAGCAGCACCAGCCCGACCAGCATGACCCTGCGCTGGCCGACCCGGTCGGCCAGCGCCCCGAGGGCGAGCATGAGCCCGCCGAACACCACGGCGTACGCACTGGTGACCCACTGCAGGGACGTGGCCGAGGCGGACAGCTCGCGCCCGATGGTGGGCAGGGCGACGTTGAGGACCGAGTTGTCGAGCATCTCGAAGAGGAACACGGCGGAGAGCCCGGAGAGGGCGGTCCAGGCCTCGCGGAGGGAGCGCGGCGAGCGGGGACGTTCGGCGGGGGCGGCGAGGCTCTCGGCGGCTTCACGGGGACGTTCGGCGGGGGCAGCAGGGCTCTCGGCGGCTTCACGGGGACGGCGGGTGGGCACGGCGCACTCCTTCGAGGTGAAGAAGTGGCGGCTCGTCGGAGACCGCGTATACGCGCGAGTGGCTCGCGTTTTTACTCCCGGTGCCGCCACCGTAGCACGCGGCCCGGCGCCCCCGGCCCGCTCCTCCGGGGCACCCGGCATGCTCGTCGGCGCGCCCCGGGAGGCGGTCGGTCAGGTCAGCGCGAGCAGGCTGACGGCGACGGCCGCGGCCGCCAGCCCGGCGATTTGCAGACGGTGGATCCGTTCGGCGAGCACGGCCCGGGCGAGCAGGACGGTGCCGGCCGGGTAGAGGGCGGTGATGACGGCGACGACGGCGAGGTCGCCGCTGCGGGCGGCGAGCAGGAACAGCAGGTTCGCCAGGGAGTCCAGCACCCCCGCGGCCGCCGACATCCCGTACGCGGGCCGTTCGCTGCCCAGCCGCCGGTACAGCAGGCCGGCCGCGGTCAGGGTGGCGGCCGAGGAGACGGCCCGACCGGTGAGCAGCGGTGCCAACCCGCTGTCGGAGGGCGCCTGGTGCAGGCAGATCAGCTGCAGGGCGATGGCCGCGCCCGCGCCGAACGCGAGCAGCAGGGCGCCACGCGAGGGCCGGGCCGGGCCCTCGCTCCCGGCGCTCACCAGGACGACCGCGACCAGCGCGAGCGGCAGGCCGACCAGCCCGGCCGCGGAGAGCCGCTCCCCCTGCACGAGGCCGACCCCGACCGGCAGCACGGCGGACACCAGCGCGGTCACCGGCGACAGCACACTCATCGGGCCGATCGCCAGGGTCCGGTAGAGCAGCACGAACGCGGCGGCCGAGGCGATGCCGGAGGCGGCGCCCCAGCCGACGGCGGCGGCGCTGAACGAGGCGCCGAGGAAAGGCCACAGCAGGAGTTCGACCGCCAGGCTGGCGGGGGCCGCGATCATCACGGTGCGCAGGACGTGGGCCTTGCGGGCGCCCATACCGCCCAGGAAGTCGGCGCAGCCGTAGGCGAGTGAACTGCACAGGGCCAGCAGCAGAGCGGTCACAGCACGTCCTTCGATGCCCGTCGTCAATCAGTGGAACGACTTCACGGTACAACAGAATGACCAGGATGGGTTACCGGAACGACCGCGGGGTACATTTGAGCGGACCGAGGGACGAGGAGTGGTAATCGGTGGTCGAGACGGCGGCGGCTCTGCGAACGGTGGCGCGCAACGTGAGGGCGGCCCGGCTGCGGGCCGGCCTCTCCCTGGAGGAACTCGGCCGCCGCGCCCAGGTCAGCAAGGGCGCCCTGGTGGGCCTGGAACGAGCGCAGGGCAACCCCAACCTCGCCACCCTGGTGCGGCTGGCCGACACCCTCGGGATCTCGGTGTCCGCCCTCATGCAGGGCCCGCCCGAGGGACGGGTCCGCGTCGTGGCGGCCGACGCGGTCGCCCCGCTGTGGACCGGCGAGCACGGCGGCTCCGCCCGGCTCATGCTGACCACCTCGGGCCCGGCCCCCGTCGAGGTCTGGCGCTGGCACCTCGAACCCGGCGAGGACTACCCCAGCCACCCCCACCAGGCCGGCGTCGTGGAGACCGTCAGCGTCACCGCGGGCCGGATGACCCTGGTCGTCGACGGCACCGAGCACACCGTCGCGGCCGGCCAGACCGCCACCTTCGACGGCGACGCCCCCCACACCTACCGCGCCTCGGACACCGGCCCCTGCGACCTGATCATGACCGTCCACCTCCCCCCGGGCCCCACCCCGCCCGCCGGCGTGACCGTGTGAACCGGGGCACTCACCGGGACGCGGTACGGCGGTTCGCTCTGGCCGGGGCGCCCGCCTGTCACGTGGCCGTCGGCTGCGGGCTCATCGCACGCTCGTACAGCGCCTCCCGCGCCCGCTTGAGCAGTTCGGCGGCCTTCTTCCGCGACGCCTCCTCCGCCTTGTCGAGCGCGCTCGGGTAGTCCGCGGACATCTCCGAGCCCGCGCTGTAGTCGACGGTGACCGTCAGACGGAGATTGCCGTCGCAGAAGGCCGACCTGAAGGCCAGTTGGTCGACCGGCCCCGGGATGGTGTCGGTGAGCGGGTGCCGGACCGACGACTGGTAGCCCTCCTGGCCGAGCCCCCCGCCGTCGGTCGTCTCGAACTTCCGGGTCTCGGTCGGCTTGGGTCCGCCGAGCGGGGACTTCGCGATGTCCGCCTCGACCTCCAGCCAGTGGCAGCCGCGGGCCGCCTCGAAGACCGTCGCGTCGACGCTCACCCGCCAGTCCTCGGTCGCCGGACCGCCGACGTAGCCGCAGCTGAGCGACTTGGACGGGTCGCTCGCGATCCCGGCGCTCGTCACCGGTATGGAACTCCTCAGCTGCCCCGGCAGGCCGGGATCGCCCAGCACGGCGCAGAGGTCGCCGACCGAGCGGTACCAACCGACCTGCTTGGCCTTGCTCGCACTGCTGCCGCCCCCGCCGCCGCAGGCGGTGAGGAGAACGAGGCCGACGGCCACAAGGGCCGCCGCGCCGGTACCGGAGACTGGGTTTCGACTCGTCATCGCGCCAGGTTAGAGCCCCCATCGGAGTCGCGGGGCCGGAAAACGTCAGCGCGGCCGTCAGCCTCTCCTCCTGGTTCTCGACACACCCGTGGACGGTGACTTCGGCGTTGGGGTGGTTCACCGGGTCGGAGACGGTCAGGCACCCGAAGTCCGGCCAGGTGGTGAGGTAGCCGGACGGCCCCTCACCCCGGCAGATGTGCCGATAGGTTGCCCCTCCTCAGTCGTCGGCGAGCAGTCAGGCCCAGCAACTTCGCATCCCCCGACCGGATCGAGTGGATGCCCGTCGACACCGAACGGGGCCTCACAGTCGCCGCCCACCACAATCACGATCAGAGGGACCACGGCGACGGCGAACGCGACCGGCACAAGACTCTGAAGGAACGATTCGCCCGAGATCACGTGGGGAGCGCGCTCAGCGGGCCACCGTGGAGGGGGTGACGTTCGGCTGCGGGGGGATGGTCATCGGGGGGAGGGTGATCACCGGGCCGATCGGGTGGCAGCCGTCCCAGCTCGGGAGTTGGAGGGGCGGGCAGCTGGTCGGGGGTTTCGGGAGGGTCGGGGTGGGTCGCGGGCCGGGGCTCCACGCGGCGGGCGGGTTCTCCTGGTCCAGGGTCGGCGACGGGGCGGGCACCCGGGTCGGCGCCGGCTTCGGGGCGGCCGCGGTCTTCGAGGGGCGCGGCGGTGCGGCGACCGTGGACCGGGCCGGCGCCGGGGCTGCCGGAGGCCCGGTGGGCGCGGGGGCCCCGACCGGCGGCGGCGTGCTCGTGGCGGCGAGGACGACCTCCGCCGGCGGGGCGGGCTCCGAGGGCGTGGGGCTCGCCGAAGCGGTCGGGCTCGGCGAGGTGTCGGCCGAGGCGCCGGAACCCACCGAGGACCCGGCCGGGACCGGATCGTGCGACCCCCGCAACGCCAGGCCCCCGGCACCGGCCAGACCCAGGACACACACCCCGGCGGCTATTCCGCCGACGAGCCTGCGCCGGTTCACCGGCTTCGCGTCCTGCTCGTCCCTCTCGCCCTGCATTTCCGGCCCCACCTCTGTCTGATACAGCGTCTGAACTGCGCGGATCGTAGCAGCGGGCCCCGCAGCCGGAGAGGACCGGGACGGTGCCCCCACGCGAAGGCCTCCCGCGCGGTTTGCCGGATCGGCAACAGAACTGGCCCACCCGGTGGGCGGCGGGCGAGCGTTGGGGCATGACCGACGACATCGCAGCAACCTCGCCCGCGGGCGAGTACCTCGGGGACCCCGCCGTGCGGACCGAGTGGGACGGCCGGTACGCCGACCGGCAGCAACTGTGGAGCGGCCGCCCCAACGGCGCGCTCGTGGCCGAGGTCGAAGGGCTCACCCCCGGGCGGGTGCTGGACGTCGGCTGCGGCGAGGGCGCGGACGCCGTCTGGCTGGCGCGCGCAGGGTGGGACGTGACCGCGCTGGAGGTCTCCGGCGTGGCGCTGGAGCGGGCGGCCGGGCACGCCCGGGACGCCGGCGTGACCGTTCGCTGGGTGCACGCGGAGCTGGTCGGGGCGGCGCTCCCGCCGGCCTCCTTCGACCTGGTCTCCGCGCAGTACCCGGCCCTGCTGCGCACCCCTGGTGCCGCGGCCGAGCGGGCGCTGCTCGCGGCCGTCGCGCCCGGCGGCGTGCTCCTGCTCGTGCACCACGCGGGCATGGACACCCGGGAGGCACAGGCGGGCGAGTTCGACCCCGCCGACTACGTGTGGCCCGCGATGGTCACCGCGCTCCTCGACGAGGACTGGCAGGTCGAGGTGGACGAGCAGCGGCCGCGCGTGGCACCGGAGGGGGGCGCCGGCGCCCACCACACCGACGACGTGGTGCTCCGCGCCCGCCGGCTGCGCTGAGCCCGTCGCGGCACCTCGCGCCGTCGCCCCCGGGTTCACCCGAACCCGGGGGCGACCTCCCGGCCACTCGGCGTTCCCATGCCTCGCACCCTGCTGGCAGCGCCTCGGGCACCTGCCACACCCCGACCGGCCACCTCGTCCGGCCACCTCGTCCGGGCCGGGCGCTGGGCCGGGTCACCGGCGACGGCCGGGTGCGGCTGGTGCGCGGCGAGCGCGAGGCCTTCGGGCTGCGCGGGCGCAGTGCCGAGCAGCGGGTGGCGCTGGACCTGCTGCTCGATCCGGAGGTGGGCATCGTCTCGATGGGCGGGCGGGCCGG
>NZ_JBVHVO010000009.1:136479-297441 GCF_055564815.1 Kitasatospora sp. NPDC028961 | reverse complement strand
CGAACCCTCCCCACACGACAACATCGGCTCCCAAGACCACAACCGGGTCTTGGGAGCCGACGTCACGCACGGGCCCGAATTAACCAACAGCATCGACGGTCGTCCACCGGGCCCCGCGCCGTACGCCGCCGTCAGCCGGTCGGCTGCCACTCGTGGGCGAGCAGCGACCAGATCTCGGAGTCCTGGTGGACGCCGTTGACCAGGTACGACTCCCGCATGACACCGTCCAGCCGCATGCCCAGCCGCTGCGCGAGCGAGCGGCTGCGGAGGTTGGTCGGGCTGGTGTGCCACTCCAGGCGGTGCAGGCCGCGGGTGGTGAACGCGTAGTCGACCAGGTGGCGGACGGCGGCGCCGACCAGGCCCCGGCCCTCGCCGGCGGGCTCCGTCCAGACGCCGATCTCGGCGACCCCGGCGACGGCGTCGAAGGAGACGAACATCGTGCCGCCGACCAGCGTGCCGTCCAGCCAGATGCCGTAGAGCCGGCCGGCGTCGGCGGCCTGCCGGTCGGCGTAGCCCTGCAGGGTGGCGCGGGCCGACGTCAGGTCGGTGGAGCGGTGGGCCCAGGTGATCCACGGGTTCATGTGGTCGCGGGCGCGGTCCATGTGGGTCAGGAACTCGGCGGCCTGCCACGGTTCCAGGGGGCGCAGTTCGGCACGGTCGGCGAGCGGGACGGCGAACATCGGCGGGCCTTTCGGGCGGGGCCGGGTGTGGGGGGCGAGGGCGCGGCCCGGCCGTTCCGGCATACATAACAAACGTTTGGTAGGTACCATACCGCCTATGACACCAGCCCGGGGAGACCATGAAGCCCGCCGCGAGGACGTCTCCGAGGCGGTCTGGCGGGTGCTCTCCTCGCGCGGCTTCGAGGGGCTGACACTGCGTGCGGTGGCCGCCGAAATGGGCGCCTCCACCGGTTTGTTGACGCACTACTTCCCCAACAAGCGGGCGCTCGTGGCGCACGCCCTCGACGTACTGGACCGGCGTTCCCAGCAGCGGCCGCGCCGGACCGCCCCGGCGGACGGCAGCCCGCCGCCGCCCGCCGGACTGCCCAGGCTGCGGGCGGCGCTGCTCGACATCCTCCCGCTGGACGGGGCCGGCACGGCCGGCAACCGGATCTGGGTCGGCTCCTGGGACGTCGCGCTGGCCGACCCGGAGCTGGCCGCCGCGCACGCGGCCCGCTACGGACGGGCGCGGGCGCTGCTGACCGAGTCGGTGGCCGCCGCGCAGCGGCTGGGGGAGCTGCCGGACGGCGTGGACGCCGGGCAGCTCGCCGCGGGGGCGCAGGCCTTCGCGCTGGGGCTGGTGGTACAGGCGCTGTTCGCCCCGGCGGAGTTCCCGCCCGAGCGGCAGGTGGCGCTGCTGGACGGCTATCTGGCGGGGCTGCCCGGAGCGGCCGCCGGCCAGGGTTGAGCGGAGCCGAGCGGGACTTCGCGGCGCTGAGCGGGGCTCTGCGGCGCCGAGCGGGACTTCGCGGCGCTGAGCGGGGCTCTGCGGCGCCGGGCGGGACTTCGCGGCGCCGGGCGGGACTTCGCGGCGCTGAGCGGGGCTCTGCGGCGCCGAGCGGGACTTCGCGGCGCCGGGGACGGCCCGAGGCTGCCGTCCCCGGCGCGGCACCGGAGGCGAGCGGCGGGGCGGCCCCGGGGGGTGTTGTCTGATTCGCCCGTTGTTTCCGTTCGGGCCGTACGACCGGTTCGTACCGGTGTTTCCCCCGTGTCGTTTCCGCCCCCGCCACGACACGCATTGTCACGGGCTATGCGCGTTCGGTACACGGGATTATCCGGCGGCCCGGCCGGGCAAAGCCCTCGCCGAGGGCGTGGCCTGCGGGAATTCGGTGCGGTGCCCCCAGCAGGATTCGAACCTGCGACCTACCGCTTAGAAGGCGGGTGCTCTATCCGCTGAGCTATGGGGGCGGGACGGACGGCGCCCTGATGGGCGTGACCGTTGCCGGGATCGGGCGACGAGCGCGCGGGGCGCCCGCTGTCCGGCCCCGTGCCTGAGGGTGGGGTGGGGGTTGGCGGGGCCTTGCCCTGTCGGGGACAGGATAAGGGTGTCCAGAACCTCGGCCGGGTGTAACAACACCGTCGCGGGTGTGTCGGCTTCGGTGGAGCGGTCCGATAATCGCAGGTGACGGCCGTGCGTGCAGCGGTCTGGCCCGCTTCGGCGCCGGACGTTGTGCAGTCGTTACGGGGCTGCCGCCCCACCCGTTATGGATTCGGCACGGAGAAACTACCGGTCTCGGCGCGGGTGGGGGGCCGTATTCGGGTTCGTTCGGTCGGATGACGTGGGCGGACGGCCGGGCAGGCCACCCCTGGGGGTGCGCGGGTGCGGCGGGACGCGGGGCGTTTGTTGTCATGGCCCCGTAGAAGCCGGGCCGAAAGTAGGACCGGAAGGGCCGAAATTCATCCCTGTGAGTGACACCGGTTTTCCACAGGGCCGAGTTGTCCACAGGATTTCCGATCCCCCTGGTGCGGATTTCCCGGGAAGCGCACTCTCAACTCGCGCCGGTCGATTCCGTACGGTGCATCCGGGAGAACGGAGCGTGTTCTGTGAACGAGACCCAGGTGACGGTCATCGGCAATGTCGCGACCGAGGTGAGCTGCACGAGGACGGTGGACGGGGTGGCGGTGGCCAACTTCCGGCTGGCGTCGACGGAGCGCCGGTACGACCGGCTGCGGGAGGCCTGGGTGGACGGCGAGACGCAGTGGGTGACGGTGACGGCCTGGCGGGCGCTGGCGGGTCATCTGATCGGCTCGCTGTCGAAGGGTGATCCGGTGGTGGTGAGCGGGCGGTTGAGGGTCCGGGAGTGGATGGACGGTGAGGCGCGGCGCAGCAGAGTCGAGATCGACGCCCGGTCGGTCGGGCACGACCTCAGTCGTGGCACCGCCGTCTTCACGTGGGGTGCGGCCTCGCGGGCGGAGCCGGCGGAGGGTCGGGAGGTGCCCGTGGGCGAGGCGGTACCGGGCTGGATCGCGGACGCACTGCAGGCCCGGAGGGCGGCCGTCGGCCCGCCGGTGGCACCCCTGTTGGCGGCCGCCGGGGTCGGGGCGGGGATGGACGGCGGGGGAACGGAGGGTGACGCCCTGGCTTCTTCGGTCTGACCGTCGAGCGGTCTCAACTGTCGACAAATATGTTGATCGAGACGGTTGTTGTGCCCACATGTGCAAACACCGGACCGGTTAAGTGAAAGATCGGGAGTTTCTGGCTGATCGTCAGCTTGTGTGGATGATGGGAGCGTTGATAACGATACAGATACGGAATCGTCCTGATTTCGCATGGGGGTTTGCGCGCCTCCCTGGCTCAATAGGATTCGTCTGGTTCACACACGTGCAGCGGCGCCACAGGGGGCGCGGCAATGCAAGGCGGGCAGCCCATCGGCATGGCCCGGCCCGGAGGGATCCCAGATGTTCCAGAGGCAGGGGCGGAGTCTTCCGCGCATAACCACTGTCATGCTCACGACCAGCGTAGCGCTGGGTGGGAGCCTGCTCGCAGCCGGTGCGGCGGCTGCGGCCGACGCACCGGGTGCGGGCGTCACGGCGGTGATCCAGCCGACCATGCAGAGCGAGGAGATCGCCATCGAGGGCGGTCACTCCGTTCAGGGCGGTCTGTTCACCCTCAAGACGGCCAACGGCGAGCTTCGTACGTACTGCATCGACATCGACCACCCGGTCAACATCGAGAGCAAGGTCGAGTACCAGGAGTCGGACTGGAAGTCGAGCTCGCTCGGCCGCAAGGAGAAGGCTCAGGACGCCGCCAAGATCCGTTGGATCCTGGAGAACTCCTACCCGCAGGTCACCGACCTCAAGAAGCTGGCCGACGCGGCCGGCATCAAGGACGGTCAGCTCACCGCCGACGACGCCGCCGCGGGCACCCAGGCCGCGATCTGGAAGTTCTCCGACGGCAAGAACGCCACCCCGGTCGACGCGCAGGCCAAGAAGCTGCGCGACTACCTGGTCAGCGACGCCAACAAGGGCATCGCGGCCGAGCCCAAGCCCTCGCTGAGCCTCACGCCGGACTCGGTGTCGGGCAAGCCGGGCAACAAGCTCGGTCCGTTCACCATCAACACCAGCGCCTCCGAGGTGAAGCTCGCGCTCTCCGGCGACGCCGCGGACAAGGCGAAGCTGGTCGACAAGGACGGCAAGCCGGTCACCGGCCTGACCGGCCCGGTCGCCAAGGACACCCAGCTGTTCCTGGACGTGCCGGCCGGCACCCCGGACGGCACGGCCACGGTGACGGCCTCGGCCGAGACCGTCGTGCCCAACGGCCGGGTCTTCCTGAGCAAGGGCTACACCCCCGAGAAGCACAGCCAGACCATGATCCTGGCCGGCTCCACCAAGCTCAGCGTGGTGGACGCGGCCAAGGCCGCGTGGAAGGCCGGCAAGGGCCCGCTGCTGGACAGCAATGCCCAGGTCGAGTGCGACTCCAACGGCGTCCGCGTCAACGTCGCCAACGGCGGCGACGAGGCGGCCTCCGTGACCGTCGCACCGGGCAAGACGGTCACCGTCCAGCCCGGCAAGATGGAGAGCGTGCTGGTCCCGGTCAACGAGGACACCGCCTACGACATCAAGGTGACCGGCCCGAACGGCTTCACCAAGGAGTTCAAGGGCATCCTGGACTGCAAGGTCACCAGCGTGACCACGCCGACCGCCACCCCGTCGGCCGGCACCAGCGCCACGGCCACGGCCACGCCGACCCCGAGCGGTACCGGTACGCCGACCGCCGCTCCGTCCAGCTCCTCGGCGCACCCGGCCCCGGCCGCCAGCAGCCCGGCTCCCGGCACCACGGGCGGCCTGGCCGCCACCGGTGGTAACGACGCCACCCCGATCCTCGCCGCCGTCGCCGGTGGCCTGGTCGTGGCCGGCGGTGCCGCGGTCTTCGTCCTGCGCCGTCGCGGTCGCCACGGTCGCAGCGCCGCCTGAGGCAGCGCCGCACCGGTACTGAAGTAGTACTGAACGCAGTGAAGGGCGCCCGACCTGCTCCGGCAGGGCGGGCGCCCACCACCCGGCCCGGCCCCCCGCACTCGCTGCGGGGAGCCGGGCCGCGGTGCGTCCGGCGGGGCCGCGCAGGGCGGTGGTGGCCGGGGCCGGCGCGGGCGTCCGGGACGGGATACCCCAGTGGGGCAAGGCTGGCGGTTCGGGCTCTCGGCCGGGTGCGGCACAATGGAAGGCTGCAAGCCGAATTACTCCCGACGACGCCGGAGCGATCTCACGTGGCGGAATACATCTACACGATGCGCAAGGTACGCAAGGCGCACGGAGACAAGGTCATCCTTGACGACGTGACGCTCAGCTTCCTCCCGGGGGCGAAGATCGGCGTCGTGGGCCCCAACGGCGCGGGTAAGTCCACCGTGCTGAAGATGATGGCCGGCCTGGAGCAGCCGTCCAACGGCGACGCCTTCCTCTCGCCCGGGTTCACCGTCGGCATGCTGCTCCAGGAGCCGCCGCTCGACGAGACCAAGACCGTTCTGGAGAACGTCGAGGACGGCGTCAAGGAGATCAAGGGGAAGCTCAACCGCTTCAACGAGATCGCCGAGCTGATGGCCACCGACTACTCGGACGCGCTGCTCGACGAGATGGGCAAGCTCCAGGAGGACCTGGACCACGCCAACGCCTGGGACCTCGAAGCCCAGCTGGAGCAGGCCATGGACGCGCTGGGCTGCCCGCCCGGCGACTGGCCGGTCACCAAGCTCTCCGGTGGCGAGAAGCGCCGCGTGGCGCTCTGCAAGCTGCTGCTGGAGGCCCCCGACCTGCTGCTGCTCGACGAGCCCACCAACCACCTGGACGCCGAGTCGGTGAACTGGCTGGAGCAGCACCTGGCCAAGTACGCCGGCACCGTCGTCGCCGTCACCCACGACCGGTACTTCCTGGACAACGTGGCCGGCTGGATCCTGGAGCTCGACCGCGGCCGCGCGATCGGCTACGAGGGCAACTACTCCACCTACCTGGAGAGCAAGCAGTCGCGCCTCAAGGTCGAGGGCCAGAAGGACGCCAAGCGCGCCAAGCGGCTCCGCGAGGAGCTGGAGTGGGTCCGCTCCAACGCCAAGGGCCGTCAGGCGAAGTCTAAGGCGCGTCTGGCCCGCTACGAGGAGATGGCGGCCGAGGCCGACAAGATGCGGAAGCTGGACTTCGAGGAGATCCAGATCCCGCCGGGCCCGCGTCTGGGCAGCATCGTCATCGAGGTCGAGAACCTCAACAAGGCCTTCGGCGAGAAGGTCCTGATCGACGACCTGAGCTTCACCCTGCCGCGCAACGGCATCGTCGGCATCATCGGCCCCAACGGCGCCGGCAAGACGACCCTGTTCAAGATGCTGCAGGACATGGAGACCCCGGACTCCGGCACCGTCAAGGTCGGCGACACCGTCAAGATCAGCTACGTCGACCAGAGTCGCGCCAACATCGACCCGAAGAAGACGCTCTGGGAGGTCGTCTCCGACGGCCTGGACTGGATCAACGTCGGCCAGGTCGAGATGCCGTCCCGCGCCTACGTCTCGGCGTTCGGCTTCAAGGGCCCGGACCAGCAGAAGCCGGCCGGCGTGCTCTCCGGCGGTGAGCGCAACCGCCTGAACCTGGCGCTCACCCTCAAGCAGGGCGGCAACCTGCTGCTCCTCGACGAGCCCACCAACGACCTGGACGTCGAGACCCTCTCCTCGCTGGAGAACGCGCTGCTGGAGTTCCCCGGCTGCGCCGTGGTCATCTCCCACGACCGCTGGTTCCTGGACCGGGTGGCCACCCACATCCTCGCCTACGAGGGCGAGAGCAAGTGGTTCTGGTTCGAGGGCAACTTCGAGTCGTACGAGAAGAACAAGATCGAGCGGCTGGGCGCCGACGCGGCCCGTCCGCACCGGGCCACCTACAAGAAGCTGACCCGAGGCTGACACCCAGCTGTCACAACGGCCCGGCAGACTGCCCCCCGGGGGGCGGCCTGCCGGGCCGCGGCCCACCGGCCGTCACCCGCCGGCGGGTCACCGGACATCGAGGAGAACACCCGTGGCACGCCACATCTACGCCTGTCCGCTGCGTTGGTCCGACATGGACGCCTTCGGGCACGTCAACAACGTGGTCTTCCTGCGCTACCTGGAGGAGGCCCGGATCGACTTCATGTTCACCCAGGCCGCCGCGGCCGGTGCGGGGGAGTTCGCGGGCGGCTCGGTGGTGGCCCGCCACGAGATCGACTACAAGCGCCCGCTGGTGCACCGGCCCGAGCCGGTCACCATCGAGACCTGGGTCACCAAGATCGGCGGCGCCTCGCTGACCGTGTCGTACGAGATCAAGGACACCGCCGAGGACGGCACCGAGACGGTGTACGTCCGGGCGTCCACCGTGGTCGTCCCCTACGACCTGGCCGAGGGCCGCCCGCGCCGGATCAGCCCGGTGGAGCGGGAGTTCCTGGGCCGCTTCACGGACGACGACCGCGGCGCGGACGGGCACAGCCGGGACGGACGCAGCCTGGACGCCGCGGCGGCCTGAGCCCCCGGCCCGGACCACCACCCATCACCGATACACGGATTCGAGCTGAAGCGCGTTGACCCCCACCGCCGCCCTCGCCCTCGCCGACGCCGGGGAGGCCGCCGACCTGGGCGCCTTCCTGGTCCGTCTGCTGCGCTTCGACCGGGCGGCGGCGGTGCGCCTGCAGGCGGTGGCGAAGCAGGCCGGCGGCGACGGCGTGCTGGCCGTCTTCGGCCGGCTGCCGCTGGGGAGCTCCGGCGCGCTGGCGGTCCGGACCGCGCGGCTCGCCGGGCCGGTCGGGCCGGCCGACCGCACGGTCTCGGCGGGGCAGTTGCTGGACGGCCTGGACAGTGCCGGGAACACCGTGGAGCTGCCCGTGCCCGTGACCGGTCCGGCCTGGGCCGGCCTGTTGCCGCCGCGCTCCGGCTGGCGCCCGGTCGGCGAGCCGCCGGTGGCCGAGGTGTACCCCGAACTGATGGCCGGGGTGCGGGAGTTCCGTGAGCGCAGCGAGGCCGTCCCGGCGCACCACCGGACCCGTGCGGTGCTGGACGGGCTGGCCGACGAGATCTGGTCCCGGCCGGTGGGCGCCCTGCCCGAGCTGCCGCTGCGCGCCGCGCACGCGGCCTATGTGATCGGGTTCCTCAAGCCGGGTGCGCCGCTGACCGTGCACCGCGCCGGTGGCTGGCTGCGGTTGAGCGCCCCGGCGGGGTCGGTGGCGGTGCGGACCGCGGCGGCGCCCGGGGCCGGGCTCGGGCTCAGCCCGATGCGCTAGACCCGATGCGCTAGACCCGATGCGCGGGGCCCCGATGCTTGGGGCCAGGGCGCGGAGCCAGGGCGTGGGGCCCGGCCGATGGGGCCCGGTTCAGCCCTCGGTGTTGACCATCGAGGCGGCGGCGTAGGTGAGGTAGTCCCACAGCTGCCGCTCGGCGTCGGCCGGCAGCGCCAGCTCGTCCACCGCGGCCCGCATGTGCTTCAGCCAGGCGTCGTGCGCCGCGCGGTCGACCCGGAACGGCACGTGCCGCATCCGCAGCCGCGGGTGCCCTCGCTGCTCGCTGTAGGTGCGCGGACCGCCCCAGTACTGCATCAGGAAGAGCGTGAGGCGCTCCTCGGCCGGGCCGAGGTCCTCCTCGGGGTACATCGGCCGCAGCAACTCGTCCCCCGCGACGCCCTGGTAGAACCGGTGCACCAGTCGCCGGAAGGTCGGCTCGCCGCCGACCTGTTCGAAGAAGGTCTCCTCGCTGAGCGTGCCACGCCGGATCTCTTTCACCCGACCATGGTCGCAGACGGCGGCGGGGCCGTACACCGGGACCTGGGGACCAGGACCGGGGGCGTACGACCCCGCCGCCGTCAGCGTTCGGCTCAGGCGTCCTCCCAGCGGAAGAACCGCCAGGCGATCGCGGTGAGCACGGCGGCGAACGCCAGCAGCCCGCCCATGGTCGGCAGCGCGTCCATCACGCCGCCGCCCCGGGAGAGCACCGACTGCGCCGCGGTGACCAGGTGCTTGAGCGGCAGCGCCTCGGAGAAGGCCTTCAGCCAGGTCGGCATGTCATCGGTCGGGAAGAACGAGCCGGACAGGAACGACATCGGCAGCACGATGATCTGCGAGATGCCGTTGGCCGCCTCCTCGGTCTTCGCCAGCGACCCGGCCAGCAGGCCGATCGACATGAAGGCGATCGTGGCGCAGACCACCAGCGGGATGATCAGCCACCAGTCGCCGGTGAGCTTCAGCCCGAAGAACGGCATGGTGGCGACGACCAGGAAGACGGCGGTCTGGACCAGGGCCGTCAGCACCGAGACGGCGATCCGGGAGGCCACGATCGACCCGGCGCTCACCGGGGCCAGCCGCAGCCGCCGCAGCACCTGCTTCTTCCGCCAGGACACCAGGGTCAGCGAGGCACCGAACACCGCGCCGGTGGCCACCGCCCAGCCGAGCAGGCCGGGGGTGAGGAACTGGATCGGCTTCAGCGAGTTGTCCTCGACCTGGCCGGAGTCCAGGACGAAGGCGGCGGGCTTGCCGCTGGCGGCCTGGTTGGCCTGCTGGACGACGGAGTTGACGATGCCCTGGACGGAGCCGGCGCGGACCTGGTCGGCGGCGCTGAAGCGCAGCACCACCGTGCCGTCCGGGCCCTCTTTGATCATCGCGTCCAGGTCGCCCTTGCGGACCTTCTCCAGCGCGGCGGCCTCGTCGTCGCCGCGGCTGATCGTGAGGACCTTCTCCAGCGCGGCCCGGCCGTCGCCCTGCACCGAGTCCAGCACCTGGACCGCGCCGACCTGCGCCACCTTGGCGTGCGGGCTGGTCGCGCCCTTGAGGAGGGTGCCGAACAGCAGCAGGAACATCAGGGGGAAGAGGATCACGAAGAAGACGGCGGTGCGGTCCCGGAGGAAGGCGACCACCATCACCCGCGAGAGGCTGGCGAACGCGCTCACCCGCTCGCGCTCCGGCTGCCCGGCGGGCGCGCCGGCGGGTTCGGGCGTGCGCTGGGCCGGAACGGCCGCGTCCCGCGTGCGTTCGGCGCTCATGCGCGGTACTCCCGTCCGGTGAGCTGGAGGAAGACGTCCTCCAGGGTGGCGCCGCGGACTTCGAGTCCGCGCAGCGCGTTCTGCTCGGCCAGCACGGCGAGCACCGGGGCCGGGAGGCGGGTCGAGACCGCGAGCGAGACGCCGTCGTCCTCGACCGAGGCGATCTCGGCGCCGGTCGCGTCGAGCAGGTCACGCACCCGCTCGACGGTCAGCAGCCCCGACTCCACGCTGATCCGCACCGTGTCGTCGATCTCGCGGACCAGCGCGGCCGGGGCGCCGGTGCGCAGGACCTTGCCGTGGTCCATCACCGAGACGCGGTCGCAGAGCACCTCGGCCTCGTCCAGGTAGTGGGTGGTCAGCACGACCGTGCGGCCCTCGGCGTTGATGTCCCGCAGGAGGTCCCAGAGGTTGCGGCGGGCCTGCGGGTCGAGACCGGTGGTCGGCTCGTCCAGGAAGACCAGCTCCGGGTCGTGGGCCAGCGCGCAGGCGATCGAGAGGCGCTGGGCCTGGCCGCCGGACATCTTGTCGGTCATCACCCCGGCCGACTCGGTGAGGCCCACCCGCTCCAGCATCGCGTCGGCCCGCTTGGGGCCGACGCCGTAGAACGAGGCGAAGGTGCGGATCGTCTCCCGCGCCGTCAGTTTGTTGAAGAAGGCCGAAGCCTGGAACTGCACGCCGATCCGCGGCAGCAGTTTCGCGTTGCGCGGCCAGGGCGCCATCCCCAGCAGTTCGATCCGGCCCTCGTCGGGCTTCCGGATTCCCTCCAGAATCTCCAGTGTCGTCGTTTTCCCGGCGCCGTTCGGGCCCAGGATCCCGTAGAACTCGCCGACCTCGACGGTGAGGGACACCCCGTCGACGGCCTGCACATCCCCGTACCGCTGACGGATTCCGTCGGCGGATATAGCTGCAGTCATGTGGCCTGAGCGTAGGGGTACACGGGGGGTGCTGGGGAGACGGGGCGGACGTGATTTGAAGATCATTTTGCCGGGCCGCCGGGCCCCCGACCAGGGGTCCGGACCGTGCGTGTACGGGGTGACGGGCCACTGCGCGCGCGGTGGCGGACGCCGACGGGCCCGGGCGGGAGCAGACTCCCGCCCGGGCCCGGGCGTCAGGGGCCCGACCCCGGGGTCAGGCGCGGTGCAGGGTGATGGTGGTCCACGCCCCGATGTGGATCCGGTCGCCGTCGTTCAGCGGCACGGCGGTGTGCGGGGTGAGCGACTCGGCGCCGCCGTTCATCGTGGTGCCGTTGGTGGAGTCCTGGTCGACCAGCACCCAGCTGCCGTCCGACTGTTCGGCGAGCAGCGCGTGCTGGTGCGAGGCGCCCGGGTCCTCCGGCGGGACGGAGAGGTCGATCTCCGGCACGGTGCCGCGGTGCTGGCTGCGCCGGCCGATCCGCAGCTGGCCGCGGCCGGTCAGCGGGATGCGCCGCTCGGGGCAGTACGGGGGGAAGAAGAGACCCGCGGCCTCCGGACCGCTGCGGGCCATCATGTCGGTGAAGTAGTCGCGGTCGGCCGAGACCACGGCGATCCAGTTGGTCCGGACCGGCTCGGGCTGCGCGCCCTGGTACGGCGGCTGGTGCGCCTGGTGCTGGGCCTGCTCCGGCTGCGGGGCGGGCTGGGGCGGCTGCGGGACCTGCTGACCGTGCGGGTGCTGCTGCGGAGCCTGCTGCTGGACCTGCTGCGGCGGCTGCGGGGCCTGCGGCGGCTGCGGCAGGACCGGCGGGGCCAGGTTGAACGAGGTGCCGAACTCGGCGCCGCGCCCGTTCGGACCGGGCTGGGCGTAGACCGGACCGGAGTCCTCGCGCGGCCGCTCCTGGTAGGGCTGCTGCTCCTGGTAGCCGGACTCCTGGTACGGGGCCTCCTGGTAGGGGCGCTCCTGGTACGCGGCCTCCTGGTAGGGCTGCTCCTGGTACGCCGGCTCCTGGTGCCGCGCCTCCTGGTAAGGCTCGCCGCCGAGCTGCGGGTAGCCGTAGGCGGGCCGCTGCTGCTGGGCGTGCGGCGGCTGCGGCTGCGGCTGCGGCTGCTGGGCCGGCGGCTGGGGGCCGCCGTACGCCGGCGGGATGTTCAGCGGGTCGGGTCCGGGCCCGCCCGCCGGGGCCCCGCCGGACGGCGGGGGCTGGCGCCGCGAGGGCGAGGAGAGGTCGTAGTCGTACCCGCACTCCTCGCAGAACCGGCCGGTCTGCGGGCTGCGGCAGATCGGGCAGACCACCAGGCCTTCGGTGAGGTCCGGGAAGCCCTGCGCGCCCGGCGGGACGGCGCCCGGGCCCGGCTGCTCGGGGCGCGGCTGCACCGGCCCGCCGAACGGCGCGCCGCCATGGCCGGGGTACCCCTGCCCGCCGTGCGCCCCGGGGCCGCCGAAACCGTCGTGCCCGCCGTGACCACCGTGCGCCGCCGGTGCCCCGGGCGCGCCCGGGTGGGTGCCGGGCGGTGGCGGGATCGGCGGTGGCGGTGTCATCGGAAAGCCGCAGAAGTCGCACCAGTCCTCGGCCTGCGACTCGTGCCCCCTCGGGCAGATCGGCATCAGGTCCCCCCTCGATTTCCAGCCAGCTGGGGCAGCGTCCGGCCGGGCCGCGGCCCCACCGGTACTTCAACGGTCATTTCTTCACACGGACGGTTTTGGTCGACCGGGTCTCAAGGGTCATCGAGTCGGCCTCACTCACATTCTTACGGAACCGAACCGTACCCTCCTTCGGGTCGACCACGTCCACCACCTTCTGCAGCAGCTTGAAGGTGCCCTCGTTCCCGGTCGCGTGGGCGATCCGGACGGCGGCGCCGAGCTTGGCGGTGGCGCGGTCGACGTCCCCGGCGCGGTGCGCCTCCAGGCCCTCCTGGATCGAGGAGGCCAGCTCGGCCTGCCCGGTGTAGTGGGCGACCTGCGGGCTGATCCGGGTGGACGAGGCCAGGTCGTCCGTCCAGACCGCCTTGACCAGGCCCTGCGACAGCACCTCGGGGGTGCTCCCGGTCTGCGGCGGCAGGACGAGGCTGATCCGGGCGGCCAGCATCTCGTTGCCGACGGCGGCCGCCGGGACCTCCACGCAGACGTGGTAGTCGCGGCTCTCGTCCCCCCAGGAGCCGGTCGGGTAGTCGCCGGCCCGCGGCCCGGCCTCGGTGCGGCGGCCGGTGAGGTCCTCCACGGTGGGGGCGACCTGCTTGACGAAGGTCACCACGGCGTTGGCCGGCGTCCAGATCCGCAGCGCGACGTCGGCGACCTGCTTGCCCATGGCGCCTTCCATCATGGAGCGGAAGTCCTCGGCGAGGCCGGACGGTTCGGCGACGATGTCGACGGTGCCGAGCAGGGCGGAGGAGATCCGGCGCAGTTCGTCCACCCGCCAGTCGGTGCCGACGCCGCGGCAGTCGGCGGTGAAGTGGCCGGTGACGCGCTCGATCACGCGCTCCAGGTCGGCCGCCGACTCGTGCTCGTTCTTGCCGTCGGTGAGCAGGATGGCGTGCCGGATGGCGATGTCACGGCGGGTCAGGAAGAGCGCGTCGGCCTTGGCGAGCCAGGTGCTCATGGCGGTGCCGCCGGCCGCGCTGAGCCGGCGCAGCGCCTCCTTGGCCTGGGCCCGGGTGGCCGGCGAGGCGGTCGCGAGGCCGCCGTCGCCGGGGAAGATCTCCCGGGCCTCGTGGGTGCCGGCCACCACGGCGAAGGCGACGCCGTCGCGGACGGTGTCGATGGCGGCGGCGGTGGCCTCCCGGGCGCCGCGCATCTTGCTGGCCGGGTAGTCCATCGAGCCGGAGCAGTCCACCATGATCACCACGGCGGCGGAGTGCGCTCCCGCGTCCAGCGGCCCGCTGTCGGTCACCCCGAGCGGCCGGCCGCCGGAGGTGCCGCCGCCGGTCGCGGTGACGGTGACGATGGCGTTCACCTCGCGGGCGCCGTCGGCGAGGAACGCGTTCTGGAAGATCTCCACGTCGAACCTGGGCAGGTTCGGCTTAGCCAGTGTTGCCATGGGCCGGTGGCTCCCGTCGGGTGGTCGGATGGTGCGAACGGTCGGTGGGGTGGGCCGCGGCAGGGCGTCAGCCCAGCGGCGGCTGCGGCGGGCGCGGCGGGACGCCGGGCCGCGCGGGGGGAGCCGGCGGGGCCGGCGGCAGGGGCGCGGCGGGCGAGCCGATCACCGGCAGGTCCGGCAGCGTCGGGTCGTGGTCCTCCTCGTCGTCCGCCGGTCCGCCGGCGGGGGCGGCGGCCGGGCGGAGCACCGGCAGGTCCAGGGCGGTGGCGGTGCGCTCGTCCTCGGCGTCCGGCCACGCCGCACCGGCCAGACCGGTCGGCGGGTCGATCGGCAGCACGGCGACGGTGATGTTGTCGTGCCCGCCGGCCGCGACCGCGAACTTCACCAGCGTGCGGGCGGCGGCGAGCGGCTCGGTCCGGGCGTCCTGGCGCACGTAGAACGCGAGGTCGGTGGCGGCTTCGGCGTAGTTCCAGAGGCCGTCGGTGCAGATCAGCAGCACGCCGGGGACGTGCGGGGTGAAGTCCAGGGTGTGCGGGACGACCTCCTCGGCGTCCGCGCCGAGCCAGCCGGTGATGGCGTGGGCGCGCGGGTCCGCGTAGGCCTCGGCCTCGCCCATCAGCCCGGCCTCGACCATCCGGGCGGCCCAGGAGTCGTCCTGGGTGAGCCGGAACGGCTCGGCGGCGACCCGGTCGTCCGGGATCCAGTACGCCCGGGTGTCGCCGACCCAGCCGATGGTGACCCGGCCGCCGGAGGCTATGGCGCTGACGTAGGTGCAGGCCGGTGCGTTGACGTCGGGCCGGGCGGGCGCGCCGCCGTCCTCGGCGAGCGCGGCGACGGCGGCGGCCGCGTCGGCGATCGCGTCGCGCATCGCGGCCTCGGGGTCGCGGCCGGCCTCCAGCGCGGTCAGCAGGGATTCCGACGCCGCGTCGACGGCGGTCTCGGAGGCCTGGTCGGGCCGGTCGGAGGAGGAGACCCCGTCGCAGACCACGGCCACCACGACCGGCTCGCCACCGGGCAGCGAGGTGGCGGCGACGGTGAAGGAGTCCTCGTTGCGGTGGTGGCGCAGACCGCGGTCGCTGACCCCGGCGACGCCCCCGAGGGCCTTCTCCATGTGGTCGCGCGGGCGCGGCTGGGCGCCCCCGCAGGCCTCGCAGTAGCCGTCGGAGGTGACCTGCGGCAGGCCGCAGTGCACGCAGCCGGGGCCGCCCTGGGCGGGCACCGCCGCTCCGGGCGCGGCGGCGGGCACCACCGGCACCGGCACGGTCGGCGCGTGGTCCGCCCCGCCGGCGCCCTGGGCGGCGGACCAGCTCGCGGGCATCGCGCCCGGAGCCGGACGGCCGTTCCGGCTCGCCCCGCAGGAGCCGCAGTACGCGTCCTCCTGGTCCAGCGGCTCGGAACAGCTCTGGCACACGGTCTGCTGCGGCATTGCTACACCCACGTTCTGGGGCGGGCGCGGTTGGCCCGCTCCACCATCTCGATCCTGATCTCGGCCCGGTCGGCCAACCGGGCGAGTACCCGGTAGGACTGTTCCAGTGCGAGCCGCAGTTCCCGGTCGGCGGCCGGCCGTCCGAGGACGGTGACCTCGCCGGTCGTCGCGGTCCCACCGGTCCCGTCCGCCCCGCTCGCCCCGGCCGTTCCGCCCGCCTGCCCGGCGCCGCCGGGCGAGCCGGCGGACACCCAGCCGAGCGCGCTGTCGAGCACCTCGACGGAGAGCTCCTCGCGGGTCCGGTCGTCGAGCCGCAGGGCGGTCAACTGCTCGGAGCAGGCGCCGAGGTCGGCGCCGAGCGGGTCGGTGGCGGGCCGTTCGCGCAGCCGGGCCCGGACGGCGGCGATCCGGGCGGCGGTGAACTGGCTGGAGGTGGCCGGTACCGACTCCAGCGCCCGGACGGCGCCGGGGCGGTCCCCGTCGGCGAGGCGGACCCGGGCCAGGCCGAAGGCGGCGCTGAGGTAGGCCTGGTCGGTCGTCCACACCAGGCGGTAGAACTCGGCCGCGTCGCCGCCGTCGCCGAGCAGTTCGGCGCAGATGGCGAGGGCGAGCTTCGGGGCGGACTCGCCGGGGAAGGCGTCGTAGACGGCGTCGAAGGCCTCGGCGGCGGCCCGCAGCCTCGCCTCGTCGGGTTCGCCGGGGGACCCGGGACCGGAGGAGCCGCTGACGGAGTCGACCAGGGCGACGAGGCCGCGGTACCAGACCACCCGCCAGTCGTCCGGGTGGTCCTTCTCCAGGGCGGCGAGCATCCGGTCGGCGTCGGCGCGGCTGCGCAGTTCCAGGTGGGCGCGCAGTTCGCGCAGCCGGCGCTCGGTGGAGACGGCGGGGGCGCCGGCCAGCGCGGCGAGTGCCTCCGCCGGGTCGGCGGCCAGCAGGGCGGCCAGGAAGCCCGCGTTCGGGTCGTTCGGGTCGACCCGGGGGACGGGCAGCGCCAGGGCGGCGGCGGCCGGGTCCAGCGCGGCCACCCGCAGCTCGCCGCGGCGCACCGCGGGGAGCACCAGCTCGGTGTCGACCACCCGCAGTTCCGGGCCGAAGAGGGTGGAGAGGGCGGGGCGGGGCCGCTGGTCCTGGAGCGCCAGCACCTCGCGGAGCACGCCGGTGAGCTGGTCGGCCATCTCCTCGGCGGAGCCGAAGCGGCGGGCCGGGTCCGGGTCGGTGGCGCGGACCAGGAAGCGGTAGTAGGACTCGTACTCGGCGAAGGCCGGCACCGACTCCGGCCCGGGCAGGCTCTCCCGGTAGGTGGTGCTGTAGCCCTGGAAGTCGAAGGTGAGCACGGCCAGCGTGCGGGCCACCGTGTAGAGGTCGGAGGCGGGGGAGGGGCCGTCGGTGGCGATCTCCGGGGCCTGGTAGCCGATGGTGCCGTAGATCGGGCCGTCGTCGTCGAGGCGGCGGACGGCGCCCATGTCGATGATCTTGAGCGCGTCGCCGCTCTGGATCACGTTGTCGATCTTGAAGTCGCAGTAGACCAGGCCCCGGCTGTGCAGGTACCCGAGCGCCGGCAGCGCCTCCAGGGCGTACGCGATGCCCTGTTCCACCGGCAGCGGCAGCCGCCGTCCGTCCGGCGCCCGGCGCTCGTTGGCGATGTCCTTGAGCGACTTGCCGCCGACGTACTCCATCACGATGTAGCCGTCGGTGGAGCCGGTGCGCAGGTCCGGGTGCTCGGCGAAGTTGATGATGCGGACGATGTTGGGGTGGTCCACCTCGGCGAGGAAGCGCCGCTCGGCCACGGCCACCGCGAGCGCGTCCTCGTCCCCGGTGTCCAGCAGGCCCTTGAGGACCACCCACTTGTCGTTGACCCGCCGGTCGATGGCGAGGTAGATCCAGCCGAGCCCGCCGTGCGCCAGGCAGCCGACCACCTCGTACTGCCCGCCGACCAGGTCCCCCCGGCGGAGCTTGGGCGTGAACGAGTACGGCGTGCCGCACTTGGTGCAGAAGCCGTCGGGGCGCCCCGGCCGGCCGTTCTTCTCCCGGCCCACCGGGGTCTCGCACTTGGAGCAGAACCGCTTGCGCTCCGGCACCTCCGGGTCGGCCAGCACCGCCGCCGTCGGATCGGCCGCCGGCACGGTCGGCACCGTCACCAGGCCGGCGCCGAGCCGGTGGCGGGTGCCCGCGCTGACGCTGCCCCGGCTGCTGCGCACCGAGACCGAACGGCCGCTGCCGGTCCGGGTGGAGCGGTGCGAGCGGGAGCGGCCGGACAGCGAGCGGGACGAGCCGGTCCGGGAGGAGCGCGCCGAGTCGGGGTCGACCCGCGCGGACGGCACGTACGGCTGGGTCAGTCCGGTGTCACCGCCGGGGGCGGTCAGGCCGCACTCGTCGCAGTACCCGTCGTCGTCGATGGTGCCGGCGCACTCCCGGGGGCAGGGCGAGCCCGGGCCCGCCGCGGCCGCGCCCACCGGGGCGGCGGAGCCCGTCGAGGGGGAGCCCGCCGGGGAGCCCGCGCCCGCCGGGGCGAGCCCGCACTCGTCGCAGTAGCCGTCCCCGTCGATCGTCCCGTCGCCGGTGCACTCCGGCCGTACGCACGCCTGCGCCATGAACCTCAGCCCCCCAGTCCGTGTTGCTGTGTCTGTCCGTCGACCGGCCCGGCGCCGGGCGGCTCGGCCTGCGCCGGTCGCAGCGACTGCTGGAAGCGGGCCACCGCGCCGGCCGCCGCCCGCAGGTCGCAGGGCGCGCTCCAGAGCAGCCAGCGGGCCTTCTCGTAGCGCTCGATCACGACCGGGTCCTCGGCCACCCGCAGCCGGGCCGCCATCGCCTTGTACGCGTCCAGGCGCCCCCGCAGCTCGGAGCGGACGGCCAGCGGCTGGGTCACCTCGGTCAGCGACTGCCGGGCCCGGCCCAGCTCCTTGGCGGCCGCGTCCTCCAGTGCGTCCAGCAGCGGCGCCAGCCGGTGCCACTGGCCGCTCTGGCGCAACTCCAGGGCCAGCACGATCTGTTCGCGCAGTGCCGAGGCCGGTCCCGGCACGGCCGGCACCTCGGTGGCGGCTATCTTCGCCAGCACCTCGCCGCGCGCCCGGCGGGCCTGCGCCAGCGTGGCGTCGGCCCGTTGCAGCAGGTCGCCGACGCCCTGGAGCCGTTCCTCCGCGTCGTCGCGCAGCCGCAGCAGGTCCTCCAGCTCGACCCGGACGCCGTCCAGCGCCCGGCCGGCCCGGTCGAAGCGCTCGGTGTCCACCACGCCGGACGGGGTGGCGAGCGCGGTGCCGTCCGGGCGGGTGCCGCGCTGGGCCGGTACCCGGGCCGGGCGCCAGAGCGCCAGCGGGTCGCCGCGCACCTCGGTGCGCAGCTCCGTCAGATCGGCTTCGAGCCCGGCCAGGTCGTCGCCGAGCGGGTGGTTGCCGGTGTGCACGCCGAGCGAGGCCGCCAGCGTCTGCACCCGGCGCAGTTCGGCCAGCAGCAGGTCGATCCGGGCGGGCAGCGCCGACCAGACGGCGTCGGCGGCGCTCACCACCTCCAGCACGGTGGCGTACCAGGAGTTCATCCTGGTCATCAGGTCGTTCAGGCTGACCCGCTCGACCAGCTTGGCGGGTGCGCCGAGCAGCTGCGGGCCGTCCGGCACCGCACCGCCGGGCACGGTGACCGCCTCGCCGGTGAGCAGTTCGCTCAGCTCGGCGAGTTCGGCCGCGCCCGGTCTCGACCGGCGGGCGCGCACCGCGCGGGCCGAGGCCAGGGCCTCCGAGTAGCGGTCGAACAGCGACCAGAGCAGCGGCAGGCCCTGCCCGGCGACGGACCAGCGCTCCTGCGTCCGCCCGGTCAGCGCGGCGCCGTCCAGCAGCCGCAGGCCCGCGTGGTCCTGGAGCGAGAGCAGCGCCGACTCGACCGCGTCGCGGTCCGCGCCGAGGCGTGCCAGCGCACGGTCGACCTCCTCCCGGCTCAGTACCGGGCCAGCGGAAGCTGCCAACGCCCTCTCTCCTTCTCTGTCCTGGATCGTTCTCGCTGCCCCGGACCGATCCGCCCCGACCCTAGCCTGTGGCCGCGGGGCCGGACCGGGGGCGGGCGCCGACGGGCCGTCATCGGGCCGTCATCGGTTCCTCAGGGGGTGCCGGGGTCGCGCCGGGCCGGTCAACGCTGCGCCGGCCAGTAGTGCTCGGCGTCGTTCAGCATGTACGGCTTGAGCCAGCGGTCGTACGCCGCCCGCCACGCGCCGCTCGCGTGGTAGTCGGCGAGCACCTGGTTCACCCGGGCGGTCAGGTCGGTGCTGTTCTTGAGCATCGCGACGCCCATCACGGCCGGCCGGACCTCGCCGTCGACCAGCCGGACGGTCTGGTCCTGGGCGGCCTGGCTGGCCGCGAGGCCGTCGTCGGTCATGGTCGCGTCGACCTTGCCGAGCTGCATCAGCACCAGGCAGTCCAGGTGGTTCTCCACCGAGACGATCTTCGCGACCTTCGGACGGGACTTCAGCTCGTCCTCGGCGGAGGAACTGGTCGCCGCGCAGACGGTCTTGCCGTCCACCGCCTCGTCGATCGTCCTCGCCGCTGACGCCTTGGGCACCACCACGCGCTGGCTGGTGTTGAAGTACGGCTTGGAGAAGGCGATCTGCTGGAGCCGGTCGCAGGTGATGGTCATGGTCCGGACGATCAGGTCGACCCGGCCCTCCTGGACGAACTTGACCCGCTCGGCGGTCGGGACGGCCTTGAGGGTCACCTTGTCCGGATCGCCCATGATCGCGGCGCCGATCGCCCGGGCGAGGTCGATGTCGAAGCCCTCGATCTGGCCCGTGTTGGGGTTGCGGGAGCCCCAGCGGAAGCTGTTCTGGTCGACGCCGATCACCAGGCTGCGCTTGGCCTTGACGGCCTTCACCGCCGGGCCGTCCTCGCTGCTCGGCGGCACGCTCTGGTAGACGTCGCAGTCGTTGCCGGCCTGCTCCTGCCGGGGCGCCGTGGCCGGCGCGGCGGCGCCCGCCGACAGCACCGCGCCCTGTGGGCCGCCCGCGCCGAGCACCGTCGCGCAGCAGGCGAGCAGCGCCACCGCGGTGGCCGATCCGGCCCGTACCGTTGTCCTGCCCATCGTGTCCGTCCCCCTTCTACCGGTACTCGGCCAGTCGTCGGCCGAGGCCGCGCAGGGCCGCGGCGGCGGCCACCAGGGCCAGCACCGCGACCGCCGCGGCGGCGGTGCGCAAGTCCCCGTCGGTGCCCTCGGCGGCCCGCTTGAACTCCTGGAGCTCGGTCGCGGCGGCCTGCGCCAGCCGCTGGTCGGTGGCGTTGAACGCGGCGTCGGAGGTCTTCGGCACGTCCGCCTCCTTGACGGTCACCGTGGCGTCCAGCGCGCCCTGGTAGTCCGCCTCGACGTTCTCCAGGTTGCTCGCCGCCTGGTGCCGCTCGCGCCACTGGTCGTACTGCCGCATGGCGTCGAGGATGGCCGCGCCGGCGTCCTCGGGCGCCAGCCGCCGGGCCTCGGCCAGGGTGCCGGCCGTCCCGGGGCGGCCGGTGTCGGAGCTGAAGAGGTGCTCGGTGGTCTTCGTCCAGAGGTCCGCGTACTGGGTGCTGGAGCCGCGGGCCACCAGGTGGAGGTTCTCCGCCAGCCGGGCGGTCAGCACGTCGACCCGGGCGGCGTTGAGGGCCTTCAGCGGGTCGGCGCCGTCGATCTGGCTCTTGCGCAGCGTGGCGTCGGCGCCCGTCCCGGCCACCGTCAGCCAGAGCACCGCGGCCAGCACGGCGGCGGTCGAGCCGAGCAGCCCGATGTTGAAGACCCGGTTGGTCCGCCGGTACAGCGTCGTCTGCACCCAGACCAGCGCGGTGAGCGTCACCACGCCCAGCCCGTACGCGGCCCAGGGGATGGACTGCGCCTCGGCGTAGTCGTCCGCCAGCGCCTGGTTCTCGGCGGCGCTGAGCTGGGCCGCGGCGGGCAGCAGCACGGTGCGCATCTGGTCCGAGGCGTGGCGCAGGTAGGCGCCGCCGAGCGGGAAGCCCTGGCGGTTGTCGGCCCGCGCCGTCTCCACCAGGCCGGCGTACACCGGGACCTGCTGGTTGAGCGTGGCGAGCCAGCCCTGGGCGGGGGAGGAGGTGGTGGTGCGCGCCGCCGCCTCGGCGATCAGCCGGGACGCCGTCGCGAGGTCCTGTTCGTAGCGGTCCCGGACGGCCTTCGGCTCGGCGCCGGCCAGCAGGAAGCCGGTGGCCGCCGTGGTGTCCGCGTCGGCCAGCGAGCGGTGGATGTCGGCGGCCGCCTGGCTCAGCGGCTGGCTGTACGAGACCACCCGTTCCGCCGCCTGTGCGCGGGAGTTGACCTGCCAGGCGGTGAGCGCGCCGAAGGCCACGGTGAGCACCGCCAGCAGCGCTCCGGCCAGCCGCAGCCGGCCCGGTGCCGTCCGGGTGGCGCGGCGCAGCCGGCCGAGCGGGCCGGTCTCCCGGGCCGCGGCCGTGCCGCCGGGCCGCGCCGGCGCCACCGTGCGGGGCCGCTCCGTACGTACTGGTGTCGCCACCGGCCTCACCCTCCCCTGTGGCCGGCTCCGTCATCCGGGGCCCGGCCGTTGCCAGCAGTATGGCCGTCGCTCCCCGCGGCCACACCCGACTTGCGCCGATCTTGAGCATCGCGGGGGCCCGGTCCCGGGCCCCCGCTCCGCGGGCACTGCTGCGATCACTGGTACGAGTGCGGCCGACCACGGGGTGGAGCCCTGCCGGCGGCCGCCAGGGCTCGCCGGGGTCCGTCGCCCCGGTGCGCGGGGCGGGTCGGTGATCGGGTCGACGCGGGATGCACCCTATGCGGTTCCCCGGACAGTCGGAGGGGAGGGGTCCGGTTGTGCCGCCCCGGTCTCCGGAAGGGCCGTCCGTACCATGGCGGCATGCGACTTCTGGGAACGATCTCCGCCGACCGTCCGCTGCTCGTCGTCGCCGTCCGGGAGGAGGCCGCGTACCTGGGCGACCGGCTCCCGGTCCTGCTGACGGGCATCGGCAAGGTCAACGCGACCGCCGCGCTGGCGACCGTCCTCGCCCGTGGCGAGCACCCCTCCGAGGTGGTCAACCTCGGCACCGCGGGCGCGCTGCGCTCCGGCTGGGCGGGTACCCACACGGTCGTCCAGGTGATCCAGCACGACCTCGACAGCCCCGCGCTGCTGGAGCTGACCGGCCGTACCTACGGCGCTCCGCTGATGGTCGGCAAGGGGGACGGCCCGGTGCTGGCCACCGGCGACCAGTTCGTCTCCGGCGCGGCCGCCCGTGACCGGCTCGCCGAGCACGCGGACCTCGTCGACATGGAGGGCTACGCCGTCGCCACCGTCGCCCACCGGGCCGGGCTCTCCGTGCGGCTGGTGAAGCACGTCAGCGACGAGGCCGGCGAGGGCGCCGTGCACTCCTGGCGGGAGTCCGTCGACGACTGCGCCCGCCACCTCGGGGACTGGGTCCACCACCAGGGCTGGTGACGGGACGGCTCGTTAGCCTGGTGGGCGTGACCGACAACACCGCCGCGAACGAGCACCGTGACGTCCGCCCGCCGGGCCTCGACGCCGACGAACCGACCACCCTGCTGACCTTCCTGGACTACCTGCGCGAGGCCGTCATCGGCAAGACCGACGGCCTCACCGACGAGGACGCCCGGCGCCCCGGCGTCGCCTCCGGCACCAGCCTGCTCTGGCTGGTCCGGCACCTCACCGCCGTCGAGCTCAACTGGTTCCTCTGGGCCTACCGGGGCGAGGGCGACGAACCGTGGGACGACGAGGCCGCCTCGCCCGGCGACGAGACGGTGGCCGGGTCGGTCGCCGCCTACCGGGCCGCGATCGCCCGCGCCAACGAGGTGATCGCCGCCGCCTCCGACCGGCTCGACCGCCCCGGGGTCCGGTCGCTGCGCCCCGGCGCCGAAGCGCCGTCGATGCGCTGGCTGCTGGTCCACATGATCGAGGAGACCGGTCGGCACGCCGGCCACGCCGACATCATCCGCGAGCAACTGGACGGCTCGGTCGGCCGGTAGGGCCCTGCCCGGACCCGGCCCCGCCCCCGGACCCCGTTGCCGGGCACCCGCCCGCGGCGCGACGCCGGGGGCGGGTTGGCCCGCACCTGACGGCCAGTGGAATACTCCCCGGCGCACCGCGGCGCCGTCTCGACGGCGCCGCGCGCTTTCACACATGGGGGATTCGGAAGTTCATGTCATCGTCAGTCAGATCCACCCGTTCCGCCCGGGCCGTCCTCGGGGCGTCGGTCCTCGCACTCACCCTGCTCGGCACCTCGGCGTGCGGGCCGGACAACAGCTCGGCGGACACCGCCGCCGCGGCGGGCGCGCCGGCCCTCGGCCTCCCCGCCAACCTCGACGACCTGAAGAAGTGGAAGTTCGAGGACTGGGAGAAGTGGGCGAAGGACTACGCCCTCCCGGCCGCCACCAAGGGGTTCTGGACCCTGGAGAAGCTGCTCCAGGCCAAGCCGAACGAGCCGATCGA
Organism: Kitasatospora sp. NPDC028961; assembly: GCF_055564815.1. Classification (NCBI taxonomy): domain Bacteria; kingdom Bacillati; phylum Actinomycetota; class Actinomycetes; order Kitasatosporales; family Streptomycetaceae; genus Kitasatospora; species Kitasatospora sp. NPDC028961. Next base: position 273,694 of record NZ_JBVHVO010000009.1, on the reverse strand, counting down.
GCCGCCGGCGCCGCAGCCCGCGGGCACCCAGGCGCCCGCCCAGCCGTCGGCCCCGGGACCGAGCACCCCGGCGGCGGGCAGCAAGCCGCCGGCCGGCCAGCCCACCCAGCCGGGGCACCCGACCACGCCGGCCGCCGCGACCACCCCGGCGGCGCCGAAGCCGTCCAACACCCAGCAGCCGGCCTCGCAGGCCCCGGCGCCGCCCAAGCAGCCGGCGCAGCAGCCCTCCCAGGCCCCGGCCCAGCCTTCCCAGCCCGCGCAGCCGCCGGCCCAGCCCGGGCAGCCGCCCGCGCAGCCCGCCGACAACGGCAACGACCCGCTGCCGAAGACCGTCAACGCCCAGCCCCTGCAGCACCCGTACACCAAGCTCGCCGTGCACGGGAAGCTGTTCGCGGACGAGCCGGGCGCCGGCGCGGCCGGCGGCGGTCTGGGCCGTTCGCAGTGCTCGGCGACCGTGGTGGCCGACCCGGCCCACCCCGGCAAGAGCAACCTGGTCTGGACGGCGGGCCACTGCGTCCACCAGGGCAAGGGCGGTTCGTTCTACAGCAACATCTCCTTCATCCCGGCCTTCAACAGCAATGCCGCGATGAGCGGTGGCAAGCAGGCGGACGAGTCCCAGTACGCGCCGTTCGGCATCTGGGGCGCGACCCAGGCGGTGACGTCCCCGCAGTGGAAGGCCGAGGGCGGCAAGACCGGTGACGCGGCCACCCACTACGACTTCGCGGTCATCCGGGTGAAGCCCGCGGACGGCGCGAAGTCGCTGGAGGAGACCGTCGGCGGTGCGGTGCCGGTCTGGTTCAACGCGCCGCGCGACCAGCTGAGCGTCACCGAGTACGGCTACCCGGCCGCCCCGCCGTTCGACGGCATGGAGCTGGACCGCTGCGAGAGCGGCAAGCCGGGCCGGCTGTCCTACGAGCCGTCCCGCCCGCCGATGCTGGTCATCGGCTGCACCATGACCGGCGGCTCCAGCGGGGGCGGCTGGCTGGCGGCCAAGGACGGCAAGCCGGCGCTGGTCAGCAACGTCTCGGTCGGGAAGCACACCGGCGACCCGATGTACCAGGCCGGCCCGTACCTGGACGACGTCGCCGCGGGGGCGTACGACTTCCTCTCCAAGAAGGGCTGAGCCCCCGGCGGCCGCCCCCGCACCCCGGTGCGCGGGGGCGGCCGCCGCCGGGTCCTGTCGGTGCCGGTGCCTAGAGTGACCGGCATGACGAACTCGCTGCTCGCCGCCGTCCGGGACACCGCCGTCGCCGCGGAGTTCCTGCTCTGGCCGGGGGACTTCGACCTCGACCGCACCGAGCACGGGGAGGCGGTCGTGCTGGCCTCCGGCGAGCTGCTGGAGCCGATCGCGGGGGACGGCGCGGGCGGCACCTTCTTCTTCTGCGGCACCGGCGGCGAGGAGCGGCCCGTCCTCTACGCGGACTCCGAGGGCGGCGCCGCGCTGGTGGCGGTCGGCCTGCCGGAGCTGGTCCGGCTGCTGCTGGCCGTCCCGTGGTGGCGGGACTGCCCGGGCTTCACCGCCGAGGAGAGCGCCGAGGCGGCCGGGGAGTACCTGGCGGACGAGCCCGGCCTGCTCGCCGAGCGGGCGGCGGCGGCCGCCGCCCTGGGGATCGAACTCCCCACCGAGGCCGAGGCGTTGGCCCGGCTCCACGCGGTGGCCACCGGCCCGGGGAGGGGTTTCGTCCTGCTCGACGCTGTGGAGGGGACGGCCTATGAGGCGCTGATCAGCTGACCGCCGCCGCCAGGACGGCGGCGGTGGTGACCACCTTGGCGAAGCGCATCGTGTGCAGCACCGTCGCGGTGGCCCGGGCGAGTTCGGCGGCCGGCACGGTCACGCCGTCCGGCCCGGCCATGTCGAAGGTGTGCATGGCGTCGGTCGGGAAGATCGTGTCGTACCCGAGGTTGCCCGCCATCCGCGCCGTGGTCTCGTTGCACACGTTCGTCATGATCCCGACGATGACGACCTGGCGGGCGCCCCGCTGCCGGAGCCAGGCGTGCAGGTCCGGGGTGCCGTAGAAGGCGCTGTTCACCGGCTTGGTGACGTGCAGGTCCGCCTTGACGTCCGCCACCACGTCCTTCAGCTCGTACCCCGGGGTGCCCGGCGCGAGCGGCCCGGTCTGCGAGGCGTGCTGCACCACCACGACCGGGCGCCCGGTCTCCTGCCAGGCGCCGATCAGTTCGCCGATCCGCTGCTCGGCCTCCGGGTTGTCCCGGTCGCCCCAGAACGCCTGGTCGTCGAAGCCCTTCTGGACGTCGATGACGACGAGTACGGAGTCGGAGTCGATGGTGAGCGGGGCGTCGAATGCGTCGGTGTTCGTCATGCGTCCATCGTGTCGGCGCCCGGGCAGCCCGGGTGAGGGGCGCCGGCGCCACCCATCGATCGATTCCTGCCACCGCGCCCGGGCGCCCTTCGTCGCTAGATTTCTGCCATGCGGACTGTGGGTTGCCTGATCTTCGAGGGCGTGCGGGCGTTCGACTACGCGGTGATCGGCGAGGTGTGGTCGAACCGGCTGACCCGGCCCGGGCTGCCCGCCTTCGACCTGCGGGTCTGCGGGCCGCAGGGCGCCCGGGTGCGGCTCGGCGGCGGGCTGGAGCGGGTGCCGGACTTCGGCCTGGAGACGCTGCGGGAGTGCGATCTGGTCGTCGTCCCGGGGATGGAGCGGCTGAACGAGCCGCGCGACCCGGCCGTGCTGGCCGCCCTGCGCGCCGCCCACGAGGGCAGCGTCACCGTCGCCTCGCTCTGCGCGGGCGCCTTCGTCCTCGCCGAGGCCGGGCTGCTGGACGGCCGGACCGCCACCACCCACTGGGCGCTCGCCGGCGAACTGGCCCGGCGCTTCCCGGCGGTGGACGTCCGCCCGGAGGTGCTCTTCACCGGTGAGGGCGGGCTCTGGACCTCCGCCGGGGTGGCGGCCGGCATCGACCTGTGTCTGCACCTGGTGCGCGCCGCGCACGGCCAGCAGGCCGCCGCCACGATCGCCCGGGCGATGGTCACCGCGCCCTTCCGGGCTGGTGGGCAGGCGCAGTTCATCCCGTCGCCGGTCCCCGAGGACGCCGGCGGTGACGACGTCCTGGCCCGGGTCCGCGCCGAGGTCCTGGCCGCCCTCGACACCCCGTGGACGGTCCGCGGGATGGCCGGGCTGGCGCTGATGTCGGAGCGCTCGTTCGCCCGCCGCTTCGTCGGCGCGACGGGCACCACGCCGCTGCGCTGGCTGCTGGAGCAACGCGTGCTCCTGGCCCAGCGGTTGCTGGAGGAGACGGACCTGCCGGTGGACGCCGTCGCGGTCCGCTGCGGCTTCGGTGCGGCGGTCTCGCTGCGGCCCGTCTTCGTCGCCCGGGTCGGGGTCGCCCCCCGCGAGTACCGCCGGGCCTTCCGGGGGCGCGAGGGGGATCAGGGGCCGGCGGGCGCCGCCGGGCCGACGCGGGAGGCCAGTCCGTCCAGCAGGTTGGCCAGGCCGAACTCGAACAGGGTGTCCAGGTCCAGGTCGTAGCCGTTCGGGAGGTCGGCCATCAGCCGGCCGAACACCGGGAAGCGGCCGGAGTCGGCGAGCGCGCCGATGACGGGGAGCTGGCGGTCCATCCACTGGTCCTCGGTGACGCCGGTGGCGGCCCGGGCCTGGTCCTCGCGCTCCAGGTTGACGGCGATGCCCTCGATGTAGCTGTACAGCAGCACGTGGATGTCGAGCATGGCCGGCGCGGAGAGGTCGTGGCCGTCGAGCGCGGCGAGCGCCCATTCGGCGTGCACCAGCAGGTTGGGCAGCAGCAGCGGCCGGGTGACCGGGCTGAGCTGCGCGAGCCAGGGGTGGCGGCGGAACAGGGTCCAGAGGGTGCGGGCGCCCAGCTCCAGGCGGGGCCGCCAGCCGGCGGGCGGGTCGGCCGGGTAGCGGGCCTCGCCGAAGGCCGCGTCGGCGGCCAGCATGACCAGCTCCTCCTTGCTGGTGACGTAGCGGTATGGCGACATCGCGGACACCCCGAGCCGCCCGGCGACGGCGCGCATCGAGAGCGAGCCGAGCCCTTCGGCGTCGGCCAGCTCCAGCGCGGCCCGGACGATCCGCTCCCGGCTCAGCTCGCCGTCCCCGGCGGGCGTGCGGTCCGGCGCGGGGGTGGCGGCTGCGGCGGGAGGCGCGGGCACGGGCGCGACGGCAGCTGCGGCCGGTGCGACCGCCGGGCCTGCCGCGACCGCCGCGTCAGGTCCGGTCGGGCCGCCGGCCACCACGGTGCCGACCCGGGCCCGGGCCTCCACCAGCCCCTCCAGCCGCAGCACGGTCAGCGCCTTGGTGGCGGTGGCGAGGGCGACGCCCCACTCCTGGGCGAGCCGGCGGTTCGAGGGCACCCGCTCGCCCGGGGCGAGCGCGCCGGTGGCGATCCGCCGTCGGAGGTCGGCGGCGATGCGCCGGTAGGGCGGGTCCGGGTCCGTGGCCATGCTGTCGACTCCTCGGAAGATCTTTTCGCGGCCGTCCGCCCTGTACTAGCTCAGAGCCGACCGGCCGAGATGCCCGCCGAAAGGCCTGCTGTACTAGCACAGATACGCCCAAACCTGCTGGTCAGCTCCTTGCGCGCCTCTGAATTTACGTCGTACATTCAGAGCGCGAGCTGCGCACGAGCAGCTCGCTTACAGCGTACAGACACAGGCGTCCGGGTAACCGGCCGCGAACAGGGGGAGTTCCTCATGCAGACCGTCCTCGTCTCCGGTGGCGGCCTCGCCGGCCTCACCCTCGCCCACTGGCTGCGCCGCAACGGCTTCGCCCCGACGGTGGTGGAGCTCGCCGCCGCCCCGCGCCGTGGCGGCCAGGCCGTCGACATCCGGGGCGTCGCACTCGACGTCGTCGACCGGATGGGTCTGACCGGGCCGATCCGGGCCGCCCGGACCCGGATGCGCGGCATGTCCGTCCTCGACGCCGACGGCAACGAGGTGCACCGCTCCACCGAGGCCACCTACAGCAGCGGCCGGCTCGACAGCGACGACGTCGAGCTGCTGCGCGAGGACCTCGTCGCCCTGCTGCAGGAACACGCCTCCGAAGGCGTCGAGTTCGTGGGCGGCGACAGCATCACCGGGCTCCGGGAGGACGAGCACGGCGTGCACGTCACCTTCGCGCACGGCGCGCCCCGCACCTTCGACCTGGTGGTTGGCGCGGACGGCCTGCACTCCGGGGTCCGCAGGCTGGCCTTCGGCCCCGAGGAGCGGTTCCTGCGCCACCTCGGCTCCCACGTCGCCATCTTCGGCGCGGACAACTTCCTCGGCCTGGAGGACTGGCAGGTCTGGCAGCGCGACGGCCACGCCGGCTACGGCATCTACCCGGTGCGCGGCAACCGCGAGCTGCGGATCACCTTCGGCTACGGGAGCGACGAACCGGCCGTGCGTGACATGGCGCTGGCCAGGCGGCAGGTCGCCGAGCGGATGGGCGCGCTGCGCTGGGAGACGCCCCGGCTGCTGGCCGCGCTGGAGCGGGCGCCCGACTTCTACGCCGACGTGATGGCCCAGGTGCACCTCGACCGCTGGTCCGTCGGCCGGACCGCCCTGGTCGGCGACGCCGGGTACTGCGCCTCGCTGCTCTCCGGCCAGGGCACCAGCCTGGCGCTGGTCGGCGCCCATGTGCTCGCCGACGAGCTCGGGCGGGCCAGGGCGGCGGGCGGGGGCCACTGCGCGGCCTTCACCCGCTACGAGGAGCGGATGCGCCCCTTCGTGGCCCTCAACCAGGCGCTGGCCACCGAGAACCCCGGCGGCCCGCCGGCCGAGGAGTCGGTCGAGCGGGCCAAGCACGCCATCGCCCTCGACCGCTGAGCGGCTCAGGTGCCGAGCCGGCGCAGGGGCAGGGGCCCAGGGCGCCCCTAGAAGTCGCCCGCCCGGCGCAGGACGAGGTCGGCGACGGCCTCCCAGTGGGCGTCCGGCGCGGTCACGACGAGGTGCCCGGCGCCGCACGGCAGCGAGGCGCTGGTGCAGCCGTGGGACCGGTACCCCGCCACCCGGGTGGCGACCCCGTCCAGGCGGAGGGCGACCTCGTGGCGGACGGGCCCGAGGTCCTCCGGGAACGTCCCGTGGTCGATCCGCCCGGAGTTGGCGAGGAAGACCCAGAGCTCGGACTCGGGCGTGCTGAACGGCCGGACCCGGTGGCTCTCCGGCAGCGGCCGGGAGGTCTGGACGGTCGCCATCAGGTCGGTGCCGCGGTGGTAGCCGACGTCGAGGCAGTGGAGGAACCCGTCCGAGCTCTGCCGTCCCAGCAGGGTGAACCACCCGGCCGGGGCGTCGCGGAGCACGGCGACCGGCTCGCCGAACTCCTCGGCGGTCTCCCGGTCGGGCGTCCGGATGCCGGGCGGGCGCCGGTCGTCGCGGTGGAACACGGCTCCCCCAAGTGTGTGCTGCACGGGCCGACTTGACCCAGTACACCACGGCGGGCCGGTCCGCCGGGGCCGGGTCGGGCGGTCACCGGGACGGCGTGACCAGCCCGGCCTCGTAGGCGGTGATCACGAGCTGGACCCGGTCCCGGGCGCCCAGCTTGGCGAGCAGCCGCGACACGTGCGACTTGGCGGTGGCCACCGTGATGAAGAGGTCCTCGGCGATCTCGGCGTTCGACCGGCCGCGTCCGACCAGGGTCAGCACCTCCCGCTCCCGCTCGGTGATGCCCTCGACCGTCGGGGGCGGGCCCTCCGGGGCGGCCCCGGGGCGGGCGGCCCCCGGGCGCCCGACGAAGTCCGCGATCAGCCGGCGCGTCACGCCCGGCGCGATCAGCGCGTCGCCGTCGGCGACCACCCGGACCGCCGCGAGGATGTCGTCCAGCGCCATGTCCTTGACCACGAAGCCGCTCGCCCCGGCCCGCAGCGCGTCGTAGACGTGGTCGTCCTCGTCGAAGGTGGTCAGCACGAGGACGCGGGCCGTCGCCGGTCCGGCCGTGATCAGTCGGGTGGCCTCGATCCCGTCCATGCCGGGCATCCGGATGTCCATCACCACGACGTCGGGGCCCAGCTCGCCGACCAGCCGGACGGCCTCGGCGCCGTCGGCGGCCTCGCCGACCACCAGCAGGTCGGGGTGGTCGGCCATGATCACGCGCAGTCCGGACCGCACCAGCGGCTGGTCGTCGACGAGCAGGACGCGGACGCTCATCGGGCCACCGCCGTGACTCCGGCGGGCAGCGGCAGCCGGGCGGCCACCCGGAAGCCGCCCCCGGGGCGTGGCCCGGCGCTCAGCCGGCCGTGCAGCAGGGCGACCCGCTCCCGCATGCCCACCAGCCCGAAGCCGTGGTCCGGCCCGCTCGTGGTGGCGCCGCGCCCGTCGTCGACGATCTCCACCGACAGCTCCCCGTCCCCGTGATCGATGGTCACCCGGCAGTGCCCGGTGCCCGCGTGGCGGACCACGTTGGTCAGCGCCTCCTGGACGATACGGTAGGCGGACAGCTCGATCTCGGCCGGCAGCGGACGCCGCTCCCCCCGGTGGCGCAGGTCGACCCGCACCCCCGCGTCGGCCGTCGCCGCGACCAGCCCGTCGATGTCCGCCAGACCCGGCGAGGGCGCGAGCGGCGTCCGCTTCGACTCCGCCGGCCCCGGGTCGCTCTGTCGCAGCGCCACCAGCGTGCGGCGCAGACCCGCCAGCGTCTCGCGGCTGGTGGCCTCGATGGCGCGCAGCGCCTCCCGGGCCTCCGCGGGCTGGGTCTCGATCACCCGGCTCCCGACCCCGGCCTGGATGGCGATGATGCCGATGCTGTGCGCGACCATGTCGTGCAACTCCCGCGCGATCCGGAGCCGTTCGGCGGTCACCGCCTCGGCCACCTCCTGCGAGCGCAGCGCCACCGCGTGCTCGCGGCGCTCGCGGACCAGCAGGCCGACGGTGCAGGCCGCGGCCGTCGCCAGGACGGCGATCACGGCGTTGGCGGTCAGGTTGTCCCCGTGGGCGAAGCCGCCGACCAGCAGCAGTTGGACGAGGGTGGACACGGTCACGGCGCCGATCCGGGCCCGGCGCGCACCGGTGGCGACGACGAAGCCCAGGAGGACGTCCACCGCCAGGAAGGGCAGGAACTGGCTCTGGTAGGTCAGCGCCAGGTGCGGACCGCCGGAGTTCCCCGTGCCCACCACCACGAGGGCGGAGCCGAGCAGAGCCATCGTCAGCGCCAGCAGCGGCATCCTCCGCAGCACACCGACGAGCAGGCTCACGGCCAGCAGCGACCCGACGGCGTGCAGCGCGTGCGGAGCCCGCGGCGTGGCCCCCGCCAGCAGGGCCGTCGCGAGGACGTAGACGGAGCCGCCCACCCAGGCCGCGACCCGCGTGCCGGTCACCGGTACGGCGCCTCGCTGCCGGGGCGGGGGCGGGGGCGTGGCGGTGCGCGGGGTGATCGTTCCGACGTTCATGCGGCGAGGTTAGCCAGCGGCCGGCCACGCGGCATCGGCCCGGGGGCGTACGCCCGTGGGCGGATCCCGCCGGCCGAGGTGTCGCCCCGGGCCCGATGCCCGGACGAGGGCCGCCCGGGCAGAGTCGTCCTCGTGATCGAAGTCAAGGAACTCACCAAGCACTACGGCGGCAGGACCGCCGTCGACCGTCTCACCTTCACCGTGCGGCCGGGCCGGGTCACCGGATTCCTCGGCCCCAACGGAGCGGGCAAGACCACCACCCTGCGGATGATCCTCGGCCTGGACGCCCCGACGGCCGGCACCGCCACCGTCGGCGGGCTCCCCTTCCGCACCCACCCGCGCGGCCTGCGGCACGTCGGCGCGCTCCTCGACGCCAACCAGGTTCACGGCGGACGCAGCGCCGCGGCCCAGCTGTCCGCCCTGGCCCGCAGCAACGGCATCCCGCTGCGCCGGGTCGACGAGGTGCTGCGGGAGGTGGGACTGGCCGAGGCGGCGGACCGCCGGATCGGCGGGTTCTCGCTGGGCATGAAGCAGCGGCTCGGGATCGCTACCGCCCTGCTCGGCGACCCGCCCGTGCTGGTCTTCGACGAACCGGTCAACGGCATGGACCCGGAGGGCGTGCTCTGGATGCGCCGGCTGTTCCGGCGCCTGGCCGCCGAGGGGCGCACGGTGCTGCTGTCGAGCCACCTGATGTCGGAGATGGAGCACACCGCCGACGACCTCGTGGTGATCGGCCGGGGCCGGCTCCTCGCCGCCGAGCCGGTCGGGGAGTTCGCGGCCCGCAGCACCGGCCGGGGCGTCGTGGTGGGCACCCGGCAGGCCGCCGAACTGGCGGCGGTGCTGGCCGCCGCGGGCGGCTCGGTCGCACCGGCGGACCCGGCCGGTACCGGGAGGCTCACCGTGACCGGACTGCCGGCGGACCGGATCGGCGCGCTCGCCCTGGAGCACCGGATCCCGCTGGACGAACTGACCACCCGGAACGCCTCCTTGGAGGAGGCCTTCATGGAACTCACCGCCGACAGCGTCGAATACCTGGCAGGAGAGCCCCGATGAGCACGTCCACGGCCGCCCCGGCGGCAGCCCCCGCAGTCGCTCCCTCAGTCGTCCCGGCGGCTGCCTCTCCCGTGCGCTTCGGCGATCTGCTCGCCTCCGAGTGGATCAAGACGCGGTCGCTGCGCTCCACCCCGTGGGCGATCGCGGTCACCACGGTGTTCGTCATCGGCTCCGCCGTCGCGGCGACGATGGCGGCGCACGACGGCGACGCGGTCCCGGGCGCGCCCCGCGAGTTCCTCCCCTTCAACGCCTTTCCGGCGGCCGGGTACTGGACGCTGATGCTGGTCGCCGCCACGATGGGCGCCATCACCGTGGTGAGCGAGTACAGCAGCGGGCTGATCCGCACCACCACGGTGGCCGTCCCCGCCCGCGGCCAGGTGGTCCTGGCCAAGGCGGCCGTCACCGCCGCGCTGTGGACCGCGGTCGGCGCGGTGACCTCCGTCGGCTCCTTCCTGGCCTCCCAGGCCGTGCTGAGCGGGGGAGCCCCGGCCACCCACCCCGGGCTGGCCCGGGCCCTGGTGGCGTGCACCCTGGTGGCCCCGATCTGCGCCCTGGTCGGGCTGGGTCTCGGGGTGCTGATCCGACACACCGCCACCACGGTGGTCACCGGGGTCTTCACGCTGGTGCTGCTGCCCCCGATGTTCTCGGAGGGGACGCGCTGGTCGGCGGACGTCAACCACCTGATGCCGTCCACCGCCTGGCGGCGCCTGGTCCAGAACTGGCCGGCGGATCCCGACTCCCTCGCGTACACCGCGACCGTCCCCGGCTCGTGGGCCGTGTACCTGCTCTGGCCGCTGGTCGCCGTCGTGCTCGCGGTGGTCGTCGTGCGGCGCCGGGATGTCTGAACGGCTGGTGCGGGGGCCTCGGATGACGCTGGATCACGTCCGGCGCCGTCCGAGAATTGACCCATGGAAGTGGGTTGGAAATGCACCCTGGCACGGGTCTCTCGACTCCGTAGAGTCGTAGACACAAGGCCACGGCGAGAGACCGGGGCCCACCACCCGAAACACGGAGAACGACTGTGAACACCGCCGCTGCGAACCTCATCCCGGCCGCCGCCGACCTCAAGCCCGTGCTGACCCGCGCGGCCGAGGCCGAGACCACCAGTGACCCGAGCAGCGTGATGACCCTGCTGGCCGACTGCGGCACCGACGGCAGCTCGATCACCAGCTACCGCTCGACCTTCGCCAAGGGCGCGGTCGGCGCCCCGGCCCACTTCCACACCCGGGCCTCGGAGCTGTTCTTCGTGATCGACGGCTCGCTGCAGGTGCTGGTCGGGAACGAGATCAAGGTCCTCGGCGCCGGCGACCTGCTGCTCGTGCCGCCGCACACCCCGCACGCCTTCGCGGCGGCGCCCGGCTCCGAGGCCGACGTGCTCTTCGTCTTCACCCCGGGCATGCCCCGCTTCGACTACCTGCGCCTGCTCGGCCGGGTGATGCGCGGCGAGGCGAGCCCGCAGGAGATCAAGGACTCCTCCGAGCAGTACGACAACCACTACGTCGACAGCCCGCTCTGGCGCGCCACCCTCGACGCCGCGAAGTAACGGGCAGCGGTGGTCGTCGACCGGGGGAGGAGCGGCGAACGGGGTGGCAGCCCTCAGCGCCGCCACCCCGCCCGGGACTTGCGCCGCATGGGGCATCGGTACGCACGGGCCGATGGGTTGAGCCAAACCCCACGTTGGGGGGAAATCGTTGCGGGGCGCACGGTGAATGCGCCGGGGCGGCGCTGCCGTCAGACGGCGATGACGCCGGGAGCACGACCGAAGGCGGGACCGGTGTACTCGGGCCCGGGGGCGACCAGGGCCCAGACGAACTTGCCCACCCCGCCCGCACGCGGGCGACAACCCCACCGGTCCGCGAGCTCGTTGACGAGGAAGAGGCCCCGCCCGTGCTCGTCGTCGGTGGCGGAGAGCCGGGCGGTCGGGCGGCCGGTGCCCGCGTCGTGCACCTCGATCCGGAGCCGGTCGGTGATCAGCGCGAACCGGACCTCGATCATGCGGTCCGGCGGCGCGTCACTGTGCTGGACGGCGTTGGCGAAGAGTTCGCCGAGCAGCAACTCGCCGACGTCCGAGTAGCGTTCGCCCTGCGGCATCCCGGCCAGATAGGCCCGCAGCATCAGCCGGGCCAGGGGAGTGCACGCGGGCCGGGAGTCCAATCGCGCCGCGAATTCACGCGGCCGACGGTGCGGGGGGCCGGACAGCCGGCGGTCTACGCAGTTCTTGGACATGGCGTGGCTACCTCCTGGGGCGACGGGGGAGTGGAAGCGGCTCGCGGGACGGCGCGTGGTCACGCGGTGCAAGCAGAAGATTGCGTTCCGGCATCAATCATCGAGGGGACGGAGGTACGGTGACGACCAATCCGGAGTACCGGTCACATGCGGCACGTGAGGGGGGACGGCATGTCACACCGGAGGGCGAAGCAGGGGCCGACGGCCAGCTCCGCCGTGATGTTCGGCGAAGAGCTGCGGTTCTACCGTGAGTTGGGCGGCTACACCCAGGAGGAGCTCGGCAAGCTCCTGCACTGCAATCGGACGAACATCACCCGATATGAGAGCGGCAAGCGCCGGATGCCTCCTGAGTCGGTGGTGGAAGCCGACCAGTTGATGAGCACCGGTGGCTTGCTGAAGCGGCTCTGGGACCGGGTGGACTGGAACGCGGAGATCGAGCACCCGGACTGGTTCCAGAACCATGCGGACATGGAGTCGGAGGCGGTTGCCGTAAGGGTCTTCCAACACTCCGTAGTGCACGGGCTGCTTCAGTGTCGCCAGTATGCGCGGGCCGTGTTCGAGGCAAGCGATGCCGCCGGGAACCCTGAGTTGATCGAGGAGCGGACGGCCGCCCGATTGGGTCGACAAAAGCGCTTCCTTGACCCTGATGGGCCGCTGCTGGTGGCAATTTTGGATGAGAGCGCCATTCGGACGGTCTTCGGCGGGCCCAAGGTGATGATGTGCCAGATGGAACACCTTCTGAAGGTTGCGCAGCTCCCGAATGTGCTCATCCAAGTCGCACCGTTTGCGCGGCGCCGCACGATCATCGACAAGTCGATGGTGCTGTTGGAGATGCCCGACGGCCAGCACTGGGTCTACTCGGAAAGCCTTGATCGCGGGCATCCTTGCGATATCGCAGCCGTCGTGTCGGGGCATCAGCGAAGCTATGATCGTCTCCGCGGAGACGTACTCTCGGCGGACGACTCGGTCGCGCTGATCGCTGATGCGCTGGAGGGGTTCAGGGATGACCAGGAACGAACTGAGCGCAGCCGCCTGGCGCAAGAGCAGCTACAGCGGCGGCAACGGCGGCGACTGCATCGAAGTGGCCCCCGGGTTCCCCGGCCTCGTGCCGGTGCGTGACTCGAAGGACCCCGACGGGCCCGCGCTCCTCTTCCCCGCCTCCGCCTGGGACTCCTTCCTCGCCGCCGTCCGGGCCGGCGACTTCCCCGTCTGACCGGTCGGCCAACTCCGGTCGTCCGCCAACTGCGGCCGAACAATCTCGATCACTCTGCGTGTTCCGCTGGTGCGGTGCGTGATCAAACCATTACGGTCACCGACTGTGCGCACGTGATCCCCCGTTCGACTGGACCGAGGCGGTAGTCATGACACAGGAACCCAGGATCGACGTAGCCCTGACCCTCAAAGGGGGCCAGGCGGAGCCCAGTCAGGCGGAGGTGGCGGAGCTCGCCGCCTCGCTGACGACCGACGTGTGGTTCGCCTCCGCGCTGGAGCGCTCGGCTCCCGGCGGGCGCCAGGCCGACGTGGTCTGGGAGCTGACCGGCGCCGAGTACAAGGGGCAGGCGGCGAAGGGCAAGGCGGCCGTCTACTACGCCAACCCGAAGCTCGGCCTGCGCAAGCCCTTCCTCTTCGCGGACGGCTTCAGCTACGGCCCGAGCAAGCTCCCCGAGCTGTTCGCGTACTTCAACCAGCCCTACGACGACAAGCAGGGGCTCTTCGACCAGCTGCTCGCCCGGGGCTTCGACATCGTCCTGCTCGGCTTCGAGGAGCGGCACACCCACATCCAGGCCAACGCCGAGGTCGCGATCGAGGCGATCTTCAGGGTGATCCAGGAGCGGGTGGGCGACGAGCGGCTGACCGTCGGCGGGGTGAGCATGGGCGGGATCGTCACCCGCTTCGCGCTCGCCAAGCTGGAGACGCAGAAGATGGACCACCAGACGGAGACGTACCTCTCCTTCGACTCGCCCCACAACGGCGCGTGGATCCCGCTGGTGCTCCAGCAGATGGCCTACTTCTTCGAGGACTACACCCCGGCGGGCCCGGACGGCGCCAAGCAGGCCGACCTGATCCGCAGCCCCGCCGCCCAGCAGCTGCTCTGGGCCTGGGTGGAGAACTCCAAGTACTCCGGGCCGGTCGCCACCTCCAGCCCGCTGCGCGCGGAGTTCCTGGCGGACCTCAAGCGCTTCGACGAGTTCCCGTCGATCCCGCGCAAGCTGGGTGTCTCCAACGGCCGCCGCGACGGCGTCGGCCGCCCGCTGCCGGCGGGCGAGGTCGCCTTCGACTGGCAGGCCCTGATCGCCAGCGCCACGGCCCGCTTCCAGCCGGAGCGGGGCGAGGAGCAGCCGATCGGCGGCATGCACCTCGGCCTGGCGATGCGCCGCAGCATCACCACCGAGGTCCCGGCGCTGGACGGGGCGCCCGGCGGCACCCTGGACTCCTTCGGCAAGGTCGCGGACGCGCTGAAGGCGAAGATCTCCGAGGACTTCCGCAGCGGCGCCTTCGTCCCGTCCGTCAGCGCGGCGGCGCTGGACTTCGACCCGGTGCAGTGGAACGTCGACGTGAACCTCTCCATCACCGACGCGGACCTCGACCGGGGCCACCTGGACGAGGTCGCCTTCGACGACGACAACACCGTGCACAGCAACGGGTCGCCCGTGCTGCTGGACTGGATCGTGGAGCGCCTCGCAGGCTGATCCCGGCGGCCCCGCTGACCTGGTTCGGAGCACCCGCGCGGATGGGCTACGATTTACCTCATCACCCAGATGCGCGGGTGGCGGAATAGGCAGACGCGCTGGATTCAGGTTCCAGTGCCCGAAAGGGCGTGGGGGTTCAACTCCCCCCTCGCGCACACTTGGTCGTCAGACCAGCAGAAGGCCGGTCGGCCCGACTCACGTCGGGCCGACCGGCCTTCTCGTTGTCCCGGGGTCACCGCCTCGGGCGGCGGGCCTTCCGGACCTCGTCGTGGACGGCCCAGGCGTCGGCGACCGGGCCGAGGTGGCCGAGCTTGTCGGGGTTGAGGACCAGGCGGATGGCCTGGATCCGGCCGTCGAGCACGTCGAGCGACAGCGCCTGCAGCACCCTGCCGTCCCGGTCGCGGAGGATCGCGCCCGGCTGGCGGTTGACCTCGTGCGGCTCGCAGGTCACGTCGACCAGCGCCAGCCGGGGGAAGAAGGCGGCCAGCAGCCGGGCCACGTTCCCGGCGCCGGCGATGGCCCTGGCCAGCTGCGGGGTCTTGCCGCCGCCGTCGCCGACCATCGTCACGTCGGCGGCCAGCAGCTCCTGCAGACCGGCCACATCACCCTCGCGCAGGGCCTCGAAGAACCGCGCCGACAGCTCCTCCTGCTCCGTGCGGACCGCCTCGAAGCGCGGCCGTCCGGCCTCCATGTGCCGGCGGGCCCGCACCACCAGCTGCCGGCAGGCGGCCTCGGACCGGCCGACCGTCGCCGCCACCTCGTCGTACCCGAAGCCGAACACCTCCCGCAGCACGAACGCCGCCCGCTCCAGCGGACTGAGCCGCTCCAGCAGCAGCAGCGCCGCCATCGAGACCGAGTCGGCCAGCTCCGCCGACCGCGCCGGGTCCTGGTAGGGGTCGTCCAGCAGCGGCTCGGGGAACCACGCGCCCACGTACGCCTCCCGCCGCACCCGGGCCGAGCGCAGGACGTCGATCGAGATCCGCGTCACCGTCGCCGACAGGAAGGCCCTGACCGACGTGGGCCGGGTCGCCGAGCCGTCGTAGCGCAGCCATGTCTCCTGCACCGCGTCCTCGGCCTCGCTCACGCTGCCCAGGATGCGGTAGGCGATCGAGAACAGCAGCGACCGCAGCTCCTCGAACTCCTCGACCTTGCTCACGCCGGATCCCCTCTCCTGATCGTCCGAATCATCCGCGGGCGGGGGCCCGTCGCCCCCGCCCGTCGCGTACTCAGTGGAACTGACCGACCTCGTAGTCGCCGGCGGGCTGCCGGGTGATGACGTTGAGCCGGTTCACCATGTTCATGAGCGAGACCAGCATCGTCAGGGCGGTCAACTGCTCCTCGTCGAAGTGCGCGGCGGCCCGCGCCCACACCTCGTCGTCGACCCCGCCGGCCGCGTCCGCGACCCGCGTCCCCTGCTCCGCCAGCTCCAGCGCGGCCCGTTCGGCCTCGGTGAAGACCGTCGCCTCCCGCCACGCCGCCACCAGGTTGAGCCGCGCCGCGGTCTCGCCGGCGGCCGCGGCCTCCTTGCCGTGCATGTCGATGCAGACCGCGCAGCCGTTGATCTGGCTCACCCGCAGCGCCACCAGCTCCTGCGTCGCCGCCGGCAGCGGTCCGTCCTTGAGCGTCCTGCCCAGCGCCATCAGGTGCTTGAAGGCCTTCCCGGCGGCCGGGGTGGCGAACAGGCTCAGTCGCGCGTCCATGGGGTGCTCCTCCGTTGTCGTCCGTCCCTGCACCCCTTGAGACGGACTGGGCGGCCGGGTTGTGACACGCACGGATGTGACCCGCGTCTCGGGCGGCCCGGCTGGTGCGGCTGCTGGACACCCGGGACGGCGAGGGCGGGTCAGCCTGAAGGTGGCCGGCGTCGAGGGCGTGCCCGCGACCGGCGTCACCTCGGTGCTGTTGAACGTCACGACGGTCTGGCCCACCGAGACCAGCTTCCTGACGGTCTATCCGCACGGGATCGACCGGCCGGACGCCTCGAACGTCAACTACCGGCCGGGCACGGTGGTGTCGGCCCTGGTGATGGTCCCGGTGGTGGACGGCCGGGTGTCGTTCGCCAACCAGTGGGGCTCGACCGACGTGGTCGCCGATCTGATCGGCTACTTCTCGGCCTGATCCCCCGGTCCACTTCCGGGCGGCCGCACGAGGGCCGGTCGGCCCGACACTCCGTCGGGTCGACCGGCCCTTCGCCGTCCCGGGCGGGCCCGGGCCCGGGCCGGGGTGGCTACGGCAGCTCCTGCTCGGCCCAGATGGTCTTGCCGTTGCGGGTGTAGCGGCTGCCCCAGCGGCTGGTGAGCTGGGCGACCAGGTACAGGCCCCGGCCGCCCTCGTCGGTGAGCCGGGCCCGGCGCATCCGCGGCTGGGTGGCGCTGGGGTCGGAGACCTCGCAGGTCAGCCGCTCCGCCAGGATCAGCCGCACCTCGACCGGGCCGCCGGCGTAGCGGATGGCGTTGGTGACCAGCTCGCTCAGCACCAGCTCGGTGGTGAAGACCAGCTCCTCCAGGCCCCAGTCGCGCAGCCGCGCCGTCGCACTCCCGCGGACCCGGGCGACGGCCGCCGGGTCGGCCTCCACCGACCAGGTGGCGGTGGCGTCGGTCGGCACCGCCCGGGTGCGGGCGAGCAGCAGGGTGACGTCGTCGGCCAGCCGGTGCGCCGGCTGACCGTCGACGATGGCGCGGCCGAGCTCCCGCAGCGGTGCGGCGGCGGCGCCGGGGCGGGACATCCGGCTGCGCAGCTCGGCCAGCCCCTCGTCGAGGTCGCCCCCGTACCCCACGATCAGCCCGTCGGTGTAGAGCGCCAGTACGCTGCCCGGCGCCAGCTCGACCTCCGCCACCTCGAACGGCAGACCGCTGACGCCCAGCGGCGGCCCCGGGCGCACCGGCACGTACTCGACGGTGCCGTCCGGCGCCGCGACGGCGGGCGGCGGGTGTCCGGCGGAGGCCATCGCGCACCGCCGCGAGACCGGGTCGTAGACGGCGTAGACGCAGGTGGCGCCGAACGGGCCGGTCCGCTGACCGGCGGGCCACTCGCCGTCCTCCTCCGGCCTCTCGCCCTCGATCAGCAACTGGCAGACCAGGTCGTCGAGATGGACCAGCAGCTCGTCGGGTTCCAGGTCGAGGTCGGCGAGGGTCCGGACGGCGGTGCGCAGCCGGCCCATGGTGGCGCTGGCCTCCAGCCCGTGGCCGACCACGTCCCCGGCGACCAGCGCGACCCGGGCCGAGGAGAGCGGGATCACGTCGAACCAGTCGCCGCCGACGCCGCTGGCGGTGTCCGTGGGCAGGTAGACGCTGGCGGTGGTCACGGCGGCGGTCTCGAAGTGCGCGGGCGGCAGCAGGCTGCGCTGGAGGCTGACGGCGGCGCGGTGCTCGCGGGTGTAGCGGCGGGCGTTGTCCAGCGCGAGGGCGGTGCGGGCGGCGATCTCGCGCAGCAGGTCCAGATCGGCCGGTTCGTAGGCGAGGCGGCCGGCGGCGCGGTGGACGGTCACCCGGCCGAGGAGGCTGCCCCGGGCGCGCAGCGGCGCGGTCATCGTGCCGGCCGTGCTCGGGGAGGCGTCCGCGGTGGTCAGGGTTGGAGGGCCGGCGGGGGCGACCGGTGAGCCCTCGGTGTCGAACTCCACCGCCGTCGTCTCCGCCACCCGGTCCAGCCCCGCGTCCTCCAGCAGGTCCGCGTCCCCGGTGACGGCGGTCCGGCGGAGCAGCAGCCGGCCGTCCCGGCCGGGCGCCGGCTCCTCGCCGGTGAACACCGCCTCGGCGATCTCGACCACGGCCAGGTCGGCCAGCCCGGGCGCCAGGACGGCGGCGAGGTCCCCTGCGGTGCCGGTGACCGAGAGCGATCCGCCGACCGCCGCCGTCGCGCGGTGCAGCACGGCGAGCCGCTCGCCGGAGCGGTGGAGCGCGGTGACGTCGGTGAACAGCGCCGTCACCCCGATCACCTGACCGTCGGCGGCCTGCAGCCGGAAGGCCGAGATCGCCATCGCCGCCCCGCCGCCCGGCTCCTCGATCGTCCGCACCAGCTCCCCGGAGATCACCAGCGGCCGGCCCGTCCGCAGCACCTCGTGCAGTTGCTTTTCGACCGCCTCGGCGCCCTCGGGCTCCAGGAAGTCCCCGAGGCGCCGTCCGGTCAGGTCCGGCGGGAGGCCGGAGTAGGGGAGCAGGTGGGTGTTGGTCCTGACCAGTCGCAGCTGGGTGTCGAACACGGCGAGGCCCACCCGGTCCTGGAGGAACAGCTCCCGGGTGAACGCCTGGTCCTGCCGCCACTGGGTGACGAGTTCGGCGGGGGCGCCGAGCAGGAAGTACCGGGCCGCGCCGGACGGCTTCCGGCCGTCGCTGTCCTCCAGCGGGAGCACCTGGAAGACGATCCCCAGCTCCTCGCCCCGGCCGGAGCGCACCAGCGCGGTGCCGGACCAGGTGTCGGAGGACTGCTCCGGGGACTGCGGCGCCGCCGGCTCGGCGGAGGCCGCCCGTTCAGCTGCCGCCGCCCGCTCCGCTGCCGCCGCGCGCTCGGCCCGGCGTTCGGCCAGCAGGGCGGTCCAGGTGGCCGGGTCGGCCAGCAGCTCACGGACCGGGCGGCCGCAGACCTCGGAGGCGGACAGGGACAGCAGCTGCTCGGCCTCCCGGGTCCAGCGGACGATCCTGCCGTCCGCGTCCAGCAGGGCGCCGGCCGCGCTGTCGACGAAGGGGGGTCGTCGGCTGTCCATGGTGCGCACCTCGGATGTGTCGTGCGGTCTCGGCCGTCTGCGGTTCGTCCGTCCCGTCCGATGGTCACCCTCCCTCCGGCCGTCGGGCCGCGTGCCGCCGCAGGCCCCCATCCGGGTGATGTGCTGCCCCGCCGTCGCCGGGCCGCCGGGTCACCGCCCGCCGGGCAGGGGCGGCGGCAGAGCCGGCGTCCGCCGGGGGGACCGGGTGCCGGGCGCGGCCCACCGGTGACCGGGGGCCGAGGGGGAGGAGGTCCACCGTGCTCATCCGGTCGCTCCTCTCCTCCGGCCGCGAGCGCGCCGGTCCGTACCCCCCGCTGCCTGGCCCGGGGCTTCTCCATCATCCCTCCGGCGCGCGTCGCCGCCAGTCACGGCGGGCTACCGGCGGCGGCCGGGCCGGGGCCTGTGCGGGGCCCGGGCCGGGGTGTCCCGTCAGGCGTTGCCGGGGTGTCCCACGGGCTCGGCGTGTGCTCGGTGCGCCGGGCCGGGGCCCGGCCCGCGCCCGTCCGGTCGAGGACCGCCGGGCGCCCGGCATCCGCCGCGCGGACCTCGCCGCGAGGCCCGGGCCGTCACGACCGGACACACGAAGGGGCACGCTGGGCCGAACCGGCGAGTAACACTACGCTGAGCCGCCTCGATCCCGAGCCGCCGTGCCGGTCCGCCGCGAGCGGCCGGCCCGGGCCCCGACCACGCAGGAGGCACCATGACGATCCCGACCCGGGCACCGGCACCGGCCACGATCCCGGTCCAGGTCCGTGCCCAGGCCGCCGCCGTCCGCGCGGCCTACGCGCTGCCGCGGCCGCTGCGCCGGCTGATCGCCGGCGCGCCCGTCCGACGGGACGGCCAGCGGCTGGCCCTCGACGCCCAACTGCTGCTGAGCCTCCAGCGGATCTCCGGGAACCACCTGGTCAGGCCCGCCGGAGTGGCCGCGTCGCGGGCCGGGCTGGACCACGGCCGCCATCTGGTGAGCGGCCCGGTGATCGAGCCGGTGGCCACCCGCGAGATCCGGATCCCGGTCGAGTACGGCGAACTGCCGGCCACCCTGTACACGCCGGACGGCCTGGCCGCCCCGTCCGGGCTGCTGGTCTTCTTCCACGGCGGCGGCTGGGTGCTCGGCACCCGGACCAGCCACGACAACACCGCGCGCTTCCTCGCCCGGCACGCGGGTGTCCGGGTGCTCTCGGTCGAGTACCGGCTGGCCCCGGAGCACGTCTTCCCGGCCGCCGTGGACGACGCGCTGGCCGCCTTCGACCACGCCCACGCCGAGGCGGCCGACCTCGGTGTGGACCCGGACCGGATCGCGGTCGGCGGCGACAGCGCCGGCGGCAACCTGGCGGCCGTCACCGCCCAGCTGGCGGTCCGGCGCGGCGGGCCCGCGCCCGCGTTCCAGCTGCTCTTCTACCCGGCCGTCGACGCCTCCCGGCGCCGGCCGTCCCGGGAGCTGTTCGCCGACGGGTTCCTCCTCACCAGCGCGCACATGGACTGGTTCGCCGACCACTACGCACCCGAGGGCGTGGACCGCTCGGACCCCCGGCTCTCCCCGCTGCTCACCCCCGACCTGACCGGCCTGCCGCCCGCGTACATCGCCACCGCGGGCTTCGACCCGCTGCGCGACGAGGGGGAGGCGTACGCCGAGCGGCTGCGCGAGGCGGGCGTGGTGGTCGCGCTCAGCCGCCAGCCCGACCTGATCCACGGCTACATCAACTACCTGGGAATAGGCCGGCGGTTCCGCGAGGCCACGGCGGAGGCCGCCGGGGCACTCCGGCTGGCGCTCAGCCCGAACGCGTGAAACAAACCCCGGCAGCTGACGGGCCGCGATGCCTGAGGGACCGCAACGCCTGACGGCCAGCACCGCCTGACGGCGCGCCACGCCTGACGGCCCGCAACGCCTGAGGGGATGCGACGCCTGACGGGCCGCCATGCTGACGCGCGGCCCGGGTTCCGCCGGAGGCCGGTGCGCGAGGGCTTCTCGCGCCCGGCCTCTTATTGTACTCTCCGTCTAATAAGCGGGGCGGGCGGGAACCCCGCGCAGGGCACGCACCTGGAGGCAGCCATGGCTCACCCCGGCACGGCAGCAGGGATCCACGCTCACACCTCGGCCGACGACGACGTCTCGAAGCGACTGCTCGACTCGGCCGCGACCCTCTCCTACGACCCGGCGACCGAGATCGACTGGGACGCGCCGCTCCCCGAGGACGGCTACGGGCTCAACCCCGAGTGGAGCACGCTCTACGGCACCCGGCTGTGGGACGAGATGACCGAGCGGCAGCGGGTCACCCTCACCCGGCACGAGGTCTGCTCGATCATGACCACCGGCATCTGGTTCGAGATGATCCTGCAGCAGATGGTGCTGCGCGACCAGTACCTGAAGAACCCGGCCAGCGCGGAGTTCCGCTTCGCCCTCACCGAGATAGCCGACGAGTGCCGGCACTCGATCATGTTCGCGCGCGCCTGCGAGAAGATGGGCGTCCCGCAGTACCGGCCCGCCGCGGTGATCGCCCAGGCCGGCCGCCTCTTCAAGGCCACCGCCAAGGGTGAACTCGCCTACGGCGGGATCCTGGTGGCCGAAGAGGTGCTCGACGTCATGCAGCGCGACTGGATGCGCGGCGAGAACGTCCTGGACATCGTCCGCGGGACGTCCCGGATCCATGTCGTCGAGGAATCGCGGCACATGAAGTTCGCCCGCCAGGAGATCCGCGAGCGGCTGCGCGGCGCCGGCCGCGCCCGTCGGCGGGCCGCCGGGACCGGCATCGCGGTGGCGGCCTACGTCATCGTCAGCAGCATGGTCCACCCGGGCGTGTACCGGGCCGCCGGGCTGGACACCGAACGGGCGCTGGCCGAGGTGCGGGCCAACCAGCACCGCAAGGCGATGATGCGCACCAGCTCCAGCCACCTGATGGCCTTCCTCGGCGAGGCCGGGCTGCTCAACAGCTCCGCGGCCGCGGTCTACCGCCGCGTCGACATGCTCTGACCCGACCCGACCCGAGCCGAGCCGAGCCGAGCCGGCGCTCGCCGACGCGACCGCGACGCCGCCCCGTCCCGACCCCGCCCCGACCCCGATCCGTCCCGACCCCGAGAGCCGGCCGACGCCCGCGCCGACCGGCTCGGCGCCTGCGCCCGACCCGACCCGGCGTGACCCGACCGCCTCCCCCACGCAGCGAGGACCCCACCCGGCCATGGCCTACGCGATCACCCAGACCTGCTGCAACGACGCCTCGTGCGTGTCCGTCTGCCCGGTCAACTGCATCCACCCCACCCCGGACGAGCCGGAGTTCGGCCGTACCGACATGCTCTTCATCGACCCGGTCGCCTGCATCGACTGCGGCGCCTGCGCGGACGCCTGCCCGGTCGACGCCGTCTACCCCGTCGACCGGCTCGCCGGCCCCGACACCGTCTTCGGGGAGCTCAACCGCGACTACTACCGGGACCACCCGGCCGACCACAGCTGGGGAGCGCCGACCTTCCCCCGGAGCCTGCCGGACGACCTCGGGCCGCTGCGGATAGCGATCGTCGGCACCGGCCCGTCCGCGAGCTACACCGCCCAGTCGCTGCTGCGCACCACCGGCGCGGAGATCACCATGATCGACCGGCTGCCGGTCGCCGGCGGCCTGCTGCGGCACGGCGTCGCCCCCGACCACCAGTCGACCAAGCGGATCGCCGAGAGCTTCGCGAGCGTGTTCCACCACCCCCGGCTGCGGGTCCACCTCAACGTCGAGATCGGCAAGGACCTCAGCCACGCCGAACTGGCCGCCCACCACCACGCGGTCGTGTACGCGGTCGGCGCCGCCACCGACCGCCGGCTCGGCCTGCCCGGCGAGGACCTCCCCGGCAGCCTGCCCGCCACCACCTTCGTCGGCTGGTACAACGCCGACCCGACCGTCCCGGCCGAGGCCGTCGACCTCTCCGCCGAGCGGGCGGTGGTCGTCGGCAACGGCAACGTCGCCGTGGACGTCGCCCGGATCCTGCTGCTCGACCCGGACCGCCTCGCCGCGACCGACATCGCCGACCACGCCCTCGCCGCCCTGCGGGACAGCCGGGTGCGGGAGGTGGTGCTGCTCGCCCGCCGGGGGCCCGAGCAGGCGGCCTGGACGCGGTCCGAGTTCCTCGCGCTCCAGCACCTGCCCGGCGTCGAACTCGTCGTCGAGGACCACCCCGAGGTCCGCGCCGCGATCGCCGCCGCGCCGGAGGGCTCCAAGGCCGCGCTGCTCGCCGGGCTGCCGCTGGAGCACGTCGACGGCGGCGAGCCGCCGCGCCCCGGCCGCCGGATCGTGCTGCGCTTCTTCGCCGCGCCCACCGAACTCCTGGGCACGGGCCGCGTCGAGGGCGTCCGGCTCGGCGGGACGGCGCTCGTGGCCGGCCCCGACGGTCCGCGTGCCGAACCCACCGGCGAGCACGGCACCCTCCGGGCCGGGCTGGTGGTGCGGTCCATCGGCTACCGGGGCGTCCCCGTGCCCGGTCTGCCCTTCGACGCCGCCGCCGCGGCCGTGCCGCACCGGGGCGGCCGCGTGATCGACCCGGAGACCGGCCGGCCGCTGCCCGGCACCTACGTCGTGGGCTGGGCCAAGCGCGGGCCGTCCGGCGGGATCGGGGCCAACCGGGCCTGCGCGCAGGAGACCGTGGACGCCCTGCTGGACGATGCCGCGGCCGGTGCGCTGCCCGATTCGTCCGGCACCCGACGGGAGTTGGCCCGGCTGGTCCGCAGCCGGCGGCCGGACGCCGTCGGGCTGAAGCAGCTGCGGGCCATCGACCGCGCCGAACGCGCCCTCGGTGAGGCCGCCGGCCGCCCCCGGGTCAAGTTCGCCACCCTCCCCGCCCTGCTGGCGGCCGGTCGCCGCTGACCCCCGGGCCCGCCCCGGGCACGCCCGGGCCCGCGACCGGCCGCCCACCGGGACCCGGCCGGCCGCGTGCCCGGGCGCCGGTGCGCGGTCAGGCGGGAATGAGCGAGTACAGCTCCGGCTGGTTGCCCTGGGTGATCTGGTTGCCGTTCTCGCCGTAGGTGCCGGAGGGCGCGACCCACAGGCCGGAGTGCTGCCCCTGGAGTGCGAACAGGTTGGTGCCGGGCACCTTCGTCTTCACGAACTGCTGCTCGGTGGGGATGCGGTCGCTGAAGCAGCCGGTGTCGATGATCCAGACCCCGGTGCTCAGGTAGTCGCGGTCGACGGCGAGGCACCAGTGCCGCCAACTGTCCTGGAACACCACCGTCTCGGTGCCGTTGGACTCGGGGCGGTGGCAGTAGATCCACTTCTGGTTGGACTCGCCGGTCCACTTGTACTGGATGACCGAACCGTGGTTCCGGGAGGACAGCGCGACAGTCAGCGCCAGGTCGGAGGAGGGCTTGATGCGGTAGAGCCCCCCGTCGCAGTTGAAGTCGCCCCAGGTGGTCGTGACCGAGGCCGGGGCCGCCACGGCGGCCGGGACGGCGGTGAACAGCAGGGCGACGGCGGCTGCGGCGGTGCCGAGCGCGGCCGGCCGGCGGCGGACCCCGCGGCGGGGTCGGTGCGGAACGGGCATCATGGACTCGCTTTCGCGGCTGAGGATTCGGGAGACGGTGGCGGGGGTCAGCAGACGAGCCGCGCCCGGGCGGCGGCGCGCAGGGTGCCGGCCGGCTCGGGCCAGGCGCACGAGACGGTGCCCTGCTCCGGGACGTCGAAGGTGGTGAAGGTGCCGTTGCTGCCGGGATTGGTCCTGATCCAGTACCCGGTGGCCGGGCCGGAGCGCGCGCAGACGAACTGGACCCACTCGCCGGTCACCTTGCGGGTGCCGCGGTAGAGGCCGTAGTAGCCGGGGCTGTTGAAGTTCACGGTGTCGGTGACGGTGGTGGTCCGGGTGCTCGACTTGGTACTGGACACCGAGAAGCCGACCTTGGCGCTGACCTTGACGAACAGCGCCTTGAAGTCGGCGGTCACCTCCACGCTGCTGTTGACCGTGGTGCTCACGGAGTCGACCTCGGACAGCGTCTTGGTGTACTGGCCGGTGGTCCCGGGGGCGATGGCGACCGCGAGGAAGTCGGTGACGGTCGGTTCGACCCGGGCCGAGACGATGTCCTGCCAGAGGTAGTCCTGATTCGGGTTGCAGACGGGGTTCACGGGGTCGGCGTGGGCGGGTGCGGCGCCGAGGCCGAGGCCGGTCACGGCGAAGAGTGCGGCGAATCCTGAGGTGAGGGCGGCGCGTCGGTTGCGCGAGGCCATGGGGGTGCTCCTCCGGTCGGTCGGGATGCGGTAGGAGCTGTGTCTGGTGCATGCCACAGATCCCGGTAGCCGCATCCTCGCGTCCGGGGCGGGGTGCCCGGTATCCCAGCAATCTGGGGGTGGATCCGGCCCGAACCATCGCCGGAGCGCAGGTCGGCCGGCCGGTTTCCGGGCGGCGCGGCGTGCCGCCCGGCCGACCGGCCCTCAATGCCCTAGGACGGCGCCGCCGTTGACCCCGATGACCTGGCCGGTGACGTAGCCGGCCTCCGGGGAGGCCAGGTAGGCGACGGCCATCGACGACCCCGGCCCGGAGCCACCCGAACGGTAGCTTCCCGGCGGGTCCGAACGGCAGGCTCACGCGCCCGATCGGG
Source organism: Kitasatospora sp. NPDC028961 (assembly GCF_055564815.1). NCBI lineage: Bacteria > Bacillati > Actinomycetota > Actinomycetes > Kitasatosporales > Streptomycetaceae > Kitasatospora > Kitasatospora sp. NPDC028961. Next base: position 248,139 of record NZ_JBVHVO010000009.1, on the reverse strand, counting down.
CCGGCCCGCCGGCCCCGCCCGGGTGGAGCGGCTTGCCGTACACCGTCGAGCCGAGCCGGACGGTCATCCCCACCCGCTGGTACAGCGCGAGCGCGCCGGTCTCCGAGTGCGTCCACAGCGTGCAGGCCCGCCGGCCGCGCCGGTGGAACGCGGTGAACGCCTCCCGCAACAGCGCCCGGGCGACGCCCCGGCCGCGGTGGTCCCGCCGGACCGCGACCCGCTCGATGTAGCCCTCGCCGGTGTCCGGCAGGTCCAGCGACAGCACCGCGCCGACCATCTCCCCGGCCGCGAACGCGACCGGCGAGAGCGCGGGCGCGAAGGTGTCCCGCTCGACGGTGTGCCGCGCCCACTCCTCGTAGGGCTTGCGCCGCACCTGCCACTCGTCGAACGCGTCCTCGGTGAGCCGGTACGCGGCCCGCTCGTCGCCGGCGCGGAACGGCCGGACGGTGATCCCGGCCGGTGGTACGGGCGCCGCCGGCCCGGCGGGCAGCGCGATCTCCAGCAGCCACTGCGTGACGAACGGCCCGTACCCGCGCGAACGCAGCAGCGCGTCGGTGGCGCGGTCGCCGTCCCGGACGGTCTGCGAGAGCCGCTCGCTGCCCAGCTCCCGGGCCCGCGCCTCGACCCAGTCGAGCAGCGCGCCGCCCAACCCCTGGCCCCGGTGCGCCGGGTGGACGTCCACCTTGCTCCGCCGGCCGCCGTGCACCCAGGCCCGGGCGACCACGGTGCCCGCCGCGTCCAGCACCAGCAGCGTGTCGCGGGCCGGGTCCAGACCGGGCAGGGCCAGGTCGGCGGCCACGCCGTCGACCGCGTTCTCGGCCCCGCCGCCGGCGCCGCCGGGCAACTCGCGTTCGCGGGCGGCGACCAGCCGGTGGATCGCCGGTGCGTCGGCCGGGGTGGCGGCCCGGCTCCGGTAGTGGGCCGGGAGGGACGGCAGCGGAAGTCGGGGCATGCCGCGACTCTGCGCCATCGGCGGCCGCCCTGTCGACCGGATCGGGCGAGCCGACCCGGTCGGACGGGGCCCGGGGCCGCCTCCGGCACGATCGGGTGCGGAGGCGGCCCACTGGCCCGAGGCCGGTCGTCACCCTACGGACGGGGCATCGACCGCGTCGTTCGACCGGCCACGATCCCCGGCGGCGTGCGCCGCCGTCGATGCCCATCCCACACCATGAAGTGCGGTTGAGGTCAAGGCCGTACGGCGCGAGAAGTCGGCCGGTCCGACTTCTCGTGCGGCCGCGGTCACGGTGGCAGAAAGGCCGCGGTGACAACACGGCTGCGCGGCCGCGGTCGCCGGGGGAAGGCCCGCCACCCGCGCCGCCGCCGCCCCCGGCGTCCGCCGCACGGGGACCGCCCCCGACGGGTGTGCGGACCTGTCGGGGGCGGAGTCTCGGGGGCCTGCGATGGGTCAGGCGGCGACCGGGTGGGCCGGGTCGTACGCCTCGCGCACCCGGGCCTGGGCCGCCGGCCCGGCCGCGAGGTGGTCGAGGCCGAGCAGCGCGGCGCCCAGCACCGGCGGCGCCACGACGACCCGCGGCTCGGCCAGCGGCGCCGCCGCGGCCAGACGCGCCGTCAGGTTGTCGAGCAGCAGCGGCTGCCGGGAGGAGAGCACCCCGCCGCCGAGCACCAGCGGGGTGGGCTCGTCCAGCAGGTCCAGGCGGCGCAGTGCGACGACGGCGAGCCGGGTGATCTCGTCGGCCTGCCGGTCGATCAGCTCCAGGGCGACCGGGTCGCCGGTCTCCGCCACCGCGAACAGCACCCGGACGATCTCGTGCAGCCGCCCGAAGGGCAGGTGCCCGAGGTGGATCGCCTCGGCGACGGCGCCGGTGTCCGGCAGGCCGAAGTGCTCAGCGATGGCGCGGGCGAGCCCGGTCGGGCCGCCGCGGCCGTCCTCGGCGCGGACGGCGTGCCACATGCTGCTGACGGCGAGGCCGCTGCCGCCGCCCCAGTCGCCGGTCAGCTCGCCGAGGGCGGGGAACCGGGCGGTGCGGCCGTCGGGCAGCAGGCCGACGCAGTTGATGCCGGCCCCGCAGACGACGGCCACGCCGCGCGGGCCGTCGGTGCCGGCCCGCAGCAGGCCGAAGGTGTCGTTGACGACGGTGTTGCTGAGGCCCCAGGGGTGCGATTCCAGGGCGGTGCGCAGGGCGGCCTCCTCCACCGGGAGGTCGGCGTTGGCGAGGCAGGCGCTGACGTGGGTGGTCAGCACACCGCTGCGGAAGGTCAGCCCGGCAGCGGTGGCCGCCTCCTCGACCAGCGGCGCGAGGCCGGCGACGGCCGCCGCGCCACCGATCTTCTGCGGTGCGAAGCCGCCGCCCCGGGCGGCGCCGAGCACGGTGCCGTCGGCGCCGATCAGGGCGACGTCGGTCTTGGAGTTGCCCGCGTCGATGGCGAGAACGCCGGGCAGTAGTGGTTCGGGCTGGTGGGTCATGAGGTCCCCGCGGCTCGTACGTGGCCCGGCCGTTGTCCCCGGCCGGGGGTGGTCGGTCTCCTCGCGGCCCGGCGGGCCGTCGCCGCGGTCGGCGGCGACGGCGGCCGGGGGCGCGGGCCGGACGGAACGGGCACGTCAGGCCCAGGCGAGGTGCTCGCGGTTGTGGGCGAGCAGCCGGTCCGTCAGCTGGTCGGCGAGTTCGATCTGGCCGACCAGCGGGTGGGCGAGCAGGGCGTCGAAGACCCGGTCGCGGCCGCCGTGCAGGGCGGCGTCGAGGGCGAGCCGCTCGTACGAGGTCACCGCGGCGATGAGGCCGGCGTACAGCGGCTCGACCGGGCGCTGCGGCAGCGGGCGCACGCCGGCGGCGTCCACCTCGGCGGGCACCTCGATCACGGCGTCGTCGGGCAGGAACGGCAGCACGCCGTCGTTGCGGGCGTTCACCACCTGCACGGACGTCCCGCCGCCGGTGCCCAGCAGGGCGGCGATCAGCTGGACGGCGGCCTCGGAGTAGAACGCGCCGCCGCGCTGCCCGAGCAGCTCCGGCTTGGTGTCCAGGGCCGGGTCGGCGTACATCTCCAGCAGCTGCCGCTCGATCTCGGCGACCTCGGCGGCCCGGGAGCCCTTGACCTTCAGCTCCTCCACGACCAGGTCGTGCTGGTAGAAGTACCGCAGGTAGTAGGAGGGCACCACGCCGAGGCGCTCGACGACGCGCCGCGGCAGCCGGATGTCGTCCGCGATCTCCTTGCCGAAGCCGGTGAGCAGCTCCGGCAGCACCTCGCGCCCGGTGGTCGCGCCCGGGGCGTCGAGCAGGGTGACGCCGCGCTCCCAGGTGAGGTGGTTGAGGCCGACGTGGTCGAGGCGGATCAGCTCGGGGTCGACGCCGAGGTGCCCGGCGAACCGCCGCTGGAAGCCGATCGCGACGTTGCACAGGCCGACGGCCTTGTGTCCGGCGCGCTGCAGCGCCCGGGTCACGATGCCGACCGGGTTGGTGAAGTCGATGATCCACGCGTCGGGGTTGGTCCGGCGGACCTTCTCGGCGATGTCCAGCACCACCGGCACCGTGCGCAGGGCCTTGGCCAGGCCGCCCGCCCCGGTGGTCTCCTGGCCGACGCAGCCGCACTCCAGCGGCCAGGTCTCGTCCTGGTTGCGGGCCGCCTGTCCGCCGACCCGCAGCTGCAGCAGCACCGCGTCGGCGTCGGCGACGCCCGCCTCGACGTCGGTCGTCGTGGTGACCACGGCGCCGTGCCCCTGCTTGGCGAAGATCCGCCGGGCCAGCCCGCCGATCAGCTCCAGCCGGTCGGCGGCCGGGTCGATCAGGACGAGTTCGGCGATCGGCAGGGTGTCGCGCAGCCGGGCGAAACCGTCGATGAGTTCGGGGGTGTACGTCGAACCGCCACCCACGATGGCCAACTTCAGTGCGGACATCAGCCCTTGACCCCTGTCAGTGTCACGCCTTCGATGAAGGCCTTCTGTGCGAAGAAGAAGAGGACGATCACCGGCGCCATCACCAGCAGGGTGGCGGCCATGGTGAGGTTCCAGTTGGTGTGGTGGGCGCCCTTGAACGACTCCAGGCCGTAGGAGAGGGTCCAGGCGCCGGGCTTGTTGCTGGCGTAGATCTGCGGGCCGAAGTAGTCGTTCCAGCAGTAGAAGAACTGGAACAGGGCGACGGCGGCGATGGCAGGCTTGGCCATCGGCAGCACGACCTTGAGCAGGGTGCGCAGGTCGCCGCAGCCGTCGATCCGGGCCGCCTCGATGTACTCCTTGGGGATGGTCATCAGGAACTGCCGCAGCAGGAAGATGGAGAAGGCGTCCCCGAAGGCCATCGGGATGATCAGCGGCCAGAGCGAGCCGCTCAGCCCGAGCTCCTTCGCCCAGAACAGGTACATCGGGATGATGGTGACCTGCGGCGGCAGCATCATCATCGAGATGACGGCCATCAGCGCCAGATTGCGGCCCCGGAAGCGGAACTTGGCGAGCGCGTAGGCCACCGGCAGGCTGGAGACGATGGTCAGCGCGGTGCCGAGGCCGGCGTACAGCAGGGTGTTGCGCCACCAGGTGAGGAAGCCGGGCGTGTTCCAGACCTTGGCGTAGTTGCCCCACTCCCAGGAGGTCGGCCAGTAGTCCGTGGTGAGCGCCTGGTTGTCCGTCATGACGGAGGTGAGGAAGGCGAAGACGAACGGCAGCAGGAAGAACAGCGTGGCGGCGATGGCGAGCGAGTGCACGGCCACCCAGTTGAGCAGCGCTCGGCGGCGGGCGGCGCGGGCGGCGGCGGTGGGGGCGCCGCGCCGGGCGGGCCCCTTCGCGGGGGCCTGCGCCGTGAGGGTGGAGCTGAGAGTCATGATCGTGTCCTCACTGGGCCCTAGTCGTCGTTCGACATGAAGCCGGACTTGCGGCGGAGCAGGACCGAGGTGACCGCCATCGAGATGGCGAACAGCACCAGGGCGACGACGCACGCCGCGCCGTAGTTGAAGCGCTGGAAGCCGAGGTTGTAGACCATCTGCGGCAGGGTCCAGGTGGAGCCCTGCGGGTAGCCGGGTTCGAACTGCTGCCCGGAGTTGCCCGCGTTTCCGCCGGCGACCTTCCCGGCGACGATCGCCTGCGTGTAGTACTGCATGGTCTGGATGACGCCGGTGACCACCGCGAACATGATGATCGGCGAGATGTTCGGCAGGGTGACGAACCGGAACCGCTGGAGCGGGCCGGCGCCGTCCAGTTCGGCGGCCTCGTACTGCTCCTTCGGGACGTCCAGCAGGGACGCCATGAAGATGACCATCAGGTCGCCGATCCCCCACATGGCGAGCATGGTGAGCGAGGGCTTGGACCAGGACGGGTCGGAGAACCAGCCGGGCTGCGGCAGTCCGATCTCGCCGAGGAAGTGGTTGACCGGGCCGGTGCCGGGGTTGAGCAGGAAGGCGAAGGCGACGGTCGCGGCCACCGGCGGTGCCAGGTACGGCAGGTAGAACGCGGTGCGGAAGAAGCCGGCGCCGGTCTTGACCTTGGTGATCAGCAGGCCGATGCCGAGGCCGAAGGCCACCCGCAGGCCGACCATGATGAAGACCAGCCAGACGGTGTTGCGCAGGCCCTGCCAGAACGCCGGGAGGTCGTTGAAGACGTAGTCCCAGTTCTGCAGGCCGGTGAAGGCCGGCGAGCCGAAGCCGTTGTACTTGGTGAAGGAGAAGTAGACCGTCGAGATCAGCGGGTACAGGAAGAAGACGCCGAAGCCGATCAGCCAGGGGGAGAGGAAGGCGAGGGTGCGGGCCGCCTCCCGGCGGCGCTTCCGGCGCAGCAGGTGCTGCGTGGAGGGCGCCGCCGGGTCGGTCGATCCGGGGCCCTTGCGGGTGCCGAACGCGAGTGACATGGGAGCTCCGTGGGCCGCTGGCTACTTGGCCTGGGCGATGGCGGCGTCGATCTCCTTGGCGGTGGCCGTCAGGCCGGCCGGGAGGTCCTTCTGCTGACCGGACTCGTAGGCGTAGCCGAGGTTCTGCAGCGACACGATGTACGCGCCGCCGTTGACGCTCGCCGGCGTGGTGCCGGAGTGCTGGTTCTTGGCGATGTCCAGGAAGGTCTTGAAGTTCGCGTCGCTGATCAGCTTCGGCGAGTTGAGCGCGTCGAAGGTGCTCGGCACGTTGTGGATCGCGTTGGCGAAGCTGACCACCGCGTCGGTGTCGGTGGTCAGGAACTTGACCAGCTCCCAGGCGGCGGCCTGCTTCTTGCTGGTGCTGGCGATGCCGACGATGGTGCCGGTCTGGTAGCCGCGGCCGTAGGTGTCGAGCTGGTCGTCCGGCACCGGGAACGGCGCGGTGGCCCACTCGAAGTCGGGCTTGTTCTCGGCGAGCGAGGCGGTCCGCCACTCACCGTCGATGGCCATCGCGACCTGGCCGGTGTGGAAGGGGTTCTTGGCGCTGAACTCCTCGCCGAAGGTGGCGCGGAACTTGTCCAGCTTGTCGTAGCCGCCGAGCTTGTCGACCAGGCCCTTCTGCCAGGTCAGCATCGAGGCGATCTTGGGGTCGGTGGCGAGGTTCGACTTGCCGGAGCCGTCGAAGTAGCTGGGGCCCCACTGGCCGAGGAAGTGCTCGGTGGTCGACTCGTAGCCGTGGTAGAGCGGCATGAAGCCGAGCTGCTTGTAGCCGTCGCCCTCGGGGACGGTCAGCGCGGCCGCGGCGGCGGCGAACTCGCTGAAGGTCTTCGGAGCGGCGGTGATGCCGGCGGCGGCGAAGGCGGCCTTGTTGTAGTACAGGCCGAAGGCGTCGCCGAGCAGCGGCAGCGAACACTGGTTGCCCTGGTACTGCGTGTAGTTGAGCATCGCGGCCGGGAAGGTCTTGGCCGCGTCGATGTTGTCCTTGGCGAGGAAGGGCTTGAGGTCGGCGAAGGCCTTGGTCGAGCAGAACATGCCGACGTTGTTGGTGGTGAAGGAGGAGACCACGTCTGGGGCCGCGTCGCCGCCGGCCCGCAGCGCCTGGTTGACCTTGTCGTCGGCGATGTTGCCGGTCGTCTTGACGTGGATGTTCGGGTGGGCCTTCTCGAAGGCGGCGATGTTGTCGTTGATCGCCTTCACCTCGGAGTCCTGGCTCCAGCCGTGCCAGAAGCTGATGGTGACGTCCTTGCCGGAGGCGGAGTCGTCGCTGCCGCCGCCGTCGCTGGACCCGGTGCAGGCGGTGGCGAGCAGGGCCAGTACGGCGCTGCCGGTCACGGCGGCGATCGTCCGGCGGCTTCTGCGAGAGGTGGTGGAGTGCACTTCGAGATCCTCCTGGGGGCGCGCGGGCAGGCGTCATTGCCTCTGGTCCCGCGTAAGGGGGTTGGGGAGAGGTGTGCAGGGGCTTTGGTGCAGGGCTTCGGTGCGGTGGGAACCGGCGGTGGGCGGTGCGGCGGGGGCCGCGGTGGGGCGGCCTTCAGTGCGTGGAGAAGACCGCCTCGCGAGCGGCTGCCAGGGCGCGTTGCAGTGCGCCGAGCAGGACGGGTGAGCCGGGCAGGGCGCTGCTGCGGACCTCCGGCCGGGCGATCGAGATCCGGGCCAGCTCCTCCTCGACGAGGGCGCGCAGCCGCTCGCCGCCCGCGTTCGGCACGCCGCCGGAGACCACCACGAGCTCGGGGTCCACGACGGCGACGATCGCGGCCAGTCCGACGGCGAGCCGGCCGGCCAGCGCGGCGAGGAACTCGTCGCCGGCCCCCGGGGTCGCCAGGGCCTTGGCGAGCGACTCCTCCGCGCTGGGCGCGCCGAGCCCGTACTCCCGGGCCAGGGCCCGGACGGCGGGTGCGCCGGCCAGTTCCTGGAACCCGCCGGAGTTGCGGCGGCGGACGTCCCGCACCACCGGCGAGCCGGGGACGGGCATGTAGCCGACCTCCCCGGCGCCCCCGGTGAAGCCGCGGTGCAGCCGGCCGGCGATCACGATCGCCGCGCCGATGCCCTCGCCGGCCCAGAGCAGGACGAAGTCCTCGAACCCGCGCGCCGCGCCGGAGGCCTGCTCGGCGACGGCGGCGAGGTTCACGTCGTTCTCGATCGACACCGGTGCGCCGATCGCCTCGGAGAGGTCCTGCACCAGTCGCGGGGAGTGCCAGCCGGGCAGGTGGGAGGCGTAGCGGAGCTTGCCGGTGACGGGGTCGGGCGCGCCGCCGACGCCGATCGCCACCGTGCGCAGGGCGCCCTCGGCGAGCCCGGCGGCCCGGACCGTCCCGGCGACGGCCGCGGCGACCCGGGTGACCGTCTCGGCGGCGGTCCAGCCCTTGGTCGGGACGACGTGCTCGGCCAGCGTGACGCCGGTGATGTCGGCGACCGCGATCCGGGCGTGGCTGTTGGTGACGTCCAGGCCGGCGACGTGACCGGCGGCCGGGTTCACCTGGTAGAGCTGAGCGTTGGGGCCCGGCCCGCCGGCGGTGGTGCCCACCGGCAGGACGAGCCCGGCCGCCTCCAGGCGGGCCAGCAGCTGGGAGGCGGTGGGCTTGGAGAGCCCGGTCAGGGTGCCGATCTGGGTCCGCGAGAGCGGGCCGTTCTCCAGTAGCAGTTCGAGGGCCGCGCGGTCGTTGATGGCGCGCAGGAGGCTGGGGGTGCCGGCGAGGGGGGCCTTGGCGGATGGTCTGCTCACGACGCGGATCCTCCTCTCCTGACACGTCACGGTGATCACCGGGTGGGCTCGAAGCGAACTGTTAGGAAACTTTCCAGTCGCTTGGACAGGACCGTACGGTCCTCGTCAGGAGGGTGTCAATGGTCCTTCCGGCGGTGGATGCCGAAGCGTTACCGGGCAGCGCGAAGCCCCGCCCCCCGATGTCCGGGAGGCGGGGCTTTGCTCCGGTTCGCGCCGCGCTCCGGCGTCGTGGGCGCCCGGGTGCGCGGGGCGCCCGGGCCGGGCGGCGGGGCCCGTCGGCGTCCGGGCGCCCGGGCCGTCAGGGCGCCTTGGAGGCGTCGTCGGCGGGCTTCACCGGAGCCGGTATCGGCGCCGTCGCGAGGTAGCGCGGCGAGGCCGGGTCGGCCAGCGCGGACGGCGGGGCGGTGTCGGCGGACGGTGTCACCGAGGCGGCCGTCAGCACCACCCCGGAGGCCGCCGCCCCGGTGGCCGCGGCGACGCCGGCGGCGGCCGGCGGCTCCTCCTTGACCTTGATCCCGGCCTGGTCGAACGCGGTCTTCAGCCGGTGCCGCAGCGCCCGGGCGACCGACAGCGCCTTGCCCGGGGCGGTGCGCGCCTCGACCCGCAGCACCACCGAGTCCACCGCGACGGACTCCACGCCCAGGATCGAGACCGGCGCCCAGACCAGCTCGTCGAACGGCGCCTCCTTGGCCAGCGTCTCCGCGGTCTCCTGGATCAGCGCCTCGACCCGGGCCAGGTCCTCCTTGTAGCCGACCTGGACGTCCACCGAGGCGGTCGACCAGCCCTGGCTCATGTTGGCGATCCGCTTCACCTCGCCGTTGCGGATGTACCAGATCTCGCCGCCCGCGCCGCGCAGCTTGGTGACCCGCAGGCCGACCTCCAGCACCGTGCCGGTGGCCACCCCGGTGTCGATCTCGTCGCCGACGCCGTACTGGTCCTCCATGATCATGAAGACCCCGGAGAGGAAGTCCGTGACCAGGTTGCGGGCGCCGAAACCGATCGCCACACCGGCCACACCGGCACTCGCCAGCAGCGGCGCCAGGTTCACCCCGAGCGCCGAGAGGACCATCAGCGCGGCCGTGCCCAGGATGCTGAACGACGCGACGCTGCGCAGCACCGAGCCGATCGCCTCGGAGCGCTGCTGCCGGCGCTCGGGGTTGACCACCCCGGTGTTGGCCAGCAGCCCGCCGAGCCGGCCGGGCTCCTCGTCGGCCTCGTTCGGCTTGATCATCCGCGCTATCAACTGGGTGATCAGCTTGCGCACCACGGCCCGCAGCACCAGCGCCAGGACGACGATGAAGACGATCCGCACCCCGCCGGCCAGCCAGTCCTGCCAGTGCGAGTCGAACCAGCCGGCCGCCTGCTTGGTGGTGTCGCTGACCTCCTGCGCGCTGGTCGGGATCCTGAGGTCGAACTGCGGCAGCTGCGGGGCCGTGGGGCTCGGGGACGGGCTCGGCGGCGTGGACGAGAGCGTCGTGGACGCGTCGGCGAGGAGACCGGCGGCACCGGACCTGAACACGTGCGGGGACCTTCCTGCAGGGGGCGTGGCACAGCCCGCCGACGCGGAAGCACACCCGGGGCCTGCGGACCGTCCGCCTTAGCCTATCCGCCGTCCGGCCGCGCCCCGGACACGCCGGGCGGCCGCCGACCCGCCCGGCGGGAGCCGCTCCGGGGCGCGTGACCACGGCCCGGACGCCCCGTCAACGCCCCGGCACGCCCCCGGTCGGGCCCCCGGGCGACCCCCCGCGCGGCCCCTGAACGGTGCCGGGACGGCCCGCGCGCCGTCCGGGCGGCACCCGGGTGGCCCGCTGCTCCGAGCGGGCGAAGGGGCCTCCGCGAGGGCACCCGGGTGCAACCCGTCCTTCGCCCGGGCATATCGGGTATGACAGAACCCACACCCGGAGTTCACATCCGCTCCGTTACACAGGAGTGGTGGCGCCGTACAAAGGCGTAAGGCGACACTGGGGGAGATCACGCACCCGTTGCGCGGTCGAACCGCTCGTCCCGGCGCGAGCCACGCGCCGCAGGCGTCCAAGGAGGCATCCGTGCCGCATGTCCTGGTCCTCAACGCGTCCTACGAGCCGCTCGGCGTCGTATCGATGCGCCGCGCACTCATCCTGGTCCTCAACCACAAGGCGGTCAGCCTGGAGGACTCGGGAGTCACTCTGCACAGCGCCACCAGCGCCCTTCCGGCGCCGTCCGTCGTCCGTCTGACCCGCTTCGTCCGGGTCCCGTTCTGCGGGCCGGTCCCGCTCACCCGCCGGGCGCTGTTCGCCCGTGACCACGGCCGCTGCGTCTACTGCGGGGCCGCCGCCACCAGCGTCGACCACGTCATCCCGCGCAGCCGGGGCGGCCAGCACCGGTGGGACAACGTGGTGGCAGCCTGCCGCCGCTGCAACCACACCAAGGCCGACCGCCACCTCACCGAACTCGGCTGGCGGATGAAGCGCCCGCCCGCCCCGCCCAGCGGCCTGGCCTGGCGCATCATCGGCACCGGGATCAAGGATCCGCGCTGGCGGCCCTACCTGGAGCCGTACGGCGGAGGCGACCAGCTGCACGCCCCGCAGTGGGCCGAGTACGAGCACCACGACCATACCGAGGCCGCGCACGCGCTGCCGCTGACCCGGGCGCACGGCGCCCACTCCGCCCCCGTCCGCCGCGGTGAGCAGGCCGAACCGCTCTCCGCCTGACCCCGCTCCACCAAGGGCTTGCCCGTCATATCTCCGGTACGCCTCATGGGCCGCCGCGCACCCCGTATCGGGGAGCGCGGCGGCCCGCCGTTCGAGGGCCCGTCACGGCGGGCGCGACCTCCGGGCCCGCCCGGCCCGGCACGGCGGGATCCGCTACGGCTTCTGCGAGGGCGATCCGGACGGCGTCACCGGTGCGGTGGTCGCGGGCGGGGCGGCCGGCACCGCGGGCGTGGCCGGTACCGCCGGGGTGCCCGGTGTCGTGGCCGGCTGCCCGGCCGTCGCCGGGTCGGTGACGGCGTACAGCTCCACGCCCCAGAGCGAGTAGCCGTACTTGGTCGCCCGGGCGACGCCCTGGACCCGCAGGAACTTCGCGTCCGGCGCGTCGAACCGCACCGTCTCGTTGCCGCCCTTGCCGTCGTCGACCGTCGCCACCGTCGTCCAGGAGACGCCGTCCGCCGAGGCCTGGATCTTGTACGACGAGGCGTACGCGGCCTGCCAGTGCAGCACCGCCGAGCCCAGGTGGGCGGCCTTCGGCAGCTCCAGCTGGACCCAGGCGTCGTCCTTGGCGGGGGAGGACCAGCGGCTCTTCGGGTCGCCGTCGGCCACCGCCGAGGCGGGGAAGGCCGAGGTCTCGTCGGCCGAGGAGGCGGCCTTCGCGGTACCGGCGAGGTCCGGGCCGCCGGTCGGCGGCACCACGTGCACCTGCAGCACCTGCCGCACGGTGGTCGAGCCGGTCACGAACTGCACCGGCACCTGGTAGGTGCCGGACGGCGTCCCCGGCGCGGCGCTGATCAGCAGCGGCACGCCCACCCGGCCGCCGCGCGGCACGCTCACCCCGGAGGCCGGCGCCACGGTCAGGCCCTTGGCCACGGCCGGCACCTCGGTGCGCAGCTCGCCGACCGCGCCCTCCGGCCGGCCCGCCTCGATCATCGCGCGGGCCTGCACCGGCGCGGCCGCGCCGGTCACCACGTCCAGCGCGGCGTCGGCCAGGCTCAGCCGGGCGGCCGGGGCGTCCGCGTACCAGGGGATCACCTGGTTGACGACCGGCGGCTCCCCGCCGGGCTTCCAGGCCAGCCGGAAGGCGTCCGCGCTCTGGCCGCCGGCCGGCAGCTCGTTGTAGCCGGGCTGCACGGTGCCGATCTCCGCCCAGCTGCCGTCGGCGCGCCGCACCGAGACGGTGGCCGAGGCCCGCACGGTCGGGTCGGTGAGGACGGTCAGCCGGTCCAGCGGCCGGGCCGCGCCCAGCTCGACGGTGAGCGGCTCGTCGGCGGCGGTCGGCGCGGTGGCCGCCCGGTAGGCGGTGTCCGGGTTGCCGTCCAGCACGGCGCCGGCCGAGGCGCCGGGCAGCGCGGCCGGGCCGCCGGTGACGCTGGCCGGGGCCTCGTCCGGCGCGGTCACGGTGAACTCGCGGACCGCGACGGCGGTCTTCTGGGCGGCGGTGGCCCGCAGCCGCACCCCGCGCACGACCGCCCCGCCGGGCAGCTGGGCGGTGACGCTCTTCTGGTTCCTCACCTGGGCGAGCTGCTTCCAGCCGCCCTCGCCGGTGGAGTACTCCAGCACCCCGTCGTGGATGTAGTCGTCCAGCGCGTTCTGGCCGTCCGGGCCGCTGCCCCAGGAGCCCATCAGCACGGTGACGCTGCCGACCGGGCGGCCGCCGCCGAGGTCGAGGCCCACCGAGTCGCCGGGCTGCGGCGGCGCCGAGCTCCAGTAGAAGGTGTCGGCCACGCCGTCGGTCATCAGCGCCGGCAGGTGGTCGTGCGCGGTGCCCAGGGTGGTGGTCGGGGCGGCCCCGCCGCCGACCACGCCGGCCCAGTTGTCGGCGGCCCGCACGGCGCGCTCCAGGAACGGGCCGAGCACGCCCGCCCCGACCGTCGCCGGGCTCTGGGCGAGCTGCTCGCGCAGCTTGTTGAGCTCCACCCGGGCCCGCCAGGCCGCCGCGCCGTCGCCGCCGCGCTGGGCCAGCAGCATGTCCAGCGCCGCCTGGCCGGCCAGGCCGTAGTCGCGCAGCGGGGCCAGCCAGGGGCCGGCCTCGGCGGCCAGCGGGGCGGTGGCCGGGGTGGCGCTCAGGGTCTGCTGGGCGCCCGCCATCGCGGCGAAGGACTCCCGCAACGGGGCCGCCGCCTCTATCAGCCGGGCGAGGTCGGGCGCCGCGCCGGCGTTCGGCTCGGCGGTCGCCCAGAACCGCTCCAGCAGCGGGTTGAGGTAGCCGGACTCATCCTTGGACAGCGGCGAGGAGGAGCTGTTGCCGGCCAGCGCGGTGACGGAGGCCAGGACCGCCCCGGCCGGGGCGGCGGTGGCGCCGGCCGGGCCCGCCAGCGAGCGCAGCGCGGCCTGCCAGGAGTCCTCCGGCTTGTACCCGCCCGGGTTCCAGGCGAAGTCCCCGGCGGTCGCCAGGGCGATCCGCGAGGCCACCGGCTGCTCCATCGCACCGGTCAGCATGACGGCCGACCGGGTGGCGACCTCGGCGTCCCGGCCGGTGTAGGCGCCGAGGAAGAGCCGGTCCGGGTTGGCGTCGTTCACCGGGTAGTTGTCCATGGTGACCAGCGGGCGCCCGTACAGCTCGGCGGTCTCGGCGGCCTGAGCGCCCGTGATCTTCTCCGGGATCACCCCGACACCGCTCCAGGCCACCTGCACGCCCGCCGGCAGCGCCGCCGCCAGCGCCTTGCGGTACGGCGTGGAGCCCTGCTGGTGGTACTCGGTCGGCACCACGGACAGCGGCGCCAGCCCCGGGTGCTTCGCGATCAGCCGGTCCTGCACCTTGGCCGCCAGCTCGGCCTGCGCCTTGGCGGCGGCGGCCGGACCGGTGCCGTACTTGGAGCGGTCGTCGCCGCAGTGCCACTCGTCGTAGGAGACGTCCAGGAACTGCAGCTGGAAGGCGGTGAAGCCGAGCGCCCGCAGCCCGTCCAGCTTGGCGACCAGCGCGTCCGCGTCCTTGGCCGAGCTGTAGCAGAACGACTGCCCCGGGTCGATCGCGTAGCCGGCCGTCACGTGGTTCGCGCCGGCTCGGGCGGTCAGCGCCTTGAGGTCCTCGGCCCGGGCCGCCGGGTAGGCGTCGCGCCAGCGGGAGAGCCGGTACGGGTCGTCACCGGGGGCGTAGAGGTAGAAGTTCTGCTTGGAGCGGCCCAGGAAGTCCAGTTGGTCGAGGCGCTGCTGCTGGCTCCACGGGGTGCCGTAGAACGCCTCCGCGGTACCGCGCACCGGTGCGCCGGACGGCCAGTCGCGCAGTGTGATCCCGGGCAGCCCGAGGCCGGCCGCGCCCGGCGCCTGCCCCTGTCCGGGCGGTACGGCGGCCAGCAGCTGGCGCATGCTCTGCGCCGCGTAGAAGGTGCCCGCCTGGTCGGCCCCGGCCAGCACCACCACGCCGTACGTCCCGCCGCCCGGGGCCGGCAGCTGGCCGGCCGAGAGCACGTACCCGCCGGCCGGCATCCCCGCCGTGGAGGGCGCACCGCCGTCCTTGCCGCCGGCCGCCGCGGTCAGTTCGCGCAGCGCCCGGTCGACCTCGCCGCCGGCCTCCTCGGCCGGTCCGCCGACGTAGACCACCAGCGATCCGGCGGCCGGCGTCCCGGCCTCCGCCTGCGGCGTCACCGTGGTGGCCCCGGCCACGCCCAGCACCTCGCGCACGGTGTCCACCGCGCCGTGGTCCGCCTTCGCCGAGGTCACCAGCGTCACCGCGGCGGGCACCGTGACCGGCCTGCCGGCCACGCTCTGCTCCTGCGGCCGCGGGAAGACCTGAGGGTTGCTCACACTGCCCAGCGGCGTCTGCGCCGCGGTGCTCACCACGTCCGGCCCGGGGCTGTAGGCGTACGCGGCCGGGCCGCTCACCAGCAGCCCGCCGACCACGGCCGCGGCCGAGAGCGTCGCCGCCACCTGCAGCGTCCGCCGCCGGCTCGGCGTCCAGGCCCGGGCCCGCTCGGCCCGCACCGACGCCAGCAGCGGCTCCGTGCCCTTGAGATCCGCGATCAGCCGGTCCGCCGTCCGGGGCGCCAGCTGACGGCACGTCCGCGCCGTCGCCCGCCGCGCCGCGAGCGCCGCCGGGTGCTGCAACACGTCCCGCAGCGCCGGACTCTGCTCCAGCTGCTGCCTCAACCGCCGCCCCGCGGCGACGGACACTCGGGCTTGCACAGGAGCCTCCTCGCCAGGCATCGACCACAACGCGCCAAAGCCCACCAGTTGGCCATGCCGGTGTCAACGTCACCGACGGGTATGCCAAGTTTGTCCTTTTTGTACTTTCATCACCCTCCTTCGCGGAACCCCGGCCCGCGCGCGATCGCGGGCGCCCCCGCCGGCTGTCCGAGCCCGCCGCGCGGGCCCGGATGACGCACCGTCGGCGGGCGTCCCCGGCCCGGCCCGTGTGTCGCACCGGGTGACCGGGGTGTCACGCGGGTAGGACTGTGGCTGTTCTGACCGGGCGTTGCCGAGACATCGCAGGAGCCGCGAGTGGCCGCTTATCTCGACCGTGACGGAGCCGACGGCCTGGAGGTGCCCGCGCAGGACGCGCCGCCGCCTCCCGCCGAGCTGGTCGCGCTGGCGCAGGCGTACGGGGTGGACACGGCTCTCCAGCCGTCGGCGCGGACACTGGTGGCGGTGCTGGCCGCGCTGGGCGTGGAGGCGGGCACGCCGGAGGCGGCCCGGGCGGCACTGGAGCGCCACCGGGCCGGGCAGCGGGCGCGGTCGCTGCCGCCCTGCGTGGTGGTGCGGGCCGGGCGGCGGACGGCGCTGGACGCGCCGGCGGACGCCCGGCTCAGCGTCGAGCTGGAGGACGGCGGCGTCTGGGAGCTGCCGCGCGGGCACTCCCACTGGCTGCCCGCCGACCTGCCGCTCGGGCGGCACCGGCTCAGCGCGGTGACCGACGGCACGCGCCAGGACGCCCACCTGATCGTCGCCCCGGAGCGGCTGCCGCAACTCCCCGGCCGCGGCTGGGGCTTCCTCGCGCAGCTCTACTCCGTGCTCTCCGACCGCTCCTGGGGCATGGGCGACCTCGCCGACCTCGCCGAACTCACCCAGTGGGCCGGGAGCCTCGGCGCGGGCTTCGTGCAGATCAACCCGCTGCACGCGGGGCTGCCGGGCACCCCCTCCGACCCGTCCCCCTACCGGCCCTCCTCGCGCCGCTTCGCCGACCCCGTCCACCTGCGGGTCGAGGCGGTGCCCGAGTACGCGTACCTGACGGGCGAGCAGCGGGCCGAGGCCGAGGAGCTGGGCCGGCGCGCCGCCCGGCTGCGTGCCGAGGTGCTGGGCCACGACGGCCTGATCGACCGGGACGCCGTCTGGGCGCTGAAGCGCCGCGCCCTGGAGCTGCTGCACGAGGTGGAGCGCGGCGCGGGCGCCCGGGCCGCCTACGAGGCCTTCCGGCGGCGGGAGGGCGAGTGGCTGGAGCGGTACGCGCTCTGGAACGCCCTCGCCGAGGTGCACGGCGCCGACTGGCACGCCTGGCCGAAGGGGCTGCGCCATCCGGACAGCCCGCACGTCGTCCTCGCCGCCGAGGAGCTCGCGGACCGCGTCGAGTTCCACCGCTGGCTCGCCTGGCAGGTCGACCGGCAGCTCGCCGCGGCCCAGCAGGCCGCGCGCACCGCCGGCATGGCCGTCGGACTGATCCACGACCTCGCCGTCGGCGTCCACCCCGACGGCGCCGACGCCTGGGCGCTCCAGTACGCGCTGGGCGGCGGCATCTCGGTCGGCGCCCCGCCGGACGCCTTCAACGCCCACGGCCAGGACTGGGGCCTGCCGCCCTGGCGCCCGGACGCCCTGGCCGCCTCCGGCTACGCCCCGTACGCGGAGCTGCTGCGCTCGGCGGCCCGGCACGCGGGGGCGATCCGGATCGACCACGTGATGGGCCTGTTCCGGCTCTGGTGGGTGCCGGCCGGCCACCCGCCGACCGAGGGCGCCTACGTCCACTACGACGCCGAGGCGATGCTGGGCGTGCTGGCCCTGGAGGCGTACCGGGCCGGCACGGCGGTGATCGGCGAGGACCTCGGCACCGTGGAGCCGGGCGTCCGCGAGGAGCTGGCGGCGCGCGGCGTCCTGGGCACCTCGGTGCTCTGGTTCGAGCGGGACTGGCAGGCCGAGGGCGAGATCCTGCCCCCGGAGCGCTGGCGGCCGGGCAGCCTGGCCACCCTGACCACCCACGACCTCCCGAGCACCGCCGCCCGGCTGACCGGCGAGCACGTGGAGCTGCGCCACCGGCTCGGCCTGCTCGCCAGGTCGCTCGACGAGGAGCAGGCGCAGGCGGCGGCCGAGCTGGCCGAGTGGCGGGCCGAGCTGACCCGGCTGGGCCTGCTGGCCGAGGGCGAGGAGCTCTCGGCGGCGGCGCTGTACCGCTTCCTGCGGGCCACCCCGGCCGAGCTGGTCGGCCTCTGGCTGCCCGACCTGGTGGGGGACCCGCGCCCGCAGAACCTGCCCGGCACCTGGGACCAGTACCCCAATTGGCGGCTGCCGGTCGCGGACGGCTCCGGCCGCCCGGTGACGCTGGACGAGCTGGCCGCCGCCCCGGCCGCACAGGCCTTGACCGGCGTTCTGCGGGCCGCCGGCGGGCAGGCCCGAAAGGCCGACCCCGCCGAGCGCGGCGACGTAAGCGGCGGGTAAGTTGAGCAGCGTGGACAAGAGGAACGCTTTGCGAGCCGGCGCGGTCACCGCAACGGTCACGCTGATGATGCTGCTGTCGTCGCCCGCCATGGCCCTCTCCCGGGACGACGGCGACGACCCGGGTAGCGGCCTGAGCGTCGCCCAGACCCTCGGCCTGTACGTGCTGCTGCCGATCGTGGCCTTCGTGGTCATCGCCGGCCTCGCCGGGCTGCCGTACGGCAGCAAGGACAAGAAGAAGTAACCGAGGGCTTCCACCCGAGCCTGGTACAACGCCCGAGGGGGCGCCGGACATCGTCCGGCGCCCCCTCGGGCGTCAGTGGGGTCCCGGGGCTCGGCCCCGGGACCCCGACCGGCTCAGTGCCCCAGCGCCCGGGCGCCCGCCGCCCGGTCGGCGGCCTGCGCCTTGATGGCGCGCTCGACCCCGGCGCGCTGCTCGATCACCCGGCGACGCAGCGCCGGCGCCGGCTCGGCCGTGCTCAGCCAGGCGTCGGTGGCGTCCAGCGTGGCCTGCTCGACCTGCAGCGACGGGTACAGCCCCACGATGATCAGCATCGCGATCTCGTGGCTGCGGCTCTCCCAGATGCCCTTGAGCGCCGCGAAGTACTTCGCGCCGTAGGGCGCCAGCAGCTCGCGCTGGTCGGCCTGCTGGAAGCCGGCGATCACCGCGTCCTGGACGTAGTTGGTGAGCTTGTCCGACTCCATCACCGAGGCCCAGGCCGCGGCCTTGGCCTCGGTGGTCGGCACGGCGGCCCGGCAGCTGGCGGCGTGCTCCTGGCCGGCCGCGGTGTTGTCGCGGGCCAGCTCGGCCGCGATGGCGGCCTCGTCGGCGCGGCCGGTGGCGGCCAGCCGGCCGAGCAGCGTCCAGCGCAGCTCGGTGTCCACGGCCAGGCCCTTGATCTCGACCGAGCCGTCCAGCAGCGCGGCGAGCAGGTCCAGCTGCCCCTCGCTGCGGGCGACGGCGGCCAGCGCGCGGGCCCAGGCCAGCTGGTGGTCGCTGCCGGGCTGGGCGGCGCGCAGCTGCTCCTCGGCGGCCTCGGCCCAGCGGGCGAGACCCTGCTCGCTCCACGCCGGGTCGGTGTAGGCGTCGAGGGCGAGCTTGACCTGGCGGTGCACCGACTGGACGACGCCGATGTCGGACTCCCGGCGGAGGCCGGAGACGGCCAGCTCCAGGTAGTCGCGGGCGGCCATCTCGCCGTCGCGGGTCATGTCCCAGGCGGAGGCCCAGCACAGGGCGCGCGGCAGCGAGTCGGTGAAGCCGCCGAGGTGCTCGGTGACGACGGCCAGCGAGTCCTCGTCCAGGCGGACCTTGGCGTAGGAGAGGTCGTCGTCGTTGAGCAGGATGACGGCCGGGCGGTGCCGGCCGACCAGCTCGGGGACCTCGGTGCGCGGACCGTCGACGTCCAGCTCGATCCGGTCGGTGCGCACCAGCGCGCCGTCGGCCAGCTCGTAGAGGCCGATGGCGATCCGGTGCGGGCGCAGGACGGCCTCGCCCTTGGCGCCGGCCGGCAGCGCGGGGGCCTCCTGCAGCACGGCGAAGGACTCGATCTCGCCGTCGGTGTTGAGGGTGAGGGCCGGGCGCAGCACGTTGATGCCGGCCGTCTCCAGCCACGCCTTGGACCAGGCCTTGAGGTCGCGCCCGCTGGCCTCCTCCAGTGCGCCGAGCAGGTCGGCCAGGCGGGTGTTGCCCCAGGCGTGCCGCTTGAAGTAGGCCTGCACGCCCTGGAAGAAGGCGTCCTGGCCGACGTACGCCACCAGCTGCTTGAGGACCGAGGCGCCCTTGGCGTAGGTGATGCCGTCGAAGTTGACCTGGACGTCCTCCAGGTCGTTGATGTCGGCCATGATCGGGTGGGTGGACGGCAGCTGGTCCTGCCGGTACGCCCAGGTCTTCATCTGGTTGGCGAAGGTGGTCCAGGAGTGCGGCCACTTCGAACCGGGGGCCTCGGCCTGGCAGACGGCCTCGGCGAAGGTCGCGAACGACTCGTTCAGCCAGAGGTCGTTCCACCACTCCATGGTGACGAGGTCGCCGAACCACATGTGGGCGAGCTCGTGCAGGATGGTCGCGGCCCGCGCCTCGTACGCGGCGTCGGTCACCTTGGAGCGGAACACGTACTGGTCCCGCAGGGTGACGGCGCCCGCGTTCTCCATCGCGCCGGCGTTGAACTCCGGGACGAACAGCTGGTCGTACTTGGCGAACGGGTAGGGGAAGTCGAACTTCTCCTGGAAGTAGTCGAAGCCCTGCTTGGTGACCTCGAAGATCGCCTCGGCGTCCAGGAACTCACGCAGCGACGGGCGGCAGTACACACCCAGCGGGACCTTCTGGTCGCCGTTCTCGTAGCTGTCGAAGACCCCGACGTACGGGCCGGCGACCAGTGCCGTGATGTAGGAGGAGATCCGGCCGGTGGGCTCGAACGTCCAGACCTGGCTGTCGCCCTCGCCGACCGGGGTCGGGGTGGGCGAGTTGGAGACCACGACCCAGCCGGTGGGCGCGGTCACCGTGAAGGCGAACGTGGCCTTGAGGTCGGGCTGCTCGAAGGTGGCGAAGACGCGGCGGGCGTCCGGCACCTCGAACTGGGTGTACAGGTAGGTCTCGTCGTCGACCGGGTCGACGAACCGGTGCAGGCCCTCACCGGTGTTGGTGTAGGCGCAGTCGGCGACGATCCGCAGCTCGTTCTCGGCGGCCAGGTTCGGCAGCGTGATCCGGCTGTCGGAGAAGTTGGCGTTGTCGAGCCGCTCGCCGTTGAGGGTGATCTCCTCGACGCTCGGCGCCACGAGGTCGATGAAGGAGGACGCGCCGGGGGTGTTGGCGCTGAACCGGACCACGGTGGTGGACCGGAAGGTGCCTCCCTCCCGGGCCGAGCTCAGGTCGAGCTCGATGTCGTACGCGTCCACGTGCAGGAGGTCGGCCCGGGTACGGGCCTCCTCACGGGTGAGGTTGGTGCCGGGCACTCGCAGGACTCCTTCGTCAGGCTGATGCTTCGCATCCTCCCATGCCCGGCGCGCGGCGCCCGGGGAAATGTTCGAGGGCGGGGCGGAACAGGCGGGTTGGCCTGTTCCGCCCCGCCCTCGACCGGGTCGGGCACCGGGGCACTACGCCCCCGGCGTCACTTCTTCGCGTACTTGACCACGGGCGCGTCCGAGCCCGCGCTGCGGGCGAAACCGAACAGCGAACCGTCCGACTGCAGCACGTACTCGGTGGTGCTGGAGCCGATGAAGTCGGAGTTCTTCTGGCTGGCGATGGTGCCGAGTTCGGTCACCGCGCCGTCGGCCGGCGCGAGCGTGACGATCTTGGCGCCCTTGCCGTAGCCCATGTCCAGCACGGCCCGGACCTTGCCGTCCTTGTCGGTGCCGGAGACCAGCCGGATGCCGTCGTTGGTGCCGCCGGTGGACGACCAGAGCCGCTTGCCGGTCGTCAGGTCGTAGGCGTTGACGGCGGGCTTGCTCGGGTTGGTCTGGACGTACAGCGTGGTGCCGCTGACGACGTTCTGGGTGAACGCGTCCGCCTGGCCGGAGAGCCGCAGGCTGTCCGCCCCGGGCTCCTTGACCGACATCGGGGTCATCGGCTTGTTGCTCTTGTCGAACGGCAGGATGTAGTCGCCGTTCGGACCGCTGGTCACCAGCAGCACCAGCGGCTGGTCCGAGACGACCTTGTCGATGCGCTCGATGCTGCCGGTGAACGGGACCGGCGCGGGGCTGGTGGTCTTGCCGGTGTCGGTGTCGACCAGCACTAGCTGCGACTTGGGGTTGGCGTTGGAGCCGTAGCAGCGGTCGCTCACCGCGATCTGGGTGCCGGCGACCTTGCCGTAGACGTTGCAGTCCTTGTCACGGGGCTGGAACTGCCAGACCGGCGAGCCGTCGGCGATGTTCACCGCGCCGGCCACGTTGCCGCCGATGCCGATGACCTTCTCGGTGACGGTCAGGGTGGGCGAGGACATCCGCTCGGTGCTGACCTTGGCCGACCAGAGCAGCTTGCCGGTGCTGATGTCGACCGCGCCGACGGTGGAGCAGTCGCTGTCACCGGTGTTGAGCGCGACGGCGGCGATGTGCTTCGCGTTCACCCCGTACGAGACGGCGCAGAACTCCTTGCTGCCGGCCGGCGGCGCGAGCGTCCACAGCTCCTTGCCGTCGGCCGAGTTGAGTGCGCGGATGCCGTAGCTGTCGGCGCGCACCACGGCCTTGTCGGCGCCCCAGATGCCGAGCAGCTGCGAGCCGCTGGCCGCGTTGGCCGGCTTGGCGGCGGTCCAGGCGAGGCTGTAGGAGCCCGCCTTGCCGCCGCTGCCGCCGCCGGTGCCCGCGGAGGGGTCGGTGGTCGAGCTGTCGGTGGTGCCGCCCGTGCTGCTGGTGCCGCCGTCCGCCGACGGGGTGTCCGGGTCCTTCTTGTTCTCGGTGAACAGCACGACCAGACCGGCGACGATGGCGATCGCCAGCACACCGCCGATGATGCCGCCCCAGACCATCACCGGGTTGCGCCGCTTGGGCGGCGCCGGCACCGGCGCGCCGGGGAAGGCGTACCCGGGCTGCTGCTGCGGGTAGCCGTAGCCGGCTCCGCCGTCGGCCGGCGGCGGGGCGGTGTAGCCGTACTGCTGGCCGGCGTTGGGGGCCGGGAACGGGGGCTGGGCCGGGTTGTACGGGCCGGCCGGTGCGGCGCCGGGCGGCGGCGGGGCGCCCTGGGCGGGGAAGGCGGCGGCGGTGGGCGCGTAGGCGTACTCGCTGCCCGGGGCCGGCGGCTGCCCGGGTGCGGTGCCCGGCGCGGCCGGTCCGCCCTGCCCGGGGACCGGAGCCCCGTCGAGCTGTGTCATCTGGTTCGCCACGGCGGCCGGGTCCACGCCTCCCGGCGTGCGGCCGAGCGAGACGCCCCGATTGTCCTGCGGCCCGGTACCGGGTGTGTCGCCTGCCCCCGGCGTAGGGTGATCCCCTGCCATCTGATGCCCCGTCATGTCTGGAAGCGTCCCCCGGCCGGTCACGTCCGTGGCCGGTGGGACGGGTGAGAATGGGCACCATGGTACGGGTGGGCGGTTTTCGGCCGGTCGCAGGAGCCCGGCAGGCCGCGCGTCGCGGCTCTGAGCTGGGGCCCCGTCCCCGGCGCCCGGCCCCCCGGCGGTACACCGCCCGGCGCCCGGTGGCACACCGACCGGCGCCGTGCGAGGCCCCCGAAGCAGTCCACCGGGACCACCTTCCCCGCCCCTCCCCCACCCCTTCCCCACCCCGCCCCCGCGGTAGCCGCGCCACCCGACGCCGTCAGGCCCTAGGCTTCAGGAGTTGAAGGGATCGCCCGGCGGAGGGGTTCCCTCGCCCTTGGAAGGGTGGATCATGGCGACGGACACACCGGGTTCGCAGTCCTCACTGCACCGGGCCAACCTGGAGCGGGTGCTGCGCGCGGTACGGATGGCCGGCTCGCTGACCCAGGCCGAGATCGCCCGCGCCACCGGCCTCTCGGCGGCGACCGTGTCCAACATCGTCCGGGAGCTCAAGGAGAGCGGCACCGTCGTGGTCGCCGACACCTCCTCCGGCGGCCGCCGCGCCCGCAGCGTCTCGCTCAGCGGCGACGCCGGCATCGTGGTGGGGATCGATTTCGGCCACACCCACCTCCGGGTCGCCGTCGGCAACCTCGCGCACCGGGTGCTCGCCGAGGAGAGCGAGCCGATCGACGTCGACGTCTCCGCGGCCCAGGGCTTCGACCGCGCCGAGGCGCTGGTGGACCGGCTGCTCCAGGAGGCCGGCTTCCGCCCGGACAAGGTGATCGGCGTCGGCCTCGGCGTCCCCGGCCCGATCGACGTGGAGACCGGCGCGCTGGGCTCCACCGCGATCCTGCCCGGCTGGACGGGCATCGCCCCCGGCCGGGAGCTGGCCGAGCGGCTCGGCATGCCGGTGCACGTGGACAACGACGCCAACCTGGGCGCGCTCGGCGAACTCGTCTGGGGCGCCGGCCGCGGTCTGAGCGACCTCGCCTACATCAAGGTGGCCAGCGGCGTCGGCGCGGGACTGGTGGTCAACGGGCAGATCTACCGCGGCCCGGGCGGCACCGCCGGTGAGATAGGGCACATCACGCTGGACGAGGCCGGCCCGGTCTGCCGCTGCGGCAACCGCGGCTGCCTGGAGACCTTCGTCGGCTCCCGCTACCTGCTCGGCCTGCTCTCCTCCACGCTCGGCCAGGACCTGAGCGTGCCCCGGGTGGTCGAGCTGGCCCACCAGGGCGACCTCGGCTGCCGCCGGGTGATCGCCGACGCCGGCCGGCAGATCGGCACCGGTGTCGCCACCCTCTGCAACCTGCTCAACCCGCGCCGGGTGATCCTCGGCGGGGACCTCGCCGACGCCGGTGAGCTGGTGCTCGGCCCGATCCGCGACTCGGTGGCCCGTTATGCCATCCCCAGCGCGGCCCGCCAGCTCTCGGTCGTCCCGGGCACCCTGGGCGGCCGCGCCGAGGTGCTCGGCGCGCTCGCCCTGGTGATGAGCGAGATGGACGACTCCAGCCCGATCGGGCGGTCCGTACAGGCGTCCGTCGCCCGGCCGTGAGTGCCGGCCGGTCCGCGGCGGTCCGACCGTCCGTGTCCGGCGCCGACCGGGTCTGCCGCCCTTCGACCGTCCGTGCCCGCCCCCGGACCCTCCGTGGCCGCGGCGCGCCGTGAACGGCGAGTACGGGCCGCCGGCACCGGGCACCCCGCTCGGTGTCCGGTAGGCGGACATTAGACTCGACCGGTCGGCGCACCGCCGAGACCGATCGGCGCGACGGCACACGGGCAGCGAGGCCCGTCGGACCGCCCGCGGTCCGCGACTTTGAACGAGGAGGAACGGGTGGCCCTGCTGACCCGCATTCGGGGACCGCGCGATCTCGACCGGCTCACGCCCGGACAGCTGGCCGCGCTGGCCCAGGAGATCCGGACCTTCCTGGTGACGGAGGTCTCCAAGACGGGCGGCCACCTCGGGCCCAACCTCGGCGTCGTGGAGCTGACCGTCGCGCTGCACCGGGTCTTCGACTCGCCGCGCGACCGCATCCTCTTCGACACCGGCCACCAGAGCTACGTCCACAAGCTGCTCACCGGCCGCCAGGACTTCTCCCGGCTGCGGATGAAGGACGGCCTCTCCGGCTACCCCTCCCGCGCCGAGTCCGAGCACGACGTCATCGAGAACTCGCACGCCTCGACCGTGCTCTCCTACGCCGACGGCCTGGCCAAGGCCAACCAGCTCCAGGGGAAGAAGGACCCGGTCGTCGCCGTGATCGGCGACGGCGCCCTCACCGGCGGCATGGCCTGGGAGGCGCTCAACAACATCGCCGACTCCAAGGACCGCCCGCTGGTCATCGTCGTCAACGACAACGAGCGGTCCTACTCCCCGACCATCGGCGGGATGGCGAACCACCTGGCCACGCTGCGCACCACCCAGGGCTACGAGCGCTTCCTCTCCTGGGGCAAGGACGCCCTGCAGCGCACCCCGGTGGTCGGCCAGCAGCTCTTCGAGACGCTGCACGGCGCCAAGAAGGGCCTCAAGGACTTCATCGCCCCGCAGGGCATGTTCGAGGACCTCGGCCTCAAGTACATCGGCCCGATCGACGGCCACGACCTCACCGCCCTGGAGTCCGCGCTCACCAAGGCGCGCGGCTTCGGCGGCCCGGTGATCGTGCACTGCCTCACCGAGAAGGGCCGTGGCTACCACGCCGCCGAGAACAACGAGGAGGACCGCTTCCACGCGGTCGGCGTGATCCACCCGGAGACCGGCCTGCCGATCAAGAGCGCCGGCAAGGACTGGACGTCCGTCTTCGGCGAGGAGATGGTCGCGCTCGGCCGCGAGCGCGAGGACATCGTCGGCATCACCGCCGCGATGCTCCACCCGGTCGGCCTGGCCCCGTTCGCCAAGGCCTTCCCGGACCGGATCTTCGACGTCGGCATCGCCGAGCAGCACGCCGTGACCAGCGCGGCCGGCATGGCCACCAACGGCCTGCACCCGGTGTTCGCGGTCTACGCGACCTTCCTCAACCGGGCCTTCGACCAGGTCCTGATGGATGTGGCGCTGCACCGGCTGGGCGTCACCTTCGTGCTGGACCGGGCCGGTGTCACCGGCACCGACGGCGCCTCCCACAACGGCATGTGGGACATGTCGATCCTCCAGGTCGTCCCCGGTCTGCGGCTCGCCGCCCCGCGCGACGCCGACCAGCTGCGCGCCCAGCTGCGCGAGGCCGTGGAGGTGGAGGACGCCCCGACCGTGGTCCGCTACTCCAAGGGCACGGTCGGCCCGGCCGTCCCCGCGGTCGGCCGGATCGGCGGCATGGACGTGCTGCGCGCCCCCGAGGCCCCGGCCGAGGAGCGCCGCGCCGACGTGCTGATCGTCTCGGTCGGCGCGATGGCCGCGACGAGCCTGGAGGTCGCCGACCTGCTGGCGGCCGAGGGCGTCACCGCCACCGTGGTGGACCCGCGCTGGGTCAAGCCGGTGGACCGCGCCCTGCCGGGCCTGGCCGCCGAGCACCGCGTGGTCGTCACGATCGAGGACAACGGCCGCGTCGGCGGTGTGGGCGCCGCCGTGGCGCAGGCGCTGCGCGACGCCGAGGTGGACGTCCCGGTGCGCGACTTCGGCATCCCGCAGGAGTTCCTGGACCACGCCTCGCGGCCCGAGATCCTCGCCGAGATCGGTCTCACCGCCCCGGACATCGCCCGCAAGGTGACGGCCCTGGTCTCCCGGCTGGACGTGGCGGCCGTCCGGGCCTGAGCCGCCCGGTCCGCGGCCGTTTGCCACAACTGGGCAACAGTTCGTCGCAAGACAGGCTGATAATCGCACCGAAAGGCGGGACCGGCGCTGCCCGCGCCGATCCCGCCCGGTAGGTTGTCATCCGTGCCGACCCCCACCCGCCCCCGCCTCGTCGGGCTTGCCGAGCGCCTGCCCGACCGCGTCCGCCAGGGTTACTGGACGAGGCTGGTGCCGGTGCTGGCCCTGGTCGCGCTCGCCACCCACATCCCCTCCTTCGTCCGGCCGGTCTGGAGCCCCGACGAGGGGTTCCTGGCCACCCAGGCCCGGATGCTGGCGGACGGCGGCGTCCTCTACGACACCGTGGTCGACCGCAAGCCGCCGCTGCTGCCCTGGCTCTACCAGGCCTGCTTCGCCGTCTTCGGCTCCGCCTCGCTCTGGCCGCTGCGCACCCTGGCGGTGGTCGCCCACCTGGTCACCGCGATCCTGCTGGCCTCGATCGCCCGCGGCCGCTGGGGCAACCGGGCGGGCGCCGGGGCGGGTCTGCTCTACCTGCTGGTCTCCATCGGGCTCTCCCCGGAGGACACCCAGGCGGCGACCTTCGAGGTCTTCATGCTGCCCGCCATGGTGGCCGCCTTCCGGTACGCCGAGCGCC
The DNA here is from genome assembly GCF_055564815.1 of Kitasatospora sp. NPDC028961. Classification (NCBI taxonomy): domain Bacteria; kingdom Bacillati; phylum Actinomycetota; class Actinomycetes; order Kitasatosporales; family Streptomycetaceae; genus Kitasatospora; species Kitasatospora sp. NPDC028961. Next base: position 221,040 of record NZ_JBVHVO010000009.1, on the reverse strand, counting down.
GCCGCTGGCTGGCCGCCGGCATCGCGGTGGCACTCTGCTCGCTGACCAAGCAGACCGGCGGCGCCGTCCTGCTGCCGGTGCTCTGGATGCTGTTCCAGGACGCCCGCCGGCGCGGGGTCCGCTGGCCGCCCGCCCTGTTCAAGATCGGATTCGGCTTCACCCTGCCGATAGCGCTGGTCGCGGTGATCCTCACCAAACCCAAGGGCTTCCTGTTCTGGGTGGTCACCGGCAGCGGGGACTACGCCTCGGTGGGCGGCGCCTGGCTGCAGATGGCCGGCCGCGCGCTGGGCAACTCGGCGATCCTGGTCGGCGCCGGCCTGGGCTTCCTGCTGCCGGTCGGCCGCCGGCTCTGGCTGAAGCACCGCCACCGCCCGCTGCCGGTCGCCGGGGAGGAGCACGGCTCCACCACCGACCTCTGGGTCTGGCTGCTCTCCTCGGTGGTCGCGGTCAGCGTCGGGTTCCACTTCTTCGGCCACTACTACCTGCAGCTGATGCCCCCGCTGGTGCTGCTGGGCACCGGCGCGGTCGCCACCTCGGCGATCCGCTGGAAACCGGTCCTGGTGTACACCACGGCCGCCGCGACGGTGTTCTGGGGCCTCGCGCTGGCCTGGCCGGGGGAGCGGCTCACCCGGACCACCGAGGTGGCCACCGCGGTCGCCGCGCAGAGCAAGCCGCAGGACACCGTGCTGGTCTGGGGCATGCACCCGGAGCTGTACTGGCTGGCCGACCGCAAGCCGGCCACCCGCTACCTGACCGCGGGCTTCCTGACCAACTTCAGCGGCGGCAAGGACGGCAACGCCAACGTCGGCGAGCAGTTCAGCGTCAGCAACGCCTGGCAGACCTTCGACCGGGAGATCGCCAAGGGCCTGCCCGAGATCGTCGTGGACGACTCCGGCCTGGCGCCCTACCAGCCCGGCATGATCCCGAAGATCGAGAACCTGCTGGACACCCACTACGAGATGGTCGGCGTCTTCGCCGACACCGTGGTCTACCGCCTCAAGCGCTGACCGCGCCCGGCGCGTGACAGGGCCCTCGGGCCCCTGTCACCCGGGCCCCCGGCCCCGCCGAGAGCGCCCACCCCCCGCCACGACGCGCAGGAGCCCCGGTGACCCTGAGGTCACCGGGGCTCCCGCGTCGTACGGGGCCTACGCCTCAGGCGGGCACCGAGGCCACGCCGGGGGCGAGGAACCGCTTGCCGTTCACCCGCTCCGAGACGCCCTCACGGTCCAGGTACGGGGTGATCCCGCCCAGGTGGAAGGGCCAGCCGGCGCCGGTGATCATGCAGAGGTCGATGTCCTGCGCCTCGGCGACGACACCCTCCTCCAGCATCAGGCCGATCTCCTGCGCGACGGCCTCCAGAGCGCGGTTCAGCACCTGCTCCTCGGTCAGCAAGGTGTCGCCGAAGGTGAGCAGCTCCAGCACCTCGGGGTCGAGCACCTGCTTGCCGTCGACCCAGGTGTAGAAGCCGCGCTTGCCGGCCTTGACCACCCGGCCGAGGTTCTCGGAGACGGTGAACCGCTCCGGGAAGGCGCCGCGCAGCGTCTCCGAGACGTGCAGCGCGATGGCCGGGCCGACCAGCTCCAGCAGCACGATCGGGGACATCGGCAGGCCGAGCGGCTCGACGCCCTTCTCGACCGTGGCGATCGGGGTGCCCTCGTCGATGATGTCCTGGATCTCGCCCATGAAGCGGGTCAGGATCCGGTTCACCACGAACGCCGGGGCGTCCTTGACCAGCACCGAGGTCTTCTTCAGCTTCTTCGAGACGCCGAAGGCGGTGGCGAGCGCGGCGTCGTCGGTCTGCTCGCCGCGGACGATCTCCAGCAGCGGCAGGATCGCGACGGGGTTGAAGAAGTGGAAGCCGACGACCCGCTCGGGGTGCTTCAGCTTCGAGGCCATCTCGGTGACCGAGAGGGAGGAGGTGTTGGTCGCCAGCACGCAGGTCGGCGAGACCACGTTCTCCAGGTCCGCGAAGACGTTCTGCTTGACGCCCATCTCCTCGAACACGGCCTCGATCACGAAGTCCGCGTCGGCGAAGCCGGCGGCCTTGTCGAGCGAGCCGGTGACCAGGCCCTTGAGCCGGTTGGCCTTGTCCTGGCCGATCCGGCCCTTGCCGAGCAGCTTGTCGATCTCGGCGTGGACGTAGCCGACGCCCTTGTCGATGCGCTCCTGGTCGATGTCGGTGAGGACCACCGGCACCTCCATCCGGCGGGCGAACAGCAGCGCCAGCTGCGAGGCCATCAGACCGGCGCCCACGACGCCGACCTTGGTGACCGGGCGGGCCAGCGACTTGTCCGGCGCACCGAACGGACGCTTCGCCCGGCGCTGCACCAGGTTGAAGGCGTAGATGCCGCTGCGCAGCTCGCCGCTCATGATGAGGTCGGCCAGCGCCGCGTCCTCGGCGTCGAAGCCGGCCTGCAGGTCGGCGTCCTTGACCTGCTGGATGATGTCCAGCGCCTTGTAGGCGGCCGGGGCCGCGCCGTGCACCTTGGAGTCGGCGACCAGCCGGCCCCAGGCGACGGCGTCGTCCCAGGCCTTGCCGCGGTCGATCGCCTCGCGCTCGACCACGACGTCGCCGGTGAGCACCTTGGCGGCCCAGAGCAGCGACTGCTCCAGGAAGTCGGCCGGCTCGAAGATCGCGTCGGCGATCCCCAGCTCGAACACGTCCTTGCCCTTGAGCTGCTTGTTCTGGCTCATCGAGTTCTCGATGATGACCTTGATCGCCTTCGAGGGGCCGATCAGGTTCGGCAGGATGGTGCAGCCGCCCCAGCCGGGGACGAGGCCCAGGAAGACCTCCGGCAGCGAGAACGCCGGGACGCCCGCGCTGACGGTGCGGTAGGTGGCGTGCAGGCCGACCTCGACGCCGCCGCCCATCGCCGCGCCGTTGTAGAAGGCGAAGGAGGGGACGGGCAGCGCGGCGATCCGCTTGAAGACCTCGTGGCCGCCCTTGCCGATGGCCAGCGCGTCCGCGTGCTCCTTGAGGATCTCGACGCCCTTGAGGTCGGCGCCGACCGCGAAGATGAACGGCTTGCCGGTGATCGCGACACCGACGATCGTGCCCGCGGCGGCCTCGGCCTCGACCTGGTCCAGCGCGGTGGACAGCTTCAGCAGCGAGCCCGGGCCGAAGGTGGTCGGCTTGGTGTGGTCGAAGCCGTTGTCCAGGGTGATCAGGGCCAGCCGGCCGGCCTGCAGCGGCAGGTCCAGGTGGCGGACGTGCGCGGTCGTGACGACCTCGCCGGGGAACAGCTCGGCGCCCTGCTGCAGCAGCTCAGTCGTGGTGCTCATGGTCACTTACCACCCTCGAAGTGCGGGTTCTCCCAGATGATGGTGCCGCCCATGCCGAAGCCGATGCACATCGTGGTGAGGCCGTAACGGACGTCCGGGCGCTGCTCGAAGCGGCGGGCCAGCTGGTTCATCAGGCGCACGCCCGAGGAGGCCAGCGGGTGGCCGAAGGCGATCGCACCGCCGAACGGGTTGACCCGCTCGTCGTCGTCCGCGATGCCGTAGTGGTCCAGGAAGGCCAGCACCTGGACGGCGAAGGCCTCGTTGACCTCGAAGGCCTGGATGTCGTCGATGGTCAGACCGGCCTTGGCCAGCGCCTTCTCGGTGGCCGGCACCGGGCCGATGCCCATCACCTCGGGCTCGACGCCCGCGAAGGCGAACGAGACCAGGCGCATCTTGACCGGCAGGCCGAGCTCCTCGGCGACGTCCTCGGCGGCCAGCAGCGACGCGGTGGCGCCGTCGTTCAGACCGGCCGAGTTGCCCGCGGTGATGTTGCCGTGCGGGCGGAACGGGGTCTTCAGACCCGCCAGCGACTCCATCGTCGTGCCCGGGCGCATCGGCTCGTCCGTGGTCGACAGGCCCCAGCCGGTCTCGCCGACCTCGGGGTTGGAGTTGCGGACCGAGATCGGCACCAGGTCGGGCTGGATGTCGCCGTTGGCGTACGCCTTGGCGGCCTTCTCCTGCGAGCGCACGGCGTAGGCGTCGCAGCGCTCCTTGGTGATGTGCGGGAACCGGTCGTGCAGGTTCTCCGCGGTCATCCCCATGAACAGGGCGGACTCGTCGACGAGCTTCTCGGACACGAAGCGCGGGTTCGGGTCGACGCCCTCGCCCATCGGGTGACGGCCCATGTGCTCGACGCCGCCGGCCACGACCACGTCGTACGCGCCGAAGGCGATGCCGCCGGCGGTCGTGGTCACGGCGGTCAGCGCGCCCGCACACATGCGGTCGATGGCGTAACCGGGAACGGACTTCGGCAGGCCGGACAGCAGGGCCGCGGTGCGGCCGATGGTCAGACCCTGGTCGCCGATCTGCGTGGTGGCCGCGATGGCGACCTCGTCGATCCGCTCGACGGGCAGGTTCGGGTTACGGCGCACGAGCTCCCGGATGCACTTGACGACGAGGTCGTCGGCGCGCGTCTCGTGGTAGATGCCCTTCGGGCCGGCCTTGCCGAACGGGGTGCGGACGCCATCGACGAAGACGACGTCCCTCGCGGTACGAGGCACGGGGGCTCTCCTCCCAGGGACCAACAGGTTGAGGTGGGCAGGCTGCCGCCGTCCGTCGCACGGGGGCACGTGAGCGGCGCTGCTTCACCGTCATGCTACCCGCCGGTAACCAACCTGCCCAGGCCCGACGGCCGGTTCACCCCGTGTGTCCCCCGACACGTCCTCCCGGCGGAGCCCGGCAGCGGTGGCGCCGGGGCGCGCGGGCGGCCGCCCGGACACGACGGAGGGGATGCCGTCGCACGACGGCATCCCCTCCGCCGCGGCAGCGTTCCGCCGCTGCCACGGTCTCCGGTCCGGCCCGCGGGCTACTCCGGCTCGACCTCCGCGGCCTTGACGAAGGCCGCGGCCACGACCGGTGCCACCAGGTCGACCTGCCACTGCCGGGCGCCCAGCCGGCGCAGCGCGGCGGCCACGCCGACCGCGCTCGGGTCGGCCGGCGGCTCCCAGGAGACCCGGCGGACGAGGTCCGGCGTGATCAGGTTCTCGGCCGGCAGGTTGCGCGCCTCGGCCAGCTCGCTCACCGCGGCCCGGGCCCCGGACAGCCGGGCGGCCGCGACCGGGTCCTTCTCGGCCCAGGCGCGCGGCGGCGGCGGGCCGTCGTGCGGGGCGGCGGCCGGCGGCAGCTGGTTCTCCGGGACCTCCCGGCCCCGCTGGACGGCGGCCAGCCACTGCTCCAGCTGGCGGCGGTGGACCCGGGGCCCGAAGCCCTGGACGGCCTGCAGGGCGGCGATGTTCAGCGGCATGGCCAGCGCGGCGTTGACGATCGCGGCGTCCGAGAGCACCCGGCCGGGCGAGACGTCGCGCTCCTGCGCCAGCCGGTCCCGGGTCAGCCAGAGCTCGCGCACCACGGCGAGCTGGCGGCGCCGGCGGACCTTGTGCAGCTGCGAGGTGCGGCGCCAGGGGTCGGTGCGCGGGGCCGGGCGGGGTGCGGCGGCGATCGCCGCGAACTCCTCCAGCGCCCAGCCGAGCTTGCCCTGGGCGTCCAGCTCCTGTTCGAGTGCGTCCCGCAGCTCGACCAGCACCTCGACGTCCAGAGCGGCGTAGCGCAGCCACGGCTCCGGCAGCGGGCGGGTGGACCAGTCGACGGCGGAGTGCTCCTTGGCCAGGCTCAGCCCGAGCACGCTCTCGGTCATCGGTCCGAGGCCGACCCGGGCGAAGCCGGCGATCCGTCCGGCCAGCTCGGTGTCGAAGAGCCGCTGCGGCCGCATCCCGACCTCGGCCAGGCAGGGCAGGTCCTGGGTGGCGGCGTGCACCACCCATTCGGTGTCCGCGAGGGCGGCGCCGAGCCCGCTGAGGTCGGGGCAGGCGATCGGGTCGATCAGTGCGGTGCCGGCGCCCGCGCGGCGCAGCTGGATGAGGTACGCCCGTTGGCCGTAGCGGTAGCCGGAGGCTCGCTCGGCGTCCACGGCGACCGGTCCGGTGCCCGCTGCGAAGGCGGCGACGGTGGCGGCCAGCGCCTCCTCGTCCGCCACGACTGGCGGGATCCCCTCCTTCGGTTCGAGGAGCGGGACCGGGGCTGCTTCTTCTTGGGTGGCTGCTACGGCGTCGGTCACTCACCAAGGGTACGACGGACCTCGGGGCCAGGAGTGTTGTCGGACTGGTCAGACCGGGTTCGTGACTATGCCACCGGGCGGCCTGCGCCGTCCCCGCTCCCGAGGTCCGGGACCGGGGGCGGTCCGGAGCGGCGGCGGGGGGTCGCGGTGACGCCGCCGCGGGGCCGTCCGGACGCCGCTGCGGCGGTCCTGGAGGAAACGTTCCTCCAGGACCGCCGCAGCGGCCCACCGATCGCTCAGTGGATGATGCCGGTGCGCAGCGCGACGGCGACCATCCCGGCCCGGTCACCGGTGCCCAGCTTGCGGGCGATCCGGGCCAGGTGGCTCTTCACGGTGAGCGCGGACAGGCCCATCGCGACGCCGATGGCCTTGTTGGACTGGCCCTCGGCGACCAGCCGCAGCACCTCGACCTCACGGCCGGAGAGCTCGCGGTAGGCGGACTGCTGGGTACCCGGCGCGCCCGGCGCACCGGGAGCTCCGGGGGCGCCCGGCGCACCGGCGGCACCGGGCATCCCCGGCATGCCGGGGCGGCGCATCCGGCCGGCCAGACCACCCGCGCCGAGCGGCAGGCCGGGGCGACCCGGCATGGCCACGTTGGTGCGGGTACCGGTGACCACGTAGCCCTTGACGCCGCCGGCCAGCGCACTGCGGACCGCGCCGATGTCGTCGGCGGCGGAGAGCGCGAGGCCGTTGGGCCAGCCCGCGGCGCGGGTCTCGGCCAGGATGGTCAGCCCGGAGCCGTCCGGGAGGTGGACGTCGGCGACGCAGATGTCGCGTGGGGTGGAGACCCGGGGGCGGGCCTCGGCGATCGAGGACACCTCGATCACGTCTCGGACGCCGAGCGCCCAGAGGTGGCGGGTGACGGTGTTTCGGACACGGGGGTCAGCGATGACCACCATGGCGGTGGGCTTGGTCGGCCGGTAGGCGACCACGTTTGCGGGGTGCTCAAGAAGGACCGACACCAGGCCTCCTGCGGGGAGTGGCGGACGGAACCCCGATGGGGCGGTCGGAGTGTTCCGCGTTTGGAAAGGGTCACAGTCTGCTTCGGCAGCTACCGTGCCCGGCTTTAGCGAAAGATCACGATCTAGTGAGTAACAATACGGACAAATCGCGCAGGTGACTGATACGACATGCCTGGAATTCGTACAAAATCGATCAGAGTCGGCATGAATCGGTCACGTCAGGCATCACGTCAGGCCGGACAAATTGCCGCAGAGCGGGTCCGAAGCCACACTCCGTCAGCCCTGGGGGTGGCGCTGGGTCCGGTACCGCCGCCGGTGGCCGCGGACCACCCGTCAGTGCGAGCGCGGGCGCCGGCGGGCGGGCATCGGGACCACCCCACCGAGTGACGGCACGTCGACGGCCGGCTGCGGCGCGGGCGCGACCGGGGGCAGACCGGCGCTGATGCAGAGCAGGTCCCCCCAGGCGGCCAGGTGCCGCTCGAAGCGGCCGTCGGCCGGCGTCCAGGAGGCCCGGATCTCGATCTCGGTGGACGACTCGCGGTCCGCCAGGGCGCCGAAGTACTGCGAGGCGCACCTGGTCACCGTCCCGGACGGCTCCGCGTACCCGGCGCCGTGCGCCTGCAGCGCGTCCATCAGCCAGGCCCAGCCGACCTCGGAGAGCATCGGATCGCCGGCCATCTCCGGCTCCAGCTCGGCCCGGGTCATGGTCACCACGCGGAAGTCCCCGTTCCAGGCCTCCTGCCCGGCCGGGTCGTACAGCAGCACCAGCCGGCCGTCGGCCAGCTCGTCGCCGTCCACCTCCACCGAGGCGGTCAGGGCGAACGCGTGGGGGGCGAGCCGGCGCGGCGCCGGGGCGGGGGAGAGTTCGAGCTCGGGGCGCAGCCGCGCCGCCGTCAGAGCCTCGACCGCGGCCCGGAACTCGCTCGGCGCCGCCTCCCGACCCGTTCCGCCACCTGTTCCGCCACCCTGTGCGGGGTGCCCGCCGACCGCTGCCATGCCCCGAAGACTAGGTCGAAGGCCGGGGTAATCGCCGCAACTTCTGCCCGCGCGGCGTGCCGGGACGGCAAACCGACCAGATCTTGGAGGAACCGACGAGCCCGGGCGGGGAGCCGGGTCCGGGGCGCGTGCGAAGATTTGAACCGTGAGCGAGACAACGGCAGACACCACGGCAGTCACTCAGGCAGGCACCCCCACCGGTCAGCAGCCCTCCGTGCGACGCGGCGCCGCGCACGACTCCGCGTTCCTGCGGGCCTGCCGGCACGAGCCGGTGCCCCACACCCCGGTGTGGTTCATGCGCCAGGCCGGCCGCTCGCTGCCCGAGTACCTGAAGGTCCGCGAGGGCATCCCGATGCTGGACTCCTGCATGCGGCCCGAGCTGGTCAAGGAGATCACCCTGCAGCCGGTCCGCCGGCACAAGGTCGACGCGGCGATCTTCTTCAGCGACATCGTGGTGCCGCTCAAGGCCGTCGGCATCGACGTCGACATCAAGCCCGGCATCGGCCCGGTGATCGCCGACCCGATCCGCACCGCCGAGGACCTCAAGCGGCTGCGCCCGCTGGAGCCGGACGACGTCCCCTACATCACCGAGGCGGTCGGCCTGCTCGTCGACGAGCTCGGCGGCACCCCGCTGATCGGCTTCGCCGGCGCGCCCTACACCCTCGCCAGCTACCTGATCGAGGGCGGGCCGTCCAAGAACCACGAGAACACCAAGGCCATGATGTACGGGCAGCCCGAGCTGTGGGCCGCCCTGCTCGACCGGCTGGCCGACATCACCTCCGCCTTCCTGAAGGTGCAGATCGAGGCCGGCGCCTCCGCCGTGCAGCTCTTCGACTCCTGGGTGGGCGCGCTCGCCCCCGACGACTACCGCCGCTCGGTGATGCCGTCCAGCACCAAGGTCTTCGACGCGGTCGCCGGGTACGGCGTGCCGCGGATCCACTTCGGCGTCGGCACCGGTGAGCTGCTCGGTCTGATGGGCCAGGCCGGCGCGGACATCGTCGGCGTGGACTGGCGGGTGCCGCTGAACGTCGCCGCCGAGCGGGTCGGCCCCGGCAAGGGGCTCCAGGGCAACCTGGACCCGGCCGTCCTCTTCGCGCCCACCAAGGCGGTCGAGACCAAGGCCCGCGAGGTGCTGCACGCCGCCCAGGCGCTCGGTACCAGCGGCCACATCTTCAACCTCGGCCACGGCGTGCTGCCCAGCATGGACCCGGACGCGCTCAGCCGGCTGGTCGCCTTCGTGCACGAGGCCAGCGCGCGCTGACCGACCGCGTGGCGGGTCCCCGGGTGTCGGGGGCCCGCCACCGTCGTGCTCAGGCCTCCCGCCGCTGCGCCTCCTCCTCGTTCGCGGCCTCCCCGCTCTGCCCGCCGTGCCCGCTCTCCCCGCTTTCCCCGCGCCGCGGCGGCTCGGTGGGCTTCGGCGGCAGCGCGGGCGTCCGGCGCCGCCGGACCAGCCGGAGCACCGCCACCACCGGCACGAGCACCAGCAGGAACGGCGCCGCCGCCGCGACCGCGACCGCCAGTGCGCGCACGATCGCGACCAGGACGTCCCAGCCGCTGCCGAGGCCCGAGCCGACCGAGTGCCAGAAGCCGTCCTTCTTCGCCGGGGCGGCCTCCCCGTCCGGTGCCCTGGTCTCCGTCCTCTGCCGCACGTCCAGCGTGACCGTGGAGAGCGACGTCTTCGCCGACAGCTCCTTCAGCTGCTTCTGCAGCGACTCCAGATCCGCCTCGCGGCGGCTCAACTCGCCCTCCAGGCTGGTGATCTCGGCCAGCGTCTTCGCCTGCGCCATCAGCGCCCGGACCCGGTCGACGCTCGCCTGCTGGGTCTGCACCCGGCTGCCGACGTCGGCGACCTGCTGGGTCAGGTCGTCCGCCTGGCTGCGGCGGGACAGCACCTCGCCCAGCCCGGCCAGCTGGTCCAGGGTCTGCTGGAACGCCGCCGACGGCACCTTCAGCGTCAGCTGACCGCTCTGCGGTCCGGCCACGCCGTCGGCGGGCTGCCCGCCGCTACCGGTCACCGTCTCGCTCGCCACGTACCCGCCGGCGGCCAGCGCCAGCTCGCGCGCCCGCGCCAGCGCGGCGTCCGCCCTGGCCACCCGTACCGACAGCTGCGCGCTGTACGCGATCTGCCGGGTGTCCACCACCGGCACCGCGGCCGACGCCCCGGCGGCGGCGCCCGGAGCGGGCGCGGCCTTCGGCGCCGCCGACGCGGCCACGCCCGGGCCCGCCGCATCGCCCGCCGGGGCCGCGGCCGACCTCTCCCTCGCCCCGCCACCGTCCGCGCCGCACCCACCGGCCAGCACCGCCACCACGGCCACCGCCGCCAGTGCCCCCGCTCCGCGCCGTCCTCGTCCCACGACCGACCCCTCCCAGTCCACGGTTGCGGCGCCGCGTCCTCCGGCGCCCGGACCATTCGACGGCCGCCGCCCGCGATCGGACCCGCCCCGGAGGTCGCAGCTCGATCACGACTCGGCCGTACGCCGGTCAAGGGCCCGGCCCGCAGTCGCTCGTTCGGGTGAGCGGAGGGCCGCGGGCCGCCTCCGCCGCTAGCGTGGCCCCATGGGTGAGCTGCCGGACCGGACGGACGCGCCCCGCGCGGAGGGGTGGTTCGCCGAGGACCTCGACCACCTGTCCTGGGCGCCGCGCCACACCGAGCTGATCGACGGAACACTGGTCTTCAGGACGCGGCCGCAGCGCTCCTGGCACAGCCGGGTCGTCACCGTCCTGACCGGAGCGCTGGAGGCGCTCGTGCCGGACGGGGTCATCGTGGAGCGCGAAATGACGGTCAAGCTGGACCGACGCAACCGTCCGGAGCCGGATCTGCTGGCCGTCAGCGCGGAGTTCGACCCTGACCGCACCTGGTTCGCCCCGGAGCAGGTGTCGCTCGTCGTCGAGGTCGTCTCGCCCGAGTCGGCCCATCGGGACCGCGTGGTCAAGGTCCGCAAGTACGCCGAGGCCGGGATCCCCCACTACTGGGTGGTCGAGGAGGAGAACGGCCTGCCGGTGGTGCACGTCTTCGAGCTCGAAGCCAGTACCTCCTCCTACGCGCCGGCGGGAATCTTCCGGGGGCGGTTGCGGCGGCCGGTGCCGTTCGCCGTCGATCTCGACCTCGACGGTCTCGTGCCTGTCCGGAAGCGGGCGGATTGAGGCATTGATGTAAGGACCTGCGAGACTGCGGGGCATGTCGCAAGCACAGGTCGTCGTGATCGGTGGCGGTATCGCGGGGCTGGCCGCGGCCGCTTTTCTCAGCGGGGCGGCCGGCGGGGCCGCGCGGGCGCGGGTGACGCTGCTGGAGGCCTCCGACCGGCTCGGCGGGAAGCTGTACGGGGGAGAGGTCGGCGGGGTCCGGGTGGACCTCGGGGCCGAGTCGATGCTGGCGCGGCGGCCGGAGGCGGTCGAGCTGGCGCGGGCGGTCGGGCTGGGCGGCGAGCTGGAGCCGCCCACCACCGCCAAGGCCGCGATCTGGACCAGGGGCGCGCTGCGGCCGCTGCCCGGCGGCCAGGTGATGGGCGTCCCCGGTGACCTGGTGGCGCTCGCCGCCTCCGGGGTGCTCAGCGCCGAGGGCCTGGAGCGGGCCCGGCACGAGGGCGCCACCGAGGTCGGGGACGATGTCGCGATCGGGCGGTACGTCGCGGACCGGCTCGGGCGCGAGGTGGTCGACCGGCTGGTCGAACCGCTGCTCGGCGGCGTCTACGCCGGGCACGCCGACGAGATCTCGCTGCGCGCCGCCGTGCCCCAGCTACTGGAGATCGCGCGCGGCGGGGGCTCGCTGGTCGAGGGCGTGCACGAGCTCGCCAACCGGCCGCGCACCGTCGGCACCCCCGTCTTCCAGGGCCTGCGCGGCGGTCTCGGCACGCTGCCCGAGGCGGTCGCCGCGGCCTGCGCCCGGGCCGGTGCCGAGCTGCGCACCCGTACCGCGGTGGAGGGGCTGCACCGGACCCCGGGGGGCTGGCGGGTGGTGACCGCCGGCGGCGGGGCGCTGGAGGCGGACGCCGTGGTGCTCGCGGTGCCCGCGCCCGCCGCCGCCCGGCTGCTGCGCGCGGACGCGCCGGGGGCGGCCGTCGAGCTGGACGCGGTCGAGTACGCGGGGATGGCACTGGTCACCCTGGCGTTTCGGCGGACCGAGCTGCCCACGCCGCCGGCCGGCAGCGGTTTCCTGGTGCCGCCGGTGGACGGCCGCCGGATCAAGGCGTCCACCTTCTCCTCCAACAAGTGGGGCTGGCTGGCGCGTTCGGCCCCCGACAGCTTCGTGCTGCGCACCTCGCTCGGCCGGCTGCGCGAGGAGCAGCCGCTGGAGCTGTCGGACGAGGAGCTGGTGGCGCGGTCGCTGGCCGACCTGGGCGAGGCGATCGGTCTGACCGCCCGCCCGTACGACACCGCGGTGACCCGCTGGCGGGCCGGCCTGCCGCAGTACCCCGTCGGCCACCTCGACCGGGTGGCCCGGATCCGGGCCGCGGTCGGCCGGGTGGGCGGGCTGGCCGTCTGCGGCGCGGCCTACGACGGCGTGGGCATCCCGGCCTGCGTCGGGAGCGCGCGGGCGGCCGTCGCCGCGCTCGACGAACTGTTGACCCCGGCGACCGGGGAGAACGTCACGGAGAGGACAATGGGCGCATGACTGAGACCGTTGAGCAGCAGCCGGAGCAGCAGCCCGAGAAGAAGAAGGCGCGCGACCTGAACCAGGTCATCCGCTACACCATGTGGTCGGTGTTCAAGCTCAAGGGTGAGCTGCCCGAGGACCGCACGGCGCTGGCCGCCGAGGTCGACGAGCTGTTCGCGCAGCTCGCCGCGAAGGACGTCACCGTGCGCGGCACCTACGACGTCTCCGGTCTGCGGGCGGACGCCGACATCCTGGTCTGGTGGCACGCGGCGGACTCCGACGACCTCCAGGAGGCGTACAACCGCTTCCGCCGCACCGGCCTCGGCCGGGTGCTGGAGCCGGTCTGGTCCAACATGGCGCTGCACCGCCCGGCCGAGTTCAACAAGTCGCACATCCCGGCCTTCCTGGCCGACGAGCGCGCGCGCGACTACGTCTGCGTCTACCCCTTCGTCCGCTCCTACGAGTGGTACCTGCTGCCGGATGCCGAGCGGCGCGCGATGCTCGCCGAGCACGGCCAGATGGCGCGCGGCTACCCGGACGTGCGGGCCAACACGGTCGCCTCGTTCGCGCTCGGCGACTACGAGTGGCTGCTCGCCTTCGAGGCGGACGAGCTGCACCGGATCGTCGACCTGATGCGCGACCTGCGCCCCTCCCGGGCCCGGCTGCACGTCCGCGAGGAGGTCCCCTTCTACACGGGTCGCCGCAAGCCGGTCAGCGAGCTGCTCAACGGCCTGGTCTGACGCCTCCGCCCGAGGGGCCGGCCGTTCCCGTCGAGGGGAGCGGCCGGCCCCTCGGCCGTCGGCGGGTCAGCTCCGGTGCGGGCGCAGGGCCGCGCGGAGGCGGGCGTCCGGCAGCGCGGCGGAGCCGATCATCGCGACGGCGGTGAGCAGCTCGCGCTCGTCGTCGTCGGTGAGGCCGTGCTGGCGCGGCGGCCGGACCTCGCGCAGCACCTCCTGGCCGACCGGGGAGGCCCAGCGGGTGTAGGGGTAGACGTCGACCCGGGCCATCAGCAGCGTGCCCGCGGTCAGCACCAGCGGCAGGGAGAACCAGGCCAGCGGTGCCAGCGCGTCGCCGCCGGAGAAGCCGCCGACCGCCAGCGCGGCCGCCAGCAGCACCAGCGTGAGCAGCATCGCCTGCCGGACCTGGCGGATCACCAGGACGGTCTGCCGCTGCACCGGCGCCGGGGTGGCCAGACCGGCCAGTGCGAGGCGGCCGCCGATCTCCAGCACGGTCGGGTGGACGGACATCACCCGGCGCAGGTCGTCCGTCCGGCACTGGCCCCTGGGCCCGACGGCGGCGACCACCGCCCGCTCCAGTCGGCTGCGGCCCCTGGGGTCGACGACGGTGGTCCAGCCGGTGTGGGCGAGGTGCAGCCGGCCCCGGGAGGCCATCAGGACCAGGGCCAGTTCGACCACCCGGTCCGGGCCGCCCGCCAGGTAGGCCGTCTCGTACAGGCCGATGCCGACCGCCTCGGGCGGCCGGGGCCCCTCCTGTCCGGCGAGCGCGTCGGCGGTGGCGGTCATCCGGACCAGCCGGATGCAGGAGAGCACCGCGCTGACGCAGGCCGGGATCAGGAAGAGCAACCACATGGGCCCGTTGTAGACCTGCCCCCGCTCCGGGCGGAACGCCTTTCCGGTGCGCGATATCGAACTGTGACTCGGGAGGGCGGTGGGCCTCAGGATCCGCAGCTGCTCCCGCCGCCGCAGCTGGAGGAGGATCCGCAGCTGCTGGAGCCGCCGCCGCAGCTCGACGAGGAGGAGCCGCAGCTGCTTCCGCCGCAGCTCGACCCGGACGAGCCCGAGCCCGAATCGGAGCCGCTGCCGCACCAGGTGACGCCGCCGCAGGAAGTGCCGGAGGAGCCGGAGGAGCACGAGGTGTAGGTGGAGGTGGAGGACGAGGAACCGCCCGTCGCCGCGGCCTTGGCGGTCGCCAGGTCGGCCGCCGCCGCGGCGAGCATCGCCTCCTGGAGCTCCGCGTCGTCCAGCCCGGAGGCGGCCAGCCCGCTGAGCGCGACCGCGCCGAGCAGGACGCCGCCGGCCGCCCGCGGTGCCAGGCCGGCACTGGGCTTCCACGGCTTGCCGATGGACATCAGGGCGAGCTGACGGCGGCCGGCCGGGGTGATCCGCCCCTTGAACGGCCAGGTCACCAGCAGCGACACCAGACCGAGGACCACCAGCAGGGACGGGAGCCAGAGGACGGGGCGGTCCGCCTCCCCGTGATCGACCGCGTGGGCGACCACGGTGGTCACCACCACGCTCAGCAGGGCGAGCCAGAGCAGCCGACGGGCCACCTTGGCCCGGTGCATCAGGGCGGGGTTGCGCAGCAGCCCGCGGTTGGCGAGCCCGTCGCCGAGCTGCTGGACGGCGGGGGCGCGCATCACCGCGCGCCGCAGCGGGGCGAGCTCCCGCTGCCCGGTCGGCCCGACCGCCTCGATGATCGCCTCGTCGACGGCGTCGTAGGCCTTCCGGGTGGTCAGCGTGACCAGGCCGGCCCGGTTGACGACGACGCGGCCGGCCTGGTGCATCCGGACCAGGGCGGTGTCGAAGACCCGGCCGGGGCCGCCGGAGAGGAACGCGGTGTCCAGCAGCGGCAGTCCGCGACCGGGCAGGCCCTTGACCTGCGGTACCCGCCGGACCCGGCCCTTGGTGTAGGAGGCGTACGACGCGGCCGCGACCAGCAGCAACGCCGGTACGACGAAGAAGGTGTTGTGCCACATGGGCGGTTCCCCCGGAATGGTGTGGGTGGTTCGGGTTCAGTGCCGCGGACCGGGCCGCAGGGCCCGGCGCAGGCGGGCGAGCGGCCCCGGCGGGCGCTCGGGCGCGGGGCCGTGGAGCCACCGCTCCAGGGCCTGCCGCTGCTGGGGGTCGAGCGTGGGGTCGAGCGCGAGGTCGAGCGCAGGCCCGGGCTCGGTGCCGGGCCGCCCGGGGTCCGGGCGGGTGCCCGGCCCGTCGGTGAGCGCCCACGCGGCGAAGGCGCGGGCGTCGGCGCGGTAGCCGCCGGTCTGCGGGTGCGTCCGCGCGTAGGCGAGGAACAGCGGCCCGTACCGCCGGCCGAGCAGGCGGGGCAGCTCCGGGGCCACCTTGGCGGTGGTGTCCCGGCGCTTGGCGGCCAGACCGGCCGACTGGGCGCGGACCTGGGCCGGGTCGAAGCCGGGCGGGACGGGCCCGCCGGCCACCAGGGCGGCCAGCAGTTCCTCCTGGCGCCGGGCCAGCGCGGCGCGGGCGGCGGTGAGGCCGTGGGCCTCGCCGGTCGGGCCGGTCATCCGGCCCGGCCCCCGTCCAGCACGCGGCGGATGGCGTCCAGTTCGGCCGCCAGCTCCGCGGGCGGCGGGAAGTTGGCGTCCCGCTCCAGCAGGACGCCGGGCGGTGCGACCCGGTCGCAGAGTTCGGCCAGCACCTCCAGCACCGGTTCGGTGACGGGGTGGGCGTGGGTGTCGTGCCAGACGCCGTCGATCATGGTGCCACCGGCGACGTGGACGTAGGCCAGCGCCTCCAGCGGCAGGCGGTCCAGTTCGGCGGCCGGGTCCAGACCGAGGTTGACCCGGTTGGTGTGCAGGTTGGCGACGTCGATCAGGAGCCGGACACCGGTGCGCTCGACCAGCTCGGCGAGGAACTGTCCCTCGGTCAGTTCGTCGTCCGGCCAGGCCAGCTGGGCGGCGATGTTCTCCAGGGCCAGCGGCACCGGGAGCCGGTCCTGCGCGATCCGGACGTTCTCGGCGATCACCCTGAGGGCGTCGCGCGAGCGGGGCACCGGCAGCAGGTGCCCGGCCTCCAGGCCACCGGCCCGGACGAACGCCAGGTGCTCGGTCACCAGCGGGGAGCCGAGCGCGCCGGCCGCCTCCGCGAGCCGGTCGAGCCGTGCCGGGTCGGGCCGGTCGGCGCCGCCGAGGCCGAGCGAGACGCCGTGCGGGACCACCGTGACGCCGCGGGCCCGCAGGATCCGCAGCGACTCGGGGAGGTGGTCGGCGCAGACGTTCTCCGCGACCACCTCGACCCAGTCCAGGCCGGGCTGGCGCTCCACGACGGTGTCGATCTCGCCGCGCCAGCCCAGGCCGACGCCGAGCGCGGTGGGTGCGGGACCGGCCGTACCCGCCGGTCGTTCGGTGGCCCTGGTCGGAGCGGCGGGCGTCCTGCGCCGGACGGCAGGAGAGGTCATGGGTTCGCCCCCTTCGGAGGGCTGGGTGGGAAGCCGTCGGCCGACGCGGGCATCGTCGCCAGGGTCGGGCCGGGCCGTGCTGCTGAGGATGTCCCCGGTGGGGGCGGCTGCCAAGCCCCATCCGGTCTTCTCAGAGCATTATTTGAGCTTGTCGACCCGGTGATGAGGGACTTTGGTCCCGTCCCTGTCACCGGCCCCCCGGACGGGGCGGAAATTCGGAGGCGAACCGGTCGGCGGGGCGGTTACGGTACCCGCCCATGACGACGCTGACCGTGCGTGACTTCCGCCCCGCCGACGCCGAGGCCGCCGCGGCCGCCCACCGGGCGGGCCGCGAGCACCTGCTCCTCACCCCCGAGGTCTTCACCTGGCTCAACGCCCGCCGGGCCACGGGGGAGCACTTCCGCACCTTCGTCGCCGAGCTGGACGGCGAGGTGGTCGGCTCGGTCCGGTGCGGTGTGGTCGTCGGCACCGCCACCCGGGGCATCGGGTACGCCAACGGCAGTGTGCTGCCGGCCTTCCGGCGCCGCGGGGTCTTCACCGCCCTGCTGGCGGCGGCCGAGCGGCACCTGGCCGGGCACGGCGTGGTCGAGCTGCACAGCTGGGTGGACGAGGAGCCGGCGTCGCGCGCCTTCGCCGTCGCCCGCGGCTTCACCGAGGGGCGGCCGGCCCACTTCGCTGGCCGGGACCTCGCCCGGCCGCTGCCCGCCGTCCCGGCACTGCCGCCCGGGGTCGAGCTGCGCCCGGCCACCGACTGGGCGGACGACCCGTACCCGATCTTCGTGATCGAGGCGGACGCGGCCCTGGACGAGCCGGGCGAGATCGCGATGGACGCCGCCGACTACGAGGCGTTCCTGACGGGGGACTGGGCCCGCCCGGACCTCGACCGCGAGCTGACCGTGGTGGCGGTGGTCGACCGCGAGCCGGCCGCGTTCAGCGCGGTGCAGACGGACGGCGCGGAACGCTACTGGTCGGCGTTCACCGCCTGCCGGCGGGCCTTCCGGGGTCGGGGGCTGAGCAAGCTGGCCAAGACCGAGTCGCTGCACCGGGCCCGGGCGGCCGGCTTCCGGTGGGCCTACACCAGCAACGACGCCACCAACGCGCCGATGCTCGCGATCAACGCGTGGCTCGGGTACGAGCGGTGCGCGAGCGAGCGGAAGTTCACCAAGCGGTCCCAGGGGTGACGGCTCGGGAGGGAGCGGCCGGTTTCGGTCACTCGAAAGAGTGAATCCGGTGCACTTCCCCCACGCTGCGCCGGGTGGACCGCCGTGTCGGGAGTCCCCGGCGTTCTGTGCGGGCATCACCTCACGGCAGACAGTTCGTGCCCGAGTCTTCCTCGGTGGGGGATGCTATGGAGATCCTGCTTCAGGTCCTGGTCGGGTTCGTTCCGGCCGTGATCGGCTTTCTCGCGGCCCGCTCCCTCGCCCGGACCAGACTGTTCCTGCGGTACGGCTTCCTCCGGGTGCTGCTCGCCCCGTACGGCCGGGTCCAGATCGTCACCCCCAGCATCGAGGCGGCGGCGTTCGCGTTCGCGAAGGACGGCCGCCCGCTGATCAGCCGGGGGCCGAAGAACGTCCTCTTCATGCCGATGGCCGAGGCCCGGGCGATAGCCCAACTCACCGATCTGCTGCGGAAGATCAACCGGAAGGCGACGATAGAACTGGTCACCGCCGGGGCGCAGGACCCGAGGATGCCGACCTTCTCGATCGGCGGACCGAGCGTCAATCCGTACTCGGCGACCGTGCTCGGCGCGGGATTCCCGGACTTCTGCATCGAGTACCCGGACGCGGCCCGGGCCCGCTGGGGCGGAATGACCTTCGAGGCGCAGTACAACGCGGCCGACGAGTTGATCCGGGACCACGGTTTCGTCTTCGTGACCCGGACGTCGCGGCAGGCGCCCTGCGTCGTGCTCTGCGGGGTCTTCGCCTTCGGCTCGGCGATGGCCGTGGAGGCGCTGGCGGCCGCCACCCGGAAGTCGCCGCTGGCGGCGATCTTCCGCGCGGGGGAGAAAGGATTCGTCGCGGTCGAGGGCCGGGTGATCGGTCTGGACACCGTCGATGTGACCGTCGAGGTCTGCCGGTTGCTGCCGGTGGTGTGAGCGGACGGCGCTCCGGGTGCGGCGCCGCCGGCCTTTCCGGCAGCTCGGGGCGGCCTTCCCGTCCTGCCCCTTGAGACGAAGTGGTCCAGACCGCATGGGTGCGAAACGGGACAGGTCGGGAGGGTCTGGGGCGGGAAGTGGCTTGAATCGCCGGTGTTTTGCTTCACTGTCATCACATCATCGGCATAATCGCGCCCATGACGATCAGCCGCGCGAACGTGAGCGCGATTGCCGAGGACCTGTATGTGTGGCTTCCGCCGAAGCGCGGCTGGGGCCTGGCCAACTGCGGGCTGCTCACCTCACCGCGGACGGCGCTCTGGATCGACACGCCCTACGACCCCTCCCTCGCCGCGGAGTTCCTCGCGCAGAGCCGGCAGCGGCTGGCCGACGGGGTGGACATCGACCGGGTGATCGTCACCCACGCCAACGGCGACCACCTCTGGGGCGCCGGGGTGGTGCCCGACGCCGAGGTGATCGCCACCCGGGAGGCGCTGGAGCACATCCACTGGGAGCCGACGCCGAAGCAGCAGCACGCGCTGGTCGCGGGCAGCGACCCGGCCTCGCCGCTCGGCGGCTACCTCCGGGAGCACTTCGGCCCGTTCGACTGGTCGCAGACCGATCCCGTCCACCCGCACACCGTCTTCACCGGTGAACTGGAGCTGCGGGTGGGGGAGTACCCCGTGCGGATCACCGGGCTGCCGGCCGCGCACACCGGCGGCGACCTGCTGGTCCACCTGCCGCACCAGCGGGTGGTGTTCACCGGCGACGTGATCTTCGGCTCGACGCCCGAGCAGCCCGGAGACCATCCCTCGCACTGGGCCGGACCGCTGGAGAACATCATCGGCGCCTGCGAGCAGGCACTGGCCACCGGCGCCGAGCTCTTCGTCCCCGGCCACGGTCCGGTGCTCGACCGGTCCGGCGTGGAGGCCCACATCGGCTACCTCGGGTACGTGCGCGGCCGCGCCCACGCGCTGCACCGCGCCGGGATACCGGCCCTGGACGCGGCCCGGCGGATCATCGCCGAGCAGCGCCACCCCGAACTCGGCCTGCCCGAGCGGCTGGTGCTCACCGTCGCGGCCGAGTACCGGCACCTGGACGGCAGCGCGGTGCCGAACGTCCTGGAGGCGATGGGCCAGGTCGCCCTGGTGGCGCGGGAGCTGGCCCAGGACGCGGGCCGGGTGCCGTCCTCCCGCCCCCGGCGGTTCCCCTCCTCGCCGGCCTGACCACCTGTCGCCGAGGCTCCGCCACCGGCACCTCCCCACCCCTTCGAGCGAGGACTTCCGAGGACTTCGATGACCCAGATCGCGCTGCTGGCCCTCGCGGTGGCCACGGTCGCCGCGCTCGCGGCGGCCGCCGTCCTGGCCCGCGGACGCGCCCGGGCACTCGCCCGGGCCACCGCCGCCGAGGCGGCCACCGTCCACAGCGAGGAGCGCACCCGCACCGCCGAGGGCCGGCTGGCCCGGGTCGAGCAGCAACTGCGCGAGGCCCAGACGGCCGCCCGGCGGGCGGACGAGGAGGCGCGCCGGGTCGAGACCAGGGCGCTCGCCGCCGAGGGCCGGGTCCGCGAGGCCGAGCAGCGCACCGCGGCCGCCGACCACCGTGCGGCCGAGGCGGAGCTGCACGCCCGGGCGGCCGAGGACCGCACCGCGGAGGCCGGCCGGCAGCTCTCGGCCGCCCAGGGGCGGTCGGCCGCCCTGCTGGCCGAGGTCGGCCACCTGGCCGAGGAGCGGGTGGCGGCCGCCGCGCTGCGGCTCAGCCACCCCAACGCGCCGGACACCGGGCCGCTGGACGCGCGGGCCGCCGGTCCGGAGGCGGTGCGCGCCCTCCAGGCCGTGCTGGACGCCTCGGTCGCGGCCGTCACCGGTGAGCGCGAGCGGGTCGACGCCGCCGCCCGGGCCGCGATGCGCGGTGCCACCTCCAAGATCCAGACCCTGCTGTACCAGATCCAGAGCCTGGTCCAGCAGCTCCAGCACGACAACGACGACCCGCGGCTGCTGGAGGTCGACTTCCGCAACGAGGTCGCGCTGCGCCGGATCCAGACCATCGCGGTGCTCTGCGAGGCCTGGCCCGGTCTGGCCCGGACCGACTCGCCGCTGGCCGAGGTGGTGGTCGGGGCGCTCTCCCGGGTGCCCGGCTACGCCCGGATCAAGGTGGCCAACCACCTGCGCGAGAACCGGCTCGCCGTGGTCGCCCGGGCCGCCGAGCCGCTCGCCATCACGATCGCCGAGCTGCTCGCCAACGCCGCGTCGTACTCGCACCCGGAGACCGATGTGCCGGTGACCGTCCAGCAGGGCGGCCGCGGCGCCCTGGTGATCATCGACGACAGCGGCATCGGGATGGAGGAGGACCAGCTGCGCCGGGCCCGCCGGCTGCTGGCCGGTCCCTCGGACGTGCTGCTCACGGAGCTCGGCAACCCGCCGAAGACCGGCTTCGCGGTGGTCGGCAAGCTCGCCCGGCAGTACGGGTTCTCCTGTCACATCGAGCCCTCGCCGTACGGCGGCATGCGGACCATCGTGCGGATCCCGGCCGCCTTGCTGACGGTCGTGGACGAGGAGCAGCCGCTCTCGGTGCTCACCCCGCTGCCGCTGCGGGCGGGCGCCGGCCCGGCTCCCGCGCCCACCGTCCAGGCGGTGCCGACCCCGCGTGCGGGATCCGATGATCCCACTGGGCAGGACGTGCCGGAGTGGCACGACGTGCCGGACGGGCACGACACGCCGACCCGGCACCCGGCGCCGGCCATGCACGTCGTGCCGCTGGTACGGGGGGTGACCGCCGACGACAGCGGTCTGCCGAGCCGGCGCCGACGCCGACCGCTCGGCCCGCAGGTGCCGGAGGCGGCCCGGCCCTCCGGCGGGGCGGCCGCGCCGGCGGATGCCGCGGACGGCGCGGCGCGGTCCGCGGCCACCGGCCGGTCCGCCCGGACGCCCGAGCGGGCGGCCGCCTGCTGGGACGCCCTGCAGCAGGGCACGGGCTCCGGCCGCGCCGCCGTCGCGGAGGCGGCCGCCGCCGGCGCCTCGCCCGGCGGGGCCCCGGACCCGACCGCCACCGGAGCCGCCACCGACCCGGCGGGTACCGGCACGACGGGTACCGCCCCCACGAGCGACACCTCCACGAGCGCCGCCCCCACGAGCACCACCCGCGCCGAGGCCACCGGAGCGGAGGCCGCCGACCACACCGGCTCCGCCGACCGCTCGGACCGGACCGGCCGCCACCCCGCCCAGACCTCCGAAGGAGCCGAGCAGTGAGCACGCCCAGCCCTACCGCCACCGATGAGATCTCGTGGGTGCTGACCCCGCTGCTGGAGCTGCCGGGCGTCCTGCACGCGGTGATCGCGACCGGTGACGGCCTCGTCGAGGGCGCCTCGGCCGGCCTCGGCCGAGCCTCGGCGGAGCGGGTCGCCGCGATGACCGCCACCGTGCACGCCGCCGCCCGCGCGTTCACCACCGCCTTCACCGACGTCGAGCAGCCCCGGCTGGCGCAGACGGTGGTGGAGTCCGAGCTGGGCTTCGCCATCGTCGTCCCGGCCGGGGAGAACACCTCACTCGCGGTGTTCACCACGCCGGAGGCCCAACTCGGCAACGTGGCCTACCAGATGCAGGTGCAGGTCGCCGCCCTGGGCCGCGCGCTGGCGAGCCCGGCCCGGCAGCAGGACACCACCGCCCGGTCATGACCGCCGTACCCCGCAGGCGGATGGTCCCCGCCTACCTGGCCACCGGCGGCCGGACCAGGCCCGGCACGGCGGGCTTCGAACGGCTCACCGTCCTGTACGCGGCGGGTGCGGAGCCGCCGCAGGACGTGGAGGACGAACACCGGCGGCTCTGGGAGCTGCTGCGACCGGGCGCACTGACCGTGGTGGAGGCCGCCGCCCACCTGCGCCTGCCGGTCAGCGCCACCGTCTTCCTCGCGGCCGACCTGGTCGAGGCGGGCTGCTTACAGGCCCGTGCCCCGATCCCCCGCGCACAGCAGACCGACCGCTCCATCGTCGAGAGGCTCCTCGTTGGACTCCGCACGCTCCGGTAGCCCGACCGGCCGGACCGACCGGGTGGGCTACCTGCCCGACCGGGACCAGACGCTGATGAAGCTGGTGGTCGCCGGCCCGTTCGGCGTCGGGAAGACCACGCTGATCCGCACCCTGTCGGAGATCCCCACGCTGCACACCGAGGAGGCGATGACCGAGACCGGTGCCCCCGTCGACGACGCGGAGGGTCTGCCGGGCAAGACCACCACCACGGTGGCGGTCGACTTCGGTCGCCTGACGCTGCCCGGGCAGGTGGTGCTCTACATGTTCGGCACCCCTGGGCAGCGCCGGTTCTTCCCGCTCTGGCAGGACATCGCCCGCGGCGCCCTCGGTGCCCTGGTGCTGGCCGACACCCGCCGGCTCGCCGACTCCTTCGAGATCATGGACATGGTCGAGGAGCAGGGGCTGCCCTACGCGGTCGCCGTCAACTGCTTCCCGGGCGCGCCCGCGCACCCGATCGAGGTGCTCCGGGCCCACCTGGACCTGCACGCCGCCACCCCGCTGGTGCTCTGCGACGCCCGTGAGCGCGGTTCCAGCCTCGACGCACTGATCGCGCTGACCGAGCACGTGCTGCACGGTCTGCCCGCCACACCCGACGCCGCCCCGGAGCAGCCGTGACCAGCACCGACGAAGCGACCGCCACCGACGAAGCGACCGCCACCGACGAGGCCCCCACGGCCGCCGGCCCGGCCGCCGGCTCCGGCGGCGTGCCCGGCACCCGGCCGGTGCCGATCTACGGCCCTGCCTTCGCCGCCGACCCGCAACTCGTCTACGAGCGGCTGCGCCGCTACGGCGCCGTCGCCCCGGTGGAGATCTCGCCCGGCGTGGAGGCCCTGCTGGTCACCGACTACCAGGCCGCGCTGGACCTGCTGCGCGACACCGACACCTTCTCCAAGGACTCCCGGGCCTGGCAGCAGACCGTCCCGCCGACCTCCCCGCTCCTGCCGGTGCTCGGCTACCGCCCCACCGCCTTCTTCAGCGACGGCGAGGTGCACGCCCGCTACCGCCAGGTGATCACCGACGGCCTGGCCCTGCTCGAACCGCACCTGCTGCAGCGCCGGGTCGCCGAGGTCGCGCACCGGCTGATCGACGCCTTCGTGGCCACCGGTTCGGCGGATCTGATCGACGAGTACGCGCGGCAGCTGCCGGTGGCCGTGTTCAACACCTGGTTCGGCGTCCCCGAGGAGCACAGCGCCCGGCTGGTGGCCGGCATCGCCGGCATGATGGAGTCCACCGAGAAGGCCGTCGCCGCCTACGGCGACCTCGTCTCCGTGGTCACCGGCATGGTCGCCGAGCGGCGCGAGCGCCCCCGGCACGACCTCACCTCGTGGTTCCTCACCCACCCCGCCGGACTGGACAACGACGAGGTGGTCCGGCAGATCACCCTCACCATGATCGCCGGGAACCAGCCGACCACCAATCTGATCGGCAACGCGCTGATGCGGCTGCTCACCGACGCCCGGTACGCGGGATCGCTGTTCGGCGGCGCCATGACGGCCTACCAGGCGATCGACGAGGTGCTCTGGCACGACCCGCCGCTGGCCAACCTCTCCGCCCACTACCCGCGCTACGACATCACCTTCCACGGCCGGGAGATCCCCGCCGGCTCGCTGGTGCTGGTCTCCTACGGGGCCGCCAACTCGCAGGCCGCGCCGCCCACCGACGGCACCGAGCTGCGCAGCGGCGAGTCCGCCCACCTGGCCTGGGCGGCCGGTCCGCACGCCTGTCCGGCCCGGGACCCGGCGCTGCTGATCGCGATCACCGCGATCGAGCAGCTCACCAGCCGGCTGAGCGACCTCGAACTGAGCACCGGCGCCGAGGACCTCCTCTGGCGCCCGGGCCCGTTCCACCGCGCCCTGCTCCACCTCCCGGTGCGCTTCCAGCCGGTCGGCGGATAGCCGCGGGCCCGGGGCGCCGAACCGGCTCCCGGGCCCGCGTGCCGTGCCGTGCTCAGCTGCCGTCGGCCGGGCGCAGCGTCAGCGAGATGCTGTTGATGCAGTAGCGCTGGTCGGTCGGCGTGCCGTAGCCCTCGCCCTCGAAGACGTGGCCCAGGTGCCCGCCGCAGCGCGCGCAGCGGACCTCCACCCGGCGCATGCCGAGCGTGGTGTCCTCGATGTACTGCACCCGGTCCCCGGCGAGCGGGGCGTAGTAGGACGGCCAGCCGCAGTGGCTGTCGAACTTGGTCTCCGAGCTGAACAGCTCCGACCCGCAGGCGCGGCAGCTGTAGACCCCGACGGTCTTGGTGTCGGTGTACTCACCCGTGAACGGGCGCTCGGTGCCGGCTTCGCGGAGCACGTGGTACTCGTCGGGGCTCAGCTCGGCGCGCCACTCGGCGTCGCTCTTCTCGATCTCGTAGCTCATCGCAGACTCCCGGTCGGCAGGTCTCGGACGTCGGTGCCAACGCTCGCGAGGTGCCGGAGGATTTCCGGCCCGAGGTTGGTGACGTCACCGGCGCCCATGGTGAGCAGCAGGTCGCCCGGGCGGGTCAGGCCCGCCAGCAGGGCGGGGGCGGCGTCGAACGCGTGCTCGGCGGTGACCTCGGCGCCGGCCCGCTTCGCCGCGTCGATGATCAGCTCGCTGGTGACGCCGGGGATCGGGTCCTCGCGGGCGGGGTAGATGTCCAGCACCACCGAGGCGTCGGCCAGGGCGAGCGCCCGGCCCATCTCCTCGGCGAGCTGCTGGGTGCGGCTGAACAGGTGCGGCTGGAAGACCACGAGCACCCGCCCGGCGCCGTCCAGGCCCTCCCGGATCGCCTCCAGGTCGGCGGTCATCTCGGTGGGGTGGTGGGCGTAGGAGTCGATCACCTGGACGCCGGCCGCCTCGCCCTTGAGCTGGAGCCGCCGCCGCACGCCGGTGTAGGCGCCGAGCGCCTTGGCGAGGTCGGCGGCCGGCACGCCCAGGGCGACGCCGGCGGCCAGCGCCGCGACCGCGTTGTGGGCGTAGTGCCGGCCGGGCACCGAGACGGTGAAGGTCAGCTCGGCGCCGTCCAGCCGGACGGTGACCTCGCTGGTCATGCCGTGCGCGACCACCGACAGCACGCGGACGTCGGCGTCCTCGGCCGCGCCGACGGTGACGACGTTCAGGCCCTCGCGGCCGGCCACCCGGGAGGTCAGCTCGCGGGCGCCGTCGTGGTCGGCGGAGACCACCAGGGTGCCGCCGGGGGCGATCCGGCCGACGAAGGTCTCGAAGGACTCGTAGATCTCCTCGATCGAGGCGTAGTTCGCGTGGTGGTCGAGCTCGACGTTGAGCACGATCGCCACCTCGGGCGCGTACTTGTGGAAGCTGCGGTCGCTCTCGTCGGCCTCCGCGACGAAGATCTCGCCGGTGCCGTGGTGGGCGTTGGAGCCGGGCGCGTCGAGGTCGCCGCCGATCGCGTACGAGGGGTCGAGGCCCAGCTCGCCGAGGGCGACGGCGAGCATGCTGGTGGTGGTGGTCTTGCCGTGCGTGCCGGCCACGGCCAGCGCCCGGCGGCCGCCCATCAGCGCGGCCAGCGCGTCGGAGCGGTGGACCACCGGGACGCCCCGCTCGCGGGCGGTGGCCAGCTCCGGGTTGTCCGCGCGGATGGCGCTGGACACGACCACGCTGCTGACACCGTCCGGCACGTGCTCGGCGGCGTGGCCGATGTGCACGACGGCGCCGAGCGCGCGCAGCGCCAGGACGGTCTCGGACTCCTTGGAGTCGCTGCCGGAGACGCTGGCGCCGCGCACCGCGAGGATCTTCGCCAGGCCGGACATCCCGGCGCCGCCGATACCGATGAAGTGCGGGGCGTGCAGGTCGTGCGCGGCGTCGTTCAAGGCAAGGCTCCGTACGGGCGGGGGCAGACAAGGGGCAGAGCGGGTACAGCGGGTACGTCGGTCGGCGGACCAACGGGCGAATCGTCCTCGCGGACGGGCCGCAAGGACGATTCTGCACCACCGGCGGGTCGGGTCAGGAGTCGCTGGCGAACAGTCGCAGGACCGGGACACCCACCTTGTGCCGGGCCTGGGAGGCCCAGTCGCGGTGGAAGAACTCCTCCACGAAGTGCGGCGAGGTGAGCACCACGACCTCGTCGGCCCGGTGCTCCTCGACCACCGCGCGCAGCCGGTCCAGCGGCTTCTCCTCGACCAGCTCGCCGATCGCCTCCGCGCCGGCCTGGCGCAGGTGACGCAGGCTGTGGGCGAGCGATTCGCCGGCCACCGTCGGCTCGTGCTCGGACTCGTCGTGCTCGCGCACCACCTTGTCGAGGTGGCCGAGGGCGACGTCGTCCAGCGCCCTCAGCAGCTCGTCCTGTTTGCCGCGCGGCTGCATCAGGACGACGAAGGACACCTTCTCGTCGCTGTGGAGCGTGGTGACGAGCTCCACATCGGCGTCGGAGAGCGCCTTTTCGATCATCAGTACCGTCTTGAACACGTGAGTCCCTTCCAGTGACCGGCCCCCGGGCCCCGGCATCGCATCCCATACTGCCCGGCGGGAAGCTTTCCGCATGCTGCCCCGCGACCCTGCGGGCCACGCGGGTGGAGCTCCCGAAGGAGAGCGGGATCACTGTCCGGCGGTCACGGGGGCCGGTGACGCGGCTTGCGGGTGAAGACGCAGGTAGCGGGTGAAGAGGAATCCTTTCTGCTCGATCAATGAGACCAGTCGCATCCGCTGCACGTCAGGCATTTCCGCATCGTGGATGATGCGCGGCGCGTCGCCGGCCGTGATCAGCGGTGCCACCGACAGGCACAGCTCGTCCAGCAGGTCCGCGGCGGCCAGCTGCCCCAGCAGCCGCGGACCGCCCTCGCTCAGCAGCCTCGTCCACCCCCGCTCGGCCAGGGCCGCGACCGCGGCGGGCAGGTCCACCGAGCCCTTCCCTGCCACCACCACGTCGGCCACCTCGGCCACCGCCCGGCGGCTGCGCGCCGGCGCGTCCTCGGTGGTGATCACCACCGTCCGCACCAGCGGCTCGGTGAACAGCGGCGCCGCGAGGTCCAGCCCCAGCGAGCGGCTGACGATCGCGATCACCGGGGCCGGGGCCTGCCCGGCCGCCGCCCGCGCCGCGGCGAAGTCGGCCCGGGCCCGGCCCGGCCGGTACCCCTCGGCGCGGACCGTCTCGGCGCCCACCAGCACCACGTCCGACAGCGCCCGCAGCACTCCGAAGATCCGTTTGTCGGCGTCCCCCGAGAGCCCCTCGGACAGGCCCGCCAGCTTCGCCCCGCCGTCCAGGCCGGCCACCATGTTGGCCCGCAGCCACGGGCGGCCGTGATTCACCTGCTCGGGGTACGCGTAGACGGCGGCGAGCGACTCCAGCGACGCGGGATCGGCGAACGGCCGGGACAGCGGACTGATCAACTGTTGCATGCCGTCCAGTCTCGTCGCCCGGGGCCCGGCGATCCACCGGCGGCCCTCGGCCCGAGCGGTGCGCCGGCAGGCGTACCCTCTAGTACCGTGCCCGCAGCCCCACTCCCCGACGCGCCGACCGAGCCGATAGCGACCGCAGACGTGGCCACCGCTCCCCTCGCGCTCACCGACCGGCGCCCCGTCGTCCCCGCCGAGCGCCTGGTGGCCGAGATGGTCCCGCCACCGCGCTTCTCCCTCGTCAGCTTCGGAACGTACCTCCCGGACCCGAACCAGCCCAGCCAGTACGAGGCGGTCCAGGTCCTGGAGCAGTTCGCCGGCACGCTCAACGCCGGAGACGGCGGCGCCCCCAAGCGCAGCTGGTTCCGCCGTACGGCCCCCGTGCCCACCGGCCCGGCCGGCGTCTACCTGGACGGCGGCTACGGCGTCGGCAAGACCCACCTGCTGGCCTCGCTCTGGCACGCCGCCCCCGGCCCCAAGGCGTTCGGCACCTTCGTCGAGCTGACCAACCTGGTCGGCGCGCTCGGCTTCCAGCAGGCCGTCCGGACCCTCTCCGACCACCGCCTGCTCTGCATCGACGAGTTCGAGCTGGACGACCCGGGCGACACGGTGCTGGTCTCCACCCTGCTCGGCCGCCTGGTCGACAACGGTGTCAAGCTCTGCGCCACCTCGAACACCCTGCCGGAGAAGCTCGGCGAGGGCCGGTTCGCCGCCGCCGACTTCCTGCGCGAGATCCAGGGCCTCTCCGCGCACTTCCGCCCGATGCGGATCGACGGCCAGGACTACCGCCACCGCGGCCTGCCGGCCGCCCCGCCGCCGTACGACGACGAGACCGTCGCCGCCGTCGCCGCCCGCACCCCGGGCGCCTCGCTGGACGAGTTCTCCGGGCTGCTCGACCACCTCTCCGCCGTCCACCCGAGCCGCTACGGCGCGCTGCTGGACGACGTGCAGGCGGTCTGCCTGCGCGGCGTGCGGCAGGTCGACGACCAGTCCACCGCGCTGCGCCTGGTCGTCCTCGCCGACCGGATGTACGACCGCGAGCTGCCGATCACCGCCTCCGGGATCCCCTTCGACCAGGTCTTCCCCGAGGAGATGCTGCGCGGCGGCTACCGCAAGAAGTACCTCCGGGCGGTCTCCCGGCTGGTCGCGCTGGCCCGGGACAGCGCCAAGTAGGCGCCGGTTGTCAGTGGTGGGTCGTACGGTGGACACGTGCGACCCATCACGAGTATTGAGCGCTCAGAGACGCCCTTCGAGGTCGTCAGCCCCTTCCAGCCCAATGGCGACCAGCCGGCGGCGATCGCCGAGCTGGAGCGCCGGATCCGCGCGGGGGAGAAGGACGTCGTCCTGCTCGGCGCCACCGGCACCGGCAAGTCGGCCACCACGGCCTGGATGATCGAGAAGCTGCAGCGCCCCACCCTGGTGATGGCGCCGAACAAGACCCTGGCCGCCCAGCTGGCCAACGAGTTCCGGGAACTCCTACCGAACAACGCGGTCGAGTACTTCGTCTCGTACTACGACTACTACCAGCCCGAGGCGTACGTCCCGCAGACGGACACCTACATCGAGAAGGACTCCTCGATCAACGAGGAGGTCGAGCGGCTGCGCCACTCCGCGACCAACTCGCTGCTCACCCGCCGGGACGTGGTCGTCGTCGCGTCCGTCTCCTGCATCTACGGCCTCGGCACCCCGCAGGAGTACGTCGACCGGATGGTCCGGCTCAAGGTGGGCGAGGAGATCGACCGCGACGTGCTGCTGCGCCGCTTCGTCGACATCCAGTACACCCGCAACGACCTCGCCTTCACCCGCGGCACCTTCCGGGTCCGCGGCGACACCATCGAGATCTTCCCGGTCTACGAGGAGCTCGCCCTGCGGATCGAGATGTTCGGCGACGAGATCGAGTCGCTGTACACCCTGCACCCGCTGACCGGCGAGATCATCAGCCAGGACGACTCCGTCCACGTCTTCCCCGCCTCGCACTACGTGGCCGGCCCGGAGCGGATGGAGCGGGCGGTCAACGACATCGAGAAGGAGCTGGCCGAGACGCTGGCCCGGATGGAGAAGCAGGGCAAGCTGCTGGAGGCCCAGCGGCTGCGGATGCGCACCACCTACGACATCGAGATGCTCCGCCAGATCGGCACCTGCTCGGGCGTCGAGAACTACTCGATGCACTTCGACGGCCGCGCGCCCGGCTCCCCGCCGAACACCCTGCTCGACTACTTCCCGGAGGACTTCCTCCTGGTCATCGACGAGTCGCACGTCACCGTCCCGCAGATCGGCGCGATGTACGAGGGCGACGCCTCCCGCAAGCGCACCCTGGTCGAGCACGGCTTCCGGCTGCCCTCCGCGATGGACAACCGCCCGCTCAAGTGGGAGGAGTTCCTGGAGCGGACCGACCAGACCGTCTACCTCTCGGCCACCCCCGGCGCGTACGAGCTGTCCCGCGGCGACGGCCAGGTCGAGCAGATCATCCGCCCGACCGGCCTGATCGACCCCGAGGTGATCGTCAAGCCGACCGAGGGCCAGATCGACGACCTGGTGCACGAGGTGCGGACGCGGGTGGAGCGGGACGAGCGCGTCCTGGTCACCACCCTCACCAAGAAGATGGCCGAGGACCTCACCGACTACATGCTCGGTCTGGACATCCGGGTCCGGTACCTGCACAGCGACGTCGACACGCTGCGCCGGGTCGAGCTGCTGCGCGAGCTGCGGGCCGGCCGGTACGACGTGCTGGTCGGCATCAACCTGCTCCGTGAGGGCCTCGACCTGCCCGAGGTCTCCCTGGTGGCGATCCTGGACGCGGACAAGGAGGGCTTCCTGCGCTCCGGCACCTCGCTGATCCAGACCATCGGCCGCGCGGCCCGCAACGTCTCCGGCCAGGTCCACATGTACGCGGACCGGATCACCCCCTCGATGGCGAAGGCGATCGACGAGACCAACCGCCGCCGGGCCGTGCAGCAGGCCTACAACAAGAAGCACGGGATCGACCCGCAGCCGCTCCGCAAGAAGATCGGCGACATCCTGGACACCCTCGCCCGCGAGGAGGTCGACACCGACGAGCTGCTCTCCTCCGGCTACCGGGCGGGGGGCAAGGGCAAGGCCCCGGTGCCGGCGCTGGGCACGGACCGCAAGCCAGCGAAGAGCCTGCCGGCGGCCGAGCTGGCCGAGCTGATCCAGTCGATGACCGAGCGGATGCACGCGGCCGCGACGGACCTCCAGTTCGAGGTCGCGGCCCGGCTGCGCGACGAGGTCAAGGAGCTGAAGAAGGAGCTCCGCCAGATGCGCGAGGCGGGTATCGCGTAGGGCCGGTCGCGGCCCGCGCCGGGCTTGGCCGGATCCGGTACCGGTCAAGCCCGGCGGTGTCTCAGCCTTGCCACAAACGGGTAGACGCTGACGGACGCGGCCGACCGCAGGCCCTAGGCTGGCCTGCGGTGCCGCCCGGGACGGGCGGTCGCATCAGGGGGCCTCAGCCGGGGGACGGCAAGGGGGTGTTCCACCGTGAAGCCGGCGCGGATACCGACCGCCCGGCTGGGCAGAGAGGACAATGCCGTGTCGGTGAACCTTGCCAAGGGGCAGCAGGTCAGCCTGCAGAAGGGTTCGGGCGAGTCGCTGACGGTCGTCCGGATGGGGCTGGGCTGGAAGGCGGCGCCCAAGCGCGGCCTCTTCGGCAGCCGGACGCGACAGATCGACCTGGACGCCTCGGCGCTGCTGTACGCCGAGCAGACCCCGTCCGACGTGGTCTTCTTCCAGCACCTGGAGAGCAACGACGGCTCCGTCCGGCACACCGGGGACAACCTGGTCGGCGGCACCGGGGCGGGCGAGGACGACGAGTCGATCCTGGTCGACCTGGCCCACGTACCGGTGCACATCACCCAGGTGGTGTTCACGGTCAGCTCGTACACCGGGCAGACCTTCGCCGAGGTGCAGAACGCGTACTGCCGGCTGGTGGACGACTCGACCGGGCTGGAGCTGGCCCGCTACGAGCTGGCCGGCGGCGGCCCGCACACCGGGCAGATCATGGCGAAGGTGTTCCGCGAGCCGTCCGGCGGCTGGGGGATGCAGGCGATCGGCGCGCCGGCCCGGGGCCGGACCTTCCAGGACCTGCTGCCGGCCATCGAGCCCTTCCTCTAGCGGGCGGGGCACAAGCCGGCGGCGGACGCCCCGGGTCGTTCTTTACCTTCTTTACCTTCTCTTGGTTCTTCTGTTAGCCTCGTGGGAGCGGAGGGGAGTATTCCCTCGCAGTTGTCCCGTCATCACGGGCGCCCACCTGGCGGCGTCCCGGGGCGCTGGTCCGCGGGCGCCGCACATGCGCCCGGCGGGCGGAAGAGACCTCCGGCAGTGACGATGACTGTCTCGCCTACCTGCCGGAGGAGCAGTAGTGGACGTTTCCGTAAGTTTGTGGATCGGCACGATCGGTGTGCTGTTGGCCCTGATCGTGGCCGACTTCTTCATCGGCGGCCGCAAGCCGCACGAGGTGTCGGTCAAGGAAGCCGGTGTCTGGACCACGGTCTGGATCGTGCTGGCCGCCGTCTTCGGCGGGTTCCTCTGGTGGCACTCCGGCTCCAAGCCGGCCGGTGAGTTCTTCGCCGGGTACATCACCGAGAAGTCGCTCAGCGTCGACAACCTGTTCGTGTTCATCCTGATCATGGGCAAGTTCGCGGTGCCGAAGATCTACCAGCAGCGCGTGCTGATGTTCGGTGTGATCATCGCCCTGGTGCTGCGGGCGGTCTTCATCGCCGGCGGCGCGGCCCTGGTGGCGCAGTTCTCCTGGGTGTTCTTCATCTTCGGCGGCTTCCTGGTCTGGACGGCCTGGAAGCTGATCAAGGAGGCCCGGGCCGACGAGGAGGACGAGGAGTTCGAGGAGAACCGGCTGCTCAAGTCGATCGAGCAGCGCTTCCCGTCGACCGACAAGTACCACGGCACCAAGCTCTTCATCCGGGAGAACGGCCGTCGGCTGATGACGCCGATGCTGATCGTGATGCTGGCGATCGGCACCACGGACGTCCTGTTCGCGCTGGACTCGATCCCGGCGATCTTCGGCCTGACCCAGGACCCGTACATCGTCTTCACCGCGAACGCCTTCGCCCTGATGGGGCTGCGCCAGCTGTACTTCCTGATCGGCGGGCTGCTGAAGAAGCTGGTCCACCTCTCGTACGGCCTGTCGGTGATCCTCGGCTTCATCGGCGTGAAGCTGGTGCTGCACGCGTTGCACGAGCAGGGTGTGCACGTCCCCGAGATCGGCATCCCGTTCTCGCTGGGCTTCATCGTGGTGGTGCTGGCCGTCACCACGGTGACCAGCCTGATCGCCGCGAAGAAGCAGGAGCGGGCCGACGAGGCCCCGGAGAAGATCGACGCCTGATCCCCTGTTCCCCCGGGACCCCCGGGGGGCCACGGCGGCGGGCCCGCGACCGAGCAGTGGTCGCGGGCCCGCCGTTCGTCGTACCGGGGCTACCAGCCGCGCTCGCGCCACTCCTGGAGGTGCGGGCGCTCGGCGCCGAGGGTGGTGTCCTTGCCGTGGCCGGGGTACACCCAGGCCTCGTCCGGCAGCACGTCGAAGATCTTCTCGTTGACGTCCCGGTAGAGGCTCTCGAAGGCGGCCCTGTCGTCCCAGGTGTTCCCGACGCCGCCGGGGAAGAGGCAGTCGCCGGTGAAGACGTGCGGGTGGCCCTGGGGGTCGTCGTAGACCAGCACGATGGCGCCGGGGGTGTGTCCGACCAGGTGCCGGACGGTCAGCTCGATCTGCCCGAACCGCAGCGGCTCGCCGTCCTCCAGCAGCAGCTCGGTCGGGACGTCGATGCCCTCGGCGTCGTACCGCCCGGCGGCGGTGCGGGCGCCGGTCGCCGCGACCACCTCGGCGAGCGCGCCCCAGTGGTCGTGGTGGCGGTGCGTGGTGACCACGGTGGTCAGCTCGGCACCGACCGTCTCCAGCAGCACCGGCGCGTCGGCGGCGGCGTCGATCAGCAGCTGCTCGTCGGTGGCCCGGCAGCGCAGCAGGTAGGCGTTGTTGTCGTACGGGCCGACGGCCGCCTTGGTGATGATCAGGTGGGCCAGCTCGCGCACGTCCGGCGGCCCGCCGACCTTGACCGCTCCGTGGTACGTCATCCGTCCGCTCCTCGTCGTTCCGGGGCCGCCGTCGGCATCGCCCCTGCTGCCAGCATCGTCGCGCGGCCGGGCCGCGTCTTGTGGATCTTCCCGCGCCGGGGCCCGGCCCGGTGCGGGTGCCCGCCCCGCGTCAGCCGAGCGGCGGGAGCGCGGGCAGCGCGGCGCGGCCGTCGGCGAGCTGGTCGCCGCCGCGGTGGACCTGCAGGCCGTCGCCGTCGGAGCGGCCGGAGAGCCAGGCGGCGAGCGCCCGCACCGGGCCCTCGGCGGTCAGTCCGGGCCCCTCGCCGGCGGTGCCGATCACGGCCCGGTCCTCGGTGTCGTCGGCGACCAGCTCGACCGCGGGCAGGCCCTCGGCGCCCGCCAGCCGGTCGGACAGGCGCCGGAACTCGGCCACCGCGAAGAGCTCCGGCCAGTGCGCGGGGGAGTAGCCGGCGGCCAGGTCGACGTGGTGGTACTCGACCTCCATCAGCCGCTTCCACGGGATGTCGGCGGCCGGGAAGACGTAGCCGGTGCGGTGGCGCACCGAGGCCGTCCAGGCCCCGGGCGCCAGCGCCGCGGCGGCCGCGGCGAACCGCTCGTCGGAGTCGCGCAGGTCGTCGAGCTGGACGTCGAGCGGGCGGTCGGCGCCGTCCTCGATGCCCTGGTCACGGGCCTCGTCGCTGGGGTACTGCGGGATGTCGGTGGCGGTCCGGGCGCCGTCGAGCAGATTGACCAGCGAGTCCGCGTTGCGGGCCAGGTGGGCCAGGACGTGGCCCCTGGTCCAGCCCGGCAGGGCGGAGGGCTCCGCGAGGGCCTCGGGCTTCAGCCCGGCCACGGTGTGCAGCAGGTGCCCGGTGCTGGTGGCGACCAGCCGGAGCCGCTCGTCGGCGAGGTCGGCGGCGGTCTGGGGGTCGGTCATCGGTGGCGGCCTCCGTCGGAGTGGTCGGCAGCGTTGCCCGCACGGGCACTCGCTCGTTGACGAGGGTGACGCTATCTCCGATGTCACGGCTGAGCAGGGCTTTTCTCGAACAGACCCGGTCAAGGTCGAGCAGGTCTCTCACTCGATCGGGTGGACTCCGCTGGACAAGGTCGAGAATCGAACGCCTGAGCTATAGGCTGGCAGGCGCATCCTGGAAGAAGTACACCTCTCACGCAAAGCCATCTCGCCCCGGAGAAAGGCGCCAGAAGCAGTGGCCGACCGCCTCATCGTCCGCGGTGCTCGCGAGCACAACCTCAAGAACGTCTCGCTCGACCTGCCCCGCGACTCCCTCATCGTCTTCACGGGCCTCTCCGGCTCCGGCAAGTCCTCGCTCGCCTTCGACACGATCTTCGCCGAGGGCCAGCGCCGATACGTCGAGTCGTTGTCCTCCTACGCCCGTCAGTTCCTCGGGCAGATGGACAAGCCCGACGTCGACTTCATCGAAGGCCTCTCCCCGGCCGTCTCGATCGACCAGAAGTCCACCAACCGGAACCCGCGCTCGACCGTCGGCACCATCACCGAGGTCTACGACTACCTGCGCCTGCTGTTCGCGCGGATCGGCAAGCCGCACTGCCCGCACTGCGGCCGCCCGATCGCCAAGCAGTCCCCGCAGGCGATCGTGGACAAGGTGCTGGAGCTCACCGAGGGCACCCGGTTCCAGGTGCTCAGCCCGGTGGTGCGCGAGCGCAAGGGCGAGTTCGTCGACCTCTTCGCCGACCTCCAGTCCAAGGGCTACGCCCGGGCCCGGGTGGACGGCGAGACGGTCCAGCTCGCCGAGCCGCCCAAGCTCAAGAAGCAGGAGAAGCACACCATCGAGGTGGTCATCGACCGCCTCACCGTGAAGAGCAGCGCCAAGCGCCGGCTGACCGACTCGGTGGAGACGGCCCTGCGGCTCGGCGGCGGCATGGTCGTGCTCGACTTCGTCGACCTCCCGGAGGACGACCCGGAGCGCGAGCGGATGTACTCCGAGCACCTCTACTGCCCGTACGACGACGTGTCGTTCGAGGAGCTGGAGCCGCGCTCGTTCTCCTTCAACTCGCCGTTCGGCGCCTGCCCGGACTGCTCCGGCCTGGGCAACCGGATGGAGGTCGACCCGGAGCTGGTCGTCCCCGACGAGGAGAAGTCGCTGGACGAGGGGGCCATCCACCCGTGGTCCGGCGGCCACACCAAGGAGTACTTCCAGCGCCTGATCGACGCCCTCGCCGGCGAGCTGGGCTTCCGGACGGACCTCCCCTGGGCCGGGCTGCCGGCCCGCGCCAGGAAGGCGCTGCTGTACGGGCACAAGCACCAGGTCGAGGTGCGCTACCGCAACCGCTACGGCCGGGACCGCTCCTACACCACGGGCTTCGAGGGCGCGGTGCCGTTCATCCAGCGCCGGCATACCGAGGCGGAGAGCGACAGCAGCCGCGAGCGCTTCGAGGGCTACATGCGCGAGGTGCCCTGCCCGACCTGCCGGGGCACCCGGCTCAAGCCGGTCGTGCTGGCCGTCACCGTCGAGGGCCGGTCCATCGCGGACGTCTCGGCGATGTCGATCAGCGACTGCTCGGACTTCCTCGGCGCGATGAAGCTCAACGCGCGGGACAAGCAGATCGCCGAGCGCGTCCTGAAGGAGGTCAACGAGCGGCTCCGGTTCCTGGTCGACGTCGGCCTGGACTACCTCTCGCTGAACCGCGCGGCCGGCACCCTGTCCGGCGGCGAGGCCCAGCGGATCCGGCTCGCCACCCAGATCGGCTCCGGCCTGGTCGGCGTGCTCTACGTGCTGGACGAGCCCTCGATCGGCCTGCACCAGCGGGACAACCACCGGCTGATCGAGACCCTGGTCCGGCTGCGGGACATCGGCAACACCCTGATCGTCGTCGAGCACGACGAGGACACCATCAAGATGGCCGACTGGGTGGTCGACATCGGCCCGGGCGCCGGTGAGCACGGCGGCAAGGTGGTGCACTCCGGCTCGCTCAAGCAGCTGCTCGCCAACAAGGAGTCGCTGACCGGCCAGTACCTCTCCGGCAAGCGGTCCATCCCGATCCCGGCCACCCGCCGCGAGCGGGACAAGAAGCGCCAACTGACCGTCCACGGCGCCCGCGAGCACAACCTCAAGGACGTCACGGTCGGCTTCCCGCTCGGGACGTTCACCGCGATCACCGGGGTCTCCGGCTCCGGCAAGTCGACGCTGGTCAACGACATCCTCTACACCCACCTCGCCCGGGAGCTGAACGGCGCCCGCAGCGTGCCGGGCCGGCACACCCGGATCACCGGCACCGACCAGGTGGACAAGGTCGTGCACGTCGACCAGTCGCCGATCGGCCGCACCCCGCGCTCCAACCCGGCCACCTACACCGGCGTGTTCGACCACGTCCGGCGGCTCTTCGCCGAGACGCAGGAGGCCAAGGTCCGCGGCTACCTGCCCGGCCGGTTCTCGTTCAACGTCAAGGGCGGCCGCTGCGAGAACTGCTCCGGCGACGGCACCATCAAGATCGAGATGAACTTCCTGCCGGACGTCTACGTGCCGTGCGAGGTCTGCCACGGCGCCCGGTACAACCGGGAGACGCTGGAGGTCCACTTCAAGGGCAAGTCCATCGCCGAGGTCCTGGACATGCCGATCGAGGAGGCGATGGACTTCTTCGAGGCCGTCCCGGCGATCGCCCGGCACCTGCGGACGCTCAACGACGTCGGCCTCGGCTACGTCCGGCTCGGCCAGTCCGCGCCGACCCTCTCCGGTGGTGAGGCGCAGCGCGTCAAGCTCGCCTCCGAGCTGCAGAAGCGCTCCACCGGGCGGACGGTCTACGTGCTGGACGAGCCCACCACCGGTCTGCACTTCGAGGACATCAGCAAGCTGATCAAGGTGCTCTCGGGTCTGGTGGAGAAGGGCAACACGGTGATCGTCATCGAGCACAACCTCGATGTGATCAAGACCGCCGACTGGATCGTCGACATGGGCCCCGAGGGCGGCTCCGGCGGCGGCATGGTGGTGGCCGAGGGCACGCCGGAGCAGATCGCGGCGGTCTCCGAGAGCCACACCGGCAAGTTCCTCCGGGACATCCTCCCGGGCGAGTTCACCGACGCCCCGGCGCCGGTGAAGGCCCCGCGCAAGCGGGCGGTCGCCAAGAAGAAGTAGCGCCGCGAGGTCGGCGGCACGACACCGGCCCGGCCGACCCCCGTTCGGGGGGCGGCCGGGTAAGGGCCGCATAGAATCACCGCCGACCGGCGCCGCGGGGGGACCCGCGGCGAACCGCAGCGACTCCAGGAGCGAACCACATGTCCGAGGCCCTCGAGAGCCCGCTGGGCGAGAACCCCGCCACCTCCCGCCGCACCCTGCTCTGCGGTGCCGCGGCCGTCCTCGCCGCAGGCGGCGGCACGCTGGCGGTCGCCGGCTGCTCCTCGTCGTCCTCGTCCACCTCCACCTCCTCCGGGCCCAAGACCCCGGTGGACGTCGGCCCGGCCACCGCCGTGCCGGTCGGCGGCGGCACCGTCTACCGGGACAAGAAGATCGTGGTGACCCAGCCCAACGCCGGCGAGTACAAGGCGTTCAGCGCCACGTGCACCCACGCCGGCTGCATCGTCGACCAGGTCAAGAACCAGAAGATCCAATGCCCCTGTCACGGCAGCATGTTCGCCATCACCGACGGCGCGGTGCTGGACGGACCGGCGCCCACCCCGCTCCCCGCCTACTCCGTGGCGGTCGAGGGCGGCAACCTCAAGGTGACCCCGAGCTGAACCAGTTGATCTCCCCTCCGCAGCCCCGGCCCGACTCGGTACGGTGGACCCATGGCTGACCCGTCCACCTACCGCCCCGCACCGGGCGCGATCCCGACCTCGCCGGGCGTCTACAAGTTCCGCGACGCCCACGGGCGGGTCATCTACGTCGGCAAGGCCAAGAGCCTGCGGCCCCGGCTGTCGTCCTACTTCCAGGACCTCGCCGGGCTGCACCCGCGGACTGCGACGATGGTCACCACGGCCGCCTCGGTGGAGTGGACGGTCGTCGCCACCGAGGTCGAGGCGCTCCAGCTGGAGTACTCCTGGATCAAGGAGTTCGATCCCCGCTTCAACGTCAAGTACCGCGACGACAAGAGCTATCCGGAGCTCGCGGTCACCCTCAACGAGGAGTACCCGCGGGTCCAGGTGATGCGCGGGGCGCACAAGAAGGGCGTGCGCTACTTCGGACCCTACGGGCACGCCTGGGCGATCCGCGAGACGGTCGACCTGCTGCTGCGCGTCTTCCCCGTCCGCACCTGCTCCAACGGCGTCTTCAAGCGGGCCCGCCAGGTCGGCCGGCCCTGTCTGCTCGGCTACATCGGCAAGTGCGCCGCGCCCTGCGTCGGCAAGGTCTCGGCCGAGGAACACCGCGAGCTGGCCGAGGACTTCTGCGACTTCATGGCCGGCCGCACCGGCAACTACCTGCGCCGGCTGGAAGAGCAGATGCGGGAGGCCGCCGCCGACCTGGAGTACGAGAAGGCGGGCCGGCTGCGGGACGACATCGGGGCGCTGAAGCGCGCGATGGAGAAGAACGCCATCGTCCTCGCCGACGCCACCGACGCCGACCTGCTCGCCCTCGCCGAGGACGAGCTGGAGGCGTCCGTCCAGATCTTCCACGTCCGCGGCGGCCGGGTCCGCGGCCAGCGCGGCTGGGTCACCGACAAGGTCGAGGACGTCGACACCGCGGCCCTGGTCGAGCACGCCCTGCAGCAGCTCTACGGCGGCGGCGACGGCGCCGTGCCGCGCGAGGTGCTGGTGCCCGCGCTGCCGGAGCCCGCCGAGCCGGTCCGGGAGTGGCTGACCGGCCTGCGCGGCAGCCAGGTCGACCTGCGGATCCCGCAGCGCGGCGACAAGAAGGACCTGATGGCCACCGTGCAGCGCAACGCCCAGCAGGCGCTGGCGCTGCACAAGACCAAGCGCGCCTCCGACCTCACCACCCGCAGCCGCGCCCTCCAGGAGATCGCCGACGCGCTGGAGCTGGACTCCGTCCCGCTGCGGATCGAGTGCTTCGACATCTCGCACCTCCAGGGCGAGGACGTGGTCGCCTCGATGGTGGTCTTCGAGGACGGCCTGGCCCGCAAGAGCGAGTACCGCCGGTTCCAGATCAAGGGCTTCGAGGGCCAGGATGACGTCCGCTCGATGCACGAGGTGATCGGACGCCGGTTCCGCCGCTACCTCCAGGAGCGCGAGCAGACCGGGGAGTGGGCCGTTCCCGAGGCGGACGACCCGGGGGCGCCCGCGGAAGCCGGCGGACCCGGGCCGCACGGCGCCGCCCGCGGGTCCGACGACCCCGACGGCCCGGAGGTCGTGGTCGGCCCGGTGGACCCGGAGACCGGCCGCCCGCGCCGCTTCGCCTACCCGCCGCAGCTGCTGGTCGTCGACGGCGGCCAGCCGCAGGTCGCCGCCGCCAAGCGCGCCCTGGACGAGCTCGGCATCGACGACGTCGCCCTCTGCGGCCTGGCCAAGCGGCTGGAGGAGGTCTGGCTGCCCGGTGAGGAGGACCCGGTGGTCCTGCCACGCAGCAGCGAGGGCCTCTACCTGCTCCAGCGGGTCCGCGACGAGGCGCACCGGTTCGCCATCACCTACCAGCGCAGCAAGCGGTCCAAGCGACTCACCGCCGGGGAGCTGGACTCCGTCCCCGGCCTCGGCGAGACTCGCCGCCAGGCGCTGCTCAAGCACTTCGGCTCGCTGAAGAAGCTCCGGCTGGCCACCGTCGACGAACTCTGCGCCGTCCCCGGCATCGGACGCCGGACGGCGGAGACTGTTGCGGCAGCGTTGTCGTCCCGTCCATCCGCGACACTCGCCGTGAACACCGCCACCGGCGAGATCATCGATGACAGCGCCGACCCGGCCGGCCCGGCGGCCGGCACCGGGACCGACGCCGCACCCCAGACCGCACCATTCCAGGAGACGCCATGACGGCCGACGCCGTCCGTCAGCCGGCGCGCCCCGCGTTCACTCGCCCGAGTGAGCAGGGGAAGCGTGACCGTGCCGCGCGCGTTCTCCACAGCAGAACCACCGAGAGCGGGGAACCGAAGTGACGATGTCCGACGATGGCGGCACCGCCCGACCACTGGCCGCGGGCGAGAACGTGCCGGAGCTGGTGATCATCTCCGGGATGTCCGGAGCCGGCCGGTCGACGGCGGCCAAGTGCCTGGAGGACCTGGGCTGGTTCGTGGTGGACAACCTGCCGCCGGCCCTCATCCCGACCATGGTCGACCTCGGCGCCCGTTCCCAGGGGAACGTCGCCCGGATCGGCGCCGTGGTCGACGTCCGCGGCCGCCAGTTCTTCGACGACCTGCTCACCTCGCTGGACGAGCTGGAGAAGCGCGGCGTCCGGCTGAGCGTGGTCTTCCTGGACTCCTCCGACGACGCCCTGGTCCGGCGCTTCGAGAGCGTGCGCCGCCCGCACCCGCTCCAGGCCGACGGCCGGATCGTGGACGGCATCGCCCAGGAGCGCGACCTCCTGCGCGAGCTGCGCGGCGAGGCCGACCTGGTGATCGACACATCCAACCTCAACGTGCACCAGCTGCGGGCCAAGCTGGACGCCCAGTTCGCCGACCACGACGAGCCCGAGCTGCGCGCCACCGTGATGTCCTTCGGCTTCAAGTACGGCCTCCCGGTCGACGCCGACCTCGTGGTGGACTGCCGCTTCCTGCCGAATCCGCACTGGGTGCCGGAGCTCCGCGCCCGGACGGGCACCGACGCCGACGTCGCCGACTACGTGTTCCAGCAGCCCGGTGCCAACGAGTTCCTCAACGGCTACGCGGAGCTGCTGCGCATCATCACCGAGGGGTACCGCCGCGAGGGGAAGCGTTACATGACCCTTGCCGTAGGCTGCACCGGTGGCAAGCACCGCAGCGTCGCGATGTCCGAGCGGCTGACCAAGCGTCTGATCGCGGACGGCGTCGAAACGGTGCTGGTCCACCGTGACATGGGACGGGAGTAGCCGCCTCACCCCCTGCCGGGCCGCCGGTGGAGGCCGGCGGCGGGCAAGAGGAACGCGAGGTAGGTGTGACGGGATACGTGCCCGGGCGGCAGCTGCAGAACAAGACCGCCGACCGGACGGGGGTCCCGTCGCGCGGCGCGTCGCCCAACCGGCCGCGGACCGGCCAGGTCCGCACCAGCCCGGCCCGTACCAACCAGGCACCCCGCGGCAACCAGGCGCCCCGGATCGCCGCCCTCGGCGGCGGTCAGGGGCTCTCGGCCTCGCTCTCCGCCCTCCGCCGGCTCACCACCGAGCTCACCGCCGTGGTCACCGTCGCCGACGACGGCGGCTCCAGCGGCCGGCTGCGCGAGGAGCTCGGGGTGCTGCCCCCGGGCGACCTCCGCAAGGCGCTGGCCGCGCTCTGCGGCGACGACGACTGGGGCCGGACCTGGTCCGAGGTGATCCAGCAGCGCTTCACCGGCTCCGGCGGCCTGGGCGGCCACGCCGTCGGCAACCTGCTGATCGTCGCGCTCTGGGAGAAGCTGGGGGACCCGGTCGCCGCCCTGGACTGGGTGGGCCGGCTGCTGAACGTCCAGGGCCGGGTGCTGCCGATGTCGGCGGTACCGCTGGACATCGAGGCGGTCGTGCGCGGCCACGACCCGGCCAGCCCGGGCGAGCTGTCCGCCGTCCGGGGCCAGGCGAGCGTCGCCGTGACGCCCGGCACCGTGCAGTCCATCCGGCTGCTGCCGGACGGGCCGCCGGCCGTCCCGGAGGCCGTCACGGCCGTCCGGGAGGCGGACTGGGTGGTGCTCGGGCCCGGATCCTGGTTCACCAGCGTGCTGCCCCACCTGCTCGTCCCCGAGCTCGCCGAGGCGCTCACCGAGACCCGCGCGCGCCGGCTGCTCACCCTGAACCTGGCCCCCCAGCCCGGCGAGACGGAGGGCTTCACCCCGCAGCGCCACCTGGAGGTCATCGCCGACCACGCACCCGCCCTCGCGGTGGATGCGATCCTGGTCGACGAGCGCGCCGTCACCGGCGGCGCCTTCGGCCAGGCGGACCTGGCCGGCCTGGAGAAGGCCGCGGAGCGGATGGGCGCGGCCCTGGTGCTCGGCCGGGTCGCCCGTACCGACGGCACGCCGCGACACGACCCGGAGCTCTTGGCCGCCGCGTACGACCGGATTTTCCGGACACATGGAAGGATCGGGCCATGGCGATGACTCCAGCGGTGAAGGACGAAATCAGCCGGCTCCCGGTCACCCGGGCCTGCTGCCGCAAGGCGGAGGTCTCGGCGATCCTGCGTTTCGCGGGCGGGCTGCACATCGTGAGCGGCCGCATCGTGATCGAGGCGGAGCTGGACACCGGGGCGGCAGCGCGACGCCTGCGCAAGGACCTCCTGGAGATCTTCGGACACTCCTCGGACCTGGTGGTGATGGCGCCCGGCGGTCTGCGGCGCGGCAGCCGCTACGTGGTGCGGGTGGTCAAGGACGGCGAGCTGCTGGCGCGGCAGACCGGTCTGGTGGACGGCCGCGGCCGGCCGATCCGGGGCCTGCCCCCGGCCGTCGTCTCCGGGGCGACCTGTGACGCGGAGGCGGCCTGGCGGGGCGCCTTCCTGGCGCACGGCTCGCTCACCGAGCCGGGCCGCTCCTCCTCGCTGGAGATCACCTGCCCCGGCTCCGAGGCGGCCCTCGCCCTGGTCGGCGCGGCCCGCCGGCTCGGCATCCCGGCCAAGGCCCGCGAGGTGCGCGGCGTCGACCGGGTGGTGATCCGGGACGGCGACGCCATCGGCGCGCTGCTGACCCGCCTCGGCGCCCACGAGTCGGTGCTGGCGTGGGAGGAGCGGCGGATGCGGCGCGAGGTCCGGGCCACCGCCAACCGCCTGGCCAACTTCGACGACGCCAACCTGCGCCGCTCGGCCCGGGCCGCGGTCGCGGCCGGCGCCCGGGTGCAGCGCGCGCTGGAGATCCTCGGCGAGGAGGTGCCGGACCACCTGGCCGCCGCCGGCCAGCTGCGGATGCAGCACAAGCAGGCCTCGCTGGAGGAGTTGGGCGCCCTGGCCGACCCGCCGCTGACCAAGGACGCGGTGGCCGGCCGGATCCGCCGGCTGCTGGCGATGGCCGACAAGCGCGCCTCCGAGCTCGGCCTGCCGAGCACCGAGGCCAATCTGACCGACGAGATGGCGCTCAACTAGCGATCACAGCCAGTGACGGCAGACCAGCCGGTGTCCGGATTCCGGGCACCGGCTGTGCCGTGTCCGGACGGCGCGGCCGGGGGGCTCCGGACCGGTCCGCGCGGGCCGCGACCAACTGCCCCCGACGGCAAGGACGGAAGCCCTGCTCGCACCCTCTTGACACGCCACGCCAAGGCGTCCGACCCGGCCTGATGTGCCCTCCCAGGCCTTGGAGAGGTAGGGTCATAGGCGGTCGGGGACCTCCCAAATTCCACCCCGTCGGCATAGCTCCGGCGTACCTAACGAGGAGATCGGTTCGTGACGATCCGGGTAGGCATCAACGGATTCGGCCGCATCGGCCGCAACTTCTTCCGTGCGGTCAAGGCTCAGGGCGCGGACATCGAGATCGTCGGTGTCAACGACCTGACCGACACCAAGACCCTGGCGCACCTGCTCAAGTACGACTCCATCCTGGGCACCTTCCCGGGCGAGGTCTCGCACACCGAGAACAGCATCACCGTCGACGGCAAGACCTTCAAGGTCATCGCCGAGCGTGACCCGGCCAACCTCCCCTGGGGCGAGCTGGGCGTGGACATCGTGATCGAGTCCACCGGCATCTTCACCAAGGCCGAGGCGGCCAAGAAGCACATCACCGCCGGTGCCAAGAAGGTCATC
Organism: Kitasatospora sp. NPDC028961; assembly: GCF_055564815.1. NCBI lineage: Bacteria > Bacillati > Actinomycetota > Actinomycetes > Kitasatosporales > Streptomycetaceae > Kitasatospora > Kitasatospora sp. NPDC028961. The sequence continues at coordinate 176,049 of NZ_JBVHVO010000009.1, read as the reverse complement.
ATCTCGGCGCCCGCCACCGACGAGGACGTCACCATCGTGATGGGCGTCAACGACGAGAAGTACGACGCCGCCAAGCACGACGTGATCTCCAACGCCTCCTGCACCACCAACTGCGTGGCGCCGCTGGCGAAGGTGCTCAACGAGAACTTCGGCATCGTCAAGGGTCTGATGACCACGGTGCACGCGTACACCAACGACCAGGTCACCCTGGACTTCCCGCACAAGGACCTGCGTCGCGCCCGCGCCGCGGCCCTCAACATCATCCCGACGTCCACCGGTGCCGCCAAGGCCACCGCGCTGGTCCTGCCGGAGCTGAAGGGCAAGCTGGACGGCACCTCGCTGCGCGTCCCGGTCCCGACCGGTTCGATCACCGACCTGGTCGTCACCCTTGAGCGCGACGTCACCGTCGAGGAGGTCAACGCGGCCTTCCAGAAGGCCTCCGAGGGCTCCCTCAAGGGCATCCTGCAGTACACCGAGGACCCGATCGTCTCCTCCGACATCGTGAACTCGCCGTTCTCCACGATCTTCGACTCGCTGATGACCATGGTCCAGGGCAACCAGGTCAAGGTCTTCGGCTGGTACGACAACGAGTGGGGCTACTCGAACCGCCTCGTCAACCTGACCACCCTCGTCGGCGGCCAGCTCTGACGCAGCGGGAGCTGACGTGAAGTAGGGGGGAGGGCCCGGACACCGCACGCCGTCCGGGCCCTCCGTCTGCGCACCCTCGAAACTCAACTCCCAGGCGGCCCGCCGTTGTGCCGCTGCCAACAGCGCAACCATCTCCCCAGGAGACCGAAGACCGTGAAGACCATCGAAGACCTCGACGTCGCGGGCAAGCGCGTGTTCGTCCGCGCCGACCTCAACGTCCCGCTGTCCGACGGCACGATCACCGACGACGGCCGGATCCGCGCCGTCGCCCCGACCATCGCCAAGCTCGTCGAGCGCGGTGCGAAGGTCGTCGTCGCCTCCCACCTCGGCCGCCCGAAGGGCGAGCCCGACCCGCAGTTCTCCCTCGCGCCGGTGGCCGCCCGCCTCGGCGAGATCCTCGGTACGCCGGTCTCGTTCGCGACCGACACCGTGGGCGAGAGCGCGAAGGCCACCGTCGCCGCCCTGGCCGACGGCGAGGTCACGCTGCTCGAGAACCTGCGCTTCAACGCCGGTGAGACCAGCAAGGACGACGCCGAGCGCGGCGCCTTCGCCGACGAGCTGGCCGCGCTGGCCGAGCTGTACGTCGGTGACGGCTTCGGCGCCGTGCACCGCAAGCACGCCTCGGTGTACGACCTGCCGGCCCGCCTGCCGCACGCCGTCGGCGACCTGATCGCCGCCGAGGTGGCCGTGCTCAAGCGGCTCACCGAGGAGGTCGAGCGGCCGTACGTGGTCGTCCTGGGCGGGTCCAAGGTGTCCGACAAGGTCGGCGTGATCGAGAACCTGCTCGGCAAGGCCGACCGCATCCTCATCGGCGGCGGTATGGCGTACACCTTCCTCGCGGCCCTGGGGCACGAGGTCGGCATCTCGCTGCTGCAGAAGGACCAGATCCCGGTCGTCCTGGACTACCTGGAGCGGGCGAAGGCGAACGGCGTCGAGTTCGTGCTGCCGGTGGACATCGCGATCTCCGGGTCGTTCCCCGACACCAAGACCCACAAGCCGGTCGAGGACTTCGCGGTCGTCGACGCCGACAAGATCCCCGCGGACAAGGAGGGCCTGGACATCGGCCCGGAGACCCGGGAGCTGTTCGCGGCGAAGCTGGCCGACGCCAAGACGGTGTTCTGGAACGGTCCGGTCGGTGTCTTCGAGCACCCGACCTTCGCCGAGGGCACCAAGGCCGTCGCGCAGGCCCTGCTCGACAGCGACGCGTTCACCGTGGTCGGTGGCGGCGACTCCGCCGCGGCCGTCCGCATCCTGGGCTTCGACGAGACGAAGTTCGGGCACATCTCGACCGGCGGTGGCGCCAGCCTCGAGTACCTGGAGGGCAAGACGCTCCCCGGTCTCGCCGCCCTGGAAGGCTGAGGCAATGACTGAGCGTCTCCCGCTGATGGCGGGCAACTGGAAGATGAACCTCAACCACCTTGAGGCCATCCAGCACACCCAGAAGCTGGCGTTCGCGCTGGCCGACAAGGACTACGAGTCGGTCGAGGTCGCCGTTCTGGTGCCGTTCACCGACCTGCGCTCGGTGCAGACCCTGGTCGACGGCGACAAGCTGAAGATCAAGTACGGCTCGCAGGACATCTCGCAGCACGACTCCGGTGCCTACACCGGCGAGATCTCCGGCCCGATGCTGTCGAAGCTGAAGTGCACCTACGCGGTGATCGGCCACTCGGAGCGCCGCCAGTACCACGGCGAGAACGAGGAGATCGTCAACGCCAAGGTCAAGGCCGCCTACCGCAGCGGGGTCACCCCGATCCTCTGCATCGGCGAGCCGCTGGAGATCCGCAAGGCCGGCACCCACGTCGAGTACACCCTGGCCCAGCTCGACGGCGCCCTGCAGGACGTCCCGGCCGACCAGGCCGAGTCCGTCGTGGTCGCCTACGAGCCGGTCTGGGCGATCGGCACCGGCGAGGTGGCGACCCCCGAGGACGCCCAGGAGGTCTGCTCGGCCATCCGCAAGCGGATCGCCGAGCTGTACGACGCCCCGTTGGCCGAGAAGGTCCGGGTGCTCTACGGCGGCTCGGTCAAGTCCTCCAGCGCGGCCGGCCTGATGGCCAAGCCGGACGTCGACGGCGGCCTGATCGGCGGTGCCTCCCTGGACGCCGACGAGTTCGTCAAGATCGTGCGGTACCGTGACCAGGCAGTAGGCTAACGCCGCCGCAGCAACGTAGGCTTTGGGGCCGGACCGCATCGTGCGGCCCGGCCCCTTCGCCGAAGATACGAGAGAGTTGGTCCCGCCGTGGTTCTCGGGTTCTCGATTGCCCTGATCATCTTCAGCCTGCTGATGGTCCTCCTGGTGCTGCTGCACAAGGGGAAGGGCGGCGGCCTGTCCGACATGTTCGGTGGCGGCGCGATGTCCACCGGCGGCGGCTCGGCCGTGGCCGAGCGCAACCTGGACCGCATCACGGTCATCGTGGGTTTCGCCTGGTTCGCGTGCATCATCGTGCTCGGCCTGGTGCTCAAGTACAAGAGCTGACGTATCTCTGACGCCCTGTCGCCCCGCGGCCTATGCTGGAACGGTCCGGGGCGGAGTCGGTGACGGTGCATCCTTAACTCCTGCTTACACTAGGACGACTTTAGCCACCGACGCGCACCGCGGCGGGTCGGCGCACCAGCACGCAGGGAGTCAGACCGTGGCAAGTGGCAACGCCATCCGTGGCAGCAGGGTCGGAGCCGGCCCGATGGGCGAGGCGGAGCGCGGCGAATCCGCCCCCCGCAACCGGATCTCCTTCTGGTGTGCCAACAAGCACGAGACCCGTCCCAGCTTCGCCGCGGAGGCGGTCATCCCGGACACCTGGGACTGCCCGCGGTGCGGGTTTCCGGCCGGCCAGGACGAGCACAACCCGCCGGCCCCCTCGCGCAACGAGCCCTACAAGACCCACCTCGCCTACGTCCGTGAGCGGCGCACCGACGCCGACGGCGAGGCGATCCTCGCCGAGGCGCTGGCCAAGCTGCGCGGTGAGATCTGAGCACCTGACCGACGCCGAAGGGCGCCACCGTGGAGAACGGTGGCGCCCTTCGTCATGCCGTCGGGCCGAACGCGGTCAGGCCGAGGCCGGCGGGTACAGCTGCGGCGGGAGCTGAGCCGCCGCCGCGCGGTCCAGCAGCCACAGGGTCCGGCTCCGTCCGTGGGCGCCCGAGGCGGGCGCCTGGAGCTCGCCCGGACCGGACAGGGCCAGCGCCACGGCGCCGGCCTTGTCCTCGCCGGCCGCCAGCAGCCAGACCTCGCGGGCCGCCCGGATGGCCGGGAGGGTGAGCGAGATCCGGGTCGGCGGGGGCTTGGGCGCACCGCGCACGCCGACCACCGTCAGCCCGGTCTCCCGGACGCCCGGGTGCTCGGGGAAGAGCGAGGCGACATGGGTGTCCGGGCCGACGCCGAGCAGCAGCACGTCGAAGGCGGGCACGCCGAGGCGGTCACCCGGACCGGCGGCCTTGGCCAGCTCCTCCGCGTACCGGGCCGCGGCGGCCTCGACGTCCGAGCCGTCGACGCCGTCCGAGGCGGGCATCTCGTGCACCCGGGCCGGGTCGAGCGGGACGGCGTCGAGCAGTTCCGCCCGGGCCTGGACGGCGTTGCGCTCGGCGTTGTCGGCGGCGACGAAGCGCTCGTCGCCCCACCAGAGGTCCAGCCGGGCCCAGTCGACCGCGTCCCGGGCGGGGGAGGCGGCGATGGCGGCGAGCAGCGCGTTGCCGTTGCGCCCGCCCGTGAGCACCACCGAGGCGGTGCCGCGGGCGGCCTGGGCGTCCACGATCCGGGTGATCAGCCGGGCCGCGGCCGCCTGGGCCATCAGCTCCTTGTCCCGGTGGACGACCAGCTGCGGGGTCGCCGCCGTCACGAGGACGCCTTCTTGCCGGTGCGCTTGGCCGGGGCCTTCTTCGCCTGGGCGGCCTCCCCGGCCGGCTCCGACGCGTCCTGGACCTTGGCGGTCACCCGGGTCGGGTTGGCCACCGCGGCCTCGGAGACCACCGCCCGGGTGGCCTCCTCGGCCGCCTCGGTCTCGGCGGTGTCCGGCTGGCTCAGCCGCTCGACCGGCGTGCGGACGGCCGTCGCGTAGATGTCGTCCGGGTCGAGCCGGCGCAGCTCCTCCGCGATCAGCTCGGACGTCTCGCGCCGCTTGAGCGCCACCTGGCGGTCCGGCGAGCCGGGCATCGACAGGGTGCCCATCAGGCCGTCCGGGCGGTCCAGGGTGATGTCCCCGTCCTTGGTGCGCAGGTGCACCGCGGTGATGCCCGGGCCGCCGGTGACGACCCGCTCGACCGGCACGTGCAGCCGGTTGTGCAGCCAGAGGCCGAGCAGTTCGACGCTGGGGTTGTACGACTCGCCCTCGACCACCGCGGAGGTGACCTCGGAGGGTCGCTGGTCCAGTGCGGCGGCCAGCATCGAGCGCCAGCCGGTGATCCTGGTCCAGGCCAGGTCGGTGTCGCCCGGGGTGTAGCTCTGGGCCCGCTGGGCGAGCTGGCCCACCGGCGACTCGGCGGTGACGGCGTCGGTGATCCTGCGCTGGGCGATCGAGCCCAGCGGATCCTGTGCCGGGTGCAGCGGCGCATTCTCGGGCCACCAGACCACCACCGGGGCGTCCGGCAGGAGCAGCGGCAGGACGACCGACTGGGCGTGCGCGGCGAGCTCGCCGTGCATGCGCAGGACGACCGTCTCGCCGGAGCCGGCGGCGGTGCCGACCAGGATCTCGGCGTCCAGGCGGGTCTCCGCGCGCGCCCGGGGCGAGCGCCCGGCGCGCTTGATGACCGCCAGGGTGCGCGAGGGGTGCTCGCGGGAGGCGTCGTTGGCGGCCTTGAGGGCGTCGTAGGCGCTGCCCTCGTCGGTCACGATCACCAGGGTGAGCACCATGCCGGCGGCGGTGGAGCCGCTGGCCCGGCGCGCCTCCATCAGGGCTGCGTTGATCTTGCTGGACGTGGTGTCCGTGAGGTCGATCTTCATGGCCGGCGCCAGCTCCTGCCGTCTCGTGCGAGCATCTCGTCGGCCTCGACCGGACCCCAGGTCCCTGCCGGGTACTGGGCGGGCTTGCCGTGGTCGTCCCAGTACTTCTCGATCGGGTCGAGGATCTGCCAGGAGAGTTCGACCTCCTGGTGGCGCGGGAACAGGTTGGCGTCGCCGAGCAGCACGTCGAGGATGAGCCGCTCGTAGGCCTCCGGGCTGGACTCGGTGAAGGACTCGCCGTAGGCGAAGTCCATCGTGACGTCCCGGACCTCGAAGGAGGTCCCCGGCACCTTGGAGCCGAACCGCACCGTCACGCCCTCGTCCGGCTGGACCCGGATGACCAGGGCGTTCTGCCCCAGCTCCTCGGTCGCGTAGGAGTCGAACGGCAGGTACGGGGCGCGCTGGAAGACCACCGCGATCTCGGTGACCCGGCGGCCGAGCCGCTTGCCGGTGCGCAGGTAGAACGGCACCCCGGCCCAGCGGCGGTTGTTGATCTCCAGCTTGATGGCCGCGTAGGTGTCGGTCTTGGAGTCCGGGTTGATGCCGTCCTCGTCGAGGTAGCCGAGCACCTCCTCGCCACCCTGCCAGCCGGCCGCGTACTGGCCGCGCACGGTGTGCTTGCCCAGGTCGGCCGGGAGCTTGACGGCGCTGAGCACCTTGAGCTTCTCGGCCACCAGCGCCTTGGGGTGGAACGAGGCCGGCTCCTCGATGGCGGTGAGCGCCATCAGCTGGAGCAGGTGGTTCTGGATGACGTCGCGGGCCGAGCCGATGCCGTCGTAGTAGCCGGCCCGGCCGCCGATGCCGATGTCCTCGGCCATGGTGATCTGCACGTGGTCGACGTACGACCGGTTCCAGATCGGCTCGAACATCTGGTTCGCGAAACGCAGCGCCAGGATGTTCTGGACGGTCTCCTTGCCCAGGTAGTGGTCGATCCGGAAGACCTCGTCACGGGGGAAGACCTCGTGGACGATCCGGTTCAGCTCCTGGGCGCTCTCCAGGTCGTGGCCGAAGGGCTTCTCGATGACGGCGCGCCGCCAGGAGCCCTGGGGCGGGTCGGTCAGGCCGTGCTTCTTCAGCTGCTGGACGACGGTCGGGAAGAACTTCGGCGGTACCGAGAGGTAGAACGCGAAGTTGCCGCCGGTGCCCTGGGCCTTGTCGAGCTCCTCGATGGTCGCCCGGAGCTTGTCGAAGGCGTCGTCGTCGTCGAAGGTGCCGTGGACGAAGCGCATGCCCTTGGCGAGCTGCTGCCAGACCTCCTCGCGGAACGGGGTCCGGGCGTGCTCCTTGACCGCGTCGTGGACCTCCTTGGCGAAGTCCTCGTCCTTCCACTCGCGGCGGGCGAAGCCGACGAGCGAGAAGCCCGGCGGCAGCAGGCCGCGGTTGGCCAGGTCGTAGATGGCCGGCATGAGCTTCTTGCGGGACAGGTCGCCGGTGACCCCGAAGATGACCAGGCCGGACGGCCCCGCGATGCGCGGAAGCCGCCGGTCGGTGGGGTCACGAAGCGGGTTGACGGGAGCGGCGGGAGCGTCGCTCGGGTCCGAGTCCGACGTCAACTCAGGGTAATCAGTGCTCACTGGATGTGCTCCGCTTTCGTGCGCTGGCTGTGAGCAGGGGTCACTTCTCGTCGGCGAACGAGGCGAGCGAGGCGGTGACGGTGTCGAGCAGCTCGTTCCAGGACTGCTCGAACTTCTGGACGCCCTCGTCCTCCAGGACCTGGACCACGTCGTCGTAGTCCACGCCGGCGGCGGCGATGGCGGCCATCACCTCGGTGGCGTCGGCGTAGTTGGGGACGATGGTGCCGCCGGTGATCACGCCGTGGTCGCCGGTGGCCTCCAGGGTGGCCTCGGGCATCGTGTTGACGGTGCCGGGGGCGACCAGCTCGGTGACGTAGAGGGTGTCCGGCAGGGCCGGGTCCTTGACGCCGGTGGAGGCCCAGAGCGGGCGCTGCGGCTTGGCGCCGGCGGCCTCCAGGGCCTTCCAGCGGTCGCTGCCGGCGGTCTTGCCGTCGACGCTGCCGAAGACCTCCTCGTACGCCTGGTAGGCCAGGCGGGCGTTGGCCAGGGCGGCCTTGGAGCGCAGCTGCTTGGCGTCGCCGCCGACCTCGTCGAGGCGCTTGTCGATCTCGGTGTCCACGCGGGAGACGAAGAAGGAGGCGACCGACTCGATCTGCGAGAGGTCCAGGCCCTTGGCCTTGGCGGCCTCCAGACCGGTCAGGAAGGCGTCGATCACCGCGCGGTAGCGCTCCAGCGAGAAGATCAGCGTGACGTTGACGCTGATGCCCTTGCCGATGACCTCGGCGATCGCGGGCAGGCCGGCCTTGGTGGCGGGGATCTTGATGAAGATGTTCGGGCGGTCGACCAGCCACCAGAGCTGCTTGGCCTCGGCGACGGTCGCGGCCGTCTCGTGGGCCAGCCGCGGGTCGACCTCGATGGAGACCCGGCCGTCGCGGCCGTTGGAGGCGTCGTAGACCGGGCGCAGCACGTCGGCGGCGTCCCGGACGTCCGAGGTGGTGATCATGCGGACGGCTTCGTCGGTGGTGACCTTGCGGACGGCGAGGTCGCGCAGCTGGCCGTCGTAGGAGGAGTCCCCGCCGCCGATGGCCTTCTGGAAGATGGTGGGGTTGGTGGTGACGCCCACCACGTGCTTGTTCTGTACCAGCTCGGCGAGGTTGCCGGTGTTCAGTCGCTTCCGGCTGAGGTCGTCCAGCCAGATCGCCACGCCTTCGTCGCTGAGGCGCTTCAGTGCGTCAGTCATGGTGCTCAGTCCTTCTTCTGTCTTCATCTGTCTGTGGGGTCGTCAGACGGGCCGCGTACCCGCTGTGCGGGCGGGCACGCGGCCCAGGCGGTACTAGCGGTTGACGGCTTCGAGCGAGCGCAGGGCGTTGTGCGCCTCCGCGACGGCCCGCTCGGCGGTCAGACCGAACTCCTCGAAGAGCACCTGGTAGTCGGCGGAGGCGCCGAAGTGCTCCAGCGAGACGATCCGGCCGTGGTCGCCGACCAGCTCGCGCCAGCCCTGGGCGATGCCGGCCTCGACCGAGACGCGGGCCCGGACCGACGGCGGCAGCACGCTGTCGCGGTAGGCCTGGTCCTGCTCCTGGAACCACTCGAAGGACGGCAGCGAGACCACGCGGGTCGCGACGCCCTCGGCCTCCAGGACCTCGCGGGCCCTGACGGCCAGCTGGACCTCGGAGCCGGTGGCGAGCAGGATCAGCTGCGGGTCGCCGGTCGACGCCTCGGCCAGGACGTAGCCGCCCTTCGCGGTGCCCTCCGCGGAGCCGAAGACCTCGCGGTCGTAGGTCGGGACGTTCTGGCGGGTGAGCGCCAGGCCGACCGGGCCCGGGTGGCTGCTGTGCCGCTCGACGATCGTGCGCCAGGCGACGGCCGTCTCGTTGGCGTCGGCCGGGCGGACCATCGACAGGCCCGGGATGGCGCGCAGCGAGGCGAGGTGCTCGACGGGCTGGTGGGTCGGGCCGTCCTCGCCGAGGCCGATCGAGTCGTGCGTCCAGACGTAGGTGACCGGCAGCTTCATCAGCGCGGCCAGGCGGACGGCCGGGCGCATGTAGTCGGCGAAGACCAGGAAGGTGCCGCCGAAGACCCGGGTCCCGCCGTGCAGCGCGATGCCGTTCATGGTCGAGCCCATGGCGTGCTCGCGGATGCCGAAGTGGATCGTCCGGCCGTAGGGGCTGGCCGACTTCAGCGGGTTGCCCTCGGGGAGGAAGGAGCTGTCCTCGTCGATGGTGGTGAGGTTGGACTCCGCGAGGTCGGCCGAGCCGCCCCACAGCTCCGGGATCACCGCGCCGAGCGCCTTGAGGGTCTCGCCGGAGGCCTTGCGGGTGGCGACGTCCTTGCCGGCCGCGAAGACCGGGACGGCCTTCTTCCAGCCGTCGGGGAGCTCGCCGGCCTGGATGCGGTCGAACTCGGCGGCGCGGTGCGGGTGGGCGGCGCGCCAGGCGTCGAGGGAGCGCTGCCACTCGTCGCGGGCGGCCTTGCCGCGCTTGATCACCTGGCGGGCGTGCTCGATGACCTTGTCGCTGACCTCGAAGGTCTTCTCCGGGTCGAAGCCCAGGACCTTCTTGGTGGCGGCGATCTCGGCGGCGCCGAGCGCGGAACCGTGCGCCTTGGCGGTGTTCTGCGCGTCCGGGGCCGGCCAGGCGATGATGGTGCGCATCGCGATGATCGACGGGCGGGAGGTCTCGGCCTTGGCCGCGGCCAGCGCCTCGGCCACGAGGGCCACGTCGATGTCGCCGTTGGACTTCGGGGCGACCCGCTGCACGTGCCAGCCGTACGCCTCGTAGCGCTTGAGCACGTCCTCGGAGAAGGCGGTCTCGGTGTCGCCCTCGATCGAGATGTGGTTGTCGTCGTAGAGCGCGACCAGGTTGCCCAGCTTCTGGTGGCCGGCCAGCGAGGACGCCTCGGCGGAGATGCCCTCCTCCAGGTCGCCGTCGGAGACGATGGCCCAGATGGTGTGGTCGAACGGCGACTCGCCGGCGGGGGCGTCCGGGTCGAACAGACCGCGCTCGAAGCGGGCGGCCATCGCCATGCCCACGGCGTTGCCGATGCCCTGGCCGAGCGGGCCGGTGGTGGTCTCGACACCCGCGGTGTGACCGTGCTCGGGGTGGCCCGGGGTGCGGCTGCCCGCGACCCGGAACGCCTTGAGGTCGTCCAGCTCCAGGCCGTAGCCCGAGAAGTAGAGCTGCGTGTAGAGGGTCAGGCTGGTGTGCCCGGGAGAGAGGACGAAACGGTCGCGGCCCACCCAGGCCGGGTCGGTCGGGTCGTGGCGCAGGAAGCGCTGGAAGATCAGGTACGCCGCCGGGGCCAGCGACATGGCCGTCCCGGGGTGTCCGTTGCCGACCTTCTGGACCGCGTCCATGGCCAGGACGCGGGCGGTGTCGACCGTCCGCTCGTCCAGCTCGGACCACTCGAATGCATTCGTCGGCGTCGTGCTCACCCTGTCTCAGGGCTCCTTCCGTTGTGAAGAGTGACCCCGTGAAGGGGACCGGGTCGGCCACGTCGATGGGGCCGGACGCTGGGTGGTGCCGGTCACGGAGGGTAGATCCCGCTTCTCGGTGCGAGCCTACCGTCCGGGTCGGGGATCACCCTCCGTGCTGAGACAACGGGCATTTCCGTATGGCGATTCCCACGAGGGTTCGAAGGGTTCTTTTGTCCCAGCCTCTCCCGGTTTCACGGCCTCTGCCCGTTCGGGGGCCGGGACGGGGGACAGGTATCGCAGCAGGTCGGCTTCGTGTGTTCGCCCAGGGGTTCACCCAGGGGTGTGCGTTCCGCCCCGCCCGGGGGACCCCGGAGCCGGTGGGGAGATATGGAGCGTCTAAGGTGGCGTGGTACGCGCAGAGCGGACGATTCGGGAACATCGTTCCGGTGGACGCCTGCGAAGATTCATCTTCAGTTGGGGTGTTAGTGACCGCCGTCGAATCCCGTCCCGCCGGGGTCACCGGGGCGACGCCTGCGCACCGGCCGTTCGGGGCCCGTGTCGGCGCATTCGTCGCACTGACCAAGCCTCGGATCATCGAACTGCTGCTGATCACCACCGTCCCGGTGATGTTCCTGGCGCAGCGCGGTGTCCCGGATCCGCTGCTGGTCCTCAAGGTGGTCATCGGCGGCTACCTGTCGGCCGGTGGCGCCAACGCCCTCAACATGTACATCGACCGCGACATCGACGCGGTGATGTCGCGCACCGAGCGGCGGCCGCTCGTCACCGGGATGGTGTCACCGCGCGAGGCGCTGGTCTTCGGCATCGCGCTGGCGGTCGGCTCCACGCTCTGGCTCGGCTTCCTGGTCAACGCGCTCTCCTCGCTGCTGGCGCTGTCGGCCCTGCTGTTCTACGTGTTCGTCTACACGCTGGGGCTGAAGCGGCGCACCGCGCAGAACATCGTCTGGGGCGGGATCGCCGGCTGCATGCCGGTCTTCGTCGGCTGGGCGGCGGTCACCGGTTCGGTGTCCTGGTCGGCGCTGGTGCTCTTCCTGGTCATCTTCTTCTGGACGCCGCCGCACTACTGGCCGCTGTCGATGAAGGTGCGCGAGGACTACGAGCGGGCCGGCGTGCCGATGCTCCCGGTGGTCAAGGGCAACCTGGCGGTCGCCAAGCAGATCGTCCTCTACTCCTGGGTGATGGTCGCCGTCTCGCTGGCGCTCTGGCCGCTGGCGGAGACCAGCTGGCTGTACCCCGTCTCGGCGGTCGTGCTGGGTGTGGCCTGGCTGAAGGAGGCGCACGGACTGTACGCCCGCGCCAAGGCCGGGGTGGTCGGCGCGAAGCTCAAGGAGATGCGCCTCTTCCACTGGTCGATCACCTATCTGACGCTGCTGTTCGTGGTGATCGCGGTGGATCCGTTCGTGAAGTAGCCGCCGACGTGGAGAAGGGGCCCCGGTCTTCGGACCGGGGCCCCTTCCGCGTCTCAGCGCGGGGGCAGTTCGGAGGGTCCCACCCGGTCGTCCAGCCAGTCCCGCAGGGGCTGGGAGGCCCGCAGGAAGCCGGTGATCCGGTCGTGGGCGGCCCGGGTGCCGAGCCACGCCGCCGGCGGCCACTCCTGCCAGGCGACCAGCCCCTTGTGGCGGAGCAGCTCGATCCGCGGGTGGTCCCGGGGGTAGCCGCGCGGGGCGGACCTGAGGCTGTCCCGGCCGACCACCTCCGGCCCGGCCGCGCGGACCCGGGCGATCACCCGCTCCAGCTCGGCGCCGCCGACCTCCTCGGCGACGGCGGCCCGGTAGCGCGCCAGCTGGTCCGGGGCGAGCCGGTACAGCCCGTTGCCGCAGGCCAGGCCGTCGGCGGAGAGCTGGATGTAGCCGCCGCTCTCCAGGTGGGCGCCGATGTGCGTCTTGTACGGGGACTTGTCGGCGCTGAACCGGACGTCCCGGTTGGGGCGGAAGATCCTGCCCGGCCCGAACCCGGGCTCCAGCTCGGCGAGCAGTCGCTCCATCGGCTCCCGGACGGCGTGCTCGTACCGGTCCTTGTGGGACTGCCAGAAGGTCCTGGAGTTGTCGGTCTCCAGGTGCTCGTAGAACTCTAGGGCCTCGGCCGGCCAGCCTTGGAAGGTCACCGCTCCAGTATGTGGTCCGGTGCACAGCCCGGTCCCGTCGCCAGCTCGGCTACCGATCGGTAGCATGCGGGCATGAGCAGCGCAGAGACCGCCACCCCCGCCGCGCCGGACGCCCGCGTCGAGCGCCGCGCCAAGCGCATCGCCAAGCACCTGACCGCCTTCGCCGAGCAGCACGGCGGCAGCGCCGACGGCGTCGTCGAGTACGTGGGCACCGTCGCCACCCGGATCGTCGTGGTCGGCGCGGACGGCGCCTGGGGCGACCAGGTCGCCCCGAGCTACGCCGTCGGCCGCCGGGCCGCCGAGCTGGCCGGGGTTACCCTGCACGACAGCTTCGAGGGCGAGCTGGGCCTGAAGGTCAGGACCGGCCCGTACGAGTGGAAGCGGATGGCCGGTATCCAGATCGGCGGCTGAGGCCGCGACGAGCACGCGAGAGGGGCCCCGGGTCTCCCCGGGGCCCCTCTCGCACGCTCAGACCGCGGCGGTCCGCGGCGCCTGGGCGGGCAGCGGCGCGGTGGGCGCGGCGCCCTCGCGCACGCGCAGCGCCAGCGGGATGCGCAGGACGGCGATCCAGGTGAGCGTGGCGCCCAGCATGTGGATGCCGACCAGCAGCTCCGGGACGTCCGTGAAGTACTGGACGAAGCCGAGCACGCCCTGGAGCAGCAGCACCGCGAGCAGCTCGCGGGCCCGCGCGCGGGCGGCCGGCGGGGCCTTCACGGCGGCGAACACGAAGAGCACCGCGACCGCCAGGCCGACCGAGACGAACGCCAGGTCGGCGTGCACCTGGGCGAGGCGGTCGTAGTCGAGGGGGATCCGCGGCACCAGCTTGTTGTCCTTGGGCGTCCCGGGGTGGTGCCCGGCGCCGGTCACCAGCGTCCCGGCCGCCACCAGCAGGCCGATCACGGTGACCAGGACGTAGGAGAGCCGGACGATCGGACCGGCCACCGCCGGCCGCGGCGGGCCGTCGCCCTCGCGCGAGCGCTCCCACATCAGCAGCGCGACCCAGACCAGGGCCATCGCGGAGATCAGGTGGACGGCGACCGTGTAGGGGTTGAGGCCGGTCAGCACGGTGATGCCGCCGATCACGGCGTTGCTCATCACCAGCCAGAACTGGGCCCAGCCGAGCCTGCTCAGACCGCGCCGCCAGGGCCGGTGGCAGCGGGCGGCGAGGATCGCCCAGCCGACCGCGGCGCTCAGCACGTAGGTCAGCATCCGGTTGGTGAACTCGATGATGCCGTGGAGGCCCATTTCGGGCGTCGGCGTGATGCTCTCGCCGGTGCAGCGGGGCCAGGTGGTGCAGCCGAGGCCGGAGGCGGTGAGCCGGACGGCTCCGCCGGTCACGACGATCACCACGCTCATCACCAGCGCGGCGAACGCGGCGCGCCGGACCATGGCGGCGGACGGCTGCCAGCGGTCGGCGAGCAGGGAGAAGGGGGTAGGCACGGGGTCAATCGTAGGCGGCCTTACAGCCGATCTTGGGGCGGGGCGGGGTCGCGCCGGGCGGGCGCCGTCCGGCCCGTCGCCGGTCCGTCGCCCCGGGGGCCGTCCGGCGGGCCCCGGGGCAGGCCGTTCGGCCCGAACGGGACTGTTCGGGCAAGGCGGACATTGGTCTTGACCAATCACTCGGTTGGCCGAAAGAGTGCGGCTTGGTCCATACCTTTTTCCGGGACCGCTCCCACCCCCGCACGTAAGCGGAGATCCTGCACATGCGCATACCCACACCCGCCGCAGCGCTCGCTCTCGGCGGATCCCTCGCCCTGGCCGGTCTGGTCGCCCCGGCCGCGCACGCGGCCGAGCCCGGCCGGCAGTGCCAGAGCCTCGGCGTCGCCAATCTCTACGGGGAGTTCATCGAGGGCGACGACACCCACACGCCGGACGCCGAGGGCGCGGTGGCGGTCGGCGGCAACGCGGACTTCACCGGCGGCTTCTCGGTCGGCCAGGAACTGACCGCGGACCAGGTCGCGGCGCTTCCCGGCGGCAACGCGCTGGTCGTCGCCGGCAAGATCACCGGGCACAACACCCAGGTGATGAAGGGCAACGGCGTCTACGGCTCGAAGGCCCCCGGCGCCGTGGTGGACGCCCACCAGGGCAAGATCAGCCAGGGCGCCTCCCCGATCGACTTCAAGGCCGAGTTCGCCAAGCTCCGCTCGGCCGCCACCGCCCTCGCGGCCGGGGCGCAGACCGCCGGCGCCAAGGTCGAGGCGAAGGGCGCGCAGCTCTACCTGAGCAGCGCCGACGCCACGCTCAACAGCTTCACCGTCAGCGCGGCGACGCTCCAGGGCGCCACCGACGTCTTCGTGAAGGTGCCGGTCGGTTCGGTCACCGTCGTCACCGTGACCGGCGACAGTTACGACATGGCCGCCGCCCGGACCACGGGCTTCCACCTGTGGGACGAGGGCAAGAAGGCCTACGTCCTGGACGACAAGCTGCAGAGCGCGTCGGGCGGGGCGGTCCGGGCCAAGCTCCTCTGGAACTTCCCGACCGCCACCAAGGTGGTCAAGAACAGCCAGGCCGCCTGGGCCGGCACCGTGCTGGCGCCGAACGCCGCCTTCGACCTCGGCAGCGGCGGACCGGTCAACGGCTCGGTGATCGCCAAGTCGCTGACCGGCAAGGGCGGCGCGGAGACGCACCACTACCCGTTCACCGGCTGCCTGAACACCGAGGTGCCGCCGACCACCGCGCCGACCGTGCCGCCGGTGGTGCCGAGCGGTTCGCCGTCGCCGTCCTCCACGCCGAGCGCGTCGGTGACCCCGAGCACGCCGGCGACGCCCGGCGCCTCGGTGACCCCGGGCGGCTCCGGCAGCCCGTCCGCCCCGACGACCGGCACCCCGGGCCCGGGCGCCACGGGCAGCCCGGCGGCCTCCGCCTCCCCGTCGGCGGCGGTGGTGCCGAGCGCCTCGGCCGCCCCGTCAGCGGAGGCGACCACCGGAGGCGGCCTCGCCCACACCGGCTCCGGCCCGGTCGTCCCGCTGACGATCGCCGGCGCCGTCGTGATCGCCGCCGGTGGCGCGATCGTGGTGGCCACCCGTCGCCGGGCGGCCAGGAAGGCCTGACGGCCCGCCGGGCGACCGTAGTGCTGCCCCCGGTGGTCGGATTCGACCGCCGGGGGCAGTGCGTTTGCGCCACTGTGACGGAATACGTTCAAGTTCGCCGAACGGGTGTCGTGCGAGGTCGCCGCCGTGATGGGCTGCTCCTTGCACAACCGAGGCCGGACGGACAGTCGAAATCCGGTCGTACGGCGGGGTGTGGGGAGGTGAGGGTGTGCCGGTAGAGTCCCCCGGACAGTCGTGGCGGGCCACCGCGAGCCTTTCAACAAGCCTGCTGCGCAAGACCGTTCGGAGGGGACAACGAAATGGCGCGACAGCGGCGGCAGATCGGCATCAGGAACGCGGCACTGGCGGGGACGGCGGCAGCCGCCGTCCTGCTGCCCTTGGCACTGGCGACCAGCGCCTCGGCGCACGCGCCCAAGTGGCAGGTGACCTGCGACAAGATCGTGATCGATCTGACCAACTACAGCGACGCGAGCGGTGTGAAGAACGTCGTCAGCCTGACCGTCGACGGCGAGAAGGTGCTCGACCAGAAGCCGTTCGGCAAGGAGTTCCACGGGACGTTCCCGGTGAAGGACCACGCCAAGCCGGTCAGCGCGACCTTCGTGGTCACCACCACCGAGGACCCGAAGAACGCCGACTGGAACAAGACGGAGACCAAGACGATCGAGGTCTGCCAGACCCCGACGCCCACCCCGACCCCCACGCCCACCAAGACCCCGACTCCCACCCCCACCCCCACGGCGACCCCGACGCCGACGCCCACCCTGACCCCTACGCCCACCAGCACCCCGACGTCGAGCCCGACGCCGACCCCCACCAAGACCCCCACGGCGACGCCCACCCCGACCCGGACGCCCACCCCGGCGCCGAGCACCGCCACCCCGGGCCCGGTGCTCGCCCAGACCGGTGGCAGTGACGCCACCCCGATCATCGCCGCGGCCGGTGGCGGCGTCGTCCTGCTCGGCGGCGCGCTCGTCCTGCTGGCCCGCAAGCGCCGCAGCGGCGGCAGCGAGAGCTGACGCCCACGCCGATCGCACCGTGGCCCCCGCTCGCACGACGAGCGGGGGCCACCGTGCTCTGTGCCGAGGCCCCGCGCGGCCTGCTAGCCCGGGGTGACGGTCGCGAAGACGCCCCGGGCGGGTGTGCCGTCCGGCCAGGTCCACCCGGCGACCAGGCGCGCGGCAGGGCCCTCCGCGGCATCCGCGGCCTCCGTGGGCCGCAGGACGCGGTTGAGCCGGACGTCGAACGCCTCGGCGGCCGGTGCGCCGTGCACGGTGACGCCGGGGTCGGGGGTGTCGCTCAGGCTCTGGTGCTGCGGGACGGCCCCGCCGCGCAGGAGCGCGCGCGACTGCGCCGACACCACCGGGTCGTGGGCGCCGTCGTAGATCCACCGGGTGCCGAGCACCCCGTGCTCGGAGGTGCCGATCAGCGCCTCGGCTGGGGCGTCCGCCAGCGCCGTACCCCGGTAGGCCAGCGGCACCAGGTACGCGACCGGTTCCGGCGCGGAGGTGTCCACCACGACCATGAACTCGATCCCGACCTCGCCCTCCGGATCGTCCAGCCGGAACCCGCCGGCCGTCGTCAGTTCCGGGGTGCCTGCGGTGCCCAGGTACCAGCTCTGCTTCGGCAGCCAGCCGGTGAGCAGCTCCAGTTTGGTGGGCTTCATGGTGGTGCGGTGGATGGCGGCCATGACTTCCCTCGCGCGTAGATCCGGCCCCGTCCTGCCACGGGATGCGGTCGAACGTATCGGACGGCATCACCCGGCGCGGGCGGGGGCGGTGCCGAACCGGGCCGGGCGCTCGGCGCCGGGCTGAACAAAACGGATTGCCGCCCCTGCGGGGGTGTGCCACTGTTCGGCCGGGACCGAGCAGTTGATCAACGTCGGCAGGTCGGTCGGGCCCCGGGGAATTCGCCGACGGGGCACGGGAATCACGGGAATCGGTGCCATGGGGAATCAGTACGAAGACGAGTGTCGCCGGGCGTTGGCCGGGGAGCAGGCGAAGAGCCTTGCCGAGACCGACCACTGGGAGCACGTGGACCGGGACCGGGTCCACCAGGACTGGGACGGGCTGTACAAGGAGATCGCGGCCGTTCTGGAGGGCTCCCTGCCCGGGGACCCGCAGATCCAGGAGTTGGTCGGCAGGCACTTCGACATCGCCTGCCGGTTCTACGTCCCCACCAGGAAGGCCTACGTCGGCATGGCGCTCTTCTACGCGGAGAACGACGACATGAGGGACTTCCACAACTCCTACCACCCCAGGATGGTGGAGTTCCTGGGGGAGGCGATGGGCGTCTTCGCCGAACGCGGGACCGGCTTCGCCCCGTAGGGCGGGACCCGCCGGTACGGCCGCGTCGCGGGCTCCCGCCGACGGCCGGGCGGGCTACGCTCGCAGCCAGCACGGGACCGAGGAGAACCGAGGAGGGCGCGACGGCCCGGACCAGCCGCGAACGCGTCATCAGAACGCTGACGTTCTGGCTTCGCCCGGCCTTCGCCCTGCGCTGCGTCAGCCGTTTCCAGAAGCTCGTGGGCTTCGACCGCTCGATGGCCCTCGCCGCCGGCGCGCTGGCGGCGACCGTCCCGCTCTCGATCCTCACCGGTGGCGTCCTGGCGCGCACGGGGCACGCGGACACGGCGGAGCGGATCATCGGCCGCTACCAGCTCACCGGTGAGGGCGCCGACGCCATCCGGCAGGTGTTCGCGCCCTCGTCCGGCACGGCCGCGACCATCGGTGTCTTCGGAGCGGTGTTCCTCGTGATCTCGGTGCTGAGCTTCGCCCGGGCGGTCCAGCGCCTGTTCGAGCAGACCTGGGAGCTCAGACCGCTCAGTGTGCGCAACACGCTGAACGACCTGTGGTGGGTGGCCGGTCTCACCGGCTACCTGATGGCCACCGGTCTGGTCTACGGCTTCCTCGGCCGGGGGCGCCTGCAGCTGGGGGCG
This sequence comes from Kitasatospora sp. NPDC028961, assembly GCF_055564815.1. Taxonomy (NCBI): domain Bacteria; kingdom Bacillati; phylum Actinomycetota; class Actinomycetes; order Kitasatosporales; family Streptomycetaceae; genus Kitasatospora; species Kitasatospora sp. NPDC028961. Next base: position 157,435 of record NZ_JBVHVO010000009.1, on the reverse strand, counting down.
GCCGCGGCCGAGGCACCGGTGACCGCGGCCTTCCTCGTCTGGGGCGGCTGGATCCTCACCGCGCGGCGGGTCGCCTGGCGGGCCCTGCTCCCGTTCGGTGTCGTCGGGGGCGTCCTGGCGGCGGTCTACTCGGTGGGCGCGACGGTCTACCTGCCGCACCTGTTCAGTTCCTCGGCCGCCCGGTACGGCGCCGTGGGCGCCGTCTTCGCGACGCTCTCGGGACTCTTCGGCGCCATGCTCGTCACCGTCGGCTCGGCCGCGCTCGGGCGGGAGGTGCGCGACGAGCTCGTCGGTATCGCCCGGGGTGAGCGTCCGCCCGACGACGAGATCCGCCGCGAGTGGCACACCGTGATCGAGCAGGCGCGGTCGCGGTGGCACACCACCCGGCGGCAGATCGCCCGCTACCGCCGGTCCAAGGACCCGGACGAGCCGGGCGGGCCCTGACCCTCGGGGCGCGCCCCGAGGGTCACTCCCAGCGGAAGAAGCGGGCGGCGGCGGCCAGGGCCACGACCGCCCAGGCGCCCAGGATGCCGAGGTCGGCCCAGGGCACACCGGCGCCGGTCTGGAGGACCGAGCGGAGGCCGTCCGACAGCGCGGCGATCGGGAGCAGCTCCAGCACCGACTGGACGGCGGCCGGGAACCTGCTCAGCGGCACGATCACGCCGCCGGCCAGCAGCAGCAGGACGAAGACCAGGTTGGCGGCGGCCAGCGTGGCCTCCGCCCTGAGGGTGCCGGCCATCAGCAGCCCGAGGCCGGAGAAGGCGGCGGTGCCGAGGACGAGCAGGGCGACGACGCTGAACGGGTCGCCGTGCGGGGACCAGCCGAGGGCGAGCGCGATCACGCTCAGCAGGGCGACCTGGAGCGCCTCGGTGACCAGCACGCAGCCGGTCTTGGCGGTGAGCAGCGCCCAGCGCGGCAGCGGGCTGGCGCCGAGCCGCTTCAGCACGCCGTAGCGGCGTTCGAAGCCGGTGGCGATGGCCTGCCCGGTGAACGCGGTGGACATCACGGCCAGCGCCAGCAGGCCGGGTGCCAGGAAGTCGACGCGCTTGCCGGGGCCCTCGACGGCGACGATGTCGACGGCGGAGAAGAGCACGAGCAGCACCGTCGGGATGATGACGGTCAGCAGCAGCTGTTCGCCGTTGCGCAGCAGCATCTTCGTCTCGAAGGCGGTCTGCGCGAGCAGCATCCGGCCGACCGGGGCGGCGCCGGGCGCGGGCGAGTAGTCGGTGGTCGTCACGAGCGGAGGTCCCGTCCGGTCAGGTCGAGGAAGACGTCTTCGAGGCTGCGGCGCTGCACGGCGAGCCGCTCGGGGAGGATGCCGGAGGCCGCGCACCAACCGGTGACGGTGGCCAGCAGCTGCGGATCGACGGGCGCCTCGATGCGGTAGCTGCCGGGGGAGGCCTCGGTGGCGGTGGCGCCGTCGGGCAGCTCCTTGAGCAGCGGGGCGAGGTCGAGCCCGGGCGGGCCGTCGAAGCGCAGCGAGGACTCGGCGCCGCCGCGGCAGAGCTCGTCCGGGGTGCCCTCGGCGATGACCTTGCCCCGGTCGACGACGGCGACCCGGTCGGCGAGCTGCTCGGCCTCGTCCATGTGGTGGGTGGTGACGACCACGGTGACGCCGTCCCGGCGGAGGTCGCGGACCAGCTCCCAGGTGGCGCGGCGGGCCTGCGGGTCGAGGCCGGCGGTCGGCTCGTCCAGGAAGACCAGCTCGGGCCGGCCGACCACGGCCATCGCCAGGGCGAGCCGCTGCTGCTGGCCACCGGAGAGCCGGCGGTAGGTGGTCCGGCCGCAGGAGCCGAGGCCGAGGCGTTCGACCAGGGCGTCCACGTCCAGCGGGTGGGCGTGCAGCTTGGCGGTGTGCCGGAGCATTTCGACGGCGCGCGCTCCCGCGTACACGCCGCCGGACTGCAGCATCACGCCGATCCGCGGGCGGAGCTCGGCGCCCTGGGCGACCGGGTCGAGGCCGAGGACGCGGACGGTGCCGGCGTCCGGGCGGCGGTAGCCCTCGCAGATCTCGATGGTGGTGGTCTTGCCGGCGCCGTTGGGACCGAGCACGGCGGTGACGGCGCCGCGCGCGAGGGTCAGGTCGAGACCGTCCACCGCCGTCTTGGTGCCGTAGCGCTTGACCAGCCCGGTGACCCGGACCGCGGGTTCGGAATGCATACCGGCGAGTGTATGAGGCGCGAACACGGCGGCCCGGAGCGGGAGGCCGCGCCGGGGCCGGACGCGGCACCGGACGGGCGGCCGAAGGGGTGGTGGGTGGAGCGGGTCGATGGCCTGGACGGCGGGCCGTCCGGGGGTCCGCCGGGGGGCGAGGAGGGCCGGAACGACCGCCGGAACCGGTGCCCGGTGATCGTTTTCGCAGGTCAGGTAAGGCTTACCTGCGTGACAGATGACACGAGTGAGGCCTGCATCACGGCTTGTCCCGGCGGAAGTAATTACGCAACAATCGTGTTGTGAAAAACATGCGCGAGCACTCCCCGCAGCAGGAGGCCGAGTCGGCCCCCGGCTGCGCCGTGCCCGCGAACGCGACCGAGGTGCTGCTCGACGGTCACCGCGCGACCCGGGACCGGGTGGCCCGGTCGATCCTCGACCACGGTCCGTCCTCCGCCGCCGACCTGGCGAACCGGCTCGGTCTGACGACCGCCGCCGTCCGCCGTCACCTGGACGGCCTAGCCGCCGCAGGACTGGTCGACGCCCGTGAACAGCGGGTCTACGGCAGCCGCAGCCGGGGTCGCCCGGCCAAGGTCTTCGCCCTCACCGAGTCCGGTCGGGACGCCTTCTACCAGGCGTACGACCAGCTCGCGGCCGACGCGCTGCGCTGGATCTCCGACGCGGTGGGCGGCGGCGCGGCGGGCGAGGAGGCGGTCGCCGCCTTTGCCCGCGCCCGGTTCGGCAAGCAGGGTGAGAAGTACCTGGACGCCCTGCGCCAGGCCGAGGCCGGTGAGCGGACCGAGGCACTCGCCCGGGCGCTCAGCGCCGACGGGTACGCTGCCACGGTGCGGCGGGTTCCGTCAGCCGCGGCGAAAGCCCCGGCGGGCGCCCAGCTCTGCCAGCACCACTGCCCGGTCGCGCACATCGCCGAGCAGTTCCCGCAGCTCTGCGAGGCGGAGACCGAGGTCTTCTCCCAACTGCTGGGCACCCATGTGCAACGGCTGGCCACCATCGCCCACGGCGACGGGGTCTGCACCACCTATGTGCCGGCACCCGGTGCCGCATCGTCGCCCTCCCTGCGCAGCGCGGGTCCGGGTTCCGGTGCAGTGCCGACTGCCGGTACGTCCACCGAAGATTCAGCGTCCGCGCGTTAGGAAGCTCGCATGACTGACACCGTTTCGCACCCGGAGCTCGAAGGCCTGGGCACCTACGAGTACGGCTGGGCGGACCCGGATGCCGCCGGCTCCGTCGCCAAGCGCGGGCTCAGCGAGGACGTCGTCCGCGACATCTCGGCGAAGAAGAGCGAGTCCGAGTGGATGCTGAACCTGCGGCTCAAGGGCCTCAAGCTGTTCGGCAAGAAGCCCATGCCCACCTGGGGCTCGGACCTCACCGGCATCGACTTCGACAACATCAAGTACTTCGTGCGCTCGACCGAGAAGCAGGCCGAGTCCTGGGAGGACCTGCCCGCCGACATCAAGGCGACGTACGACCGGCTCGGCATCCCGGAGGCGGAGAAGCAGCGGCTGGTGGCCGGTGTGGCCGCGCAGTACGAGTCCGAGGTGGTCTACCACCAGATCCGTGAGGACCTGGAGGAGCAGGGTGTCATCTTCCTGGACACCGACACCGCGCTGAAGCAGCACCCGGAGATCTTCGAGGAGTACTTCGGCACCGTCATCCCGGCCGGCGACAACAAGTTCGCCGCGCTGAACACGGCGGTGTGGTCGGGCGGCTCCTTCATCTACGTGCCCAAGGGTGTCCACGTCGACATCCCGCTGCAGGCCTACTTCCGGATCAACACCGAGAACATGGGCCAGTTCGAGCGGACGCTGATCATCGTCGACGAGGACGCCTACGTCCACTACGTCGAGGGCTGCACCGCGCCGATCTACTCCTCGGACTCGCTGCACTCCGCGGTCGTGGAGATCATCGTCAAGAAGGGCGGCCGCTGCCGCTACACGACGATCCAGAACTGGTCGAACAACGTCTACAACCTGGTCACCAAGCGCGCCGTGGCGTACGAGGGCGCGACCATGGAGTGGATCGACGGCAACATCGGGTCCAAGGTCACCATGAAGTACCCGGCTGTCTACCTGATGGGCGAGCACGCCAAGGGCGAGACCCTGTCGATCGCCTTCGCCGGTGAGGGCCAGCACCAGGACGCCGGCGCCAAGATGGTCCACATGGCGCCGAACACCTCCTCCAACATCGTCTCCAAGTCGGTGGCGCGAGGCGGCGGCCGCACCTCCTACCGCGGTCTGATCGAGATCGGCGAGGGCTCCAAGGGCGCGAAGTCCAACGTGCTCTGCGACGCCCTGCTGGTCGACACCATCTCCCGCTCGGACACCTACCCGTACGTGGACGTCCGCGAGGACGACGTGTCGATGGGCCACGAGGCGACCGTCTCCAAGGTCAGCGAGGACCAGCTCTTCTACCTGATGAGCCGGGGCATGACCGAGTTCGAGGCGATGGCCATGATCGTCCGCGGCTTCGTCGAGCCGATCGCGCGCGAGCTGCCGATGGAGTACGCGCTGGAGCTGAACCGGCTGATCGAGCTGCAGATGGAGGGCTCCGTCGGCTGACGCACAGCCGCACGCAGTCCAGCCACCAACTTTGAGGAAGAGAGCACTACGACAGCCATGGCTGACACGCCTTTGAATGTCGCTGGGACCACCGCCGGTTCCACCACCGCCGGTTCGATCGAGGTCGGCACCGCCGGGGCGGGCGCGCAGCTCGCCGGCCCCGGCACCGGCCGCGCGACCGTCCAGCAGCCGATCGACGCCCGCGTCGCCGTCCAGCCCTCCTTCGAGGTCGGCGACTTCCCGGTGCCGACCGGCCGCGAGGAGGACTGGCGGTTCACCCCGCTGCACCGCCTGAAGGGCCTGCACGACGGCAGCGCCGCCGAGGCGGAGAAGGGCGCGGACAAGGTCGAGCTGAGCCTGCCGGACGGCGTCACCGCCGAGACCGTCGGCCGCGACGACGCGCGCCTGGGCAAGGCCGGCAAGCCGGTCGACCGGGTCGCCGCCCAGGCGTTCAGCGCCTTCGAGCAGGCGCTCGTGGTCACCGTGCCCAAGGAGACGGTGCTCACCGAGCCGGTCAAGATCGACGTGCACGGCGAGGGCGGCACCCGCTTCGCCCACGTGGTGATCGACGTCAAGCCGTTCGCCGAGGCCGTCGTGGTGATCAACCACACCGGGACGGGCACCCGCGCGGCCAACGTCGAGCTGCTGCTCGGCGACGGCGCCAAGCTGACCTTCGTCTCCGTCCAGGACTGGGACCGCGACGCGGTGCACACCGCCCAGCAGACCGCCCTGGTCGGCCGGGACGCCTCGCTGAAGTCCGTCGTGGTCACCTTCGGCGGCGACGTGGTCCGCATCCACCCGCGGGTCTCCTACTCCGCTCCCGGCGGCGAGGCCGAGCTGTTCGGTCTGTACTTCGCCGACGCCGGCCAGCACCTGGAGCACCGTCTGGTCATCGACCACGACACCCCGCACTGCCGCTCCAACGTCGTCTACAAGGGCGCGCTGCAGGGCCAGGACGCGCACGCCGTCTGGGTCGGCGACGTGCTGATCCGCGCCGCCGCCGAGGGCACCGACACCTACGAGCTCAACCGCAACCTGGTGCTCACCGACGGTGCCCGGGTCGACTCGATCCCCAACCTGGAGATCGAGACCGGCGAGATCGTCGGTGCCGGCCACGCCTCCGCGACCGGCCGCTTCGACGACGAGCAGCTGTTCTACCTGCGGGCCCGCGGCATCCCGGCCGACGAGGCCCGCCGCCTGGTGGTGCGCGGCTTCTTCGCCGAACTGGTCCAGCAGATCGGCGTCGCCGAGATCCAGGAGCAGCTCATGGAGAAGATCGAGGCCGAGCTGGAAGCGGCGGTCTGAGGCCGATGAGTTTTCTCCGTGCCTGCGCGCTGAGCGAGCTCCAGGAGGACGTGCCCCGGCGCGTCGACCTCAACGGCGTGCCCGTCTCCGTCGTCCGCACCGACGAGGGGGTGTTCGCGATCAACGACACCTGCTCGCACGCGAACGTCTCGCTGTCCGAGGGCGAGGTCGAGGACTGCATGATCGAGTGCTGGCTGCACGGCTCCAGCTTCGACCTGCGCACCGGCAAGCCCTCCGGACTGCCCGCCACCAAGCCGGTCGCTGTCTACCCCGTAAAGATCGAAGGGGACGATGTGCTCGTCTCCGTCAACCAGGAGTCCTGAGTACATATGGCAACCCTTGAAATCCGCGACCTGCACGTCTCCGTCGAGGCGGAGAACGGCCCCCGGGAGATCCTGAAGGGCGTCGACCTGACCGTGAAGCAGGGCGAGACCCACGCGATCATGGGTCCGAACGGCTCCGGCAAGTCGACCCTGGCGTACTCGCTGGCGGGACACCCCAAGTACACCGTCACCAGCGGCTCGGTGCTGCTGGACGGCGAGGACGTCCTGGAGATGTCCGTCGACGAGCGGGCCCGGGCCGGTGTCTTCCTGGCCATGCAGTACCCGGTCGAGGTCCCCGGCGTCTCGGTCTCCAACTTCCTGCGCACCGCCGCCACCGCCGTCCGCGGCGAGGCCCCGAAGCTGCGGCTCTGGGTCAAGGAGGTCAAGGCGGCGATGGCGGCCCTCCAGATGGACCCGGCCTTCGCCGAGCGCAACGTCAACGAGGGCTTCTCCGGCGGTGAGAAGAAGCGCCACGAGATCCTCCAGCTGGAGCTCCTCAAGCCGAAGATCGCGATCCTCGACGAGACCGACTCCGGTCTGGACGTCGACGCGCTGCGGGTCGTCTCCGAGGGCATCAACCGGGTCCGCTCGACCGGCGAGGTCGGCACCCTGCTGGTGACCCACTACACCCGCATCCTGCGCTACATCAAGCCCGACTACGTCCACGTCTTCTCGGCCGGACGCATCGTCGAGTCCGGCGGCGCCGAGCTCGCCGACAAGCTGGAGGAAGAGGGCTACGAGTCCTACGTGAAGGGTGGCGCTTCCGAGTGATCCATACCCCCGAGACGAGTGGCCCCGCCACGGGCCTGCCGGGTCTGCTCGACACCGACGCGATCCGCAAGGACTTCCCCGTCCTGCAGCGCCTGCTGCACGACGACAAGCCCCTGGTCTACCTGGACAACGCCGCCACCTCGCAGAAGCCGCGCCAGGTGCTGGAGGCGCTGAACGCCTACTACGAGCGGCACAACGCCAACGTGCACCGCGGCGTCCACGTGCTCGCCGAGGAGGCCACGGCGCTGTACGAGGGCGCCCGTGACAAGGTCGCGGCCTTCGTCATCGCGCCGAGCCGCAACGAGGTGGTCTTCACCAAGAACGCCTCCGAGTCGCTCAACCTGGTCGCCAACATGCTGACCTGGGCGGACGAGCCGTACCGGGTGGACGCCGACTCCGAGATCGTCATCACGGAGATGGAGCACCACTCCAACATCGTCCCGTGGCAGCTGCTCTCGCAGCGCACCGGCGCGAAGCTGAAGTGGTTCGGGCTGACCGACGAGGGCCGGCTCGACCTGTCCAACATCGACGAGCTGATCACCGAGAAGACCAAGGTCGTCTCGTTCACCCTGGTCTCCAACCTGCTCGGCACGGTGAACCCGGTCGAGGCCATCGTGCGCAAGGCCCAGGACGTCGGTGCGCTGGTCGTCATCGACGCCTCGCAGGCCGCGCCGCACATGGTGCTGGACGTGCAGGCGCTGGAGGCCGACTTCGTCGCCTTCACCGGCCACAAGATGCTCGCCCCGACCGGCATCGGCGTGCTCTGGGGCCGCCAGGAGCTGCTGGAGGACCTCCCGCCGTTCCTCGGCGGCGGCGAGATGATCGAGACCGTCACCATGGGCTCGTCCACCTACGCCCCGGCGCCGCACAAGTTCGAGGCCGGCACCCCGCCGATCGCCCAGGCGGTCGGGCTCGGCGCGGCCATCGACTACCTGTCGAACATCGGCATGGACCGGATCGCCGCGCACGAGCACGCCATCACCGCGTACGCGGTGGAGCGGCTGCTGGAGGTCCCGGACCTGCGGATCATCGGTCCGCGCACGGCCGTCGACCGGGGCGCCGCGATCTCCTTCACGCTGGGCGACATCCACCCGCACGACGTGGGTCAGGTGCTGGACGAGCAGGGCATCGCCGTGCGCGTCGGCCACCACTGCGCGCGGCCGGTCTGCCTGCGGTACGGAATTCCCGCGACCACGCGGGCGTCGTTCTACCTGTACTCGACGCCGGGCGAGGTCGACGCCCTGATCGACGGCCTGCACCACGTCCGGAACTTCTTCGGCTGACGGGACGGCCCACGACATGAAGCTCGACTCGATGTACCAGGACATCATCCTGGACCACTACCGCAACCCGCACGGCAAGGGGCTGCGGGACGGCGACGCCGAGGTGCACCACGTCAACCCGACCTGCGGGGACGAGATCACCCTGCGGGTGCGGCTCGACGGGGCCACGGTCGTGGACGTCTCGTACGAGTCGCAGGGCTGTTCCATCAGCCAGGCCAGCGCCTCGGTGCTGAACGACCTGGTGGTCGGCAAGACCGTCGGCGAGGCGCAGGCCGTCCAGGAGGCCTTCCTGGAGCTGATGCAGAGCAAGGGCCAGGGCGAGGGGGACGAGGAGGTGCTGGAGGACGCGGTCGCGTTCGCCGGCGTCTCCAAGTACCCGGCCCGGGTCAAGTGCGCGCTGCTCAGCTGGATGGCCTGGAAGGACGCCACCGCCAAGGCCCTGGCCGAGCAGCCCGCCGTGCACGACCTGAACGACTGAAGCAGAAGAGGAGGACAGACACATGAGTGACACCGAGACGCCCGCCCCTTCCGCTGAGGAGGGTCCGACCGTCATCGTCGGCACCACCGCCGGCACCGTCTCCGTCGAGGACCTGACCGAGGCCCTGATGGACGTCGTCGACCCCGAGCTGGGCATCGACGTCGTCAACCTGGGCCTGATCTACGGCATCCACATCGACGAGTCCGACGTGGCCACCATCGACATGACGCTCACCTCGGCGGCCTGCCCGCTGACCGACGTCATCGAGGACCAGGCGAAGACCGCCACCGACGGCCTCGTCCAGGACCTGCGCATCAACTGGGTCTGGATGCCGCCGTGGGGCCCGGACAAGATCACCGACGACGGCCGCGAGCAGCTCCGCGCCCTCGGCTTCAACGTCTGACGGACGTCCTGCGTCAATCCACTGCCGCGCGAGTCTCTCCTTCGGGGGAATCATTCGCGCGGCAGTGGTATATCTGCGAGCGGGCGGCCACGCTGGTGCCGCGACCGCGAAGGGAGCGACGGGATGGCTGTGGAAGCAATCGGGCACTGGACGTTGCCCGCCTCGCCGTATGCCATGTGGGTCCGGGGGGAGCTGGAGGCGTACCTGCGCATTCCGGACGACGGCACACGGGTCGAGGTGATCGGAGGGGAGTTCGTCGTGTCACCGGCGCCTGTGTTCGTCCATGCGGTGATTCTCTCGGACATTCAGCGGGGCATCGAACGCGCCCGCTTCAATGATCCGGAGTGCCCTTGGCGAGTGGTTCAGACGATCAATCTCGACCTCGTGGAGATCGGGGACGGCTACATTCCGGACCTCGTGGTGGTGGATGCCGAGGTGGAGAGGCGCGGTGTCGCGGATAACGTGCTGCACCTGGGACCGCACGAGATCAGTCTCGTCGTCGAGGTGACGTCCGCCGCGAACGCGTACCGCGACCGTCGTCCCGTTCTCGGACGTCGACTCAAGCCCACCAAGTGGAGCGGGTACGCGCGGACCGGAGTGCCGTACTACCTCCTGGTCGACCGTGACCCGCGGCAGCCCGGCATCACCCTGTTCGGTGAGCCGGACCGGGGCGAGGGGAGCTACCGGGTGCTCGGTGAGTGGAAGTTCGGTGAGCCGCTGCGGCTCCCGGAGCCGTTCGGGCTCGAGGTGTCCACGGAGACCTGGAAGCCCTGGGCTGAGTAGGGCTCGAGAACGCCGCTGCCCGGTACGGGATCCGTACCGGGCAGCGGCGTTCCCGTCGGTCAGGCGGTGCGGGGCCGGCGGGCGACGGCGACGGCCAGGGCGACGCAGAGGACGGCGGCGAGGCCGACGAAGCCGCTGGTGGCCGGGAGCAGGCCGTAGCGCTGGACGAGGGCGCCGACGCCGACGATCGGCAGCGAGCTGCCGAGGTAGACGATGACCCAGAGGGAGCTGAGCTCGGAGCCCCGGCGTTCCGGGTTCATCGCGGCCACCGCGCCGGTGAACAGCGAGCGGAAGGCGACCCCCTGGCAGGAGCCGCCGAGGACGCTGCCGATGAACAGCAGCGCCGGTGTGCCGGTGTACTGGGCGGTGACGACCAGGCCGAGGCCGGTCGCCAGACCGGTCATGCCGAGGGCGATGACCAGCCGGTCGGCGGTCGGCGGGACGAGCAGCTGGGCCACGGCGGAGGAGCCGAGCAGCAGCGCGGCCACCACGGCGCCGGTCAGCCGGGAGTCGGTGTGCAGCAGCTTGGCGGAGAAGGCCGGGGCCAGGCTGAGGTAGACGCCGAAGACCGCGTAGGAGATGAACCCGGCGGCCGAGGCCAGCAGGAACGCCCGGCGGCCGGTGGACGGCAGGGCGAGGCGCTGCGGGCGCAGGTGCGCCGGGGTGGTGATGCGCGGCGGGGCGGCCGGCGGGCGGCTGCGGCCGGGCATCCGGGGGTGGACCAGGGCGAGCGGCACGCAGAGCGCGAGCAGGGCGACGGCGTGCAGCAGGAAGGGCGTCATCAGCGGGTCGGTGCCGCCGGCCAGCAGGGCGCCGACCACCGGGCCGATCGCCACGCCGCCCGCCGAACAGGCCAGGGTGAGCTTGGCCGCCAGCGTGGGGTGGTCGGGCAGCAGGTCGCCGAGGGCGGCTCCGGCGGCGCCGGTGGACAGGCCCACCGCGACGCCCTGGACGGCGCGGCCGAGGGCGAGCTGCCAGAAGCTGCCCGAGGTGGCGAAGACGACATCCCCGGCGGCGGCCAGGGCCACGGCGGGCAGGATCAGCGCGCGCCGGCCGAGGTGGTCGGACCAGTGGCCGACCGCGGCGAGCACCGGGACCAGCGCGAACACGTACACCGTGAACAGGACCGTGGTGTCGAGCGCGGTCAGCGAGAGCCGCTGCTGGAGCAGCGGGTAGATCGGCGTGGCCAGGTTGGCACCGATCAGCATGAGGAGGAGGGCGCCGGCGACGAGGCCGACGCGGACGCCGCGGAGCGCGTTCCATCGGCTGATCGCGGCGAGCTGGAGCTGGGCGCGCGGGGCGAGCTCCAGGGGAAGCAGGGCCTCCGACAGTCGGCGTCCGTCGAACTGCGCGGTGCGCAGGCCGGAGCCGGCAGGGGAGAGGTCCGCCATGGCAGGGGTCTCCTGTGGCCGGGCACCACCAAGGTCGGCGGGGTGTGCCGGCGCGCCCGTCCGGTGGCGCTGTGGTGGTGGCCTCGGTGCGGGGACTTCCTGGTGGAGCGGGTGAGCATGGGACCCTCCGTCCCGGAGCCGGGCGAGGAGGGTGGAGGGGCTTCGTTGCCCGGTGGCCCGGGCGGGGTGTGCACGGTGCCGATTCGAAGGATAAGGGGTGGGCGCACGGTTGCGGCGCGCGCCCCTGGAGGCCGGGCATCGGGGGTGCCCGGCCTATACGCTGAGGTAGTGGACCGGCACAGGGAGCTGATCCACTGCGGCCGGAACGGATCGGCCGACCGCTGGCTGTAGGGAGAACGCGCGACAATGGCCGGACGACGTCGTAAGAACGCTGGGGCTTCGTCGGCGGGTGCGCCGGACGAGGGGGCGGTCGGCGCTGTGCTGCCCGCCGACCTGGAGCTGCAGGACCTCTATGGGGCGTTCGCCGCGCACGGGCTGGACGACGAAGACCTGGACGACGCCGCCGTGCTGGTGCCGCCGGTCCGGCTGCCGGCCGAGTCCGAGCTGGCCGACCAGGCGAAGGCCGTGCCGATGTTCGGGTACGCGCTGAAGCTGGCCCGCTGGACGGCCCCGCACCGGGAGGTGGACGAGTTCGGCGACCTCACCGGTCCGGACCGGGCGCCCGCCGCCCGGCTGCTCGGCCTCGCGCCCGAGCAGGGGGAGGCGCCGGAGGAGGCCGTGGTCGAGGCGATGCGGGCCTGGTCGCTGGCCTGCGACCTGGACCTCATCGAGATCGGCACCACCGCCGCCGGTGAGCACGTGGCCATTCCCGGGCCGGACCTGGAGCCGGCCGAGCGGGGGGACGCGGAGACCGTCCTGGAGCTCTGGCTGACCGCCGCCGGGATCGTCCGAGAGCTGGCCGTGGAGGCCGACTCGCTGCCGGAGGAGGAGGCCGCCGAGGAGGCGGCCGAGCGCGCCGGGGCCGTGGCGGAGCCGGAGCCGGAGTCGGAGGATGACGACGACGAGGAGCGGCTGGCGCGGGTCGAGGAGGCCCGGGAGGAGGCCGCCGAGCTGCTCGACGAGGCGCTCCAGGTGCTCTACGAGACGACCGCCTTCGCCGACCCGGGCACCGAGACCGTGCCGCTGGGCGTGCTGGCCGCGCTGCTGGTCGTCCCGGAGGGCGAGGAGCCGAGCGAGGAGCTGCTCGGCGACATCACCGATGTGATGGTCGCGCTGGACCCGATGCTGAACGACCTCGCCGAACTCGGCGTGCTGGACTACCGCCCGATCGACCCGGAGCTGTTCGACGAGGAGGAGGGGCAGGAGCCCCTCGGCGGCGGGGTCGGCGACGAGCCGCTGGACGAGGAGGAGTCGGCCCGCTTCGGCCTGGTCCGGCTCACCCCGCTCGGCCAGTACGGCATCCGGCAGTGGCTGCTGGAGGACGGCTACGACGCGCCGCTGGTCGGCGAGCTGGCCCAGGGGGATGCCGCCGAGCTGCTGCGCGGGATCTGCGAGGCCGCCAACGTGCTGCCCGAGGAGGAGCTGCAGGTCTGGGTGACCGACCGGGAGCCGGTGGACGCGGCCCGCGAGCTGCTCGCGGCGTCGCGCGGCAACGACGCGTACGCCCCGATGCGCCGGATGCTCAGCCGGCTGGCGCTGGGAATGATCGGCCGGCCCGCCGAGCCCGCCGTCCGGGAGGTGCTGGACGACCCGGAGCTGGGCGGGGCCGCGCGGGCCTGGCTGGTGGATCTCGGCGCCACCGATGTGCCCGCGCCGGAGCGGGGGATGGCGCTGTGGACGGTGATCGACACCTTCGCCGCCCAGCTGCTCGACACCGGCGGCGACGCCGAACTGCTTCGCGAGCTGATCGCCGACCTGCCGGTGACCGGCAACCCGGCGAGCTACTTCGGCGAGCTCTGGCGGGTCGACCACCCCTACACGGCGGACGTGCTGGAGGCGGTCGGCGAGCTGCACCTCGACCGGACGGTGGCCAAGGAGGCCCGCAAGGCGGCCTTCAAGGCGCGATCGAAGAGCTGAGGGCCCAGGGGGCGTGCGGGGCCGGGCCGGCCGGGGCGGGACACGCCCGGCCGGTCACGGCAGGTCCAGTGAGCCTTCCGCGGTGAACGGGAAGAACGGGTTGTGGGCCAGCTCCCACAGGTGGCCGTCCGGGTCCTCGAAGTAGCCCGAGTAACCGCCCCAGCTGGTCGCGGTCGGGGGCTTGACCACCGTGGCGCCCGCCTCGACGGCCGTCCGCAGGGCGGCGTCCACGCGCTCGGTCGACTCCAGGTTCACCGCGAGGGTGACGCCCCGGAACGACGGCTCGCCGAGGGCGGGGACCCCGGCGTCGGCGGCCAGCTCGTCGGTCGGGAAGAGGCCGAGCACCGAGTCGGCGGTGCGGAACCAGACGATCTCCGGGCTGGAGACCGACGAACGGCGCCACCCGAGGTCCTCGTAGAACCGGGCGCTGCGGTCGAGATCGGTCACCCCGAGGGTGACGATGCTGATGCGGGCGGGAAAGTCCTGGGTTGCTGTCATGCCCGACAGCGTAGGAAGCGGCACTGACAAACGCGCGTCCTGACACGGCGGCGCGGGTGGCGATCCGTCAGGCGGGACAAAGGAGCTGATGACCCGGCAGGTCGGGCCACGTATCGTGTCCCGCAAGCGGTGTGCGGGCGGCGAGGACATGGGGGTGCGGCGCGGGATGACGCGGGAGAGCGGTGGCAGGCAGGACGGTCTCCGGGGGGACGGCGCACGATGGATGGACCCGTGCGGACGGGAGGACCGCTTCACCGACCAGGAGGAGTTCTCCCGCCGCGCCCTGGCCGCGGCCGGCTTCCCGGTGTACGGCGTCGTGCGCGGCGCCGACCCGGGCGGTGACGCGCTGACCGCGTTCGAGACCTGTGACGGCCGGCTGTCCTGGGTCGAGGTCTGCTCCGGCGACTGGACCTCCGCCGACGGCCCGTACGTCACCGTGCGCACCTACCGTCCCGGGGCCGACCGGCCGGGCGCGCTGCCCGAGCTGGAGGACGTGGTCGAGGACGAGCGCGACCGGGTCTACGAGCAGCTCGGCGTCGACGAGGGCGACTGCCCCGGCCGGGTCCGGGCGCTGCGCGAGTGGATCACCGTGGACGGCGAGCCGTGCGCGGTGGAGGTCCACGAGGACCTGCGCGACCCCTGGGACCGGCCGGACGCCCCGCTGCCCGGCCTCGGCGCCACCCCCGGTGCCGGCCCGGTCTGGGCGGGCCGGTTCCGGGTGGGCGGGCTGACCGTCACGGTCTGCGGGCGCGGCGTGGTGCCGGGCAGCCTCGAACTGGCCCCGATCCAGGACGTCGAGCGCCATCTGCGCGGCCGGACGGCGCTGCTGCGCGGCCTCGCCGCCCGCCGGGCCCGGTACGTCCCGGTCGAGGAGCGCGAACTCCCGCCGACGGTCGGGCTGGAGGCGCACCGGGCGGTGATCGAGCACGGCATCGCCGAGTCCGCGGCGATCGAGGCGCAGGTCCGGGCCGGGCGCACGCCGCGGCTGCCGCGGGGGCTGCGCGGCGAGACCGGCGCGCTGCGCTGGGAGGCCGCGGTCCGCCAGCAGATGCGGCTCGGCTCGGAGAGCCGGGAGGAGGCGGTCGCGGCGGTCACCGCGATGGTCAACCACCTCAACCGGCTGTCCCGGCAGACCCAGTGGGTGGTCGGCACGGTGGAGGGGGTGGCCGCGGTCGAGGAGGTCATCCGCTACACGGTCTTCGCCAGCGAGGTGGCGAGCCTGCCCGCGCAGCGTGCGTGGGAGCAGCTCTGGCGGGACCGGGCGGACGGTGCCGGCGCGGCGGGCGACGGCTGGGAGGAGGAGCGGATCGGCGAGCAGCTCTGGCTCGCGGCCTGGGAGCAGTGGCGGGCGGCCCGCGCGGGGCGGTGAGTGCCGCCGACGGACCACCGCGCGGGGTGGCGCTGTTCCGTGGCTGTTCCGCGGTTCTGTTCTGCGGCGCGGCCGTGACCTGCGGTGCACGGGGCAAAGAACGGGTCATGGATTCGAATACGGTCGGCAAATGAACACCCTGACGCGGTGTCCGCTTCACCGGGCGTTCATCACACCGGCGGAGTCTGCAGGCGTCGACGAGCTACCTCGACACCTCGCACGCCACGTACCGGGCTCCGCTCCGGTCGGCGCCCCACCTCTCAGGAGTGACTCACATGTCGCTGTCCCGTCGGGACTTCGTCAACCGTTCCACCCTCGTCGGGGCCGGCGTGCTGATCGCCGGTAGCGCCGAGGCGCTGGCCAGCGCCCCGGGCGCGATCGCCGCCCCGGTCGGCGGCGAGGTGCGGGACGCCGCGACCGCCGACGCCGAGCGTGCTGCGGTCGGCTACGGCGCGCTGGTCAAGGACCCGGAGAACCTGCTCGCGCTGCCCAAGGGCTTCAGCTACAAGGTGGTGAACCGCGCGGGCGTCACCAAGCTGCGCACCGGCGAGTTCACGCCCAGCAACCACGACGGCACCTCCGCCTTCGAGGACGAGCGCGGCGGCAACCTGCTGGTCGTCAACCACGAGCTGAGCGGCGCCCGCTCCAACTGGGCGTACCCGGTGCCGCTGACCGAGGGCCACGTCTACGACCCGGGCGCGGCCGGCGGCTGCACCATCGTGCACGCCAAGCGCAACGGCACGGTCGAGCAGTGGGTCGGCATCGCCGGTACCTCCACCAACTGCGCCGGTGGCGTGAGCCCGTGGGGCACCTGGCTGTCCGGCGAGGAGACCGAGGACAAGGCCGGCAAGAACGGCTTCACCAAGGACCACGGCTACATCTTCGAGGTCGACCCGTTCGACGACGAGTACAACCTCGACCCCAAGCCCGTGAAGGCCTTCGGCCGTTACGCGCACGAGGCCGTCGTGGTGGACCCGAAGCGCGGCCACGTCTACCTGACCGAGGACGCCTCGAACCCCAACGGGCTGCTGTTCCGCTGGACCCCGCCGGCCGGCTTCAAGCACGGGCGCTACCAGCTGCGCAAGCTCGCCGACGACGCCGGCACGCTGGAGGCCTTCAAGGTCTTCGACGCGCAGGGCAAGTTCATCGACGACCTGTCGCGCGCCACCAAGGTCGGCACCACCTACGGCGTGGACTGGGTCAAGGTCCAGGACCGCGACGCCAGGACCGTCTCCGTCCGCAAGCAGTTCAAGGACGGCGAGGTCACCCGCGCCCGCAAGCTGGAGGGCATGTGGTGGGGTGACGGCGGCTTCTACTTCGTCTCCAGCTTCGCCCGCTCGGAGAGCCCGCTCCAGCACGACGGCCAGGTCTGGTTCTTCAACCCCGTCCGCCGCACCATCACCCTGAAGGTGCTGCTCGGCGTCAACACCGACGTCTGGGGCGACCACGACAACTTCGACGGCCCGGACAACATCACCGTCTCGCCGTACGGCGGCATCGTGATCGCCGAGGACGGTGAGGGCGTCTCGCACCTGTTCGGTGCCACCGAGGACGGGCTGACCTACCCGATCGCCCGCAACGAGCTCAACATCGGCTCCGCCGAGAAGCCGGAGTTCAGCGAGTTCACCGGCGTCACCTTCTCGGACGACGGCAAGACGCTGTTCGCCAACATCCAGACCCCGGGCATCCAGCTGGCCATCACCGGCCCGTGGCACCGCCTGAACGAGCACAAGCGCGGTCAGGGCTACGGCGCCTGATCAGGCTGAGGCCGGGGGGCCCGCTCCGGCGGGCCCCTCCCGGCTTTCCCGGTCGTGCTTTCCCGATCGTGTTTCCTGGTCCGGCTTTCCCGAGCCCCCGGAGGCGGGCGTCACTCCTCCGGCAGGCGCAGCTGGAGCATGGCCAGCAGGCGCTGCTGCGGCTGCGCGAGGTCGACACCGGTGAGCTGCTCGGCCCGGCGCACCCGGTACCGCAGGGTGTTGGGGTGGATGTGCAGGGCGTCCGCCGCGACCCGGACCTCGCCCAGCGCGTCCAGCCAGGCCAGCACCGACTCCGCGAGCCGGGTGCCGTGCCGGCGGTCGTACGCGGTCAGGGCGGTCAGCCGCGGGTCGCGCAGGCCCGAGCGCTCCTGCAGCAGGGCCAGCATCTCGCTGACCAGGACCTCCGCCTGGACGTCGATCAGTGCGGCGACCTCCAGGTCCACCCCGCCCCGGCCCATGGCGTCCAGGATCCGGTCCGCCTGCGCCCGGGAGTCGGGCACCTGGGCCAGGCCGTCCACCGTGGAGCCGATCGCCGCCCGCAGCGGGACGCCCAGGTGGTCCCGGGCCGCCTCCACCACCTCCTGCGCCCAGTCGCGGACCGTCGTCATCGGCAGGCCGGCCGGCAGCTCGGGCAGCAGCACGTAGACCCGGGACTCGATCGGGGCGAGCAGCGCGCTGCGGTGGCGGGCGGCGGTGTGCACCGAGATCAGGCCGGTCACCTCGGCGCGGGTCAGCGCCTCGGTGGTCGGCGCGCTGTACGCCAGCACGGTGGCGGGCCGGCGCAGGTCCAGGCCCAGATGGGTGGCGAGCGACTGCGGCCCGGTCGAGCCCTCCAGCAGGCCGGTGAGCAGGGTGCGGGTCAGCCGGACGTCCGCCGACAGCTCCCGCCGCCGCCGGACCAGCTGCGCCGCCGCCACCCGGGCCGCGCCGACCAGCGCCTGCTCGGCGAGCGGCGCCAGCGGCTGGGCGCCCTCCTGGACCCAGATCGTCCCGAGCGGCTGGGCGCCGGTCCGGATGCCGATCGCCAGACGCCGGCGCAGGCCGAGCTCCGGGTGCGGGTCCACCGCGATGGCCGAGTCCGAGGTGCGCAGGTGCTGGAAGATCCCCCACTCGCGCAGCTTGGAGAGGTAGGGCTCGGGGCCCTGCCAGCCGAGGATGGAGAGCCGGCGCAGGTCGTCCACCTCGTCGGAGTCCGAGGAGCGGGAGTAGGCCAGTACCCGGCTGGAGGTGTCCTCGATCGAGACGATGCCGTGGGTGAGTACGGCGACGGTCTGGGCGAGCGAGAAGAGGTCGCCCGCGTTGTGCTCGGGGGCGCCCGCGGCGTCCGCGGTGTCCGGGCCGGCGATGATCGCCCGGGCGAGCGAGTCCAGGTGCTCCCACCGGGTCTCCCGGCGGACCGAGAGCAGCGCCACCCCCGCCTCGGTGGCCGCCTCCCGCAGGGCGTCGGCCTGGCCGGGGCCGTCCAGCTTCACCGCGACGGCGGCGGCGCCGGCCCGGCCGGCCGCGCGCAGCGCGGGGAGCGCGGCCCGGCCCCGGGCACCGATGGCGAGCACGAGTTCGCCGGGAGCGGCGGTGGGAGGGTCCTCCGGGTCGAGGATCGCGACGTCGCGCACCGCGACGTCCAGGCCCAGCGGGGCGGCCTGGAGCTCGACCAGCGGTTCGCCGAGGGACATCAGCAGCTGACGGAGCGGGAGGCCGGCGGGCTGCGACACCGGAGGCTCCTTCACGCTCGTGCGAACCGGGGCGGATCAGTGCGAATGGTGCGAACGGACCGTCGCGCATCGTGCGAACGGACCATCGCGTACCGCCGATTTTAGCGGGGCGGACAGGCCTCGGGAGTGGGCGAGCGGCCCGGCCGGCGGCCGGCCGGTCCGGTGGCCCGCCCGGCGGTAGCCGTGACCGCGCCGTGACCCCTTCGTCGGGCCGGACAACGCCGTACGGGGGACTTTAGCCGCCCGGCCAATCAAGTGGAGCCCGGTGCAGGAATAGCGTTCGTCCTGTGGCCGACGTGCGACCCGCGTCGGCATCCCCCGCATGAACCGAAGGAGAGCGTGCGCTCATGGATGCTGTGACCCAGGTCCCCGCGCCGGTGAACGAGCCGGTCCACAGCTACGCCCCCGGCAGCCCCGAACGGGCCCGCCTGGAGGCCAAGCTGAAGGAGCTGGGCGGCCAGGAGCCGGTCCAGCTGACCATGACGATCAACGGTGAGCGCCGCCTCGGCGGCGGCACCGAGATCCACGTCGTCCAGCCGCACAACCACGCGGCGAGGCTCGGAACGCTGCGCAACGCCACCCAGGCCGACGCGCAGGACGCCATCGACGCTGCCCTGGCCGCCGCTCCGGCCTGGCAGGCGCTCTCCTTCGACTCGCGCGCCGCGATCTTCCTCCGGGCCGCCGACCTGCTGGCCGGCCCCTGGCGCGAGACGCTGGCCGCGGCCACCATGCTCGGCCAGTCCAAGACCGCGCAGCAGGCCGAGATCGACACCCCCTGCGAGCTGGTCGACTTCCTGCGCTTCAACGTGCACTTCGCCCGGCAGATCCTGGCCGAGCAGCCGATCTCCTCGGACGGGGTCTGGAACCGCAGCGACCACCGCCCGCTGGAGGGCTTCGTCTACGCGATCACCCCGTTCAACTTCACCGCCATCGCCGGCAACCTGCCGACCGCGCCGGCGCTGATGGGCAACGTGGTGCTCTGGAAGCCCTCCCCGACCCAGCAGTTCTCCGCGCACCTGCTGATGCAGCTGCTGGAGGAGGCCGGGCTGCCCAAGGGCGTCATCAACATGGTGACCGGCGACGGCCTGGACGTCTCCGCCGTCGCGCTGAAGCACCCGGCGCTGGCCGGCATCCACTTCACCGGCTCCACCCCGACCTTCCAGCACCTGTGGCGCACGGTCGGCGAGAACATCTCCGGCTACCGCACCTACCCGCGGATCGTCGGCGAGACCGGCGGCAAGGACTTCCTGGTCGCCCACCCGTCCGCCGACCCGGCCGTGCTGAAGACCGCGATGACCCGCGGCGCCTTCGAGTTCCAGGGCCAGAAGTGCTCGGCGCTCTCCCGCGCGTACGTCCCGGCCTCGCTCTGGGCCGGCCTCAAGGACGCCTTCCGCGACGAGGTCGAGGGCCTCACCATGGGCGACGTCAACGACCTGTCGAACTTCATGTCGGCCGTCATCGACGACCGCGCGTTCGCCAAGAACAAGGCCGCGATCGACCGGGCCCGGGCGGACGACTCCGTCGAGGTGCTGGCCGGCGGCACGTACGACGACTCGGTGGGCTACTTCGTCCGCCCGACCGTGCTGGTCTGCGCGGACCCGGCGAGCGAGTACTTCAAGGACGAGTACTTCGGCCCGATCCTCGCCGTCCACGTCTACGAGGACGAGAAGTACGAGGAGATGCTGGCCCAGATGGAGTCGGTGTCGCCCTACGGCCTGACCGGCTCGATCATCTCCCAGGACCGCGCGGCCGCCCAGGACGCGATGCACAAGCTGCGGTTCGCGGCCGGCAACTTCTACATCAACGACAAGCCGACCGGCGCGGTCGTCGGCCAGCAGCCCTTCGGCGGCGGCCGGGCGTCCGGGACCAACGACAAGGCCGGCGCCAAGCAGAACCTGGCGCGCTGGACCTCGACCCGTTCGGTCAAGGAGACCTTCGTCCCGCCGACCGACTACCGCTACCCGCACATGGGCTGAGTGCCCCGCCGACGCCCGGTCCCGCAGCCGGGTGTCCCCGCGGGGGGGGGGGGGGGGACACCCCCGCCCACCCCCCCCCCCCCCCCCCCCCTCCCCCCCCCCCCACCCCCCCCCCCCCACCCACCCCCCCCCCCCCCACA
>NZ_JBVHVO010000009.1:104503-136469 GCF_055564815.1 Kitasatospora sp. NPDC028961 | reverse complement strand
CCAACAGCACATGGCGCCTGTAGAGTGGGGGGGTCCCCCCACGGTCCCCGGTCCCCGAGGCTGGTTGCCCGGGGGGGGGGGGGGCCCCCCCCCCCCCCCCCCCCCCCCCCCGCCACCCCCTTCTGCCACCCTTAGAAGCACCAGCTCCAGGAGTCACGATGCTCCGTTCCGCCCTTCTCGCGGCCTCCCGCTCCCCGCAGGTCCGCACCGTCGTCGAGAAGTTCCCGCCGACCCACGCGATAGTCGAGCGGTTCGTCGCCGGCGAGGCTCTCGACGACGCCGTCACCGCCTGCGACGACCTGGTCGCCACCGGCCGCAAGGTCACCCTGGACCACCTCGGTGAGGACACCAAGGACGCCGCCCAGGCCGCCGGGACCGCCGAGGCGTACGAGCACCTGCTCGCCGCGCTCAAGGACACCGGCCTGGCGGCCGGCGCCGAGGTCTCGGTGAAGCTGTCGGCCGTCGGCCAGTTCCTGCCGGTGGACGGCGAGAAGATCGCGCTGGAGAACGCCCGCCGGATCTGCGAGGCGGCCGCCGACGCGGGCACCACGGTGACCCTCGACATGGAGGACCACACCACCACGGACTCCACCCTCGCCATCGCGCGGGAGCTGCGGGCCGACTTCCCCTGGCTGGGCGTCGTGCTCCAGGCCTACCTGCGCCGCACCGAGGCCGACTGCCGCGAGTTCTCCGGCCCCGGCTCCCGCGTGCGGCTCTGCAAGGGCGCCTACAAGGAGCCCGAGTCGGTCGCCTTCCAGGGCAAGCACGAGGTGGACCTCGCGTACGTCCGCGCGCTGAAGATCCTGATGGCCGGCGAAGGCTACCCGATGATCGCCTCGCACGACCCCAACATGATCAAGATCGCCGGCCAGCTCGCCCAGTGGAACGGCCGCGAGCGCGACTCCTTCGAGTACCAGATGCTGTTCGGCATCCGCCCCGAGGAGCAGCTGCGCCTGGCCGGCGAGGGCAACACCATGCGGGTGTACCTGCCGTACGGCGAGGAGTGGTACGGCTACTTCATGCGCCGCCTCGCCGAGCGCCCGGCCAACCTGACCTTCTTCCTGCGGGCCATGGCGACCCGCGGCTGAGGCCCCTGCTGTACGGACGGCCCGCACCCCTTGTGGAAGGGGGGTGCGGGCCGTCCGTCGTCGGGGGCGGCGGGGCGGCCTAGGATCGGGGGCGGTGAAGTGTGGTCGGGTCGCGTCGAGTTGGGCAGGTGGTTGAGGTGCTGAAGGCCTTCGCGGAGTTGTCGACGCCGTTGGTGGCGGATGCGTGTGTGCGGGTGGGGGTGGGGTTGCGGGTGGCGCCGGCGGGGGTCGGGCCGGTGGTGGCGGGGCGGCGGGTCGCGGGGCGGGTGCTGCCGGTGCGGCACTACGGGAGCGTGGACGTGTTCCTGGAGGCGTTCGGCGCGGCCGAGCCCGGGGACGTGCTGGTCGTCGACAACGGCGGGCGGGTCGACGAGGCCTGCGTCGGGGACCTCGCGGTGCTGGAGGCGAAGGCCGCCGGGGTGGCCGGGGTGGTGGTGTGGGGCCTGCACCGGGACACGCCGGAGCTGGTGGAGATCGGGCTGCCGCTGTTCAGCTACGGCGCGCTGCCGCTGGGCCCGTTGCGGCTCGACGAGCGGGAGCCGGAGGCGCTGGTCACCGCCCGGTTCGGGACGCACCTGGTGAGCGCCGGGGACGTGGTGTTCGGGGACGCCGACGGCGTGCTGTTCGTGCCGGCCGCCCGGGTCGACGAGGTGCTGGAGGTGGCGGGCGGGATCGCGCGGACGGAGCGCGCGCAGGCCGAGCGGATCCGCTCGGGCGACACGCTGCGCCGGCAGACCGCGTTCGACGACTACCTGGTGCGGCGGGCCGCCGATCCGTCGTACAGCTTCCGGCAGCACCTGCGACGGGTCGGCGGCGCGATCGAGGAGTAGCGGGCGGCGGGCCGGAGTTCAGAGCGCGCGGTGCATGACGTGCAGGCCGACGTACCCGTGGACGGGGTGGCGGAAGCCCTCGGGGAGGGTGCCCAGGATCTCGAAGCCGAGCGACCGGTACAGCCCCACCGCGCGCTCGTTGCTCGCCACCACGGCGTTGAACTGCATGGCGCGGTAGCCCGCCGCACGCGCCCAGTCCAGGGTGTACTCGGTGAGCGCGCGCCCGACGCCCCGGCCGGAGTGCGCCGGGTCGACCATGTAGCTGGCGCTCGCGATGTGCGAGCCGTTGCCCTGGTGGTTGCGGTTCATCTTGGCGCTGCCGAGGACGGTGCCGTCCTCGGCGACCGCGACCACGGTGCGGCTCGGGGCGGGGAGGAGCCACCACTCACGGCCCTGCTCGAAGGTCAGGTCGAGCGGGTAGGTGAACGTCTCGCCCGCGGCGGCGATGACGTGGAAGAACGGCCAGATGGACGGCCAGTCCTCGGGGGTGGCTTCCCTGATCAACATCCGGACAGGATGGCATGCCGACCGGCCGCCGGCCAGCGGTTTTCGGGTGCCCGGGCGGTGGGCCCGGGCACCCGGGGGAGGGGGGTCAGAGCATCGAGGCGGCGGGCTTGACCATGGCGCGGGCGGTCTTGGCGTCCACGTACTCGCCGATCGCGGTCATCACCCACTCGCCGGAGTACTGGCGGACCAGCTTGCACATCACCACGCCGGTGTGCGGCTCGGACTGGGTGAGGTCGAAGCGGACCAGCTCCTGGTCCGAACCGGCGTCCACCAGGCGGCAGTAGGCGTTCTTGACGTCGGTGAACTTCTGGCCGGAGAAGGAGTTGACCACGAAGACCAGGCCGCAGACCTCGGGCGGCAGGCCGTCCAGGTGGACGGTGATCGACTCGTCGTCACCGCCGCCCGCGCCCGTGAGGTTGTCGCCGGAGTGGGCGACGGCGCCGTTGAAGATCCCCAGCTTCATGAACCAGGCGGTGTCCAGCTTCTCCCGCTTGGCGTCGAAGGCGATGCAGGAGGCGTCCAGGTCGATGTTGCGGCCGCGGCCGGCGGGCTCCCAGCCGAGTCCCATCCGGACGGAGGAGAGGAAGGGCTTGCCGTTCTTCTCCAGGGAGACCGAGCCGCCCTTGGTGAGGTTCACCCGGCCCTTGTCCAGGGTGATCTTGGTGAGGGCCGGCGGGGCGGCGGGCGCCGCGGGCGGGGCCGGCGGCATCGGGGGAGCGCTCTGCGGCAGCGGCGGGGCGACCGGGGCCGGGGCGGGAGCCGGGGCCGGGGCGGTGACCGGCGGGGCGACCGGGGTGGCGGTGGCGGCCGCCGGGGCGGGCTCGTCCTCCACGGTGACGCCGAAGTCGGTGGCGATGCCGGCCAGGCCGTTGGCGTAGCCCTGGCCGACCGCCCGGACCTTCCAGGCGCCGCCGCGCTGGTAGACCTCGACCACGATCAGCGCGGTCTCGCGGCCCAGCTGGGGAGCGGTGAAGGTGACCAGGACCTGGCCGGAGTCGGCGTCCCGGACCGTCGCGGTCGGCTCGATGCCGGCGAAGGTGGCGCCGGCCTCGTCGGGGCTCGCCGTGACGACGATCTTGGTGATGCCGGCCGGGACGGCGGCGGTGTCGATGGTGATCGCGTCCGGGGTCCCGCCGGAGGCCGGGCGGTGGGTGACACCGGGACCGTGCGGGGCGTTGAAGAACACGAAGTCGGCGTCCGAGCGGACCTTTCCGGCCTCGGTCAGCAGCAGGCCGGAGACGTCCAGCGCCTTGGGTGCGGTGACCTCGACGGTCACCCGCGCGGCGGTCAGCGGGGCGTTGCCGCCTTGGGTCAGGACCGTGGACACGAACTCCTCCTCGGATGCGGTGGCACGGCGTGCGGGACCCGAGTCGGGGCGCCGTGCCGAGTGGTACCCACAGTAACGAACGGGGTTGTCGAGACGAGCCCGATCAAGGCGGTGACCTGTCGGGTTGTCGGACGGTCGGTCAGTTCGGTCCGACGGCGAACGCTCCCAGCGCGGCGACGGCCCGCGGGTGGTGGATGCCGAACGCCGAGGCGCTCCAGCTCTCGGCCGGGGCGGCCTTGCCGGGGCCGGTAGGCACGCTCTCCCCGCGCCCCGGTGGGGCCGGTGCGGGCGCGGCACCGGGGATGCCGGTGGCGGGTGCCCCGGTGGCGGGCTCCCCGGTGCCCGGCGTCGCGGCCGGGCGGGTGTGCCGGACACCGAAGGTGTAGCGGCCGGGCGGGACGTCGGTGCCGGGCGGGGTGGTGAAGCGGTAGACCAGGGTGCCGCGTTCGTGGTGGGTGGTGACCACGGCGCCGGCCAGGTCGGTCCAGGCGGTGCCGGAGGGGGCGGTGGCGTCCGGGGCCGGACCGCCCGGGGCCGTCGCGTCCGGCGCGAGCCGGAGTTCGGCCTGCAGCGCGGTGAGCGGCTCGGTGACGGTCAGGGTGAGGACGTGCCGGGTGCCGTCGCGGCCGAGCGACTGGACCAGTGCGGCGCCGGTGAGCGCGTGGTCGACCGTGTCGCCGGGGCCGCCCGGGCCCGGGGCGGTACCGCCGGTCGGGTCCTTGGGGACGGTGGTCGGGTCCTGGGCGCCGGGCGGCAGGCCGGTCCAGCCGTCGGTGGGGTCGGCGGGCGGCCGGACGCCGGGCGCGGGGGCGAGCGGCTTGGGCGGCTCGGGCGATCGGGCCGCGAGCGGTTGGCCGGACTCCACGGGCTCGGGCCGCTGGTGGGACGGCCCGTCGGTGGGCGGCGGCGCGGTGGCGGCGGCCAGGCCGTCCTGCTGCGGGGAGGGGCCGAGGGCCTGGGTCGACGGGGTGTCGGAGGTGCTCCGGCCGCCGGTCCGGCCCTCGGCGAGCGGCACGGCCGAGCCCGGGGCGGGCGAGCGGGGTGCCGGGACGCCGGAGACGGGCGGGTGCGAGGCGTGCGACTCGGACGTGGCGGGGCCGGCGGGGCGGACGGAGGGCCGCCCGGACGGCAGCGGCGCGGCCGGCGCCTGCGAGGAGTCGGGCGCGGAGGCGGCGTCGGCCCGGTCGGCGCCGGGGGTGGGCGGCGGGCTGGACCCGACCTGGGCCACTCCGGCGCGGCGTCCGACGCCCTGCTGCTCGTGGAGCAGCCAGGTGGTGGCGATGCTGATGCCGACCACGGTGGACATCGCCATCGCGGCGCCGGAGAACCGCAGGGTGGGCAGCCGGAGCCGGCCCCCGAACGGCTTGGGCCGGCCGTGCCGGCCGTGCCGCTCGCGCGGCAGGTCGCGCTCGTGCCGCGCGTCCGGCCCGATCTCCTCGCGCAGAGCCACCCGACCCTCCCTCCCCGAAGCCGTCGCTGAGTCGCCGCATTCTCCCATGCGCTGCCGACGGGCCCGAATCGCCGTCATGGGCGGACTGCCGCCGGTTCGCCCGGGTTCGGCCGGGGTCGCTCGTGCGGGTCCGCCGGTGGACGCGCAGGAGCCCGCGCCGGCAGGGGGACGAGCGTACCAGCGGCTGCCCGGGCCCTGGCCAGCCCTCGTGAGGGATCGATCAACTCCGTGGACGGCCTTTCCCTGAACGGAAGTTGACGGTCCGTCTGACAAGGCCCGCGCGGCCCGGGCCGTCGGTGCGCGGATTATTGCAACCTCCTTGCAACCCTTGCCGGTCCGGCCTCCGGTGGCGCAAGGTGGGGGAATCCCACGCCGTCCCGGAGAGCCCGTCATGCCGTCCGACCCGTTGTCAGCACCCTCCAGTGCCCCTCTCGCCGCCACCCCCACGGGCGGCGATGAGGCAGGCTCCACCGCCGCTCCGGCGGCGGTGGAGGAGGTGCTGACACTGCGGATCTCGCTGGGCGAGGAAGTCGTCGGCGAGGTGCGGACGCGATTCCGGTTCGATGCCGAGCGTCCGTACGAGGTACTGCTGACGTTCCATCTGGGGCGGCCGGACGAGGCCGATTGGGTGTTCTCGCGTGATCTGCTGCGCGACGGCCTGCGCTCGCTGAGCGGCCAGGGCGACGTCAAGCTGTGGCCGGCCTACTGTCCGTGCCACGGCTCGACGTTGCACCTGGCCCTCGAATCCCCCCACGGCAGTGCCCTGTTGGAGGTCTCCAAGCCCAGGGTCCAGGCGTGGCTGGACCGGACGTACGCGCTGGTCTCCGAGGAGGCCGAGCAGGCCTACGGCCCGACCGACGCCCAGTTGTCCGCGTTGCTGGCAGGCGGCTGAGGCCGGGACGCCGGGGCGACGTCGTCGCCCGGGGTGCGCGGGGCCGGCAGCGGGGGACCGCCCGGCAGCCGGACGGCGCCCGCGGCCAGAGCCGCCCGCAACCGGCGCACGGCCGGCGCGGAGGAGACCGGCAGCAGGTCGTACGGGTCGTCCGGTCCGTCCACGGTGACCAGGACCGAATCGGCGAACCGGTACGGCCGGTGGGCCAGCAGGCCGCCCAGGTACCGCCGCAGCCGGGAGAGTTCGGCGCGGACCGTCACCGTCCGCCCCGGGTCGCCGAAGAGCGCGTCGGCGAGCTGCGCCGCGCTGTGCCCGGAGCGCTCGGTGGCGAGCAGCAGCAGCAGTTCGGCGTGGCGCGGGCTGAGCGCGTGCGACCAGCTGCCGGCGGCGCCGCGCACCGACAGCTCGGGGCGGTCCGGCCGGCGTAGGTCGAGTCGGAGCCGGGCCCCCTCGGCCTGTTCGGCGGTCACCGCGGCGGCGCCGTCCGCCGTCCGTTCGTCGCCCAGCGGCCGGACCAGCCAGCCGTCGGCGAGCGGCTCGACGGAGCACTCGCCGATGCCGGGCAGCCAGTGCACCGCGGCCGGGCTCCAGCCCTCGGCGGGCAGCCGCAGCCGGACCGGTGGCGGCAGGCCGGCCGCGCAGGCGATCCAGCCGGCCGCGTCGACCACCAGGGCCGGGCCGTCCACCCGGGCCAGGAGTGGGGCGGCCAGGGTGCGCAGGTGGTGCAGCGACTCCAGGCGGCGGGCGCGCAGTTCGGTCTCGGCGAGCCGGGCGGCGGTGGCGGTCAGCTGCAGCAGGTACGGGCGGACGTTGCCGGCCGGGCCGCTGAGGTTGATCGCGCCGACCAGCCGGCCGGTGCCCGGGTCGTGCACGGGGGCGGCGACGCAGGTCCAGGAGTGGTGGCTGCGCAGGTAGTGCTCGGCGGAGTGGACCTGCATCGGCCGCTGGGCGCGCAGGGCGGAGGCGATGCCGTTGGTGCCGACGCTCTCCTCGATCCAGCGGGCGCCGGTGAGGAACCCGATCCGGTCGGCGCTGCGGCGCAGGCTGCGCTCGCCCTCCTGCCAGAGGATGTGGCCCTCGGCGTCGGCGATGGCGAGGATCAGCGGGACGTGGTCGGCCGGGGCGAGCAGGGTGTCACGCAGCACCGGCAGCAGGATGTCGAGGCCGCTGGCGCGGCGGCGGTGCTCGACCTCGGCCGGCCCCAGGTGGACGGTGGCGGCGCCGGCGTCCGGGTCCAGGCCGAGGCGGCGCAGCCGGGCCCAGGAGTCGCCGATCTCCGGGCGGGGCCCGGGCAGCGGCTCGGTGCCTCCCGGGCCGGCCTCCCGGGCCGGTCCGTGGGTGACGGGTTCGGCCAGGGCGCGGTCGTGCAGCCTGGCGAGCTCCGCCGGGCTCGACGGACTTCGGGGCTCTGGCCGTCGGTTCTGCCGTCCGGTCTGCCGCACTCGGTTTGCTCCTCGCCGCCGATCGAGGGCGCGTCGGGGCCGACGCGCTGACGAAAGCGTACGGGGGCCGCCCGGTCCTGGGGACGGGGTCGGCCAACTAGGGCCGGTCACCCGTATCAGAGTGGACATGCCAACAAGTAATGAGTGCCGCGCGGCCGAAAATCGACTACCGGGGCGGTGCGGTCCGGGGGGAGTGGAGCAGGGCGCGGGCCCGGCCGCGGAGGGCTCGGAGGGGGAGGGCGCGGAGGTGGTGCGCGAGGGCGTGCGGGCGGCGGGTCTCCCGGGCGGCCTGGGTGCGCGCTCGGCGCATGGAGGCGCGCGGGGGGCGCATGTCCACATGCTGGTCGGCCGGGCGGCGGGCCGGCCGGACGGCGAGGAAGGGCAGTGGCAGCGGCACCCGGACGGTCAGGATCACGGGGTGACCGGCCCGGTGGCGCCCCTGGGGCCAGCGCTCCCGTCCGGGGGACCGTCCCCGCCGGTGTCGGCCCCGGCGCCGGGGTCGTCGCCGAGGAGCGCGCGCAGCAGCCGCTCGTCCTCGCCGGAGAGGTCGGAGACGAAGCGGGCCAGCACGGTGGACCGGTCCGCCTCCCGCTCGAGCTCGGTGTGCATCCGGCGGGCGGCGAGCCCGGCCCGGTCCCGGACGGTCGGGGTGTACGCGTAGGCGCGCCCCGCCCGGGTGCGTTCCACGGTGCCCTTGTCGTGCAGCCGGGCCAGGATCGTGGCGACGGTGGTCCGCGCGAGGCCGCGCCCGAGGGCCGCCTGGACGTCCTGCGGCGTCAGCGGCTCGCGGGCGGCCCAGAGGGCGGCCAGCACCTCGGCCTCCAGCTCCCCGGCGGGCCGGCGGGCCGGCGGTACGTCGGACATGGCGGCGGTTCCTCCCCGATTCGTCTACAGTCGTGTAGACCGTCTACGGCACTGTAGACGATCGAGGGCGGCCGCGCCGCCCTCCCGTACGGGAGGTCCGCCGGCCTTGTTCCAGTCGTCCGCCACTCCGGCCGTTCACGCCCTCGCGGTGAACCCGCTGGACGCCTCGTCGCTGCTCGCCGCCTTCGGGGCGCTCGGGATCGCCGTCGTGCTCTTCGCCGAGACCGGGCTGCTCGTCGGGTTCTTCCTGCCCGGCGACTCGCTGCTGTTCACCGCCGGTCTGCTCTGCGCCCCCGGCGGCGCCGACGGTCCGCGGCTGGAGCTCTCCCAGGTCCTGCCGGCCGCCCTGGCCGGTGCGCTGATCGGCGCCCAGGTCGGCTTCCTGATCGGCCGGCGCGGGGGTCGCGCGCTGCTGCGGCGGACCGAGCGGAAGAGTCTGCGGCACGGGGCCGAGCGGGCCGAGGAACTGCTCGTCAGGTACGGGTACGGCAAGGCGATCGTGCTCGGCCGCTTCATCCCGGTGGTCCGGACGGTGCTCAACCCGCTCTGCGGCGTGCTGGAGGTGCCGGTGCGCACGTTCACCCTCTGGCAGGTGGTGGGCGGCGTGGTCTGGACCGTCGGCGTGGTGCTGGCCGGGTACGCGCTAGGCTCCTCGGTGCCTGATATCGACCGTTACCTCCTCCCCATCATCGGTCTGGTAGTAGTTGTCTCCGTGATCCCGATCGTTCTGGAAATGTTCCGCGCCCGGAGGGCCCGGCGCCGTGGCGGTGACACCCGGTGACGCCCTCTCGTGCGCTGGCCGTCTACGACGGCAGCGGCATCGACGGCGGCCTCTACAGCCGGGTGATCGGGTGGGCGGACGCCGCGCCGGACTGGCTGGACCAGGTGATCCGGATCTGGTCCGCGCTGGGACTGGGCCTGTTCGCCGTCCTGATGCTCCGGGCGTGGTGGCGGGCGCGCGACGCCGGTCCGGCGGTGATGGCGCGGGTGCTGGCCTCGCCGCTGATCGTGCTCGTCGCCTTCGTCCTCAACTCCGGGTTCAAGAGCGTGGTCGAGGAGGTGCGTCCGTGCACCCAGCTCGGTGTGCCCGGCACGCTGGAGACCTGTCCCGGCGCCGGTGACTGGTCCTTCCCGAGCAACCACACCGTGATCGCCTTCGCCGCCGCGACCGCGCTCTGGTTCGCGGACCGGCGGCTGGGCGCGTTCGCGGTGGCCGCCGCCGTGCTGATGGGTGCCTCCCGGGTCTGGGTCGGCGTCCACTACCCGCACGACGTACTGGTCGGTGCGCTGGTCGGCGTTCTGACGGCGGCCGCGCTCGCGCTGGCCGCCGGCCGGGCCGCCCCGCTGGTCGACCGGGCCCGTCTGGGCCCGCTGCGGTCGCTGCTGGGCGCGGGCGACGCCGCGCCGACGGCCGGTGGCGGGCCGTCACCGGCGACCCAGCGGCGCCGGGTTCCGTGACCTGGCCGGCCCTTGTGCGGCCGGGGTGGCGGGGCGAGCATGCGAGCCGGGCGCGGGCCCGTCGGACGGCGCACCTACCTGCGGGCGACCGTGGTGCGCTGACCCGGCCTCCCGCCGGCTGACCCGACCTCCCGCCGGCGGGCCCGCCCGGGGCGGGCGCGGCCCGGCCCGCCTGAGCGGTGTTGGCTGTACAACTTTTCGGTCGGTTCACCTGCGCGCCGCCGTTCGGACTCCCCTCGGCCACCTCGCGGCATAAGCCTGGCCGCATGAGAGTCATCGTCGTAGGAGCAGGCGTGCTCGGCAGCATGCACGCCTGGCAGGCCGTCGAGCGCGGCCACGAGGTCGTCCACCTGGAGCGCGAGTCCGAGGCGCGCGGCGCCTCGGTGCGCAACTTCGGGCTGGTCTGGGTCAGTGGCCGGTCGGGCGGTGAGGAACTGGACACCGCGCTGCGGGCCCGCGAACTGTGGGAGGAGATCGGCGCGAGGGTGCCCGAGCTCGGCTTCCGGGCCAACGGCTCGCTCACCGCGATCCGCACCGAGGCCGAACTCGCCGTCGCCGAACAGGCGCTGACCCGGGCGGACGCCGCCGCGCGCGGCTACCGACTGCTCGACGCGGCCGAGACCAGAGCCGCCAACCCGGCCCTGCGCGGCAAGCTGCTCGGCGCGCTGCGGTGCGACCGGGACGCCGCCGTCGAGCCGCGCACCGCCCAGCCCGCGCTGCGCGCCGCACTGCTGGCCGGCGGCCGGTACACCTTCCTCCCCGGGCGGGAGGTCCGCGAGGTGATCGGTGAGAACGCCGTCCGCGACGACCACGGCGACGTCCACACCGGTGACCTGGTGATCCTCTGCACCGGCGCCTGGCTGGGCGGGCTGGTGCGCGAGCTGGCGCCCGAGCTGCCCGTCCGCAGGGTGCGGCTGCAGATGATGCAGACCGACCCGCTCGGCGAGGAGCTCACCACCTCGGTCGCCGACGGCGACAGCTTCCGCTACTACCCCGCCTTCGCCGGTGACGCGCTGGAGCGGCTGAAGGCCGCGCAGCCGCAGCCGCCGGTCGCCGCCGAGCACAAGATGCAGCTGCTGATGGTTCAGCGCAAGGACGGCGGCCTCACCATCGGCGACACCCACGAGTACGACCACCCGTTCGGCTTCGACGTCGTCGAGGACCCGTACGACCACCTGGTCGGCGTGGCCGAGGAGCTGCTCGGCCGGCCGCTGCCCCGGGTGCGCCGCCGCTGGGCCGGGGTGTACGCGCAGTGCGTGGACACCACCCGGGTGGTCCACCGGGAGCGGGTCCGGGACGCCGTCTGGCTGGTCACCGGTCCCGGTGGCCGCGGCATGACCTGCTCGCCGGCGATCGCCGAGACCACCGCCGAACTCGCCAACCTGTAAGGAATGTGAACATGTCCGCTGACATCCGCCTGGTCGTCCTCGACATGGCCGGCACCACCGTCGCCGACGACGGCCTGGTCGAGCAGGCCTTCCGGGCCGCCGCCGGTTCGCTCGGCGTCGAGGCCGGCAGCCCCGAGCACGCCCGCATGCTGGAGCACGTCCGGCTCACCATGGGCGAG
The DNA here is from genome assembly GCF_055564815.1 of Kitasatospora sp. NPDC028961. Lineage (NCBI taxonomy): Bacteria > Bacillati > Actinomycetota > Actinomycetes > Kitasatosporales > Streptomycetaceae > Kitasatospora > Kitasatospora sp. NPDC028961. The sequence continues at coordinate 125,044 of NZ_JBVHVO010000009.1, read as the reverse complement.
TCCAAGATCTCCGTCTTCCGCCACCTGTTCGGCGCGGAGGAGAAGGCGCAGGCCGCCAACACCGCCTTCGAGGCCGCCTACCACGACCTCGTCGACGCGGGGCACTGCGCCGCGCTGCCGGGCGCGGCCGAGGCCATCGCCGAACTCCGGGGCCAGGGCCGCAAGGTGGTCCTCACCACCGGCTTCTCCCGGGCCACCCAGGACCGGATCCTGCGGGCACTCGGCTGGGAGTCGATCGCCGACCTCACCCTCTGCCCGGCCGAGGCCGGCCGCGGCCGCCCGTACCCGGACCTGGCGCTCACCGCCCTGCTGCGGACCTCCACCGACTCCGTCCGCCAGATGGCCGTCGCCGGGGACACCGGCTACGACATGCTGACCGGTACCCGGGCCGGTGCCTCGGTGGTGGCCGGTGTGCTGACCGGGGCCCACGACGAGGCCCGGTTGCGGGCCGACGGCGCGACGCACGTCCTGAAGTCGATCGCCGACCTGCCGGGCGTCCTCGCGGGCTGAGCGTGCGACGGCCGGGCGGGGTGCGCCGACCCGCCCGGCCGGCTTCTCCCGGGGGCGGTCCCGCGGTGGGCCCGGGCTCAGTGGGCGGCGAGCAGGCCGGGCAGTTCGCGCATGTCGTGGAAGACGACGGTGCCGGGGCCCGCGAGCCGCTCGGCGGGGGTCAGGCCGCCGGCGTAGCCGAAGGCGCGCATGCCGGCGGCGCGGGCGGCCTCGACACCGGGGCGGCTGTCCTCGACCACCGCGCAGGCGGCCGGGTCGACGCCCGACCGCCGGGCGGCGTGCAGGAAGAGGTCCGGCGCGGGCTTGCCGCGGTCGACCTCGGTGGCACTGAAGATCCGGCCCGCGAAGTGCTCGTAGAGGCCGGTGCGGCCCAAGGTGTGACGCATCTTCTCGTGCGAGCCGCTGGAGGCGACGCAGGTCGGCAGGGTGAGGGCGGCCAGCGCCTCGGGGAGTCCGTCGACCGGGGCCAGCCCGGCGTCCACCTGTTCGCGGTGGAGCTGCTCGAAGCGACTGCGCCAGAGGGCCGCGGTGGCCTCCCCGAGCCGGGCGGCGACCTGCTCGCCGATCGAGGCGTGGGAGCGCCCGATGAACCGCTCGACCACCTCCGCCTCGGTGAGCGGCCAGCCCAGCTCCGCGCCCAGGGCGACCTGGACGCGGGCCGCGATGCGCTCGCTGTCGACCAGCACGCCGTCGCAGTCGAAAATCACCAGTTCTATCGGCTTGATCATCCCCGCAGGATAGGGGGCGCCTTCGCCCGGGGGAGCGGGGCGCCGGACGGGCCGGCGCTCCGCTCCGCCGGGGCGGGTCAGTGCAGGGTGCCCGCGTAGCGCTGGGTGAAGCGGGTGCCGGTGGGTGCGGTGACGGTGACGTCGTGGCGGGACTGGTCGAGGGGGTAGCTCGCGGTGGCGGTGGAGCCGGGCTGGACGCGGACGGTCTGCACGGTGCCCGCGTAGTCGTTGGGCGTCAGGGTGAAGGTGATCGGGGTGCGGCCGGCGTTGGCCAGGGTGAAGGTGAGCGCCGAGGCGCCCGGGGCCGCGGTCACCATCGGGACGGCGATGTCGTCCTGGTCGGCGCGGACGACGGTGCCGGCGAAGCGGCGGACGAAGCCGTCGGGGCCGTGGACGGTGAAGTCGTACCGGCCGTCGGTGGCGGCGGCGTCCCAGGTGTAGGTACGGGTGGCGCCGGGGGCGACGGTGAAGGGCGTGCCGGCGAAGGCGTACACGATGTTGGGGTAGACGGTGTAGGGGAAGGCGACCGTGCCGTCGTTGCGCAGGGTGCAGGTGACCAGGCCGGTGGCGCGGTCGACGGTGAGGTCGGCCCACGGGCGGTAGGGCAGGTGGCGGTGCGGGCGCTCGCCGGGCTCCTGGACGGGCATCGACTGGGTGCCGGTGGCGGGCAGCGCGACGCCGGGGAGCGCCGCCCCGGCGTCGGCCTTGGCCATCAGGGCCACGGTGTCCGGGAGTTGGGGTATCGAGAAGTCCGGGGCCGCGAAGTCGAAGCAGCTGGTGAGGTCGCCGCAGACGGCCCGGCGCCAGGCGGAGATGTTGGGTTCGGCGACCCCGGTGACCTGTTCCATGAAGCGCAGGACCGAGGTGTGGTCGAAGACCTGGGAGTTGACGTAGCCGCCGCGTGACCAGGGGGAGGCGACCCAGAGCGGTACCCGGTTGCCGAGGCCGATCGCGCGGCCCTGGGTGAACTCCTCGGGTGTGCCGGCCTCGGGGGTGGGCGGCACCATGTGGTCGAAGTAGCCGTCGTTCTCGTCGTACATGACGAGGAAGACGGTGTGCTGCCAGACGGCGGGGTTGGACATCAGCGACTGGAGGGCCTGGTTGACCCAGTGCGCGCCGTATGCCGGGCCGGCGTTGGGGTGTTCGCTGAACAGGTAGGGCGCGACCAGCCAGGAGACGGTCGGCAGGGTGGCGTCCTTGCAGTGGGCGTCGAAGGCCGCCGGGTCGAACCTGGTCATCGCGTTGACGTAACGCGGGTCGTCCTTCGGGAAGTTGTGGAACTGCTTGAAGTAGGACAGGGCGTTGTCGTCGTAGTCGCCGGTGCGGTCGTCCTTGCTGGGGTTGTGGTAGACCCGCCAGGAGACGCCGGCCGCCTGCAGCCGCTCGGCGTAGGTCGTCCAGTCGGCGACGGGGTTGTCGGTCACCGGGGTGTTGTCGATCCAGGGGCCGGTGGTGCCGTCCCGTCCGGGGCCGCAGGTGCCCGTCCACAGGTAGAGCCGGTTGGGGTCGGTCGGCCCGGCCAGCGAGGTGAAGTAGGCGTCGCAGAGGGTGAACGCGTCGGCCAGCGCGTACTGGTAGGGGATGTCGGCGCGGGTGAAGTACCCCATGGTGCGCTCGCCCTTGGCGGCGATCCACTTGTTCATCGCGCCGTTGTTGATCGCCTGGTGACCGGTCGCCCAGTCGTGCGGGAGGCCGCCGGCGTTCTGCGCGTTGTACTTGGCCGTGTCCATCCGGTACGGCAGCATCGCGCCGCCGTCGGCGCGCCCGGCGTCGGGCTGGCGGAACACGTCCGTGCCGTCCGGGAACCGGAGGGCCTGCTTGTCACCGAAGCCGCGGACGCCGTTCAGGGTGCCGAAGTAGTGGTCGAAGCTGCGGTTCTCCTGCATCAGCACCACGACGTGCCTGACGTCCTTGATGGTGCCGGTGGTGGCGGCTCTCGCGGTGGCGGCGGGCAGGCCGGTCAGTGCGGCGGCGCCGGCGGCCGCGGTGGCGCCGACGAAGGTACGGCGGGAGAGTTCGGACATCGCGGGCAGGCCTCTCAGAGCTGGAAGGTGGCGACGGCGGCGGCGCAGTCCGAGGGCCAGCCGTTGTCGGCGGCGGTCGGCTCGGGCTGGGGCCAGCCGGTGGCGAGGGTGTGCGCCTCGACCAGGGTGAGCGGGCCGGCGAAGTGCACGGCGGCGATGCGGTCCTGGGGCTCGGCCTTGCCGGCGGCGCGCTGCTTGCGGACCGGCGACCAGGTGGCGCCGGGGGACGCGGCCGGGTCCGGGTGGGCGGCGCGGTAGGCGTCGGTCAGTCCGGCGGCCTGGAGGGCGGTGGTCACCGGCCAGGCGAGCGGGCCGAGGCCGCTGTGGCTCGCCGCGGTGGCGGCCGTCCAGTCCAGATGGGACGGCGAGGCGAGGTCGGCGCCGAGGACGACCGTGCGGCCCGCCGTGCGGTCGGCCTGGACGGCGGCGGCGAGCGCCCTGGCCTGCTGGAGGCGGACGGAGGCGTTCTCCCCGGCGGTCACCTGGGCGGTGCTCTGGCCGTCCTGGGCGGCGTAGGGGCCGTAGTTCGCCTCGTCCAGGTGGGCGGCCCAGAAGCGGATGCTCCGGCCGCCGGGGAGTTGCACGGTGGCCCCGGCGGCCGGAACGGTGGCGGTGACGGCCGTGACGGCGGACAGCGGGTAGCGGCTGAGGATGCCGACGCTGCCGGCGCTCTGGTAGGCGTACCAGCCGAGCGCGGTGGCCAGGGTCTGGGCGGCGCCGCCGGCGGTCTCCTGGAGCGCGACCACGTCGAGGCCCTGGGTGAGGACCGCGCGCAGCTGCTTCTCCACGGCGTCGGTGAACGCCGCGCCGGCGTTGGCGAGGTTCCAACTGGCCGTCTTGAGGCGCGGGGCGGCGGCCGGGTCCACCACCGGGACGGTGAGGGTGAGGGCGTCGGTGACCCCGGCGGTGTCCTTGACGCCGACCAGGAGCTGGACCTCGCCGGTGGCGGCGGGCGCCGTGCCGGTCACCGTGCCGTCGGCGGCGACCGAGAGCCAGGCGGGCCCGCCGACCTTGCGGAAGGCGGGGGCGCCGGCCGGGCGGCACCAGAGGCCGCCGAGCCGGACGGTGACGGCCGCGCCCGGCGCGACGGCGGTCGCGGTGAGCGCGTCCACGGCGAGGTGCGGGCGGACGGGCGCGGGCTTGGGCCGGAAGGTGAAGGGCGCGGTCTGCGCCAGGACGCCGTAGCCGTCCTTGGCCAGCAGGTACGCGGTGTACGGGCCGCCGGTCAGCGCCGAGGTGTCGAGCTGGACGTCGCCGGACGTGCCCGGGGTGTACTTCCAGAGCAGCGACGAGCCGGTGCCGGGCTTCCTGCTGCCGTCGTAGACGCCGACCCAGTTCTTGGCGTCGGGGGCGTCGGTGGTCCAGTGGAAGGTGAGCCTGTCGCCTTCGGTGGGGCCGGCGGGCGAGGCGGGGGTGAGGGTGCTGCCTGTGGCCACGAGGGTCCTTCGGGTGGATGGGGGCGTCGAGTTGGCTGGACAACTGGACGCCCATTGACCCGAAGGGCGGCGTACTCCGCGTGAACGTGACATGGCCGGTCGCCGGGAGGACGGACAACTCGCCGTTGAGTGTTGGTCGTTGACGAACGGGGGAGCCACATCCGGCACATCCGTGACAGCCGGCACACGCATCGCGGCTACGGCGAGGTGCCCCGGGGCCCGCCCCGCCGTCGTGCGCGCGGGGCGGGCGGGTGGCTCAGTGGGTGCCCTTCAGGTTGAGCACCACCACGCCGACGATGATCAGGGCCAGGCCGAGCCACTGGAGCCGGCCCAGCGACTCGCCGAAGGCGATCACGCCGATGCCCGCCACGGCGGCCGTACCGGCGCCGGACCAGACGGCGTAGGCGACCGAGACCGGTATGTGCTTCAGGGCCCTGCCGAGCAGGGCGAAGGAGAGCACGTAGCCGACGGCGACGCCGAGGCTCGGCCAGAGGCGGGTGAAGCCCTCGGTGAGCTTGAGGGCGCTGGTGGCGCAGACCTCACTGACGATGGCGAGGGCGAGCAGGAGATAGGGCATGGCCGGTCACACCGCGGGTGCGGCGCCGAGCTTCCCCAGCAGCGCGAGGTCGGCGTTCACCAGGCTGTCCAGCAGGGTGACGCGCGATCCCCGGGGGATGGGCGTGGTGGTCGAGGGGACGGCGAGCACCGCGCAGCCCGCGGCGGCGGCCGAGGCGACGCCGGTCGGGGTGTCCTCGACGGCCACGCAGTCCGCCGGGTCGAGGCCCAGCCGCTCGGCGGCGGCGAGGTAGGGGTCGGGCGCGGGCTTGGTGCGCGGGGTGTCCTCGGCGGCCAGCGTCACGGCGAACCAGTCGCGGCCGATGGTGGACAGCACGAGGTCGACCACCCGGCGCGGGGAGGCCGACACCAGCGCGGTGGGCACCCGGGCGTCCCGGAGCTCGGCGAGCAGGGCGAGCGCCCCCGGCCGCGGGACGGTCTGCGCGGCGACCTTGCCGGCGAAGGACTCGCCGAGGCGGTCGGCGAGTTCGGCCTCGCTGAGGCTGGTGCCGCTGACCCGGTGCAGGTGGGCGGCGGTGTGCTCGATGGCCTGGCCGAGCACCTCGGGCGCGTCCTGGTCGGTGAGCGGGTGGCGCAGCTCGTCGGCGAGTTCGGCGGCGGCCTGCCACCAGAGGTGCTCGGTGTCGACGAGGGTGCCGTCCATGTCGAACAGGACGGCGGCGGGCGCGGCGGATCCGGGCTTCGCCGGGTCGACCTTCGTGGGGTCGGGCTGGGCCGGGGCCGGCTGTGCGGAATCGGGCTGAGCGGAATCGGGCTGAGCGGTATCAGGCATGGCGGTACCTTCGGTGGTTCGTCGGACGAGCGGACAGGTCAGACCGTACGACGGTCGACCAGGACCGGGCGCTCCGGCAGCGACAGCGCGGCGCGCGAGCCGACCGGCAGGAGGGCGGCGGCGTCGGTCGGCAGGTCGGCCTTGACCTCGGTGCCGTCGTCGAGCCGGACGGTGAGGCGGGTGACGGCGCCCAGGAAGGACGCGGAGACCACCAGCGCCTGGCCGTTCAGGGCCGGGACCAGCGACACGTTCTCCGGCCGGACCAGCACGTCGAGCGAGCCGTCCGCCGGCGCGGCCCCGTCCACCGCGTGGCGGCGGCCGAGCACCTCGACGCCGTCGGCGGTGCGGGTGCAGGGGATGCGGCTCATGGTGCCGACGAACTCGGCGACGAAGGCGGTGGCCGGGCGGGCGTACAGCTCGGACGGCGTGGCGCACTGCTCCAGCCGGCCCGCGCGCAGCACCGCGACCCGGTCGGCCATCGAGAGCGCCTCCTCCTGGTCGTGGGTGACGAACAGGGTGGTGATCCCCAGCTCCTGCTGGAGGCGGCGGATCTCCTCGCGCAGCGAGAGGCGGACCTTGGCGTCCAGGGCGGAGAGCGGCTCGTCGAGCAGCAGCACGCGCGGCCGCAGGGCGAGCGCGCGGGCGAGCGCGATGCGCTGCTGCTGGCCGCCGGACATCTGGTGCGGGTAGCGGTCGGTGTGCTGCGGCAGACCGACCAGCTCCAGCAGTTCCTGGGCGCGCCTGCGGCGTTCGGCCTTGCCGGTGCCGCGCATCCGCATGCCGAAGGCCACGTTGTCGGCGGCGGTCAGGTGCGGGAACAGGCTGTAGGACTGGAACACCATGCCCGCGTCGCGCCGGTGCGCGGGGATGCGGGTGATGTCCTCGCCGTCCACCAGCACCTGGCCGGAGTCGTGCTGCTCGAAGCCGGCCAGGATGCGCAGCGCGGTGGTCTTGCCGCAGCCGGACGGGCCGAGCAGGGCGAGGAGCTCGCCGGGCCGGACGGTCAGGTCGAGGCCGTCCAGCGCTGTGGTGGCACCGAACGAGCGGCGCAGGCCGAGGAATTCGACGGTCGCGCCGCCGGGTGCGAGGGGGGTGCCGGCGACGGGGGCGGTAACCGTGGTCATGATGGGGATCGCTCCGGGGGCTTCAGGAAGTGGTGGTCTTGTGGCGGCGCTCGCGGCCGGCGGTGGCCAGCAGGAGCAGCAGCAGCCAGGTGATCAGCAGGCTCAGGATGGAGACCGCGACCGACATGTGGGCCTGGCTGTTGCCGACCGAGTAGATCCACACCGGGAAGGGCTGGTAGCCGAGGATCGAGGCGGCGGTGAACTCGCCGAGGACCAGGGCCAGGGTGAGGAAGGAGGCGTTCAGCAGCGCGCCGCGCAGGTTGGGCAGCACCACGGTGAACACCGCGCGCGGCCAGCTCGCGCCGCAGTTGCGGGCGGCCTCGACCAGGGTGCGCAGGTCCACCGCGCGCAGACCGGCGTCCAGCGCCCGGTAGGCGAGCGGGAGCGACATCAGCACGTAGGCGATGACCAGCACCAGCGGGAAGTCCGGGTCCTGGATGAACACGAAGGTCTGGAAGAACGGGGTGTCCATCAGGTAGTCCGGGCCCCAGCGCAGCACGCCGATCAGGCCGGCGGTCAGCGCGACCGGCGGGACGACCAGCGGCAGGGTGCAGAGCACGTCGATCACCGGGCGCAGCCTCGGCGAGCCGAGCCGCACCGCGATCAGCGCCGGTACCAGCAGGAGCAGCAGCACCAGGACGGTGACCACGGCCAGGCCCAGGGTGAGCCAGAGGCTGTCCAGGAAGCCGGGGGCGCTGAGCAGTCCGGTGTACGCCTCGAAGGAGTAGCCCTTCGGGTCGTCGATCGAGAAGTAGCCGGCGGCGGCCAGCGGGACGACGAAGTAGACGCCCGCGAGCAGCAGGACGGCGCCGCGCCACCAGCGCACCTTGCGGCGCGGCGAGGAGGGGCGGGCGGAGGTCAGCTGAGCCATCGGGCACTCCGGCGCTGGAGGGGGAGGTACACGGCCATCACCAGGACGGCCACCACGATCATGTTGAGGCTGAGGGCGAGCGCGAGGTTGCCCTGGCCGACCAGCACGTTGCCGGAGAGCGCGTCCGCGATCGAGCGGCTGACCAGCGGCACGGTCGCGCCGACCATCGCCGCGGCGGTGGCGTACGCGGCGAAGGCGCTGCCGAACAGCAGCACGAAGCCGCCGAGCAGGGAGGGCAGCAGGATCGGCAGCGCGACGTGCAGCCAGTACTGGACGGTGGTGGCCCGGTTGTTGTGGGCCGCCTCGCGCCACTGCACCCGCAGGCCGTCCAGGGCCGGGGTGATGGTGAGCACCATCAGCGGGATGAGGAAGTACAGGTAGACGATGGTCAGGCCGGTGAAGGAGTAGAGCGACCAGCCGTGGTCCGTCAGGTGGAGCAGCTTGGTGACCTCGCCCGCGTTGCCGAGGGTGGCGACGAACGCGAAGGCGAGCGGCAGGCCGCCGAAGTTGGCGAGCACGCCGGAGGCGGTCAGCACCGCCTGGCGCAGCCAGGTCTGCCGGGAGGTCACCACGGCCTGCGCGATCGGCAGGCCGATCAGGGTGGCGAGCAGCGCGGTCAGCGCGGACAGCTTGAGGCTGCTGAGCATCGCCGTCCAGTACGCGCCCTGGACGGAGTCCCTGATGTTGTCGAGGGTGAACTGGCCGCCCCCGCCCTCCGCGTCGCTGGAGGTGGTGAACGCGCCGATCACGATGGCGATGGCGGGGAGGCCGAAGCCGATCAGGAAGAAGAGGAAGAGCGGCACCGTGGCGAGCCAGGAGCCGCCGCGCGGGCGCCGGCGGGTGGGCCGGGCGGGGGTGGGGGTGGGAGCGGTGGCGGACGCCCCCGCGCCGCCACCGTGAACGGTGGCGGCGGGGGTGGTCGGCACCGGGGCGGGAGCCGTGGTCATGAGTGGGATCAGCCCGTTTCGGGTTGCTGCGGCCGGGGGTCAGCCTGCGATGGCCTTGGTCCAGTTCTCGGTGACGACCTTCTTGGCGGCCGTGATCTGGTCCTGGGTCGGGAAGGTGGTGAACGGCTTCTCGACGGCGGGCAGCTTGGCGGCGGCCGCGGTGTCGAGGGTGCCGTCCTTCTTCAGGGCCTCGAAGGTGGAGGGGGTGGCGTAGCCGCCGAGGAAGAGGTTCTGGCCCTCGGCGCTGAACAGGTACTCCTGCCACAGGCGGGCGGCCGCCGGGTGCGGGGCCCACTTGTTGACGGCCTGGTTGTAGAACTGGGCGTAGCTGCCGTCGGAGGGGACGGAGACCTTCCAGTCGACGCCCTTCTCCTTGAACTCGTCGGTGTAGCCGGCGTTCAGGTAGGACCAGTCGATCGAGATCGGGGTCTCGCCCTTCTCGATGGTGGCCGGGGTGGACTCGACGGGGTTGAAGTTGCCCGTGGCCTTCAGCTTCCCGAAGAAGTCGATGCCGGGCTGGATGTTGTCCAGCGAACCGCCGTTGGCGAGCGCGGCCGCGTAGACGCCGCCGAACGCGGAGCCGGACTTGGTCGGGTTGCCGTTCAGGGCGACCTGGCCCTTGTACTCGGGCTTGAGCAGGTCCGCGAAGGTCTTCGGGCAGTTCGGGATCTTCTTGGCGTCGCAGCCGATGGAGACGTAGCCGCCGTAGTCGTTGACGGCGGCGCCGTTCGCGTCCTTCATGGTGTCCGGCACCTTGTCGAAGGTGGCCACCTTGTAGGGGGCGAGCAGGCCGTCCTTGACCGCCTGGAGCGCGAACGCGCTGCCGAGGTCGACGACGTCGGGGGCGCGGTCCTGGCCCTTGCGGGAGGTGATCGCGTTGATCTCGTCCTGGCTGGAGCCGTCCGGGTTCTCGTCCTCGATCTCGATGCCGTACTTGGCCTTGAACGAGTCCATGATCTTGCCGTAGTTGGCCCAGTCCCTGGGCAGCGTGATGACGTGCAGCTTGCCCTCCTTCTTGGCGGCGGCGACGAGGCCGTCCAGACCGCCGAAGTCGGCGAGCGAGGTGGCGTCCTTGGCGTCCTTCGCGCCGGCCTTGGCGGCGTCACCGGACTTCGGGGCGGTCGAACCGGCGGAGCCGCAGGCGGTGAGGGAGAGCGCGGCGGCGGTCAGTACGGCCGCGAAGGCGGCGGCGCGGGCACGGTGCACGGTCACGGGTCAGTCTCCTGATCAGGGGCGTACTGCGAGGGGTGCGTTTCGCGGGGGTGCGTCTCGCTGAGAGGTGCTTCTTCACAAGGGCGGGCCAGGCGATCAGTCGTTCGGAACCGTCCGAGTTGACTAGCCAACTTCGCCTGACGGAGGTAAGTACGCCGGAGTCCGGTGACGGGAAGGTGAACGGATGGCCCAGAACCGGGGGCGGCTACGGGAACGGTCGAATCAGGGGCTCGGTGAGTGATCGACCGAATGCGATGCTTCGAAGGCGCAGCGGGATAAAGTCGGGCTGTCCGGGCCGGTACGGCTGCGCAGGACACCGCCCCAGGAGGGACATTGACTGACGTGGCACTGGAGCCCGACCGCCCCGCGGTCCCTGCGGCACCCGCGGCACCCGCGGCCCCCGCCGCCCCTGCCGCGCCGGGCCAGGAGCGCACCGCCGGTGCGCTCTACCGCAAGGTCGCCGCCGATCTGCGCGAGGCGATCACCACCGGCGCGTTCGGCGAGGCCGGCCGGCTGCCCGCCGAGGGCACGCTGGCCGAGCAGTACGGGGTCTCCCGCGGCACCGTCCGCCAGGCGCTCGCCGTGCTGCGCTCGGACGGCCTGGTCACCTCCCGGCGCGGCACCCGGCGGGTGGTGCTGGGCACCGCCCGGGTGCAGAGCTTCTCCGAACTGCTGAGCTTCACGCACTGGGCCTACTCGATGGGCGAGGAGCCCGGCGGCATCCTGGACTCGCTGGTGCGCCGGCCGGCCGACGCCGCCGAGCGCGAGCAACTGCGCCTGGAGGCCGGCTCCGAGGTGTACGTCACCGTCCGGCTGCGCACGCTCTCCGGCGCGGCGGTGATGGTGGAGCGGACGGTCTACCCGCCCCGGGTCGGCGAGATCGTCGCCCAGCTGCCGGCCGACGTGGTCTCGCACACCGAAGTCCTGCGCGAGCACGGCATCCTGTTCACGGACGCCGACCACACCATCGACATAGTCGCCGCCAACGCGGAGGACGCCCGGCTGCTCGGCTGCCGCCGGGGCAGCCCGCTGCTGCGCGAGCGGCGCCGGACCACCGACCCGACCGGGATGCCGGTGGAGTGGTCCCAGGACCGCTACCTGCCCGGCACGGTGGCCTTCAGCATCCACAACTCGCTTGCCACCTCGGCCCTTTCGCGGCACGCCCGGGAGGGTGACTGAACTCCGGGGCCGGAGTGGGGAGTCGGACCGGCCGACGCCCCACTCCCCCTAGCGCATGAGGGCGGCCAGCAGCGGGCGGAAGTGCTCGAACCCCGGGGTCCCGGCGTCCGGGTCCTTGGCCTGTTCGTCCCAGCGGCGCACGGCGACCGCGTCGGCCGCGCCGGGCAGGGCCGCGAAGGCGGCGGCCTGCTCCGCGCCCATCGGGCCGCCCTGCACCTGGAGCGTGTACTCCGAGGCCTCGGAGAGCCGCTCGCGGTAGCCGGGCTCGGCCGTGCACAGGTAGCGCTTGGCGGCCACGTGCAGCCGGACCGGCTCGGTGACCTCCGGGCCGAACCACTGGGCCAGCCAGGCGGCGCCGGTGTCGCTGTGCCGGTTGTCCTGGCCGTTCATCAGGTCGCGCCCGTGCGAAGCGCCGTGGCCGTCCTTGTCGAAGAAGTGCCCGATGTCGTGCAGCAGCGCGGCCGCGACCAGCTCCGGCGCGGCCCCGGCGGCCTGCGCCAGCGCCCCGGCCTGCAGCATGTGCTCGGCCATGGTGACCGCCTCGCCCAGGTACTCGCCGGCGCCCTCGCCCGCGAACAGCTCGGCGATCGTGTCCAGCGCGGCGGTGCGCCGGTGCAGCACCGCGAGGGTGCTGTGCAGCGAGTCGAGGTCCGCGTAGCAGCCCTGGAGGTGGCGCGAGCCGTCCTGCTCGAAGGCCGTCCGGGCGTGCAGCAGACGGACGTTGTCGAAGATCAGGCAGTCGCCCCGGTCGAGCCGGAAGTCCAGCTGGAGCTCGGGCCGCAGGGTGATCGCGGCGAACCGGCGGTAGGCCGCGTAGAAGGCGTCCAGCTCCTCGGCGGACCCGCGCAGGGTGCTGATCGACCGGTTGTTGAACCGCACCTCGCGGATCCGGCCGCGCGCGTCCACCTCGATCAGCGGTCGGTCGGCGCGCAGTTCGGTGCCGCGGTCGCGGAACACGAAGGGGACCGGGGTACGGGTCAGCACCACGAAGTCCGCCGGGGATTCCTCGCGCAGCAGCGCCGCCGCCTTGAAGCCGTCCACCAGCCCGGAGTCGCCGCCGGTCGCGGAGTTCTCCAGGCAGTGCAGCAGCTGCAGGGTGGGCACCGGGTCCCGGTACGGGTTGTCGCTGTGCGGGGCGATCGCGGCGCTGGTGAAGGCCAGGTTGTTCGGGTCCGGCTCGACCCGGACGTCGAACAGCTCGCCGTAGTTGGTGACCCGGACGTGGCCGAAGGAGCGGGCCACCGCGAGTACCTGCCGTTCGACCGCCGGTACCCCGCGCAGCACCGCGAACCCGGAGCGCCGGACGGCCCCGAGCACCGCCGCCTGCTCGGCCGGGTCGGCCAGGTAGGCCTCCCACGCCGCCTCCGGGATGCCGCGGCGGAAGTCGGCCGCGACCCAGAGCTGCTTCTCCGCCTCGGTGCGCCCGTCGCCGTCGGCGTCCCGCGCCAGCCACTCCAGCGGGTAGCGCGACCGGTGGCCGTCCGACCAGAGCACCTCCAGGTTCCCGCCGACCTCGGCGTGGGCGGCGAGGGCGAGGTCGGCCGGCAGGTCGGTGATCTGGAACAGCTTCTGCCCGCTGCGCCCGTCCCGGCACTCGGCGCAGGGGCAGTTGTCGCGCAGCCAGTACGGCGGCAGGTGGGTCGGGAGCGCCATGGGTCTCTCCTGGTCGGCAGGTGGCTTGGTGAAGTTGTATAGCCAACTTCTCCTCGTGCGGGAGCCTGCCGGGTGACGGTGAGATCTGGGTGGCGACACGGTGAACCCCTCGGGAACAAGAGCTCCCGAGGGGTTCGCGGCGTGGTCGGGCGACCGGTCTCAGCCGGCGGCGACGGCGCTCTCCCAGGCGGCGTCGGCCGCCTTGAGGGCGGATCCGGCGTCCGCCCCGGTGTCGGTGTCGGCCCCGCCGTCGGCGCCGAGGGTGGTGGCCAGGGCGGTCAGGAAGGCGCGGACGGTGGCGAGCGAGGCCGCCGGGCCGTAGTGGTTGACCCGCAGCATCGAGTCGGCGAGGGCGCCGCCGCCGGGCTGGACGGGGAGGGCCGGGTCGAGGCGCAGCAGGTCCGCGGCGAGCCCGGCGGCGGACAGGCCGGCGGGGGTGCGCAGGGTGGTGGCGACCGGCGCCGCGTGGGCGTCGTCCGGGACGAACGGGGCGACGGTGCCCAGGGCGCGGACGCCCGCCCGGACCGCCGCGGCGGCGGCGCGGTGGCGGGCGATCACGGCGGGCAGGCCGGCCGTGGCGATCCGGTCCAGGCAGGCGCCGAGCGCCAGCATCTCCAACTGGGCCGGGGCGTGCGGGAGTGCGGTGCGCCCGGCGTCCGTCCAGCGCTCCTTCCAGTCCAGCAGCGAGAGGTAGGAGCGGCGCGGCGCGGCCGGGTTGGCGGCGATCCGCTCCCAGGCGCGCTCGGAGACCGAGACGGCGGACACCCCGGCCGGGCCGCCCATCGCCTTCTGCCCGCCGATCACGCAGAGGTCGATGCCCCAGGCATCGGTGAGCAGCGGTTCGGCGGCCACCGAGGCGACGGCGTCCACCATCAACAGCGCACCGTGCGCGCGGACCACGGCGGCGATCTCGGCGACCGGGTTGGTGTTGCCGGTGGCGGCCTCGGCGTGGACCAGCGAGACGAAGTCGATCGCCGGGTGGGCCGCCAGCGCCTCGGCGACCTGCGCGGCGGTGACGGCGGTGTCGAACGGCACCGCGAGGTCCACGACCGTCGCCCCGCAGTCGCGCAGCCAGTTGCCGAAGGTCTGGCCGTACGGGCCGGTGACGATGTTCAGCGCGGTGGAGCCCGGCCGCGCGGCGCTGCGGATCGCGGCCTCCAGCGGCAGCAGCGCCTCACCCTGGGTGACGATCACATCGGCGGAGGTGTGCAGCAGCGCGGCGACCTTGTCCTCGATCGCCGCGAAGTCGGCGGCGCTGAGCGGAGGAAGGTCGAGGAACGGGCTCACGGTGGCGGCCGGCCTTTCGGAGAACGGAACGTAGGGCGGAGCTGAGACGGGACGGAGCATCGGGACGGAGAGCGGAACGGAGAACGGGACGGAGAAGGGGAGGCGGTTCGGACAGGGACGAGTCTGCCTCATCCTCCCAGCGCACCGGGAAGGCCCTGCCCGGGCAGGACCCCGCTCGGTAGAGTGCGGGGCATGAGCGATGGTGCGGTGCTGCACGTCAGGGGCCGGGTGCTGGTCGGGCCGGAGGACGTCCGGGACGAACTCTGGGTGGTGGACGGCCGGGTGGCGTTCGACCGCCCGGCGGCCGCCGCGGACGTGCGCACGGTGACCGGCTGGGTGCTGCCCGGGCTGGTGGACGCGCACTGCCACGTCGGGCTGGACGCGCACGGCGCCGTCGACGCCGCGACCAGTGAGAAGCAGGCGGTGACCGACCGGGACGCCGGCACCCTGCTGATCCGCGACGCCGGTTCGGCCGCCGACACCCGGTGGATCGACGACCGGGACGACCTGCCCCGGATCATCCGGGCCGGCCGGCACATCGCCCGTACCCGGCGCTACATCCGCAACTACGCGCACGAGATCGAGCCCGGTGACCTCGCCGCCTACGTCCGGGCCGAGGCCCGGCGCGGGGACGGCTGGGTGAAGCTGGTCGGCGACTGGATCGACCGCGGCACCGGCGACCTCGCCGCCTGCTGGCCCGGCGACGCGCTGGCCGAGGCGATCGCGGCGGCGCACGAGGAGGGCGCGCGGGTCACCGCGCACTGCTTCGCCGCCGATTCGCTGCCGGACCTGCTGGCGGCCGGGATCGACTGCGTCGAGCACGCCACCGGGCTGACCGAGGAGCTGATCCCGGCCTTCGCCGAGCGCGGCGTCGCGATCGTCCCGACCCTCGTCAACATCGCCACCTTCCCGACCCTCGCGGCCGGCGGCGAGGCCAAGTTCCCGGCCTGGTCCGCGCACATGCGCCGGCTGCACGAGCGCCGCTACGACACCGTCGGGGCCGCGCACGACGCGGGCATCCCGGTCTTCGTCGGGACGGACGCGGGCGGTTCGCTCGCCCACGGGCTGGTCGCCGAGGAGGTGGCCGAGCTGGTCAAGGCCGGGCTCGCTCCCGCCGAGGCGCTGTCGGCGGCCACCTGGGGGGCGCGCCGGTGGCTCGGCCGAACGGGCCTGGAGGAGGGGGCGTCGGCGGACTTCGTGGTGTACGACGAGGACCCGCGGGCGGACGTCCGGGTGCTCGCGGACCCGCGGCTGGTGGTGCTGCGCGGGCGGCCGGTGGGCTGAGCGGTCCTCCTCGGGGGCCGTGCGGCCGATGGTCGCTTTGATGATCATCCGGGTGAACGGCCTGTCCGAGTAGGCCGATAGGGTGGCGACCATGGCACCGCGTCCACTGAACGAGATCGTCGAGCCCGGCTGGGCCACCGCGCTGGAGCCGGTCGCCGGCCGGGTCGCCGCCATGGGCGACTTCCTCCGCGCCGAGCTGGCCGCCGGCCGCACGTACCTGCCCTCGGGGCCGAACGTCCTGCGCGCCTTCCAACAGCCCCTCGCCGACGTGCGGGTGCTGATCGTCGGGCAGGACCCGTACCCGACGCCCGGCCACGCCGTCGGGCTCAGCTTCTCGGTGGGGGCCGAGGTGCGGCCGATCCCGGCGAGTCTGATCAACATCTTCCAGGAGTACGGGACCGACCTCGGCCTGCCGCAGCCCTCCAACGGTGACCTCACGCCGTGGACGCGGCAGGGCGTGCTGCTGCTGAACCGGGCCCTGACCACCGCGCCGCGCAAGCCCGCCGCGCACCGCGGCAAGGGCTGGGAAGAGGTCACCGAGCAGGCGATCAAGGCCCTGGCGGCGCGCGGCGGCCCGCTGGTGGCGATCCTCTGGGGGCGCGACGCCCGCAACCTGCGCCCGCTGCTGGGCGAGGTGCCGGCGATCGAGTCCGCCCACCCGAGCCCGTACTCGGCGAACGGCGGCTTCTTCGGCTCGCGGCCGTTCAGCCGGGCCAACGAGCTGCTGGTGCGGCAGGGGGCGCAGCCGGTGGACTGGCGACTGCCGTAGGGCTGGGCTCCTGCGGTAGGAGTCCTGCCGGAGGTGTCCTGCCGGAGTGCTTCGCCGGGCAGCTTTGGGCGTCAACCTCACCCGAATGAGTGAAATGACGTTCTGTGTGGCTCATGTGACGCACTGTTCGATGAAGACTGGCGACTCGTCGTACGGAGCACCGGCCCCTTGCCCCGCCTCGCGGGTGATGTCGGAGGCGCGCTCTACCGAGATCACCACCTGTGGGGGTACCGCCATGTCTTCTTCCCGTTCCACGTCCTTCGCCGGCTCCGCCGTCGCCGCCGCGGTGGCGTCGGCGCTGGTCGTGGCACCGGTGCTGGTCGCGGCGCCGGTGGCCCACGCGACCGGCCCCACTCCCGCGCCCGCCACCGCGGCCGCGGGTTCGACCGCCGCGGCCGCCGCGCCGACCGCCACGGCGGGCAGGGCGCGCGCCGTCACCGCCGAACTCGCGCTGGACGTGCAGCTGTTGAGCAAGATCGACGTGCCGGTGAACCTCGCGCTCAACAAGGTCGAGAGCCCGGCCCAGCGCGAAGGCTCGCTGCTGACGGCCAAGGTCGACGGCGTCGACCAGCAGGGCCCGGTCACCCTGGTCAAGGCCGACGTCGGCACCTCGGTGGTGAAGTCGGACGCCAAGGGCACCGCCGCCTCGGTCAAGCTGGTCAACGCCGACGTGCACGCGCCCGGTCTCCCGGCCACCACCCTGCTCGGCCTGGAGGCGCTCAGCTCCTCGGTGACCTGCCCGGTCGACGGGCCGCCCACCGCCGACGTCACCGCCCCGGCCAAGCTCACCGTGCTCGGCAAGCCGGTCACCCTCAGCCTGTACGGGCCGACCGACGTGGACGTGCCGCTGGTCGGCAGGGTCTCGGTGGAGTTCTCCAAGCGGGCCACCACCTCGACCACGGCCGCCGCCTCGGCCCTGGAGGTGCAGATCGAGGTGAACCCGCTCAACCTCAACGTCGCCAAGGTGTCCGGGAAGATCACCGTCGCCTCGGTGAGCTGCGAGAAGCCGACCGCACCGGTCACGCCGACCCCCTCGGTCACGCCGACGGCGCCCGGCACCGCCCCGGCCGTCCAGCCCGCGGTCGACGCGACCACCACGCCGCCCGGCCGAACCGCCCGGCCGCAGGCCACCGCCACCGCCGCCGGCGGCAACCTCGCCGCGACCGGCGGCAGTGACGCGACCGGTCCGCTCGCGGCCGGAGCCGCCGCCCTGGTCGCGGCCGGCGGCGGCGCGCTCTGGGTCACCCGCCGCCGGGCGGCGCACGCCCGTAAGCACTGACACCCGCCGCGGTGGGGCTCTGCGGGTCGCCGCGGCGGGGCTCTGTGGGTCGCTGCGGTGAAGGGCCCACGCCCGTCGCGGTGAAGGGCGGACACCCGTCGCGGTGCGCCGATCGGTGCGGGGTGCCATCCACGGCACTCCCGCACCGTGACCGTGCCAACGCGGACGGTTGGTTCACCTGGGTGTTACATAGGAGGAACAACCGGGAAACGGCGGCTTGCAACGCTACGCGGGCACCCACCACCCAGTTTGCGAGGTTCACCCCCGTGGCAATCAAGGCCGAGTACATCTGGATCGACGGCACGAAGCCGACCGCCAAGCTCCGCTCCAAGACTCGGATCCTGGCCAACGCGGACAAGATCCCCACCTGGGGTTTCGACGGCTCCTCCACCAACCAGGCCGAGGGTCACGCCTCGGACCGCGTCCTTGAGCCGGTTGCCACCTTCCCGGACCCGATCCGCGGCGGCGACAACATCCTCGTCCTGTGCGAGGTCAACGAGATCGACGGCACCCCGCACGAGAGCAACACCCGTGCGCTGCTGCGCCCGATCGCCGAGCAGTTCGCCGCTCAGGAGTCGATCTTCGGCATCGAGCAGGAGTACACCTTCTTCAAGGGCTCCCGCCCGCTCGGCTTCCCCGAGGGCGGCTTCCCGGCCCCGCAGGGCGGCTACTACTGCGGTGTCGGTGCCGAGGAGGTCTTCGGCCGCGAGATCGTCGAGCTGCACATGGACCGCTGCCTCGCCGCCGGCCTCTCGCTCTGCGGCATCAACGCCGAGGTCATGCCCGGCCAGTGGGAGTTCCAGATCGGCCCGGTCGACGCGCTGACCGCCTCCGACCACATGTGGGTCGCCCGCTACCTGCTCTACCGCACCGCCGAGGAGTTCGGCATCGACGCCACCCTCGACGCCAAGCCCGCGCGCGGCGACTGGAACGGCGCCGGCGCGCACACCAACTTCTCCACCAAGGCGATGCGCGAGAACTACGACGCGATCATCACCGCCTGCGAGTCGCTCGGCGCCTCGCAGGAGATCGTCCTGGAGCACGTCACCCAGTACGGCGCCGACATCGAGTCGCGCCTGACCGGCAAGCACGAGACCGCTCCGTGGAACGTCTACAGCTACGGCGTCTCCGACCGCGGCGCCTCGGTCCGCATCCCGTGGCAGGTCGAGGTCGACCAGAAGGGCTACATCGAGGATCGTCGCCCGAACGCCAACGTGGACCCGTACGTGGTGACCCGCCTCCTGGTCAACACCTGCTGCGCCGCCCTGGAGAAGGCCGGCCTCGTCTGAGCCGCCTCCCCCTGCCGCACCAACCGCCGGGCCTCCCCTCCGCTGCCGAGGGGAGGCCCGGCGGCCGTTCGCCGTCCGCCGCCCGGCGGGGGCCCTTCCCGGCGCGGTCGCGGGGGAGTACTGGCGTGGGTGTTCCGGCCCCGGTGTTCCGGCCCCGGTGGGCTGATGTGGGTGTTCTGACACGGGTGTTCTGACGCGGATGTCTTGTCCAGCGGGGTGGGAGTCCCGGAGAATCGGGCCATGACCGCTCCGGCCCCCTTCCTCCCTGTACGGCGACTGCACGTCGACCTGGGACGGGTGTGCACGGCCGGTTGTCGCCGCTGACGCGAACCAGGTCCACCAGCAGCCGGCAACCACCGCCAGGAGCGTGTCCGTCCATGTCCCTCACCTTCCACTGGTTCCTCCCCACCAACGGCGACAGCCGGCAGATCGTCGGCGGCGGGCACGGCTCGACGCCCGGCGCGGCCGGCTCCGACCGGCCGCCGAGCATCGCCTACCTCGGCCAGATCGCCCGCACCGCGGAGCAGTTGGGCTTCGAGGGGGCGCTGACCCCGACCGGTGCGTGGTGCGAGGACGCCTGGCTGACCACGGCGATGCTGACCCAGGTGACCGAGCGGCTGAAGTACCTGGTGGCGTTCCGGCCCGGGCAGATCAGTCCGACCCTGGCGGCGCAGATGGCGGCGAGCTACCAGCGGCAGTCCGGCGGACGGCTGTTGCTCAACGTGGTGACCGGCGGGGAGTCGGCCGAGCAGCGCGCGTACGGGGACTTCCTGGACAAGGACGCCCGCTACGCCAGGACGGGCGAGTTCCTGTCCATCACCCGCCGGCTCTGGGCCGGGGAGACCGTCGACCACGACGGCGTCCATCTGCGGGTCGAGCGGGCCACCCTGAACCGGCTCCCGGACCAGGTGCCGCCGGTGTACTTCGGCGGGTCCTCCCCGGCGGCGGGCGACGTCGCCGCCCGGTACGCCGACGTCTACCTGACCTGGG
Organism: Kitasatospora sp. NPDC028961; assembly: GCF_055564815.1. Lineage (NCBI taxonomy): Bacteria > Bacillati > Actinomycetota > Actinomycetes > Kitasatosporales > Streptomycetaceae > Kitasatospora > Kitasatospora sp. NPDC028961. The sequence continues at coordinate 105,114 of NZ_JBVHVO010000009.1, read as the reverse complement.
GCGAACCGCCCGCGCAGGTCCGCGAGAAGATCGCCTGGATCCGCGAACTGGCCGCCGCCCAGGGCCGGGTGGTCCGCTTCGGCATCCGGCTGCACGTGATCACCCGGGACACCTCCGCCCAGGCCTGGGCGGAGACCGAGCGGCTACTGGCGTCGATGGACCCGGCGCGCGTCCGGGAGACCCAGCGCGCCCTCGCCGAGAGCGAGTCGGAGGGCCAGCGCCGGATGCTCGCGCTGCACGGCGGCTCGGCCGAGCGGCTGGAGATCCACCCCGGGCTCTGGGCCGGCATCGGCCTGCTGCGGGGCGGCGCGGGCACGGCCCTGGTCGGCAGCCACCGGGAGGTCGCGGACCTCATCACCGAGTACCACGAGCTGGGCATCGACGAGTTCGTGCTCTCCGGGATCCCGCACCTGGAGGAGGCGTACTGGTTCGGCGAGGGCGTGCTGCCGCTGCTCGCCGCCCGCAACCTCTGGACCCGACCGTGACCGGGGCGGGGGGGCCGCCGCCCCCCCGGCCCGCCGCCCCCTCCGCTCCGATCCAGGGGGCCTTGACCCCCGGGGCTTGTTTCCAGGGGTGAAAGGGACAACGATGGACCGCTTTTCCCCACCCTT
>NZ_JBVHVO010000009.1:101242-104496 GCF_055564815.1 Kitasatospora sp. NPDC028961 | reverse complement strand
ACGCCCCCCCCCCCCCCCCCCCCCCCACCCCCCCCCCCCCCCCCCCCCCCCCCCCCCCTCTCCCCCCCCCCCCCCCCTCCCCCCCCCCCCCCCCCCCCCGCCGGCCCGCCGCCCCTTCGGCTCCGATCAGGGGATCCTGAACTCCTGGGACTTGTTCCCGGGGGTGCAGGTGACCATGGTGACCTGGTTGCCCGCGCCGTTGTCGGTCATGCACGCGGAGCCCATGTAGTCCGCGAGACGGAAGGCGCCCGGTGTGCTCCCGGCACTGACCTTCCAGTTGCTCAGGACGCTGAAGCCGCCCGAGAGCGTCACCCGCCCGTCGGTCTCCTGGACGAGCGGTGCGCCGCTCAGGTTGCACGGGTAGAGGTGGTACCAGCCGCCCGGGTCCGGGTCCGAACGCACCCAGCCGTAGGCGGTGTTGCCGCCCATGATCACGGACTGGCCGGCCGACGGGGTGTCCTTGGACAGCCCGAGCTTGAGGCCGGAGGCCACGCTGACGATCGGCCCCCACTTGGTGCCGCCGCAGCCCGGCGGCGTGGCGGGCGTCTGCGGCGGGGCGCTGGTGGCCGCCGGCTGGGGGTTGGGCTGGGTGCCGGGCTGCGTTCCGGGAGCGGGCTGGTTCCCGGCCCCGGCGGTGCCGGCCGCCGGGGCCGGGACGCCGGCCGGCGGCTGGGTCGCGCGCGGGGTGCCGCCCGTTCCGGTCGCGCCGCCGCCGTTCGCCGCACCGGTGCCGCCCGGCGCGGGTGTGGACTGCTGGGCGCCGGGGGTCGCGGTGGCGGCGGGCGCGGTCGGGGTGCCGGTCGGCGCGGGGGTGGTCGGCGGCGGGGTCGTCGCGTTCTCGGCCGACGTTGCCGGGCCGCCGGGGTTCGCCGGGCCGGAGACCGTGACGGACGGCTGCGCCGCGGGCGTCTTCGCCTCGGAGGTGAAGGGCGTGCGGTCGATCAGCAGGACGGTCGCGGTGCCCGCCGTGATGATCACCGGTATGACGATGGGGACGAGGAAGCCGCGCCGCCGCCGACGGGTGCCGGGTTCGGTGGCGTCCCGGGACTCCACCTTGCCGACGTCGGCCGCGGCTACGGCGGGCGTCGCGGGTATCACCGGAACGGCCGGCGGTGCCGGCAGCGCGGGGGCGCCGGGAGCGGCGGCGATCGCGGCCCGCGCCGCGGCCGCCATCGTGCCGGCGTCGGCGAAGCGGTCCTCCGGCTTCTTGGCCAGCGCGGTGGCGATCAGCCCGCGCACCGCCTCCGGAACGGCCGCCGGCAGCTCCGGAGCGGGCTCCCGGATGTGCTTGAGGGCGACCTCCAGCACGCTCTCGCCGACGAACGGCGGCTGTCCGGTGAGCAGTTCGTAGCCCACCACGCCGATCGAGTAGAGGTCCGAGGCCGGGGTGATGGCCTGTCCCTCGGCCTGTTCGGGGGCCATGTAGAGCGCCGTCCCGATCACCGCGTGGGAGGCGGTGATCCGGGTGCTGGCGACCGCCCGCGCGATGCCGAAGTCGGTCACCGTCACCCGGCCCTCCGACCGGACCATCAGATTGGACGGTTTGACGTCGCGGTGCACGATCTCCTGCCGGTGGGCGGCGTGCAGGGCGTCCAGCGCGGTGGCGAGTAGCCCCAGGGCCCGTTCGGGCGGCATCGGCCCGCTCTCGGCGAGCACCTTGTCCAGCGGCTGCCCGTCGATCAGCTCCATCACGATGTAGGCGACCCGGTCGTCCCCGGCGTCCTCACCGCTCTCGCCGTAGTCGTGGACGTCCACGATGCCGGGGTGCTTCAGCGCCGCGAGCAGCTGGGCCTCGCGCCGGAACCGCTTGACGAAGGCGCCGTCCTCGACCAGTCCCGGATGCAGGATCTTCACGGCGACCTGCCGTGCGAGCACCTCGTCGTCGGCGCGCCAGACGGAGCCCATGCCCCCGCCGCCGATCCGCTCGGTCAGCGTGTAACGCCCCCCGAGCACCGTCCCCCGGCTGTTCATGCTCTCTGCCCCCACCTGTCATGCCCCGGCCCAACAGCCCCACTGGTCGCACAGTCTGCCAGAGGGCACCGGGCCCCCGTCCGCGCGCGTGCCCATGCTACGGACCGTCCCCGACGGATCGTCAGCGGGTCTGCGGGCAGCGGGCGGGCCGGGAATCGGCGGCTCCCACGACCGCCGGCTCCGGGAGCGGCCTCCCGGCCGTCCGCCGGTACCGGCCGAGCGGGCCGTCCCACCGGGCATCGGGCCTGAGTAGGGTGAGTGCGACAGCACATCGAACCCGACCAAGGAGCAGACGTGAGCGTGCCGGCGTCCATCGCCCTGCAGCAGGAGATCGCCCGGGAGCTGGAGGTCGCCGAGACCTTCCACGCCGAGAAGGAGATCGAGCGCCGGGTGGCCTTCCTCGCCGAGCGGCTGACCTCCACCGGTCTGCGCGCCCTCGTGCTCGGCATCAGCGGCGGTGTCGACTCCACCACCGCCGGCCGGCTCTGCCAGCTCGCCGTCGAGCGCGCCCGGGCCGCCGGGCACGAGGCGCGGTTCTACGCCATGCGGCTGCCCTACGGGGTCCAGGCCGACGAGCACGACGCCCAGCTCGCGCTCTCCTTCATCCGGCCGGACCACCTGCTGACCGTCGACATCAAGCCCGCCAGCGACGCCGCGCTCGACGCCGCCGTGGCCGCCGACGTGGCCTTCCGCGACGCCGGCCACCAGGACTTCGTGCTCGGCAACATCAAGGCCCGCCAGCGCATGATCGCCCAGTACGCGGTGGCCGGCGCGCACGACGGCCTGGTCGTCGGCACGGACCACGCCGCCGAGGCGGTCTCCGGCTTCTTCACCAAGTTCGGCGACGGCGCGGCCGACCTCGTCCCGCTCACCGGCCTGACCAAGCGCCGCGTGCGCGCCGTCGCGGACGCCCTGGGCGCCCCGGCCGAGCTGGTCCGGAAGGTCCCGACCGCCGACCTGGAGACCCTCGCCCCGGGCAAGGCCGACGAGGACGCCCTCGGTGTCACCTACGACGACATCGACGACTTCCTGGAGGGCAAGCCGGTCGCCGAGGAGACCTTCGAGACGATCGTCCGCCGCTACCGCCTCACCGACCACAAGCGCCGCCTCCCGATCGCCCCGTAAGGCGGTGCACGGCCCACCACACCGGCCTGGGGGGGGGGGGGGGGGGCCCGCCCCGCGTTCCCCCCCGCCCCCCCCGGGAAGTAAGCCAGGCTCTCGTACCCCCAGTCCCTGTCCTTTATACCCCCCTTTCCCCGTTTTCCCCCCTCTTGATGCTTAGC
>NZ_JBVHVO010000009.1:27249-101235 GCF_055564815.1 Kitasatospora sp. NPDC028961 | reverse complement strand
GTATCCCCCCCCCCCCCCCCCCCTCCCCCCCCCCCCCCCCCCCCCCCCCCCCCCCCCCCCCCCCCCCCCCCCCCCCGCCCCCCCCAGGCCGGTCTCAGGCCCTCGGAGTCCTGGCCGTGACGATCAGCGTCCCGATGTGCCCCTCGGTCGGGGCGTCGAGAACGCGGGCTTCCGCAGATTCGAATCCGCTCCGCAGCAGCAGGCCGACCCATCGGCGGGGCGGGTAGGAGTAGCGGTAGGTGTAGAGCGCCTTCCCGGCGAAACCGCCCTTGTACATGCCCTGCGGACCGTAGGCGCCGGGGATGGCGGGAGGCTGTGAGAAAGCCAGGACGCCGCCGGGGTTCAGCCGGGCGGCGATCTTGGGGAACAGTTTTAGCGCTGCGCGGTGAAGGGAATGACGCCGAGCGACAACGACGCCGAGGGCATCACCGTCAGCAAGTGGCCGAGTTGCCCGGCCATGGTCGCGGCGTCCCCGATCCGGGAGCGAAGGACCCACTCCTCCATCAGTACCGCGAACCGGTGCCTGCCCTCGTGCAGGAACCGGCCGCGCGCCACCCGAGCGGCGACCGCTTCGGCCAGGTCGTCGGGAGTCCCCTGGAATTCCGTGATGGACCGCATCAACGCGGTTGCGTACTCGGTCGTTTGCAGGAAGCCGGGCACGACGTTGGACACGTACGCTCGGCAGAGTTCCGCCCGTTCGTGCAGTACGTAGAAGTCCTCCTGCACCTTGCGCATCCCGGCGCTGTGCAGCCTGCGCCACTCCAGGTACATCGACTCGACCGCTCTCGATGTGGCGATCAGGTCAGGTGCCTGATCGGTCGCCGCGCACGCGGCGCACCATGCACGGATGTCGGAGTCGGAGGGAGGGGTGCGCGCACTCTGGATCCGGGACACCTTCGAAGGGTTCCAGCCGCACCGGGTTGCCAGCTGCCTACCCGTCAGGCCGGCGTCCTTGCGGAGACCGACGAGTCGGTTGGCCAGGGCAAGGCGCGCCGTTCGCGCGCTCGATGACGGAGACGTGGGCATGAGTCTGGCAGTCCGGTGCTCGCAGGGTGGGATTCGGGTCAGGCGCTGTAGTCGTCGTGCGGAGTGCCACGCTTCCAGACGGCTTCGAACGCGGAGGAGGCGAGACGCACCGTCGCGGGGTCCTCGGAGAACGCGAACCCCGGGTCGGCCCAGTCGCCGTATCCCGTGAAGAAATGGAACAGCACCAGTTGGTCGTCGATCAGCCAGAAGTCGTTGCCCGGCAGCGCGAGGTCGGACGCCCGGCTCCTGGGCAGCCACCGGACCAGCTCGCCGGCCGCCAGGTTCATCGGAGTGACCGCGTGTTCCCAGCGGATGTAGTCCGTCACCGGCTCGGAGACGATCCGGGCCCGCCGCATGACCACACCACGGCCGACCGTCTCGCGGACGAGCCCCAACCACTCGGGCCACCAGGACGCTTGGGGGTCGAGCTCGATCTCGCCGGTTCGGGCGAACCGGTCGATCTCCTCGGCCTCGTCGCCCACGGCGTAGGCGTCACGCATCTCCAGATGAACCGCTGTCCGCCGAGCACTCCTCAACAGCGCGGCGAAGTCGGGCACGTTCGACACGTTCGATGGCCTCCTTCAGGATCGGCACCATGCGATCCGGGATACGGATCACGGACTCGTGGGCAGGAATCCCGAGCGTATGTCCGGGAACCCACGCAGTCCCTGCGATCCTTTCGCGAAGCGCGTCGTCCGCGGTCCAGCTCTGCACGATGATCTCGTTCGTCTCGTCCTCGATCCACACGGTGGGCGAGCCACCGCCGCCGGTACTGGGGTCGATTCCCACGAAACCAAGTGCCATGACGATCTCCGACGTCTGTGGAGTTGCAGGGACGTGCACCACGGTCGGGCCTGATCGCGTGGAGCACAACCCCGCTTGCACGGAATTGCACGAACTTGGACCAGGGGGTGTCGCAGGCGCCCAGGGGCGGTGCTCGGCCGTTCTTGGGGATCCGAACCGAGGGGGTTAATCCCTGGTCCCGGAGCGGGGTTCGGGCGAGGATGCCCGGTATGACGTTGCCGCTGCTCCTGCTCGATGTCGACGGGCCGTTGAACCCCTTTGCCGCGAAGCGGCACCGGCGGCCGCACGGTTACGGGACGCACCGGGTGAAGCCCGACTGCTGGGTCGCCCGCTTCCCGCAGCGGCCCGCCGAGCGTGTGCGGCCGCTGCGGATCTGGATCAACCCGGACCACGGGCCCGAACTGCTGGCGCTGCGGTACGAACTGGTGTGGGCCACCACGTGGATGGACGAGGCGAACACCTTCATCGGGCCGCTGCTGGGGCTGCCCGTGCTGCCGTACATCCACTGGCCGGAGCTGCACCAGCAGGACCCGGACGGGCTGCACTGGAAGACCAGGAACCTGGTTGCCTGGGCCGCCGGGCGCCCGTTCGTCTGGGTGGACGACGAGCTGGGGCCGCAGGACACGGAGTGGATAGCCGCGCACCACCCCGGGCCCGCGCTGACCCTGCACGTCGATCCCAAACTCGGCCTGGGCGCCCGCGACTTCACGGCGCTGCGCGAGTGGGAGGAGGCGGTGGCATGAGGATCGGGACGGTGGAGCGGATCCGGCGGTACCCGGTGAAGTCGTTGCTGGGGGAGGAGCTGGGCGAGGCCGGCGTCTCCGAGCGCGGGCTGGACGGGGACCGGGCGCTGGGGCTGCTGGACGCCGCGAGTGGCCGGGTGGCGAGCGCCAAGAACCCGAGGCTCTGGGCGGAGATGCTCCGGTTCACCGCCGTGCTGCACCCTGGTGGCGTCGTGATCACCGGGCCGGACGGCCGGGAGGTGGGCGAGGGCGAACTGTCCGCGCTGCTGGGCCGCGAGGTCTCCCTGGTGAGCGAGCGCCCGCCCGGTGCGACCGTCGAACGGGCCGTGCCGGAGGAGGTGCTGGCACGCGGGATCGAGGAGGAGGTCGCCGTCACCGAGAACGAGATCGGCCGCGCCGCTCCCGCCGGGGGTTTCTTCGACTTCGCCCCGCTGCACCTGCTCACGACTTCCACCCTGGACGCCGTGGCGACCGAGGCCGCCCGCTACCGCCCCAACCTGGTGATCCGCACCGAGGGCGAGGGCTACGTCGAGAACGCCTGGGTCGGCCGCGAGCTGCGGATCGGCCCGGACCTCCGGTTGCGGGTGCTGGCCCCGACCCCGCGCTGCGCCGTCCCGACCCTCGCCCATGGCGAACTGCCGCGCAGCACGGCGGCCCTGAAGGTGCTCACCGCGCAGAACCGGGTCGTGCCCCTGGAGGGGATGCCGGCGCTGCCCTGCGCAGGCGTCTACGCGCGGGTACTGGAGCCGGGGAGGGTGCGGGTGGGGGACGCGGTGAGTCTCGGCTGATCGCGGGGGTGGCGGTCGCCGCCGGTCGAGGGCGGCCCCTGCCTCCGGTTCGCCGTGACTTCGCCGTGAAGGTGTGGCGTGGGCCGATCGACAGCGTCAGTCACAGCTGATCAGACACCCGGGACGGCGTCCTTGGCGTTGGTGTGCCAGTTGGTGACGACCGGCTTGTCGACCTTGACGGAGCCGACGGGGATGCTCGCCGGGTCCGGGTCGCCGGCGCTGATGCCGATGATGACGTCCTTGAACTCGACGTTCTGGTCGGTGTTGGTGCTCTTCGGGTTGATCCCCACGTAGGCGACCGCGGTGCCGGTGAGGGTGATCGGCGCACCGGCCGCCTGTTCGGCGTTGCGGGCCTCGATGCCGCCCGAACCGAAGGCGATGACCGGGTGCGTCGCGGGTAGGACGCAGGTGATCCCGGCCTTGGCCTTGGCGGTGACCAGGATGTAGCCGCCCGCCTGGGTCTCCATCTTCGCCCCGAAGGTGAGGTCGTTGGTGCCGCAGGCCTGGCCGTAGCCGGTCTTGTCGCCCGGGCTCCCCGGGGCGGGCGCGGCCGGCGTGGTGGCCGTGGGCTTGGTGGACGCGGCGGGCGCGGCGGACTTGCCGGGCGCGGCGGGCGTGCCGGGGGCCGACGCGGACGGCGCGGCGGCGGGGGCGGAGGCGGCCGGGGGAGCGGTCGTCGGGGCGGCGCCGGCGGCGGGTGCGTCACTGTTCTCCGGGCCGCAGGCCGTCGCGGCGGCCGCGAGGGCGGTGACGGCGAGAGCGGTGAGGGCGATTCGCGAGCGCATGGGTGGTCCCAACTTCCGTCCGGCAGTGCGGTTTGTCGTCTGCCTCCACGGTAGGCCGGGCATGATCACCGGGTGGTTCGTGAAATGTCCCGGTCGTGTTTCAGCGGCCGGCGCCGGTCCGGACCGCCAGTACCGCGCCGAGCGCGTCCAGGAAACGGTCCGTCGTCCCAGGGTCCCGGACGGCGATCCGCAGCCAGTCCGGGCCCAGTCCGGGGAAGGTGTCGCCCCGCCGGACGGCGAAGCCGTGCTCGCGCAGCCGGGCGCGGACGGCGGCCGCGTCCGGCAGTTCGACGAGGACGAAGGAGGCGGCCGGCTCCCCGTGCACCCGGACGGCGGGGAAGGCGGCGAGGCCCTTGAGCAGGTGGTCGCGGTGGAGGGCGAGGTCCTGGGCGGCCTGCCCGGCCTCGGCGAGCGCCGCGGGTGCGCTGCACACCTCGGCGGCGGCCAGCGCCGGGGTGGAGACCGGCCAGAGCGGCTGGGCGGCGCCGAGCGCGGTGATCAGGTCGGCCGGGCCGAGCGCATAGCCGATGCGCAGGCCCGCCAGGCCCCAGGTCTTGGTGAGGCTGCGCAGCACGACCACCCGGCCGGGCAGGTCCCGGACGGCGGCGAGGGATTCGCACTCGCCGGGCACGGTGTCCATGAACGCCTCGTCGATCACCAGGGTGCGACCGGGGCGCGCCAGGGCGGCGACGGCGGCCGCCGGGTGCAGTACGGAGGTCGGGTTGGTGGGGTTGCCGAGGACGACGAGGTCGGCCTCCTCCGGTACCGCACCCAGCCGGAAGCCGTCCGAGGGTACGAGCAGTACCCGCTCCACAGCGTGCCCGGCGTCCCGCAGCGCCGCCTCCGGCTCGGTGAACTGAGGGTGTACGACGACGACGTGACGGGGCGCCAGGACGCGCGCGAGCAGCACGAAGGCCTCGGCCGCGCCCGAGGTGAGCAGCGTCTCCGTGACCGGTCGGCCGTGCCGGGCGGCGACGGCGGCGCGGGCGGCCGTGCCGTCGGGGTACGCCGCGAGCTCGCCGAGCGTTGCCGCGAGGTGCTCACGCAGCCACTGCGGGGGTGTGCCGGTACGGACGTTGACGGCGAGGTCGACCAGACCGGCCCCGTCGGCGCGCACCTCCGCGTCACCGTGGTGGCGGAGGTCATGGTCGGGGGTGGTCACGAGGGGTCTCCAACAACGGCATCGACGGGAAGGGACGGCCCGGGGACGCGGGCGAGCGGGCCGCGAGGCCCGGGGCGACCGCGAGCGGCCCGGGCGACCGCCACCGTCGCCGTCGCGGACTTCTGCTTGGGGACGACGAGTTCGCCGCCCGGCGCGCTCGCCAGCGCGGCGGCCTCCGCCACGCTCAGGGTGCCGACCGCCGCACCGACGGCGGGGGACGGGTTCGGGACGGCGACGGCCGCGAGGGCCTCCGCCGGGTGCTCGTCCACCGGGAGGTCCAGCGCGGCGGCGGCGTGGTGGACGGCGGGGTGGTCGCCCTTGCCGGTGAGGGTCGCGAGCCGGGCGACGGAGCCGCTGGGCAATCCGGCCTCGCGCAGGACCCGGTGGATCAGCCGCGTCACGTCGGACGGGCCCGCCGCCGCGCGCAGGCCGACACCGACGACGAGGGCACCGGGAGCGAGGGCAGAGGAGGCAGAGGGGGCAGAGGGGGCAGAGGGGGCGAGGCCGTCGGGGGCGAGGGCGCCGATGACGAGGGCACCGGAGGCGAGGCCGTCGGGGTCAGCCGGGCTGTCCGAGCACCGCGCGGCGACCGGTGAGCCGTCCGGCGCGCGGTCCAGGAGTTCGCCCGGGCCCTCGCCGCCGTGCTCGGCCCGGAAGGCCGGGCCACGGTCCGGCCGCGCCGCGTGCGGCTGCTCGGCGGGTGCGTGACCCGCCGCGTCCAGGGCCGGCAGCCCGATCACGTCGCGTTCCCTTCACCCGGAGGCCGTTCGGAGGCCATGCGGAGGCCGTCAGGAGGCCGCCCGGCGGTCGTCCGGCGCTCCCGGCGGCACTGCGGCAGCCGCTCGTCGGCCGACGAAATCCCACCACGGCGGCGACGGAGGGGTCAATCGGGGCCCGTGTGACCTCCGTCGCCGGGCGCCGGAGGGTGTTCGCCTGTTCTTCACCTTCCCTGAGCGGTCCACGCCACCGCCGCGCTCCTACTGTTTGCGGCGCTCCGACGCAGTCACGCACTGCGACCCGCACAGCACGACCCCCACCCGGGTGTTCCTGCCGAACCCCGGTTCTCCCCGACGCACGGAGGACACCATGCCCTTCGCACGACTCCGCCCCCGCAACCCCCGCCGCACCCTGACCGCCCTCGGCGCCGGCCTCGGCCTGGTCGCCGGCTCGCTCGGCCTCTGGGCGGCCACCGGCACCGCGCAGGCCGCGACCCTGCCGACGCCCGACCACGTGGTCGTCGTCGTCCTGGAGAACCACGCGTACTCGCAGGTCGTCGGCAGCTCCAGCGCGCCGTACATCAACAACACCCTGAAGGCGGGCGGCGCCACGCTGACCCAGTCGTTCGGGCTCACCCACCCGAGCGAGCCCAACTACTACCAGCTGTTCTCCGGCAGCGCGCAGGGGCGCACCGACGACAGCTGCGTGCCGGTCGGCTCGCTCACCGCCGCCAACCTGGGCTCCGAGCTGATCGCCGCCGGCAAGACCTGGGGCAGCTACAACGAGGGCCTGCCGAGCCAGGGTTCGACGGTCTGCAGCAGCGGCAAGTACGCCCAGAAGCACAACCCGTGGTTCGGCTTCAAGAACGTGCCGACCAACACCGCGTACACCTTCGCGCAGTTCCCGACCGACTACACGACCCTGCCCAAGGTGTCCTTCGTCGTGCCGGACCTCTGCAACGACATGCACGACTGCTCGGTCTCCACCGGCGACACCTGGCTGAAGGACAAGCTCGGGGCGTACGCGACCTGGGCCAAGACCCACAACAGCATCCTCGTCGTCACCTTCGACGAGGACAACCGCCTCTCCGGCAACCGCATCCCCACGGTGTTCTACGGCGAGCACGTCACGCCCGGCTCCACCACCGCCACCACCTACAACCACTACAACGTGCTGCGCACGCTGGAGGACCTCGCCGGGCTGACCACCCACGCGGGCAACGCCGCGTCCGCCGCGACCATCACCGGCATCTGGAACTGACCTCCCATGTACGTCGCGGAATCCCGCAGCTCCAAGGCCCCCGTCGACCCGGCCCTCCGGCCGGGCCGGCGGGCGGCCGCCGTCCCCGGCACCGTCCTGGCCCTGGGCACCGTCAGCCTGGTGACCGACATCTCCTCCGAGATGGTCAGCGCGGTGCTGCCGCTGTACCTGCTCACCGGGCTCGGCCTCTCGCCGCTCGGCTTCGGGCTGCTGGACGGCATCCAGAACGGGTTCAGCGCGCTGGTCCGGCTGGCCGGCGGCCACCTCGCCGACCGGCGCGGCGCGGACGGCGCGTCCCGGCACAAGGCCGTCGCGGTGGCCGGGTACGGCCTCTCGGCGCTCTGCAAGCCGCTGCTGCTGCTCGTCCACACCGTGCCGCTGATCGGCGCGGTGATCGCGGTCGACCGTACGGGCAAGGGACTGCGCACCGCGCCGAGGGACGCGATGATCTCGCTCGCCACCGAACCCGCGCACCGGGGACGGGCGTTCGGGGTCCACCGGGCGATGGACACGGCCGGCGCGCTGATCGGGCCGCTCGCCGCCTTCCTCGTGCTCCGCCTGGCCGGCGGCCCGCTGCTTGCCGACGGCGGCCAACGGCACGGCTACGACGCGGTGTTCACGGTCAGCGCCTGTATCGCGGTGCTCGGCGTGCTGGTGCTGCTGCTCTTCGTGCCGAACCGGCAGCCGGGCGAGACCGCGACGGCCACCGCCCCCCGGCTGCGCGACGGCCTCGCCCTGCTGCGTCTGCCCGCGCTGCGCCGGCTGACGTTCTGCGCCGTGCTCCTCGGCCTGACCACCGTGAGCGACTCCTTCCTCTACCTGCTGGTGCAGCGCCGGCTCGGCCTCGCCACCGACCTCTTCCCGCTGCTGCCGCTCGGCACGGCCGCGGGCTTCCTGCTGCTCGCCGTTCCGCTGGGCGCGCTCGCCGACCGGCTCGGCCGCCGCCGGCTCTTCCTCGCCGGTCACGGCGCCCTGCTGCTGGCGTACGGGCTGCTGCTCTCGCCGCTGGGCGGACTGCCGGCGGTGGTCTGCGTCCTGGTGCTGCACGGCGCGTTCTACGCCTCGACGGACGGCGTGCTGGCGGCCGCGGCGGCCGACGCGGTACCGGCGGAGCAGCGCGGCGCCGGGCTGGCCCTGGTCGGCACCGGGCAGGCGCTCGCCCGGTTCGGCTGCTCGCTCGCCTTCGGCGCGCTGTGGAGCGCGGTGGGCGGCACCGCCGCGCTCGGCTGGTCCGCGGCGGCGCTGGCCGGCTGCGTGCCGGCGGCCGCCTTCGTCCTGCGGGACGCCCCGGGGGCCGCCGCCTCCGGGACGCCCACCGCCGGGACCCCCACCGCCGGGACCCCCACCGCCCCGGGCGCGCCCGGAACCGCTCCCCCCTCCGATTCCGAGGTACCGTCGTGACCCCACCGCTCCAAGGCCGGACCAGGGTGCTGATCCTGCTGGCCGCCGTCGTCCTGCTCGGCGCCGTCGGCACCGGCGCCGTCCTGCACGCGGCCGACAACTCGACCCGCACCAAGCAGGCACAGCCCGGCGCTCCGGTGGTCACCCCCGGCCCGGTGTCGCTCCGCCCGCCGGCCGGCGGCCGCCAACTGGTGTTCCGCAACATGGCCTGGGGCCCGCACCTCGACGAGCTCGTCTCCGTACCGGCCGACCAGCCCGACGGCCCGCGGACCTCCTCGGGCGTGCAGTGCCTGCGCTTCTACGCGGCGGCCGGCACCGGCATCTGCCTCCGGGCCGAGCGCGGCGCGCTGCAGGACACCTACCGCGCCGTCGTGCTCGACGACCACCTGCGCGAGCTGAAGTCCTTCCCCGCCGCCGGTATCCCGACCCGCTCCCGGGTCTCGCCCTCGGGCCACCTCGCGGCCTGGACGGTCTTCGTCAGCGGCGACTCCTACGCCGGCACCGACTTCTCCACCCGCTCGTCGATCGTCGACGTCCGCGACTGGAACCTCCGGGAGAACCTGGAGACCTTCGCGGTGATCAAGGACGGCAAGCCGTACCAGGCGTCCGACGTCAACGTCTGGGGCGTCACCTTCGCCGACGACAACACCTTCTACGCCACCGTGGCCACCGGCGGCCGGACCCACCTCGTCCGCGGCGACCTCGCCGCCCGCACCCTCACCACGCTCCACGAGAACGTCGAGTGCCCCTCGCTCTCCCCGGACGGCACCCGCATCGCCTACAAGAAGCGCGTCCCCGGCCTGTCCGAGGACTCGCCCTGGCGGCTCTACGTGCTCGACCTCGCCACCATGACCGAGACGGCCACCGCCGAGCAGCGCAACGTCGACGACCAGGCGGTCTGGGTCGACGACGCGACGCTGCTCTACGCGCTCCCCGGCGACTTCGGGGCCGATCTGTGGACCGTCCCGGCGGACGGCGGCGGTCTGGCCGAGCGGGTGCTCGAAGCCGCGGTGGCACCGGCCTATCCGGGCTGATCGGGCTGGGTGGTCCCACTCGGAACTTCGGGCGTAGGGTTCCACGTCGAGCAGTGAGAGCGGTGCGAGGCGGGGGAGCGGGGAGCGTTGAAGGAACAGGGGCGGGCTGCGCCCGAGCGGGTGGCCGGCGACTCCTGGCCCGCCCTGTCCGGCCGGCCGGTGCTGCGCCGCACGATCGCGGTGGGCCTGGTGCTCACCATCGCGCTGCTGGCGGCCCTCGCCGTCCGGGGCGTCAACGCGCTCACCCTGGGCCGGGGCGCGATCGAGACCGACCGGGACCGCGCCGAACTCCTGGCCGGCCTCCACCCCTCCCAGCACCCGGGCGCGGGCCGCTACTACGTCCCCGTGGGCGCGGTGTACACCCGCCTCGCCGACGGCGCGCCGGTCGCCTACCTGCACTACCGGCTGGCCGGCGGCCCGGACGTCGGCGTCGACGACTTCCTGCGGACCTACGACCTCCCGGCCCCCGGCCCGGTCGCCCCGCTGCCGTCCGACCTGACGGCGGCCCTGGGCGGCGACGAGCCGACCGAGGCCCAGGAACTGGCCCCGATGCCGGCGCCCTCGGCGAGCCCGACGCCCCTACCGGTCGCCACCCCGTCGGCCGTCGAACCCCCGACCGTCTCCGAACCGCCGTCGGAACCGGCCCCGGCCCCGGCCGAGCCGGTCGCCACCCCGTCGCCCTGCGCCTCGGACGCCCCGCCGCCCTCCGCCGACCCCGACACCGAGGCCGACACCGAGGCCACCCCGGCTCCCGACCCCGCCCCCGAGGCGGCCGAGCCCGTCGCGCCCCAGCCCGCGCCGGGCCTCCGCTCCGCCGACGACCCGCCCACCCCGACCGAGATCCCCACCCCCAGCCTCACCCCCACCCCCACTCCGTCTCCCACCCACCCCGTCGCCGGCCGCCGGATCTACATCGTGACGGTCTCCAACGGCCTCTCGGGCGCCGCCGACATCTACGTCCGCGCCACCGGCTGACCGGTGAGACTGAGGACGACGGTCCACCGGGTGCGGAGCGGCCGGGACGAGTACCGGGTGCTGACCGTCGAGCCCGGCGAAGGCCGCGCCGTGCTGGTCGACGGCGAGTGGTGGACGGACCTCTTCGCGGACCGCGCCGGTGCCCGCGACCTGGCCGCCGCCTGGGCACTCGCGGCACGCTCGCCCCGCTCTCTGGTCCGCCTGCCGCTGCGCTCCGGCCCCGCCCCCGGGTGCGCGGACGAGCACGCCGTCCGGCTGGACCTCGTACTGCTCCACCACGGCCTGGGCTTCCCACCGTCCCGCTGGAAGGAGGTCCGCGCCCGACTGGGCAAGGGCGGCACACCGCACACCGCGGACCTCCCGGAGAGCGACTTCCCCGCCGAGGACGAGATCGACTACCCGAGCCACCACTACGCCGGATGGCGCGACGGGCTGCACTTCGCCGGCGCGGCACGGACCCTCTTCCTCGCCGGCACCGCACAGGCCTTCCGCTGGACGGGCACGCTGGTGCGCTCACTGGACACCGAGGCCGCCCCGGACGCCCCCACCCACTCCTGCGTCACCCTCGACCACGCCCCCGCCACCGCCACCAGCCGCCCCCCGAAGGGCACCTCCGGAAGGCTCCACATCGCGTACACCCCGCACTGGTGACGGCGCTGTCGCCCGCCTCTGCAGGGTGGTCGCGGGGGCGTCCGGGGGGCGACGCCTGGTCAGCCGGGTTGGCCGGGCGGTCCGTTCGGTTCGGGCCGCCCGGTCGGGGTGGGTCAGGCGATGGTGACGTCGACGCCCATCTGTTCGGCTCCCGGGGTGCCGGCGATGGCGAGGGTGACTCCGCTCCAGGTGCCGTCGGGCTCGTTGAGGGCCGGTGCGGTGTGCTGGCCGATGCCGGTGTTGCCGAGGGCCGGGTAGAGGTCGGTCCGGTCGCCCCGGTTGCCGGTGCCGAAGATCTTCCCCAGGTCGTTGCGGCCGTCGGCCTGCATCAGCGCGATGGCCAGGTGGTGTTCGTCGTTGACGTTGTCGATGGCTTCGTCCACCACGTAGGCGGCGATGCCCTGGGAGGGCAGGAACTCGTCCTGCCCGCGCTGGCGGCGGTACTCGACGATGATGTACTGGCTCTCCTTCATCCGCTGGGGGTTGCGGACGAACAGCAGGTCGCCGCCCTCGGCGACGGGCCGCAGCGCGATGCCGGTGGTGGTGCTGGAGACCTCCTGCGGGGTGGTCCAGCCGTGGAACATCCGCAGCATCCCGTTCGGGAAGACGGGGGTGACGCCGTCGTTGCCCCAGGAGCCGCCCGCCATCAGGCAGTAGTCCCCGAGGCCGTTGGAGGTCGTCGCCTCGACGCGGCCGGTGTCGTAGAAGTCGGCCCAGCGGGCGGCCAGGTGGCCCCACTCGTGGGCGCAGACGCCGACCGCGCAGTCCTCGGGGACGGTCAGGAAGGTCTGCACCCGCAGGCCGGGCGCGACCAGCACGCCGTCCTCGCCGGGCGGGTTCCACTTGAGGCTCCAGATGTCGCCGGGCCGCTCGGTCTGTTCGGCGCCGGAGCCGGCGTGGACGATGAACAGGGCGGTGACGAGGCCCTCGCCGAGGGCGTCGTAGCCGGCGGAGAAGTCGATGCCCTGGTCGAGCGCGAGCCGCAGCGCGTCGGCCGCCATGCCCTGGGAGTTCCGGGGCGGGTTGCCGGTGCCGGACTGGTTGTCGGTGTAGAAGGAGAGCGGCTGCGGCAGGCGGAACCAGCCGTGCACCTCGCCCTGGATGTCGATGCCGTGCTCGGTCGGGTGGGCGGCGTCGAATCCGCTGACCAGGCGGTAGTAGTCGCGCATCGAGCCGGTCGTGAAGGTGTCGGCACTGAACAGCATCTGTTCGAAGTGGCCGACGGTGTGCTCGGGGCTGTGCGGGTGGTCGGGGAAGTCGACCAGCAGCACCAGGGTGCGGATGGTGCCGCGCAGTTTCTTGGTCGGACGGGTGATCAACTGGGCCCCGGTGCTGGGGCCGGGGCGGACGGCGCCGTCGTCGAGGCCGATGACGTTCTCACCGCGCCGCCGGGAGCGCCAGACGTAGTAGTACTGCTCGAAGGTGAGGCTCGCCGGGATTCGCCGGTGTTCGACGAGGTCCTGGTAGCGGGCCCGGAGTTGGGCGAAGGCCTTGGGGGACAGCGGCACCGGGCAGGCGTGCCGGTGGCCGGTGGGGTCGAGGGGGTGGTGATCCTGCGGGGTTAAGGTGTGACGCATCGTGACGGCTCCTTTGAGCCAGCTCACTCCGCGGGGGAGCATGGCGACCCCGCCGAGCGGGCGGTCGCCGGCAATCGGTCGGCTCGCCAAGAGGCGGTCGGGTCTGGCCGGTACCGGTTGCGAAATGGGCGATTTGCGGCTATCGGCCCTATTCTGACGCTCCGCGTGGGCAAAGCACCAGACCCGGGGGTGGCCCGGTTCGCTCAGCCCGCGCGGTACGCGGCCGCGGCGGCCGCGAACGAGGCAGCGAGCTGCGGTGATCCTCCCCAGTGCAGGTGCAGATACGAAGCGTGAACGTTGCCCAGCGTGCCCCCGGTGAAGCCCTCGGTGTTCGGTCCGGTCGGCAGGCGCCAGCCCCAGGCGGGCCGTTCCCCGGCGCCGGGCTCGCAGACCGTGCGGTGGAACTCGTGCCCCCGCACCCGGGTGCCGGTCGGCGCCAGCGGCGAGTCGGTCAGCGCGACGGCCTCGCGGTACCCGAGAGTCAGCCGCTCGGTCATCCGGGCCGAGGTGTCCAGTACGCCGCACATCGGCAGGCCATCCAACTCCCGCCCGAGATAGAGCAGTCCGGCGCACTCGGCGGCGATCGGCGCGCCCGAGGCGGCGAACGCGGCGATCGCGGCGCGCAGCGTCCCGTTCGCGCTGAGTTCCCGGACGTACAGCTCGGGGAAGCCGCCGCCGATCACCAGTCCGGCGGTGTCCGCGGGCAGCGCGTCGGCGTGCAGCGGGTCGAACGGCACCACCTCGGCGCCGGCCGCGGTGAGCAGTTCGGCGTTCTCGGCGTAAGAGAAGGAGAACGCGGCGCCGCCGGCCACCGCGATCCGGGGCGCGCCGGCCACCCGCTCGACCTCGGCGGCCGGGTCCCACGGCGTGGCGTCCAGCGGGGGAGCCGTCCGGGCCAGCGCCAGGACGGCGTCCAGGTCGACCGACGCGGCGACCAGCTCGCCCATGTCGGCGACGGCCCGCAGCGCCTCGGCCGAGCGCTCGACGGCCGGGATCAGGCCGAGGTGGCGGGACGGTGTGGCGACCGCCGCCGAGCGGCGCACCGCGCCGAGCACCGGCACCCCGGAGCCCTCCTCCAGGGCCTCGCGCAGCAGCAGTTCGTGCCGGTCGGAGGCGACCCGGTTGAGGATCACCCCCGCCAGTCGGACCTCCGGGTCCCAGGAGGCGAAGCCGTGCACCAGCGCGGCCACCGAGCGGGACTGCGAGGAGGCGTCCACCACCAGCACCACGGGTGCCCGCAGCAGCTTGGCGACGTGGGCGGTGGATGCCAGCTCGCCGCGTCCGGAGGCGCCGTCGAACAGCCCCATCACGCCCTCGACCACCGCGACGTCCGCCCCGGCGGCGCCGTGCAGGAAGAGCGGCGCGATGCGCTCCGGCCCGCACATGAAGGCGTCCAGGTTGCGGCCCGGCCGGCCGGCGGCCAGGGCGTGGTAGCCCGGGTCGATGTAGTCCGGGCCGACCTTGTGCGGCGAGACGGCCAGACCGCGCGCGGCGAGCGCGGCGATCAGGCCGGTGGCGACGGTGGTCTTGCCGGAGCCGGAGGACGGCGCGGCGACGACGAGACGGGGGACGCTGTTCAAGGCTCTACTGCTTTCGCGGACTCACGGACGTGTCACGGGCTTCACGGACTTTGCCGGCTTCACGGGCCGCACGGACCCGAGGGAACGCACGGGCCGCACGGACCCGAGGGAACGCACGGGCCGCACGGACCCGAGGGAACGCACGGACCCGAAGGCACGCACGGGCCCGAAGGCACCCACGGACCCCGCGAAGCCCGCCGGGCTCACCACTCGATGCCGCGCTGGCCCTTGCGGCCGGTGTCCATCGGGTGCTTCACCTTGGTCATCTCGGTGACCAGGTCGGCGGCCGAGGTCAGCGCCTCGGTCGCGTACCGGCCGGTGATGACCACGTGCTGGCTGCCCGGGCGGTCCTTCAGCACAGCGACCACCTCGTCCACGTCGACCCAGCCCCAGTGCATCGGGTAGGTGAACTCGTCCAGCACGTAGAAGCGGTAGGTCTCGGCGGCCAGGTCGCGCTTGACCTGCTCCCAGCCCTCCTTGGCGGCCGCCTCGCTGTCCATCTCCATCTCGGTGGAGCGCTGGATCCAGGACCAGCCGGAGCCCATCTTGTGCCAGTCGACGGTGCCGCCCTCGCCGGAGGCGCCGAGCACGCGCAGCGCGTTCTCCTCGCCGACCCTCCACTTCGCGGACTTGACGAACTGGAACACTCCGATCGGCCAGCCCTGGTTCCAGGCCCGCAGCGCCATGCCGAAGGCGGCGGTGGACTTGCCCTTGCCGGGGCCGGTGTGGACGGCGGTGATCGGCTGGGTGCGGCGCTGGCGGGTCGTCAGGCCGTCGTCGGGCACGCTCTCGGGGACTCCCTTGGGCATGTGGATCAGGCCGCCTTTCGCGTCGGGGTGGCTCGGTTGGCACGGTTGTCGCGGACGAGCGAGGCCACACCCTCGGCCCGCAGCTCGTCCAGGGTCACGGCGGTGGCGCCCAGCCGGGCGGCCAGGGTGCGGGCCAGGCCGAGCCGCACCGGGCCGGCCTCGCAGTCCAGCACCACGCTCGCCACGCCCTGGGCGGTGAACAGTCCGGCCGCCTGGTGGGAGCGCGCGACGGCGTCGCGGGAGCCGGTCGCCCGGCCGTCGGTCACCACGACCAGCAGCGGGCGGCGGTGCGGGTCGCGCATCCGCTCGACCCGCAGCACTTCGTGGGCCCGCAGCAGCCCGGCCGCCAGCGGGGTCCGGCCGCCGGTCGGAAGCGACTCCAGCCGGGCCGCGCCCACCTCGACGGAGGAGGTCGGCGGCAGGGCCAGCTCGGCGCTCGCGCCGCGGAAGGTGATCATGCCGATCTTGTCCCGGCGCTGGTAGGCGTCCATCAGCAGGGAGAGCACGGCGCCCTTGACGGCGGTCATCCGCTGCCGGGCCGCCATCGAACCGGAGGCGTCCACCAGGAACAGCACCAGGTTGGACTCGCGGCCCTGCCGGACCTGCTCGCGGAAGTCGTCCTTCTGCAGCAGCAGCGCGCGCGAGTCCCGCCCGCGTGCCACCTGGTGCGGCGCGGCGGCCCGCAGGGTGGCGCTCAGGTGCAGCCGGGCCAGGCGCCCCTGCGGGCGGCGGGCGCGGATGGTGTGGCCGCCGTCGGTCTCGGCGGGGGAGCGGCGGCCCTGGGCGCCCTTCCCGGTGCCCTCCACCTCGAACAGCCGGGTGCGGTACGGCTCGCCGGCCGCCACCGGCGCGGTCTGCGGCGCGCCGCCCCGGCCCTGCTGCGGGACGGCCTCCGGCTCGGCCGGCGCCTGCGGCTCGGGCCCGGCGGCCGCGGAGCCGTCGGGCGTGTCCGCGGGCGCGGGCGCGCCGCCGCCACCGTCGGGGCCGCCGCCGTCCGGGCCGGGGCCGTCGTCCTCGGGGCCGCTCCCCTCGGAGCCCTCGCCGGGCTGCTCCCCCTCCGACGGTCGCTCCGCGGGCTCGGGCTCCTCGGGCCCGGCGTGCTCCTCCAGGGTCCGCTCCAACTGCTCCTCGTCCAGCCCCGGCGCGTCGAAGGGGTTGCGCCGGCGGCGGTGCGGCAGGGCCAGCTGCGCGGCCTTGCGGACGTCCTCCTCCAGCACCTGCGTCCGGCCCGCCCAGGCGGCCAGCGCGACGGCGGTGCGGGCCATCACGATGTCCGCGCGCAGCCCGTCCACCTCGAAGGCGGCGCAGACGGCGGTGATCTGGCGCAGCGCCGTGTCGGTCAGCTCCACCTCGGGCAGCAGCTCCCGGGCCGCGGTGATCCGCCCGGCGAGCGCGCGCTCGTCCTCGGCGAACCGCGCGGCGAACCCGGCCGGGTCGGCGTCGTACGCCAGCCGGCGGCGGACCACCTCGGCGCGCTCGGCCGGCTCCCGGGTGGCGGCGATCTCCACGGTCAGGCCGAACCGGTCGAGCAGCTGCGGGCGCAGCTCGCCCTCCTCCGGGTTCATCGTGCCGACCAGCAGGAACCGCGCCGCGTGCCGCACCGAGACGCCCTCGCGCTCCACGTAGGAGCGGCCCATCGCGGCCGCGTCCAGCAGCAGGTCCACCACGTGGTCCTGGAGGAGGTTGACCTCGTCGATGTAGAGCACGCCCCGGTGCGCCCGGGCCAGCAGGCCCGGCTCGTACGCCTTCACGCCCTCGGCCAGCGCGCGCTCCAGGTCCAGCGAGCCGACGATCCGGTCCTCGGAGACGCCGACCGGCAGCTCGACCAGCCGGGCCGGGCGGTGGGTCTCGTCGGCGCCGTCGTGCGCGCCGTCCGGGCAGGCCGGGTCCGGCGCGGCCGGGTCGCAGGCGAAACGGCAGCCGTCGACGGCGGCGATGGACGGGAGCAGACCGGCCAGCGCCCGCACCATGGTCGACTTGGCGGTGCCCTTCTCACCCCGCACCAGCACGCCGCCGACGGCCGGGGAGACCGCGTTGAGCAGCAGCCCGAGCCGCAGGTCGGCCATTCCGACGATCGCGGTGAAGGGGTAGCGGACGTCACTCATGATTCTCCAAGGGGGCCCCGGGCGGCAGGAACGGCAGCGAACCCGCGGCCGGCACCCCGCCCTCGATCAGCTTCCACAGCGCGTCGGTGTCCGCGTGCTCCTCGATCAGGTCGCCCAGCCGGTCCAGCCGGGCCTCGCGCGCCTCGGCGAACGAGGTGTCCGGCGCGGGCACGAACGCCCGGCCCGACAGAGCGGCGACCTCGCGCAGCAGCGCGCGCCGGAAGCCGTCGTTCTCCAGCGCGCCGTGCCAGGTCGTGCCCCAGACCGCCCCCACCCGGCAGCCGTCCAGGAACGCCTCTCCGCCCTCCACGGTGACGATCCCGTGGTGGATCTCGTACCCCTGGACCGGCTGCCCGTAGGCCTCGCCGACCGGTCGGCCGAGCACCTTCTCGGCGCCGAACCGGACGTGCGTCGGGAGCAGCCCGAGGCCGTCGACGGCACCGGCCTTCGACTCGACCTCGTCGTGGATGGCGCGCGCGAGCATCTGGTAGCCGCCGCAGACGCCGAGGACCGGCAGCCCGGCCGCGGCCCGGGCCCTGAGGGCCGGCTCCAGGCCGCGCTCGCGCAGCCAGGCCAGGTCGGCCACGGTGGCCCGGGTGCCGGGCAGGATCACCAGGTCGGCGTCGGCCAGCTCCTCGGGCCGGGTGGCCCAGCGGACCAGCACCCCGGGTTCCTGGGCCAGCGCGTCCACGTCGGTGAAGTTGGACAGCCGGGGGAAGCGCACCACGGCCACCCGCAGCACGTCGGCGCCGAGCGGCCCGCGCCCCTCGGCGCGGTCCACCACGGTGGTCAGGTCCAGGGAGTCCTCGGCGTCCAGCCAGAGCCCGGACAGCATCGGCAGGGTGCCCAGCACCGGACGGCCGGTCAGCTGGCGCAGCATCTCCAGCCCGGGCGCCAGCAGCCGCGCGTCGCCGCGGAACTTGTTGACGAACCAGCCCGCCACATGGCGCTGGTCCTGCTCCGACAGCAGCGCCAGCGTCCCGTACATCGCGGCGAACACGCCGCCGCGGTCGATGTCGCCGACCACCACGACCGGCAGGCCGGCGGCGGTGGCCAGGCCCATGTTGGCGATGTCCCGGTCCCGCAGGTTGATCTCGGCGGGCGATCCGGCGCCCTCGCAGACCACCACGTCGTAGCGCCGGCGCAGGTCGGCCAGGCACTCCAGCGCTCGCTCCAGCAGGACGGGCTTGCGGTCGCGGTAGTCCAGCGCGCCGACCTCGGCGACCGCCCGGCCGAGCAGCACCACCTGGCTGCGGCCGTCCGCGCCGGGCTTCAGCAGCACCGGGTTCATCGCCGCCTCGGGCTCCACCCGGGCCGCCTGGGCCTGCATCGCCTGGGCGCGGCCGATCTCGGCACCGTCGGCGGTGACGAAGGAGTTCAGCGACATGTTCTGCGCCTTGAACGGCGCCACGGCGACGCCCTGACGGGCCAGCCAGCGGCAGATGCCCGCGGTGACCACGCTCTTGCCGGCGTCCGAGGTCGTCCCGGCGACCAGCAGTGCGTTGCTCATGCGCTCCCCCTTCTCGTCCCCGCCTTGAGTGCCTGCACGACGGCGTGCCCGGCGACGGTCGTACCCAGTGCGAGCAGTCCCACCCGGCGGGAGAGCCGGCAGGCGCGCTCGATGTCGTCCACCGTCACCGGTCGCAGCTCGCCGCCCAGTACCGGCCGGTGCTCGACCCGGGCGCCGTACCGCAGGGTGCCGCCGAGCCGCACGCCGACCGCGCCGGCGAAGGCCGACTCGGCCTGGCCCGCGTTGGGGCTGGGGTGGGCGGAGCCGTCCCGGCGCCAGACCCGCCAGGCCGTCCGGGGCTCGGGCGCGGCGGCGACGGTCAGCAGCGCGGTCAGCCGCGCGCCCGGCCAGCCCGCCACGTCGTCCAGCCGCGCCGAGGCCCAGCCGAACCGGGCGTGGCGCGGCGAGCGGTGGCCGACCATCGCGTCCAGGGTGTTGACCGCGCGGAACGCCAGCAGCCCGGGCGTGCCCGCGAGGGCGCCCCAGACGAGCGCGTTGACCACGGCGTCGGCGGTGTTCTCGGCGACCGACTCGACCACCGCGCGGGCGATCTGCCCCTCGTCGAGGGCGCTCGGGTCCCGCCCGCACAGGTGCGGCAGCCGCTGCCGCGCCGCCGCGAGGTCGTGCGCGGCGAGCGAGCGTCCGATCGTGCGGGCCTCGCGGGTGAGCGAGGTGCCGCCGAGCACCGTCCAGGTCGCGGCGGCGGCCAGCGCGGCCCGCCCGAGCGGCCGGCGGCCCAGGGTGCGGTCGGCCGCCAGCGCGCCGGCCGCGACGGTGCCCACGCAGAGCGCCGTGAAAGCCGTTCCGACGGCGCGGTCGTCCCGCCAGATCCGCCGCTCCAGCCGGCCGGCCGCGCCGCCGAAGACGGCCACCGGGTGGCCGCGGCGCGGGTCGGCGAAGCGGGCGTCGGCGAGGTACCCGGCCGCGGCCCCCAGGGCGAAGGCGGCGGCGCGGGTCAGCGGGCGCACGGTGGACAGCAGAGGGCTCGGAAGGTCGGGGCAGCCTGCATCGCGTGCGTGTCCTCACTCAGGGTCCGCGCCCTGGATCGACGTACCGGGGGCGAGAGTCTCCTGGCTTCCGGGTCGAACGCACTCCCGGCCCCGGCGGCGGCTTCTGACGGCCCGCCGCGATGGGCCCCCTCCGGCGCCGTGGCCGGCGGAGGAGGGACTCCGAGTGTGCTCCCCGGTGACAGTGGCGGGACCGCGCCGGACTCGCACCGGCTTCCTCTGCATGCCTCCGTTTGGCTGAAGGATCCCATCACGCGGCCGAACCGTGCGTCAACCAAGGTCACGGAGGGGTTGGTCACAGCGGAGCCCGGCCGCCCGACCCCGTCACTACCTCCGATCGGCACCCCCCGCAGGGGCATGACAGCCTGTGCGATCGTCCAGTCGCCCGGAGGAGCCTCCGGGCCCGCTTCGTGTGTTCGGCGGCTGGGGGGCGGCCGGACCACCCCCTACCGTCGGGCCATGCGACGCAGACAGCCACCCGCCGTGCCCCCGGTGCCCTTCTCGCCCGCGGCCGCCCGCGCGCACCGCGCCGGCCTCGGGCTGACCCCCGAGCAGGTGGTCGAGGGCATGGCCGCGCACGGCGTCCGGCTGCTGCCCTCCCACGTGCTCGGCTGGGAGAGCGGCGAGCTGCGCCCCGCCGAGGACGAGTTCATCGCCCTGGCCCGGGCGCTCTGGTGCCCGCCGGCCCAGCTGATGGGCGTCCGCCCGGCCCGGCTGCGGGACTTCCGGGTCGCCCGGGAGCTCAACCAGGAGAGCGCGGCCCACCGGATCGGCCTCGCACTGGACCGGTACCAGCGGGCCGAGGCGACCGGTCAGTGGGACGGCGACCAGGAGCAGACCTACGCGCTGGCCCAGGTGCTCGGCACGACCCTGCGCGAGCTGGTCGCGGTGACCGGCCGGGCGGAGGAGCTGGACCGCCGGCTGCGGCAGTGCGTGGACGGCCGCTGGCAGGCGCAGCTCCGGCCGATCGGCCGGATCGTGCCGGTGCACGAGGGCGACCTCACCGCCGTGCTGACGGCGCTGCAGAACGAGTACCAGGTCACCTCCCACTGGGGCGCCGGCAGCTGGGGCTCCCCGGCCCCGGCGGCGGACACCCGCGCGGCGGCGGCCCGGCCGCTCGGCGAGCGGTTCTGGGAGCTGCTGGAGCGCCTGGAGACCGAGATCCCGGTCTGACGGGCCGGTACCACGCCGCCCCCGCGCGGCGCCTCCCCCTCCCTGCCCTCTCCCTCTGCCGCTTCCCGTGCCGCCATGACCAGAGGGCCGACCCGCAGCCGCTTCCCGCGCTGCGGTGACCCGGCCAAGCCCCCCGCCGCCGTGACCCGGACGGCCGCGTCCGGTGGCCGGGTGGCGCCCCCGCGAGTGGACTGGTGGGCAGACTGCCCAGTCCGCGACCAACAGAGCGGGGAGCGATATGCGTTGGGGAACCGCAGCCGCCGTGGCGGCCGCCGCCGTCGGCACCGGGGCCGCCGTCCTGCTGATCGGCCGGAGGGCCTCCGAGCGGATGGTCCGCCCGGCGGTCGGCCGTGAGCGGGCCGCCGGCCCCGTCGTGGTGCTGACCCTCGCCGCCGGACGGGCCACCTTCACCCGCAGCGCCGAGAGCGCCCGCCCCGGCCGCTGGGCCGTCGAGTGGGGCGACGGAGGGCACGCGGTGGTCGGCGAGATCCTGCACGCCGACGAGCGGGGCGTCACCCGCCGGCTGGTCCGCGCCGACCGCGGCACCCTGGCCCCCGGTACCGCGGTCCGCTTCACGCCCCGCGTCCACCTCGGCGACCCGACCAGCGCCCTCGGCCTGCCGTACACCGAGACCGCCGTCCAGGGCGAGCTGGGCGCACTGCCCGCCTGGCGGCTGGACGGCAAGCGGGGCACCTGGGTGATCCTGGTGCACGGCCCCGGCGCCGACCGGCAGCAGACCCTCCCGGTGATGCCCGTCCTGCACCGGCTCGCGCTGCCCGTCCTGGCCGTCACCTACCGCGGCGACGAGGGCGCGCCGGCCTCCCCGGACGGCCTCGGCCACTTCGGCGAGACCGAGTGGCGCGACGTCGAGGCGGCCCTGCGGCTGGCCCTGGACAGCGGCGCCGGGCGGGTCATCCTGTACGGCTGGTCGCTCGGCGCGACCATGGTCCTGCAGACCGCGGCCCGCTCCGCCTGGGCCTCCTCGATCCGCGGCCTGGTGCTGGACTCGCCCGTGCTCGACTGGTCGGCCACCGCCCGCCGGGGCGCCGCCCGGGCCGGCTACCGGGGCGCCGCCGCCGAGCTGGGCGCGCTCGCGGCCGAGGGCCGGGCCGGCGTGGATCTGGCCGACTTCGCCCGCCTCGCGGACGGCACCGACCTACGGGTGCCCACGCTCCTCCTGCACGGGCCCGACGACGCGCTGGCCCCCTGGGAGGCCGCCGCCCGGCTGGCCCACCGCCGCTCCGACGTGGTCGGCCTCCAGGCCGTCCCCGGCGGCGAGCACGCCGGCCTCTGGAACGCCGACCCCGACCGCTACGAGGAGCACCTGCGGCGCTGGCTCACCCCGCTGCTCTGAGGCCCGCCGCGGGCGGTCCCAGCCGTGTTCCGGACAGTCCCTCGGGCCCCTTCCCGCACCCCGTTCGCCCCGTCTTTCCCCAGACTGGCGTGTCCGCGTCACACAGATCCGGCCAGGCGGTTTGGCCTCTGTTGCCCGATCTTGTCGACCCCCTGCGACCACCTGTCGGGAGTCGGGGCCGATCGGATGTGACAGAAGGCCGGTACAAGGGGAAGACTGCTCGACGTGACGTCTCGGAATCCGCGCGACCGTGATGCCCAGCTCCCGCCGACGATCGGCTCCGGTGCGACGGTGACCCGTCTCCCCGGAACTGCCCACCGCCCCGCCGGCGCCAGGCCGGGCGGCTCCGGCGTACCCCGCCGACGAGGCCCCGCACCAGCCCCCGGCCGTGGCCGGGTCCCGGTGCCGGACGGCTTCCCCGCTCCCGCCGAGCTCGCCCCGCTGGCCCGTCGGATGCTGATCGACGCCGTCCGCATCGCCCGCTGGGCCGGTGAACTCGCCGAGGTCGACAAGCGCGGCGAGCTGCTCCCCGAGGACGCCCGCGACGCGGGCCGCGCGCTCGCCATGACGGTGGGCGCCGCCGGCAAGGCCTGGGGCCAGGCCCTGCTGGTCGGCCTGGTCGAGGCCCGGGACGGCGGCGCCGCCCCCGGCTGGCGCCTGCACGCCTGGGAGCACGACGACGAGGCCGTGGTCCGCGGCTGGTCCGCCCTGTTCGACGCCTGGACGCTGCTCGCCCCGGTGCCGCCCGCCGCCCTGCGCGGCGTGTTCGCGGTGCTCGCCGGGCAGGCCGTCGACCAGGCGCCGCAACTGCTCTCCTTCCTCCACCTGGTGGCCGGCCCGGTCGCCGACAGCGAACTGCTGGAGCTGCTGCGCCGGGGCCTGGACGAGCGCCGGGTCGGCGGCGGCGACGGCGCGCTGGGCCTCTCGCCCGTGCCGCACGCCGCCTCCGCGGTCTCGGCTGTCCGCGGCACCTGCCGCGAGCCGCAGATCGACACCCCGGCCGCGCCCTCCGACGTGGCGGCCGTGCTGGACTGGATGCTGGACGGCCTGGCCGCGGTCGGCGCGGTGGTCCGCAAGGACGACGCCGCCGAGCTCTCCCCGCTCGGGCACTGGGCGGTGCGGGCCAAGCTGGAGGAGATCTGCACCGTCGCGCAGACCGCCGCCGGGCACATCGAGCAGAGCGCCTTCGAGCTGCTCAACGCCTGCGCCGACTACTCGCCGGGCCCGGCCCGGGCCGAGTTCCGCGCCTGGGTGGCGGCCCGACCGGCCGACCGGGCGGTGGCCGAGCTGCTGGACGCCGCCCAGGGTGACGACGCGCTGGTGCGCGGCCTCGCCTTCGAGGCGCTGCGGGTGGCCGGCTCCACCGCCGAGCAGGCCGTCCGGGCGGCCGTGGACGCCCCGGTGCTGCGGCCCTACGCGCTGCTCTGGCTGGCCGAGCAGTCGGACGAGGGCGTCGCCCCGGCCGATGTGCTGGGCGCGGAGGACGCCGCCTGGCTCTGGGTGGACACCGCGGCCGCGGTGCTCGACCACGGCGAGACCGAGCTGCTGGTGGGCCATGTCGAGGGCGCCTCGGCCGGTGACCCGGTCCGGCTGTTCGCCCGGGCCCGGCAGTCCGGCCACCCGCGGGCGGCGTCGGTGCTGACCGCCGTCTCCGGCGTCCACCCGGACCCGGTCGTGGCCCGCGCGGCCCGGCGCTCGGCCTTCAGCGTCCACCGCGGCGGCGCGTAGCCATCAGGGCGCACCGCGGCGGCGCGTAGCCGCTCGGGCCTGACCGCGGCGGCCGGACGGCCGCCACCCGGCCCGGCAGGGCCGCAGCCGGCCTCCACGGGGCCGCACACCGCCCGCACGGCCGTCACCACCGGCCCGGCAAGGGCCGCAGGGCATGCGAAAGGGCCCGGATCCGTCGAGCGGATCCGGGCCCTTCGTCGTACGTCCCTCGGGGTCAGCCGAGCCGGGACTCCGCCCGGCGCGCCCGGACGTCCCCGACCTTCTGGCCGACCTTGCGCCGGATCACCAGCAGCGGGGCCATCGCGGCGAGCGCGATCTGGCCGTAGGCGCCGATGTGCAGCAGGTAGTCGCCGCCCTTCAGGCCGGTCGCCCAGGCCGCCAGGCAGCCGATCGAGAGCACGATCCAGCAGAGCGTCGCGGTGGCCAGCAGCCCCTGCGGCTTCGGGTACTCGATCCGGCTCATCATCAGGTACGCGGTACCGGCGATGGCGAGCAGACCGGGCAGGAACGGCGGGTCGAGCAGCACGATGGCGATCACCGTCATGGCGCCCATCGGGCAGGGCATGCCCTGGAACACCCCGGGTCGCATCTTCACGGCGGAGAACCGTGCCAGCCGCAGCACCACGGACAGCAGCACCGTCAGCGCGATCAGCGCCGAGAGACGGCTGTCGGAGCCCGGCGAGACCATGCCCCAGACCGCGACGAAGTAGGCCGGCGCGATGCCGAAGCTGATCAGGTCGGCCAGGTTGTCGAGTTCGGCCCCGAGGGCGGAGGAGCGCAGCTTGCGCGCCACCAGTCCGTCGAAGAGGTCGCACATCGAGCCGATCAGCAGCAGCGTCACCGCGGTGGCGGCGCTGTGCTTGTCCGGCGCGGCGTCCGGGTTGGTGATGTGCGGGACGAGGACCCCGGTGGTGATCGAGTAGATCGCCAGGAAGCCGCAGACGGCGTTCCCCAGGGTCAGGAAGTCGGCGGTGGACAGGTGCTGGGGAGAGCGCGGGGCGCGCAGCTCGCGGTCGCGCGCCCAACGGCGGCGGCGCAGGGCCGTCTCCTCGTCGTCCAGGCCGACGATCGTCTCAGGTTCAGTCACGGTCAAGGCGCGTCACCCCGGCTGTGGTCTTCTGGCCGACCTCGACGCCGACCTCGACGCCGGCCGGCAGGTAGGTGTCGACCCGGGACCCGAAGCGGATCAGACCGATCCGATCGCCCTGCTCGACCTTGGTACCGGCGTCGACGTACGGCACGATGCGGCGGGCCACGGCCCCCGCGATCTGCACCATCTCGATGTCGCCGAGCTCGGTGTCGAAGTGCCAGACGACCCGCTCGTTCTGGTCGCTGTCCTTGTTGAACGCGGGCACGAAACCACCCGTGACGTGCTCGACGGAGGTCACGGTGCCGGGCAGGGGCGCCCGGTTGACGTGGACGTTGAGCGGGCTCATGAAGATCGCCACCCGGGTGCGGCCGTCCGGCCAGGCGTCGATGCTCTGCACCACGCCGTCGGCGGGGGAGATCACTCTGCCCGTGCCGATCTCACGCTCGGGGTCGCGGAAGAACCACAGCATGCCGGCGCTGAGCGCACAGGCGGGCACCGCCGCCAGGGCCCACGCGCCATTGCGCCGGGTGAGGGCGGTGGTCACGGCTGCCGTGGCGAGGGTGGGGACGAACCAGGGGGTGGCTCCGCGCGCGATGGTCACGCGGGGTCGCCGACCGGCCGTCGTGGCGGCGAGGGCATCGCTGTCCGTGACGGAGGTGTGAGGGGACGGGCTGATGGGCATCGAAGACCTTTGTCGCGGGGGATCATGGCCGCTGGACGGGGGCCACCGCGGGGATCGAGTAATAAAGGGACGGCGTCTGTCCCGGTGGATGCTATCGGGACCACACGGTGGGTGGGCAACCCGCCTGCTCGGTCATGTGTCCTGCGTGCGGCGCAGCTGCGCCTTCTGTGTATACGACCGTAGCTCGACCCGCTCCGGTTCCCAAGGGTCCGGGCAGGGCTGGTGACTCTTGTCTCAACAGGCATGCCCGGGGAACCCCGGGCGGGCGGCGCAGGGGCGCGCGCGGGGTGTGCCGAAGCGGCCGCAAGGCGCGTGACAGCAGCTGTACGCCCTACGGCCGCTTCGGGAGCCGTGCCGGACCCCAGGCGGACCAGGCCGGGGTCGTGGTGGCACGGCGGGGTGCCGGGACGGGCCCGCACGCCCGTCGACCGGCCGTCACCGGGCCGTCAGCCCGCCGGGCGGAGCGTCACCGCGCCGCCCGGGCGAGTCTTCGTGCTGGTCGTCCTCACTCCGCGATGCGGTACTCCTCCAGCAGACGACGTCCGACGATCATCTTCTGGATCTCCGCAGTACCTTCACCGATGAGCAGCATCGGAGCCTCGCGGTAGAGGCGCTCGATCTCGTACTCCTTGGAGAAGCCGTAGCCGCCGTGGATGCGGAAGGCGTCCTCGACGACCTCCTTGCAGTACTCGGAGGCGAGGTACTTGGCCATGCCGGCCTCGAGGTCGTTGCGCTCGCCGCTGTCCTTCTTGCGGGCGGCCATCACCATCATCTGGTGGGCGGCCTCGACCTTGGTGGCCATCTCGGCGAGCTTGAACTGGATCGCCTGGTGCTCAGCGATCTTCTTGCCGAAGGTGGAGCGCTGCTGGGCGTAGGAGATGCCCAGCTCGAAGGCGCGGCGGGCGACGCCGCAGCCGCGCGCGGCCACGTTGACGCGGCCGACCTCGACGCCGTCCATCATCTGGTAGAAGCCCTTGCCCGGGGCACCGCCGAGGACGCGGTCGGCCGGGACGCGGACGTCCTGGAGGATCAGCTCGGTGGTGTCGACGCCCTTGTAGCCCATCTTCTCGATCTTGCCGGGCACGGTGAGCCCGGGGACGGTCGGGTTCGGGCCGAAGCCCGCCGTCTTCTCGATCAGGAAGGTGGTCATGTTCTTGTACGGGGAGCTGCCGCCCTCGTCGGTCTTGCAGAGCACCGCGACCAGGGTGGACGTGCCGCCGTTGGTGAGCCACATCTTCTGGCCGTTGAGGACGTAGGAGTCCCCGTCCCTGACGCCCTTGGTGGAGATCGCGGAGACGTCGGAGCCGAGGCCCGGCTCGGACATCGAGAAGGCGCCGCGGATCTCGCCGGCGGCCATCTTCGGCAGGAAGTAGTCCTTCTGCTCCTGGGTGCCGTGCGCGTTGATCATGTGGGCCACGATGAAGTGGGTGTTCACGATGCCGGAGACGGACATCCAGCCGCGTGCGATCTCCTCCACCACCAGGGCGTAGGTGAGGAGCGATTCGCCGAGGCCGCCGTACTCCTCGGGAATGGTGAGGCCGAAGAGGCCGAGCTGCTTCATCCCCTCCACGATGGCGGTGGGGTACTCGTCCTTGTGCTCCAGCTCGGTCGCGACCGGAATGATCTCCTTGTCGACGAAATCCCGCACGGTGGCGAGGATGTCCCGCTGGATCTCGGTGAGGCCGTCGGTCTGTGCGAGGCGTCCCATCGTGCGGCTCCTGTGGCGAAAGAGGGAGAGGGTGGGGGGAGGGCAGAACAGCGGGGGGGGGGGGGATTTCCCAGGGGCCCTGCCGGCGTGGCTGCGGCAGCAGGGCCCCCGGTACCGGGGTGGGGATCGGCCGATGACGGCGGCCTACCCGTCCGGGGCTCCTGGGTGGTACGGCTCTGGACGGGCTAGGACAGCGGAGTCGGGCGGCCGGGCTGCTCGCCGCCGCGCTCCTTGATGTACGTCGCGGTCGGCACCATCACCTTGCGGCGGAAGATGCAGACGACCGTGCCGTCCTGCTTGTAGCCCTTGGTCTCGACGTACACGATGCCGCGGTCGTCCTTGGACTTGGACGGCCACTTGTCGAGCACGGTGGTCTCGCCGTACAGGGTGTCGCCGTGGAAGGTCGGCGCGATGTGGCGCAGCGACTCGATCTCCAGATTGGCGATCGCCTTGCCGGAGACGTCCGGGACGGACATTCCGAGCAGCAGCGAGTAGATGTAGTTGCCGACCACGACGTTCTTGCCGAAGTCGGTCGTCCGCTCCGCGTAGTGGGTGTCCATGTGGAGCGGGTGGTGGTTCATGGTGAGCAGACAGAAGAGGTGGTCGTCGTACTCGGTGACCGTCTTGCCGGGCCAGTGCTTGTAGACAGCGCCGACCTCGAACTCCTCGTAGGTACGTCCGAACTGCATCTCAATGGTCCTTAGGAGGTCAGGAGGGGTCAGGCCTGCGGGGGCTCGAACTTGGAGGTGCGCTCGAACCCGGCGGCGCGGCCCTTGCCCGCGATGACCAGGGCCATCTTGCGGCTGGCCTCGTCGATCATCTCGTCGCCGAGCATCGCGGAGCCCTTGGCACCGCCCGCCTCGGAGGTGCACCAGTCGTAGGCGTCGAGGATCAGCTCGGCGTGGTCGTAGTCCTCCTGCGAGGGCGAGAAGATCTCGTTCGCGGCGGAGACCTGGTCCGGGTGGAGCACCCACTTGCCGTCGAAGCCGAGCGCGGCGGCGCGGCCGGCCACCTCGCGGTAGCCCTCCTGGTTGCGGATCTGCAGGTAGGGGCCGTCGATGGCCTGCAGGTCGTTGGCGCGGGCGGCCATCAGGATGCGCATCAGGATGTAGTGGTAGGCGTCGGCCGGGTAGCCCGCCGGCTGCTCGCCGACCACCAGGGACTTCATGTTGATCGAGGCCATGAAGTCGGCCGGGCCGAAGATGATCGTCTCCAGGCGCGGGGAGGACTCGGCGATCGCGTCGACGTTGATCAGGCCCTTGGCGTTCTCGATCTGCGCCTCGATGCCGATCTTGCCGACCTCGAAGCCCATGGTCTTCTCGATCTGGGTGAGCAGCAGGTCGAGCGCCCGGACCTGCTCGGCGTCCTGGACCTTCGGCAGCATGATGCAGTCGAGGTTGGGGCCGGCGCCCTCGACGACCGTGATCACGTCGCGGTACGTCCAGTGGGTGGTCCAGTCGTTGACGCGGACGACCTTGGTCTTCTTGCCCCAGTCACCGTTGTTCAGCGCGTCGACGATGTTGTGCCGGGCGCTCTCCTTGACCAGCGGGGCGCAGGCGTCCTCCAGGTCGAGGAAGACCTGGTCGGCCGGGAGGCCCTGGGCCTTCTCCAGGAAGCGCGGGTTGCTGCCCGGTACGGCGAGGCAGGAGCGGCGGGGGCGGAGCCGGTTGACGGGGGTGTCGCTGGCGTTGCTCATGAGGGGTGGTCAGTTCCTTCCACGATCAGCTGGTGGACGCGGCGGTGGTGGGCGTCCACGGCTGGAGCCTGTTGGCCAGCCGGATCTCGTCCACGATCCGGCCGATGATGGTGGTGATGCCGAAGTCCTTCGGGGTGAACACGGCGGCGACGCCGGCGGCCTTGAGGGCCTCGCCGTCCGCTGCCGGGATGATGCCACCCACGATCACCGGGACATCCTCCACCCCGGCCCGGCGGAGCCGGTGCAGGACGTCGGGCACCAGCTCGGAGTGCGCCCCCGAGAGGATCGACAGGCCCACGCAGTGCACGTCCTCCGCGACGGCGGCCGAGACGATCTGCTCGGGCGTCAGCCGGATGCCCTGGTAGACCACCTCGAACCCGGCGTCACGGGCCCGGACGGCTATCTGCTCGGCGCCGTTGGAGTGTCCGTCCAGGCCGGGCTTGCCGACCAGCAGGCGCAGCTTGCCGACGCCGAGCTCGGCGGCGGTGGCGGCGACCGCCTCGCGGACCGCGGCCAGCTCGCCGCCGGGCTCGGCGGCCACCGCGACCGGGGCGCCGCCGACGCCGGTGGGCGCGCGGTACTCGCCGAAGACCTCGCGCAGGGCGAAGGCCCACTCGCCGGTGGTGACCCCGGCGCGGGCGCAGGCGAGCGTCGCCTCCATCAGGTTGACGTCGGTGCCGGCGACGGCCTTGAGCTCCTCCAGCGCCTGCTGGGCGGCGGTCTCGTCGCGCTTGCCGCGCCACTCCTCCAGTGCGGCCAGCACGGACTGCTCGGAGGCCGGGTCGACCACCATGATCGCGGTGTCGAGGTCGGCCGTGAGCGGGCTCTCCTCGGTGGTGTCGAAGCAGTTGACCCCGATGATCTTGTCCTCGCCGGACTCGATCCGGGCCCGCCGGGCGGCGTGCGAGGCGACCAGGTTGGACTTCAGGTAGCCGGACTCGACGGCCGGGATGATGCCCCGGTTGCCCGCCTTGACGCCCATCTCCAGCACCTTGGCGATCTCGGCCTCGGCGCCGGCCAGCAGCTCGGCGGTCTTGGTCTCGATCACCTCGGAGCCGTTGAAGAGGTCCCCGTACTCCAGCAGGTCGGACTCGTAGGCGAGCACCTGCTGGATCCGCAGCGACCACTGCTGGTCCCACGGGCGGGGCAGGCCGAGCGCCTCGTTCCAGGCGGGCAGCTGGACGGCCCGGGCCCGGGCGTCCTTGGAGAGCGTGACGGCGAGCATCTCCAGCACGATCCGCTGGACGTTGTTCTCCGGCTGCGCTTCGGTCAGGCCCAGCGAGTTGACCTGGACGCCGTAGCGGAAGCGGCGCTGCTTGGCGTCCTGGATGCCGTAGCGCTCCAGCGTGACCTTCTCCCAGAGCTGGGCGAAGGCGCGCATCTTGCACATCTCCTCGACGAAGCGCACGCCGGCGTTGACGAAGAAGGAGATCCGGGCGACCACCTCGCCCATCCGCTCGGCCGGCACCTGGCCGGAGTCGCGCACCGCGTCCAGCACCGAGATCGCGGTGCACATCGCGTAGGCGATCTCCTGGACCGGGGTGGCGCCGGCCTCCTGCAGGTGGTAGCTGCAGATGTTGATCGGGTTCCACTTCGGGATGTTGCCGACGGTGTAGGCGATCATGTCGGTGATCAGCCGCACCGAGGGCCCGGGCGGGAAGACGTGCGTCCCGCGCGAGAGGTACTCCTTGACGATGTCGTTCTGGGTGGTGCCGGTGAGCTTGGCGATGTCGGCGCCCTGCTCCTCCGCGACCACCTGGTAGAGCGCCAGCAGCCACATCGCGGTGGCGTTGATCGTCATCGAGGTGTTGGTCTGTTCGAGCGGGATGCCCTCGAACAGGGCCCGCATGTCCCCGACGTGGCCCACCGGGACGCCGACCCGGCCGACCTCGCCGCGGGCGAGGACGTGGTCCGAGTCGTAGCCGGTCTGGGTCGGCAGGTCGAAGGCCACCGACAGGCCGGTCTGCCCCTTGGCGAGGTTCTTGCGGTAGAGCGCGTTGGAGTCGCGCGCGGTCGAGTGCCCCGCGTAGGTGCGCATCAGCCAGGGGCGGTCGCGTCCGGCCATCAGACGTTCCGGAAGCGGTTGATGGCGTCGATGTGCTTCGCCCGGAACTCCGCGTCCCGCACGCCCAGGCCCTCCTCCGGCGCCAGGCAGAGCACGCCGACCTTGCCCTGGTGCTTGTTGTGGTGCACGTCGAGGGCGGCCTGGCCGGTGTCCTCCAGCGAGTAGACCTTCGAGAGCGTCGGGTGGATCTTGCCCTTGGCGATCAGGCGGTTGGCCTCGAACGCCTCGCGGTAGTTGGCGAAGTGCGAGCCGACGATGCGCTTGAGCGACATCCACAGGTAGCGGTTGTCGTACTGGTGCATGAAGCCCGAGGTGGAGGCACAGGTGACGATGGTGCCGCCCTTGCGGGTGACGTAGACCGAGGCGCCGAAGGTCTCGCGGCCCGGGTGCTCGAAGACGATGTCCACGTCCTCGCCGCCGGTGAACTCGCGGATCTTCGCGCCGAGCCGCTTCCACTCGCGCGGGTCCTGGTTGTTCTCGTCCTTCCAGAACTTGTACCCCTCGGCGGAGCGGTCGATGATCGCCTCGGCGCCCATCGCCCGGCAGATCTCGGCCTTCTGGTCGTTGGAGACCACGCAGATCGGGGTGGCGCCGCCGGCCAGCGCGTACTGGGTGGCGTACGAGCCGAGGCCGCCGCTGGCGCCCCAGATCAGCACGTTGTCGCCCTGCTTCATGCCCGCGCCGTTGCGCGAGACCAGCTGGCGGTAGGCGGTGGAGTTGACCAGGCCGGGGGAGGCGGCCTCCTCCCAGGTCAGGTGCTTCGGCTTCGGCAGCAGCTGGTTGGTCTTCACCAGCGCCAGCTGGGCCAGACCGCCGAAGTTGGTCTCGAAGCCCCAGATCCGCTGCTCCGGGTCCATCATCGTGTCGTTGTGGCCGTCCGGGGACTCCAGCTCGACCGAGAGGCAGTGCGCGACGACCTCGTCGCCCGGCTTCCAGGCGTTGACCCCGGCGCCGGTGCGCAGCACCACGCCCGCGAGGTCGGACCCGAGCACGTGGTACGGCAGGTCGTGGCGCTTGGTCAGCGGGGAGAGCCGGCCGTAGCGCTCCAGGAAGCCGAAGGTGGAGACCGGCTCGTAGATCGAGCTCCACACGGTGTTGTAGTTCACGGCGCTGGCCATGACGGCGACCAGGGCCTCGCCCGGGCCCAGCTCGGGCAGGGCGACCTCGTCGAGGTGGAGGGACTTGCGGGGGTCCTTGTCGCGGCTGTCGAGGCCGGCGAACATCTGCTCCTCGTCCTTGTGGAGCGTGACCGCCCGGTAGGACTCCGGCAGCTTGAGCGCGGCGAAGTCCGCCGCGGTGCTGTCGGAGTTGAGGATCGCGTCGAGGATTTCCTTCATGGCTGCCTCCGAAGGCGTACCTGTGTGAGGGGCACAGGGCGTCTGGGGGAGCCGGGAGCGGACACCGGCTTCGCTGAGATGGGTGGTTGGGTGGTCTGGCGGGTGGCCTGGCTGGGACCGTGCGGTGGATCTGCGGTGGACCTTGCTGGGCACAGCTCCCGGGGTGTGGGAGCGCCGGACGACGGCGCGCCGTGGTGGGGAGCCGCGGCGCCGCGACTGGTGGGTAACAAGGTAGTGGCACCCTGTGCCACTCGTAAAGACACCGGGTGTCATCAATTCAGGTGAATCAAATCCGCGTTCGAGCGCCCGCCGGCGGGTGCGCGAAGGGCCCGCACCGGATCGTCGGTACGGGCCCTTCGAACTGCTCTGACCTGCGGAAACGCTACTGCTCAGGCGTGCCTGGCACTGCTCAGCGCGGCCCTGATGCTGTCCACCACGACGTCCAGCGGAGCGTCGGTCCGGGCCACTGTGATGAGTACCTCACCTCCGGGGCTGGCACTCAGTGCGCTCGCGGCCGCCTCCTCCAGGGGGGTCACACTGGCACCGGGTGCCACCAGGGACCCCCGCCGTCTCACCCCCGGCGCCGCGGAGGCCCAGAAGGTCCGCCGGATCACCTCGAAGGAGTGGTCCAGCTGCGCCTCCACGTCGCCCCGGCCACCGGCCCTCAGCCAGCGCCGCAGCACGTGGTTGTGGGCCGCGACGACCGCCGCCGCCGACACCTCGGCCAGCATCGAGTCGTCCTCGCCGGCCCGCTGCCAGCCCGAGGGGATCTCGCCCCCGGTGTCGAACCGGCCCAGCAGGTAGCGGGTGAACAGCCGCTCGTACCGGGCCACCACGGCGATCTCCCGCTCGCGCAGCGCCGGCACCTGACGGATCAGCTGGTACCGGGCGACCGAGACCGCCGGGGTGGAGGCGTACATCCGCAGCACCTCCTTGATGCCGCGGCAGACCACGTCCAGCGGGTGCTCGTCGGACTCGGCGCTGGCCAGCAGGTCGGCCACCCGGACGAGGGTGTCGTCGTGGTCCGGGAAGATCGCCTCCTCCTTGGACCGGAAGTACCGGAAGAAGGTCCGCCGGGCCACGCCGGCGGCCGCGGCGATCTGGTCGACCGTGGTCTCCTCGTAGCCCTGCGAGGCGAAGAGCTCCATCGCCGCCGTGGCCAGGTCCTGACGCATCTGCTGGCGCTGCGCGGCCGCCCGGCGGTTGCCGGGATTCCCCTCGGCGCCGGCCCCGGACGGCCGGTCGGCGCCGCGCGGTCCGGCGGAGTGCTGCGGGGAGGCTGACTGAACCCGATCCATGCCCGGAACGCTACACGCCCCCGGCACCGGCGCCGCGGGCCTTCCCCGTCGTACCGGGGCGACCGGTCCGGTCACGGCCGGTCTCGGCCAGCGCGCCGACACCGCCCCGGGGCTCCAGCCGGTGCGCGGCGGCCCGTACCCGGGCTGCCCCGGCAGGAGCGGTGCCGGGCCGGCCGGTCCCGTCCCGGTGGGGCCCGCGCCCAGCGGCGCGGCGCCCCCGACCGACGGCGTGGTCACCGGCGCGCGTGGTCGCGGAACCCGCGGCCGGTCTTGCGGCCCAGGCAGCCGGCCGCCACCAGGTGCTCCAGCAGCGGCGCCGCCGCCAGGCCCGGCTCGCGGAACTCCTGGTGCAGCACCTGCTCGATGGTCAGCGAGACGTCCAGGCCGACCACGTCCAGCAGCTCGAACGGGCCCATCGGGTAGCCGCAGCCGAGCTTCATCGCGGTGTCGATGTCGTCCACCGTCGCGTAGTGCTCCTGCAGCATCCGCACGGCGTCGTTCAGGTACGGGAAGAGCAGCGCGTTCACGATGAACCCGGCCCGGTCGCCGCACTCCACCGGGTGCTTGCGCACCTTGGCGCAGATCTCCAGCGCCGTCGCGGTGACGTCCGGCGCGGTCAGTACGGTGGAGACCACCTCGACCAGCTTCATGGCCGGCGCCGGGTTGAAGAAGTGCAGGCCGATCACGTCCTGCGGCCGAGAGGTGGCCGCCGCGCAGCTGATCACCGGCAGCGAGGAGGTGGTGGTGGCGAGCACCGCGCCCGGCTTGACGATCTTGTCCAGGGTGGCGAACAGCTCGCGCTTGACCGCGAGGTCCTCGGCCACCGCCTCGACCACCAGGTCGACGTCGGCCAGCTCGGTGTACTGCCCGACCGGCGTCACCAGGGCCAGCGCCGCGTCGCGCTGCTCCTCGGAGAGCCGGCCCTTGGCCACCGAGCGCTCCAACGACCTGGCCAGCTGCGCCTTGGCCCGCTCGGCCTTCTCCTGGCTGCGGGCGGCCAGCAGCACCGGGTACCCGGCCTTGGCGAACACCTCGACGATGCCGGTGGCCATCGTGCCGGAGCCGCAGACGCCGACCCGGCGCACCTCCCGGCCGGGCGCCTTCGCCGCGGTGGCCCCGGTCGCGGCGCCGACCACCTTGGACGAGCCGGGCGCCTCGTAGGTGTAGAAGCCCCGGCCGGACTTGCGGCCCAGCAGCCCGGCGGAGACCAGCTGGCCGAGGATCGGCGCGGGTGCGTGCAGCCGGTCCCGGGACTGCTCGTACATGGCCTCCAGGACGGTCCGCGCGGTGTCCACGCCGATCAGGTCGAGCAGCGCCAGCGGTCCCATCGGCAGTCCGCAGCCGAGCCGCATCGCGGCGTCGATGTCCTCGCGGGTGGCGTACTTGGACTCGAACATCGCGGCGGCCTGGTTCAGGTACGCGAAGAGCAGCCCGTTCACCACGAAGCCGGCGCGGTCGCCCGCCGCCACCGGCTCCTTGCCGAGGTCGCGGGCGAACGTCGCGGCGTCCTCGGCGACCTGCGGGGCGGTCAGCACGGTGCGGACCACCTCGACCAGCTTCATGGTGTGCACCGGGTTGAAGAAGTGCAGGCCCAGCACGCGCTCCGGGCGCGCGGTGGCGGCGGCGATCCGGGTCACCGACAGCGCGGTGGTGCCGGTGGCCAGCACCGTCGCGGGCGGGCAGATCCGGTCCAGCTCGGCGAAGAGCTCCCGCTTCAGCTCCAGCTGCTCGGGGACCTCCTCGATCACCAGGTCCGCCGCGGCGGCGGCGGCGAGCGCGTGGCCGACCGAGATCCGCGCGAGCAGCGCGGCCCGGTCCTCGGCGGTGATCCGCTCGCGGGCGACGGCGTGCGCGGTGGCCTCCTCGATCCGGGCCAGGGCCCGGGCGGCGGAGTCCTCGGTGGCCTCGATGCCGATCACTCGGCGGCCGCTCTGCGCGACCGCCACCGCGACACCGGCACCCATCGTGCCGAGGCCGACCACGGCGACCGTGGGGAAGGGACGCTCCATCTGTCCTGACTCCTTGTCATAAGGGCCCGCGCGCGCTCCGGCGGACGCGCCGCCGGAGGAGGGTCCGCGCGCGGGGGCATGGGGAGATGACGGTTGCGGCCCACCGGCGCAGCCGCCGGTCCGCTCCGGCCGTGCTGCGGGTGTGCCGTGGTACTCAGGCGCTCGGGGTGAAGGAAGCGGCTCTGATACGAGGCGAGAATCCGGCCCGCCGCGACCCGCGGCTACGACCGGTGAAGACGCACCGCCCGCCGCCGGACCGTTCCGCGCGATCACGCGCCGGCCGGCGACCCCGTCGGTGCGGCTCCCGAAGCCCGACGGTGGTGCGTGCGGACACTGTAGCGAAGCTACTCGCCAGTAGGAAGGGGGCGGGCGCCACCGGATTCCCGGCCGCCCCGGGCCGCCGCCGGCCCGCGCCCGGGGCGGCCGGGTCCCGGGGTCCGCGGCGGCCCGGGGTGCGACCCGCAGGAGTGAACGGGTGGACAGGCCTCCGCCGGAACCACCCGATAGGGGAATTCCCCCTGGTCGGCGGGCACGACAGCATGGCCGCATGAGCACCGGAGCCGTCTCCTCCGCCGGCCTCGCCGACCCGTCCGAGCCCAACCGGGGCGCGGCTCCCGCCGCCGCGTCCGGGCCCGCCGCCGCGCCCGACCCGTCCGCGGGCCCGGCGGCCGCCGTCGCCCTGCCGCCGCGGGCCGAGCGCGGCGAGCGGGCGCAGGCGGCCGTCGAGCGGCTGCGCCCGGCGGGGGTCGAGGCGGTCGCCGTCACCTGGGTGGACAACGCGGGCATCGCCCGGGTCAAGGCCGTCCCGCTGGACGGGCTGGTGCACGCCGCCGAGTGGGGGGTCGGCACGGCGCCCTGCTTCGACGTCTTCCTGGCCGACGACTCGATCGTCACCAGCCGGTCGATCGGCGGGCCCACCGGGGACCTCCGGCTCTACCCGGACCTCGACCGGGTGGTCCCGCTGGCCGCCCAGCCCGGCTGGGCCTGGGCCCCGGGCGAGCGGTACACCCAGTCCGGCGCCCCGCACCCGGGCTGCCAGCGGCTGTTCGCCCGCCGGATGACGGCCGCCGCCGCCGAGCGCGGGATCACCGTCAAGGCCGGTATCGAGGTCGAGTGGGTGGTCGCGCTCGCCGGGCCGGCGCAGGAGGAGCCCCGCTACCCGACCGACGGCCCGGCCTACGGCATGCAGCGCCTGACCGACCTCTCCGACTACCTGCGCGAGGTGCTGCACGCCCTCGGCGCGCAGGGCCTCGCCGTCCTGCAGATCCACCCCGAGTACGCGCCGGGCCAGTTCGAGGTGTCGGTCGCCCCGGAGGGGCCGGTCGAGGCCGCCGACACCTCCGTCCTGGTCCGCCAGACCGTCCGCGCCGTCTCCGCCCGGCACGGCCTGCGCGCCTCCTTCGCCCCGGTGGTCGAGGCCGGTTCGGTCGGCAACGGCGGCCACCTCCACCTCAGCCTCTGGCGGGACGGCCGGAACCTCGCCCGCGGCGGAGCCGGCCCGCACGGGCTGACGGCCGAGGCGGAGGGCTTCCTCGCCGGAGTGCTCGGCGCGCTGCCCGAGCTGTTGGTGCTCGGCTCCTCCAGCCCGGCCGGGTACCTGCGGCTGGTGCCCTCGCACTGGGCCGGCGCCTACCAGTGCTGGGGCCTGGAGAACCGGGAGGCGGCGCTGCGGCTGGTGACGGGCTCCACCGGGGAGCGCGCCACCGCGGCCAACGCCGAGATCAAGTGCTTCGACGCCACCGCCAACCCGTACCTGGCGATCGGCGGGGTGCTCGCCACCGGTCTCGCCGGGCTGGCGCAACGGCTCGCGCTCCCGCCCGAGTTCACCGGCGACCCGGCCGAGGCCGCGCCCGGCACGGTGCCCCGGCTCCCGGCGGGCCCGGGTGACGCGCTCGCGGCCTACCAGCAGTCGGCGGTGCTCCGCGAGGCGCTCGGCGAGCCGTTGTACGAGGCGGTGCTGGCCGTCCGCCGCGGCGAGAGCGAGCGCCACGCCTCGGCCACCCCGGAGCAGCTGGTCGCGGCCACCCGCTGGCGGTACTGACCGGTGCGCTCGCTGGAGGTGCCGGCGCTGGTCGACCACCACTGCCACAGCGTGGTGGTGGCCGACCTCGCCGACGGCGCGCTGGCCGGGCTGCTCACCGAGTCCGACCGCCCGCCCGCGCCCGGCACCACGCCGTTCGACAGCGCCCTCGGCCTGGCCGTGCGGCGCTGGTGCCCGCCCGCGCTGGGGCTGCCCGTGCACGCCCCCGCCGCCGACTACCTGGCCCGGCGGGCTGAGCTGGGCGCCGCCGAGGCCACCCGGCGGCTGCTGGCGGCCGCCGGGCTGGACACCTGCCTGGTGGACACCGGCCTGGCCGAGGCGGCCGGCCACCCGCTGCTGCCGCTCAGCGAGTTCGCCGAGGTGGCCGGCGCCCGGGTGCGCGAGGTGGTCCGGCTGGAGTCCGTCGCCGAGACGGTCTCGGCGTCGGCCGGGTCCTGGCCGGCCCTCGTCCACGAGGCGCTGGCCGCGTCGGCGGCCGGCGCGGTGGCGGTCAAGTCGGTGGTGGCCTACCGGCACGGCCTGGCGGTACCGGCCGAGCGCCCCGCCCCGGCGGCGGTGGTGGCGGCCGCCGGGGAGTGGCTGCGCGCCGGGCGCGGTCGGCTGAGCCACCCCGTGCTGCTGCACCACCTGCTCTGGACGGCCCTCGACGTCTGCGCCGAGCTCGGCCTGCCGCTCCAACTGCACACCGGGTTCGGCGATCCGGACCTCACCCTGCACCGGGCCGACCCGTCGCTGCTGACCGACTTCGTCCGGGCCGCCGAGCCGAGCGGCGTTCCGCTGGTGCTCCTGCACGGATATCCCTACCACCGGCAGGCGGCCTGGCTGGCCCAGGCCTTCCCGCTGGTGTACACCGACCTCGGGCTGACGGCCTCCTACGTCGGGCCCCGGGTGGCCGCCGTACTCGGCGAGATGCTGGAGCTGGCGCCGTTCGGCAAGCTGCTCTTCTCCACCGACGCCTACGGATTGCCGGAGCTTTACCTGGTGGGCACCGCCCAGTTCCGGCACGGCCTGGGCACCCTGCTGGACGGCTGGCGCGCGGACGGCGCCTGCTCGGCGGCCGACGGCCGCCACCTCGCCCGGCAGGTCGCGGCGGACAACGCCCGTCGCCTGTACCGGCTCTGAGCGGCGGGCGGCCGCGGTAGCGGCCCGGGCCGGCCGTCCGGTGGAGCGTCCGGCCCTGGTCGGCGCGGTGCGGGCGCCCCGGCGGCGGCCCGTGGCCGGGTGCGCCGAGCGGCCCCGGTGGCCCGGGAATTGTGGATCGTCTACGCCCCGGTGAGGGAAAGCGCGCGCGGGCCGGATATTCACCGTATGGATTGACGCCGGGTCGGATCGGCCGGAGCCGCACCCCTCGGAAGTGGCCGAACGGTGTCGATTAGATGACTACCTCTTGCGGATTACAACGCATGTTCACTAGCGTCCCGATCATTCCACTGCACCTGCCATCCGCAGCTGCACGACGACTCGGGAGGGCCAACCCCTATGAGTGTTCCTCGGATCAGCCGGACCCGGTACGCCGCAGTGGGCGTCGCCCTCGCCGCGGCCAGTGCCCTGGCCCTGCCCGCCGGGACCGCCGTCGCCGCCTCCGGGGCCGAGCCGACCACCGGGCCGCTGCTGAGCTACGTCGTCAACACCCAGGCCAACCACGGCCAGGTGCAGAAGGTCGAGAAGGCCGTCACGACCCTCGGCGGCACCGTGGTGTACTCGTACGAGCAGATCGGCGTGGTGATCGCCCGCTCGACCGACACCCAGTTCGCCGCCAAGCTGCGGAAGGCGAAGGGCGTCCAGTCGGTCGGCACCAGCCGCACCAAGGGCATCACGGCCGCCGAGACGCAGAAGGCCGAGGTCGCCGCCGAGCCGGTCACCGCCGCCGCGGCCGGCCAGGAGCCCTACTGGGCCAACCAGTGGGACATGCGTCAGATCGGCGTGGACAAGGCCCACAAGCTCTCCCTGGGCAGCCGCAACGTGACCGTCGGCGTGCTGGACTCCGGCATCGACGGCACCCACGAGGACCTCGCCGCCAACGTCGACGCCTCGCAGTCGGTCTCCTGCATCGACGGCGGCAAGCCGAACACCGACTGGGCGGCCTGGCAGCCGGGCCCCGACGGCGACCACGGCACCCACGTGGCCGGCACCATAGCCGCGGCCAAGAACGGCAAGGGCATCGAGGGCATAGCCCCGAACGTCAAGCTGGCCGCCGTCAAGGTCGTCGACGACGGCGGGTTCATCTACCCGGAGTACGCGATCTGCGGCTTCGTCTGGGCC
The DNA here is from genome assembly GCF_055564815.1 of Kitasatospora sp. NPDC028961. Lineage (NCBI taxonomy): Bacteria > Bacillati > Actinomycetota > Actinomycetes > Kitasatosporales > Streptomycetaceae > Kitasatospora > Kitasatospora sp. NPDC028961. The sequence goes on along the minus strand of NZ_JBVHVO010000009.1, from coordinate 60,858 downwards.
GGCGAGCACAAGTTCAAGGTGACCAACAACAGCTACTACGTCGACCCGTGGATGTTCAACTGCCAGAACGACGCGGACCAGGCGGCGATCACCACCGCCGTGCGCCGCGCGGTCGAGTTCTCGCAGCGCAAGGGCGTCCTCAACGTGGCCGCGGCGGGCAACGAGAACATCGACCTCGCCCACAAGACCGTGGACGTCAGCAGCCCGGACGACACCACCCCGGGCACCCGCCCGATCACCCAGGACTGCCTCAACCTGCCGACCGAGCTGGACGGCGTGGTCTCGGTCTCCTCGGTGGGCGTCAACGGTGACAAGTCGTACTACTCCAGCTACGGCAAGGACAAGGTGACCGTCGCCGCCCCCGGTGGCGACCGGCTCTACCAGATCCCGGACACCCCGGACAAGAACGGCCGCACCCTCTCCACCATCCCCGGTGGCCGCTACGGCTACATGCAGGGCACCTCGATGGCCTCCCCGCACGCGGCCGGCGTCCTGGCGCTGCTCGCCAGCACCTTCCCGTGGGCGAGCCCGGAGGAGCTGACCGAGCTGCTGACCAACCAGGCCGAGTCGCACGCCTGCCCGTCGGGCCCGTACAACCCGGGCGGCACCGGCACGTGGGCGGCCACCTGCGAGGGCGGCGCGGACGACAACGGCTTCTACGGCGCGGGCATCATCAACGCCGAGAAGGCGGTCCAGTGGTGGCGCTGACGCGCTGACCGCACGGTAGGCGTCGACGGCCCGAGCGGCCGGAGCTGATCGAACCGAGGGGTGGGGAGCGGGACTTCGGTCCCGCTCCCCACCCCTCACGGCTACCGGCGGCGCCCCGGCCCTCACTCGAAGTGGTGGTCCCAGACCGTCTCGACCGCCGGCTTGCCGTGCAGGTCCGGCACCTCCTGGAGCCAGGCGGGCCGGCCGGCCCGGCTGGCGGCGGCCCGCCGGCGCTCGGCCTCGCGCACCTGCTCGGGCGTGGCGAAGCCGTCCGGCAGCCAGTCGCGGGAGCGCGCCGCACGGGCGGCGAGGTGGGCGACGTAGGCGTGCCGCACCGCCGCCACCGAGTCGAAGCCGGGCTCGTCGGCCAGCCACGCGTCGGGGACGAGCGCCACGACCTCCTCCAGCAGCGTGGGGGTGACCAGCGGCCCGAGCTCGTCGTCGGCCAGCGCGACGTCGGGGGCGTAGCCGCCGAGGGCATGGGCGCTCAGGTCGTAGCGCTTGCCCACCGAGCCCGCGGCGCCGGACCAGCGGTGGTGGAAGACCAGCGCGGCGCCGTTGTCGATCAGCCAGAGCTTGCCGTGCCAGACCATCAGATTGGGGTTGTGCACGCTGCGGTCGACGTTGCCGGTGAGCGCGTCCAGCCAGACCACCCGGCCGGCCTCGGCCGGCCCGACGGGGATCATGCCGGGCCTGAAGTCGCGGGCGCCGGGCAGCAGGTCCATCCCGAGGTTGAGTCCGCGGCTCGCCCGGAGGATGTCCTGGACCTCCGGGTCGGGCTCGGCGTCGGCGACCGCCGGGTCGAAGTCGACCAGCCGGAGTTCCGGCACCGGCAGGCCGAGCCGCCGGGCCAGTTCACCGACGATCACCTCGGCCACCAGGGCCTTGCGGCCCTGCGCGGCCCCGATGAACTTGACCACGTAGGTGCCGAGGTCGTCGGTCTCCACGACGCCGGGGACGGAGCCGCCGGCCCGCAGCGGATCGACGTAGCGCACTGCTGTCACCTGATCGAGCACATCCGTCACCCTAACCCGTGCGCCTTCCGGGCCCGACCCGTTCAGCGGCTTTCCAGCGCCACCTCGCGCGCGTCCGCGAGCGCCTGCCGGACGGCGGCGGGGATGTCGGTGACCGGGAAGGCCACCCGGCGCACCACCCGGGCGCGGTCCAGCACGAGCACCGCCCGCTTCAGCCGCAGGCCCTGGCCGACGTGGAAGGTGGGCAGCCGCAGGGCGGCCGCCAGCCGGACGTCCAGGTCGGACAGGAGGGGGAAGGGGATCTCCTCCGCCGCCGCGAACTCCCGCTGTTCGTCGGGTCGTTGGGTGGAGACCCCGCGCAGCGCCAGACCGGCCGCGCGGAACTCGGGGTACGCCTCGCGGAAGAGCCGGTTCTCCAGCGTGCAGCCGACCGCGCCGGGGATGTCGCCCCAGCCCGGCGGCAGTGGCCCGGGGCGGCCGGTGGCCGGGTAACAGAACAGCACGGTGGCGCCGGCCGCCGGATCGACCGGGTCCAGCTCGCCGCCGGTGTGCGCGGGCAGGGTGAGCGCCGGCAGCCGGGTGCCGGGCAGCGCCGCCAGCCGGGCGGCCTCCGCGCTGTCGGGCGCGGCCGAGCCGGAGAGCGCGCCGTCGCCGAGCAGCCAGCGGTCCGCCCAGTCCTGCATCGCGACCAGGACCGGCAGCAGCGCCCGGCCAGCCTCGGTGAGCCGGTACTCGTGGCGCACCGGGGCGCTCTGGTACGGCACCCGGACCAGCACGCCGGCCTCGGTCAGGTGGCCGAGCCGCTCGGTGAGGACCTTCCGGGAGATGCCCAGCTCGTGCTGGAGCTCGTCGAAGCGCAGCAGGCCGCGCGCCGACTCGCGGACGATCAGGATGCTCCACCAGTCGCCGATCACGGCCGCCGACTGGGCGATCGCGCAGGTGGCGTCCCGCGCGGGTACCTCTTTGAGCACCGTCGCTCCTCTCACGTCCAGGACGGTCCATCCTCGCACCCCCTTGCGAGTTCCGAAAGGGAACTTGTAAGTTCCTGATGAAAACTCACGCGGAACGAGTGCGCCTGAGGACGAACGAGAACGAATGGGGGGAGCAGATGTCCGTCGCCTGGGCGACGCTGCGCCGCACCTGGACGATGACCTTCCGGGCCTACCCGTGGTCCTACGCCGTCGGCTGCCTGCTGATCGGCGTCTTCACCCTCGGCCTGTCCTACCTGGGCCTGCACGCCATCGGCGGCGGCTCGGTGGCCGAGGACTTCACCGCCCGCACCGGAGGCGCCGACTACCTCGGCTACATCGCGATCGGCGCGGCCGGCTACATGTTCACCGTCCGGATGCTGCTCTGGAGCAGCAAGGCGCTGATCACCGAGCAGCGCCAGGGCACCCTGGGCGCACTGCTGATCGCCCCCGCCGGGCGGCTGCCCTACCTGCTCGGCTTCACCGGGTTCGCGCTGCTCAACACCGCCGTCGAGGTCGGGCTGCTCGGCGGGTTCGCCGCGGTGCTCGGCGTCACGCTGCCCGCCTGGCACCCGCTCGCCGCCCTCGCCGGGCTGCTCGCGCTCAGCGCCGCCGTGTTCGCCGTCGCGGTGCTGCTCGGCGCGCTGATGATCGTCGCCGGCGAGGCGCACATCTCGCAGAACACCGTCTTCCTCGCCGTCTCGCTGCTCTGCGGCATCACCTTCCCCAACAGCTACCTGCCGGTGCCCGCCCGGTGGCTGGCCGAGCTGCTGCCCGTCACCTCCGCGATGGACGTGCTGCGCGGCGCGCTCGGCCGGGGGCAGCCGCTCACCGAGCTCACCGCGCGGCTGGTGACCTGCCTCGCCCTCAGCCTGGGCTACCTGCTGCTCGGTCTGCGGCTGCTGCCCGCCGCCGAGCGCCGGGCCGCCGAGCGGAGCTTCTGAACCGCCTCCGAACGGAGCCCCCGACGCATGGACCACCCGAACCGGAGCCAGTGACATGATCCGCACCACCGCCCTGCGCAAGACCTTCCGCAGCCGGGAGAAGGGCCTCTTCGGCCCGCGCGCCGTGAAGACCGCCGTCGACGGCCTCGACCTGGAGATCCCGGCCGGCCGGGTCACCGGACTGCTCGGCCTCAACGGCGCGGGCAAGACCTCCACCATCAAGATCCTCGCCACCCTGCTCCGCCCCACTTCCGGCACCGTCACCCTGGACGGCCTCGACCTGGTCGAGCACGCCCGCGAGGCCCGGCGCCGGATCAACCTGATCGCCGGCGGCGAGCGGATGGTCTACGGCAAGCTCACCGGCGCCGAGAACCTCCGCTACTTCGGCCACCTCTACGACGTCCCCGGCGCGGTTCTGCGCCCCCGGATCGGCGAACTCCTGGAGCTGGTCGGCCTCACCGGAGCCGCCGACACCCCGGTCGAGCGGTACTCGCGCGGCATGACCCAGCGGCTCTCGATCGCCCGCGGCCTGATCAACGACCCGGCCTACCTGCTGCTCGACGAGCCCACCCTCGGCCTGGACGCGCCGATCGCCCGGGACCTGCGCCGGGTGGTCGCCGCCCTCGCCGCCGAGGGGCGCGGCGTGCTGCTCACCTCGCACTACCTGACCGAGGTCGAGGAGCTCTGCGGGCACGTCTACGTGATCTCCGGCGGGCGCCACCTCGCCGCCGGCAGCCCGGCCGAGCTCAAGGCCGCGACCGGCAGCCACCGCAGCGTCCGGGTCACCGTCACCAATCCCTCTCCCGAACTGGAGGCCGCCGTGGCCGACTTCGCGCTCCGCCTCGGTGTCCGCGCCGAGCTCGGGGCCACCGGGCAGGGCGGCCTGCTGGTCACCGTCCGCCATCCCGAGGACGTGGCCGGCCCGCTGGCGGGGGCGATCGTCGCCGCCGGTGGGTCGATCGGCGGGCTGGAGGTCACCGAGGCCACCCTGGAGGACGCCGTCCTGGCGCTCACCGACACCGCCCCGGCGCCCGCCGGCGCCCGCTCGGAGGTGGCCGCGTGACCGGCCCGTCGACCCGGCCGGCGCACCCCGCGCCGCCCTCCGTCGAGCTGCTGCTGCTCGCCGCGGCCGACCGCGGCGCCCGGCCGCCCCACCCCGTCGGCCGTACCCTCCCGCCACCCCGCCCGGGCACCCGTCGCCCGCCCCGCCCGGACGGCGACCGCCTCGCCACCCGGCCGCTGCGGCACGCCGGCAAGGTGTTCGCCGCCGAGGCGCTGAAGCAGCACCGCACGCTCTTCGGCCAGCCGCTGGTGCTCGCCTCGATGCTGGTCTGGCCGGTGCTCCAACTGGCCGCCACCTACTACACGCTGCACCCGATCGCCGCCGGCTCGGCCGCCGCCGCCCGCTGGCCGCTCGCCGCCGACCCGGCCAAGCTGCTCGGCTTCCTCGCGACCGGTGCGCTGGCCTGGGCGTTCTTCTTCTCGCTCGTCCAGTCCGCGTGGAACTTCGCCTACGAGCGCACCACCGGCACGCTGGAGCTGCTCTTCCTCTCGCCCGCCGACCGGCTGGTCCTGATGCTGGCCAACGGCGCCGGCGCACTGCTGCAGAACGCCTGGCTGCTCACCTGCTTCCTGGGCGCCGCCGCCTTCGGCTTCGGCAGCCTGGACGTCGCCGGGCCCTGGGTCTACCCGGTGGTGCTCCTCGCCCTGCTGCTGCCCGCGGTGGCCTGGGGCGCGCTGCTCAACAGTCTGATGGTGTTCTCGCGCGACTCCACCTTCGTCTACACGGTGCTGGACGATCCGATGTGGTTCGTCGCCGGGGTCCGGCTGCCGGTCTTCGCGCTGCCCGGGGTGCTGCGGGTGCTCGGCGCGGCGCTGCCGCTGACCGGCAGCCTGGCCGTGGTCCGCGGCGCGCTGCTGGAGCGGGAGGGGTTCGGCGAACTCGCCCCCGGGCTCGGCCGGCTGGCCGTGCTCTGCGTGCTGCTGCTGGCGGGCGCGGCACTGGCGCTGCGCCTCGGCGAGGCGCGGGCGCAGCGGACGGGGGGCCTGCGCCTGTCCTGAGCCCGGCCCGGCCCGCCCCGGCCGGCCGGGACGCGGGGTCACCCCGAGCCCCTGCACCGTCCCGGGCCGTGCGCTGTGGTTGGCTAGCCGGTGAAACCGGACGTACCAGACGAGGAGAGCACGGTCATGGGACAGGTACAGGCCACCACCGAGCGGGTCTACGACGCGGCCCCCGAGCGGGTCTACGAGGCGCTGGCCGACTACCAGGTGACCCGCCCCAAGCTGCTGCCGGCGCAGTACAGCGAGTACGAGGTCCGGGTCGGCGGCACCGGCGCGGGCACCCAGGTGCACTGGCGGCTCCAGGCCACCGAGAAGCGGGTGCGGGACTGCCTGTTCACCGTCTCGGCGCCGACGCCGGACCAGCTGGTGGAGAAGGACGCCAACTCCAGCATGGTGATCACCTGGACGGTCGCCGCGGCCGGTGAGGGCCGGTCGAAGGTCACCGTCTCGGCCACTTGGCAGGGTGCGGGCGGCATCGGCGGCTTCTTCGAGCGCACCTTCGCGCCGAAGGGCCTGAACCGGATCCACGACCAGATCCTGGCCAACCTGGCGGCCGAGGTCCGCTGAGACCGGGCGCGTCCGGGGCGGCCGGGGAGGGCCGCCGGCCGCCGCCCCGGGCGTCGGACCAGCAAGAAGATTCGACGGCCTCGCCCACCCGTACGACAAGCAAGCCGTACGGGTGGACGGCCGCCACCTGCGGGTGACGACGGCCCCCGGGCACGGCGGAGCCACCCTAGGCTCGCCGCCGTGCATATGACGATCCTTCACATTTCACAGCCCGTCGACGGCGGGGTCGCCCGCGTCGTCGTCGACCTGGTCCGCGGCCAGCGCGAGGCCGGCCACCGGGTCCTGGTCGCCTGCCCGCGCGGCGGCCGGCTGGCCGAGGAGGCCGCCGCCGCCGGGGCGCTGGTCCAGGACTGGCCCGCCCGCCGCTCGCCCGGCCCGTCCGTCGCCGCCGAGGCGTGGCGGCTGCGCCGGATCGTCCGCGCCGCCGCGCCCGACATGGTCCACCTGCACAGCGCCAAGGCCGGACTGGCGGGCCGGCTGGCCATCCGGGGCGCGATGCCGACCGTGTTCCAGCCGCACGCCTGGTCGTTCGCCGCCGTGGACGGCGCGCTGGCCGCGGCCACCCTGCGCTGGGAGCGCTACGCGACCCGCTGGGCGCACCGCCTGCTCTGCGTCAGCGTCCAGGAGCGGGCCGACGGCGTCGCCGCGGGCCTGCACGCCGACTGGGCGGTGGTGCCCAACGGCGTGGACGTGCGCCACTACGCGCCCGCCGACCGCCGGGCCGCCCGGATCGCGCTCGGCCTCGACCTCGACGCCCCGCTGGCGGTCTGCGTGGGCCGGCTCTGCCGCCAGAAGGGCCAGGACGTGCTGCTCGACGCGTGGCCCGAGGTGCTGCGGCTGGTGCCGCAGGCCCGGCTGGCCCTGGTCGGCACCGGTCCGGAGGAGGCCCGGCTGGCCGCCGCCGTCCGGGAGTCGGCCGAACCGTCCCGGATCCGGCTGGCCGGGGAGGTGCCGGATCCGCGGCCGTGGCTGGCCGCGGCCGATCTGGTGGTGCTGCCCTCGCGCTGGGAGGGGATGGCGCTGGCGCCGCTGGAGGCGATGGCGGCGGGCCGGCCGGTCCTGTTGACGGACGTGCCCGGAGCCCGTGAATGCCTGCCTCCGACCGAGCGGAAGTGCGCGGTCGTGCCGCCCGAGGACGCCGCCGCGCTCGCCACCCGAATGGCCGAAGCATTGTCCGACCCGATCGAGTGCGAGCGACGCGGTGCGCGCCTGCGCGAGCACGCCGTGGCGCGCCATGACGTGCGATCGGTGGTCGAACAGGTGGACGCGCTCTACCGCGATCTGCTGGGCGCCGGGCCGGCGGCCGGACGCCGCCGTGCCCGTGTCCCAGAGCGGATCTGATCGTTTCACATGCCGTGAATGCCCTCCGCTGGGAGCTGTCGTATTCGCACCCTCAACCGGTTTGTGGGCGAGGGGTGAAATCGGAAATACCTATTAATGGGCGGCTGGAATGAAATGGCAAGTCAACTTCCAGCATCCAGGGCCACGTTCGGTACTGTCTGATTTTGCCTGCTTCATTTCGATTTCACGCCGGGAATTCGCGAGAGAACCGAAAGCCGCCAGCGGCAGCAGGTGCAGTCAGGACCGCGCCCACCGGGCCGGGACGGCCGCCCCGGGCCAACCGGTGCCGGGCCGCCGTCACCCCGGGCACACAGCAGGGGAGTTCGTGCGCTGATGACCATTGACCACGACAGCGTGCCACGGCCCGGTCGGCCCCTGTCCGGCCCGCGCCGGCCCGCCACCGGACTGCTCGACCGCCCGGCCAGGTCCGCACAGACCCGCAGCACCCCGGCGCTCCGCCGCCACCGCCGACCGGTCCGCTCCCGGCTCGCCCTGCCCGTCACCCTGGCCGCCGTCGACGCCTTCGCCCTGTGCACCGCCACCGGGCTCGCCAACCGGGCCCTCGACCCGGCGGTCCGGGTCGATCCGCTGCTGGGCGTGGCCGCCCTGCTCCCGCTGCTGCTCCTGCTCAACCTGGCCGGCGGCCTCTACCGGGCCCGGCTCACCCTCTCCGTCCTCGACGAGCTCCCCGCGCTGACCGTCCGGGCCGTCGTGGCCACCGCCTTCGCCGTCACCCTGGCCGGCTGCCTGGACGGCCGCTGGCCCGACACCGGCCCCGCCACCCCGGCCCGGCTGACCGCGCTGCTCGGCGCCCAGCTGCTGCTCGCCGTCTGCGGCCGGACGCTGCTCTTCCACCTGGTCCGCCGGATCCGCCGCAGCCGGCCCAGCCCCGTACTGGTCCTCGGCGCCGGCCGGCTCGGCCGCCGGGTCGCCGAGGCCCTCAGGGAGCGCGGCGAGTACGGCATGCGCCCGGTCGGCTTCCTCGACCCGGACCCGCCGCTGCTGGCCGGCGACACCGACCTGCCGGTGCTCGGCGGCCGCGAGGTGCTGGAGCGCGAGGTCCGCCGCCACCGGATCCACCACGTCGTCGCCACCGCGGGCGCCGCCGACGAGGCCGAGACCGCCGCCGCCCTGCGCGACGCCGCCCGGCTCGGCTGCCAGGTCTGGCTGGTGCCCGCGCTGCGCGAGTACGGCTCCCTGGAGAACGGCCACTCGACCGGCGGCGACCACCTCTGGGGCTTCCCCTGCCTGAAGGTGGACCGCCCGGCGATGCGCCGCCCCGGCTGGGCCGTCAAGCGCGCCCTGGACGTCACCGCCGCCGGCCTCGGCCTGCTCGCCCTCGCTCCCGTGCTCGCCCTGTGCGCGCTCGCCGTCCGCTTCGACACCGGCCCCGGCGTGCTCTTCCGCCAGCAGCGCACCGGGCTGGACGGCCGGGTCTTCACCGTCCTCAAGTTCCGCACCCTGCGCCCCAGCAACGAGCACGAGTCGGCGACCCGCTGGAACATCTCCCAGGACCACCGGATGGGCGCCGTCGGCAAGCTGATGCGCCGCAGCTCCCTGGACGAGCTGCCGCAGCTGTGGAACGTGCTGCGCGGCGACATGAGCCTGGTCGGCCCGCGCCCCGAGCGCCCGTACTTCGTCATGCGGTTCAGCCAGGCCTACCCCGAGTACGCGGACCGCCACCGCGTCCCGGTCGGCCTCACCGGCCTCGCCCAGGTCAACGGCCTGCGCGGGGACACCTCCATCGAGGACCGGGCCCGCTTCGACAACCGCTACATCGAGAGCTGGAGCCTCTGGCAGGACGTCAAGATCCTGTGCCGCACCGCGGCCCTGATGCTCCACCCGGACGGAAGCTGACCAGCGTGGCCCTCACCCTCGATCTCGTCCCGACGCCCGCCCGGGCGTTACACCGGACGGTCGCGGCGCTCGCCGCCCGGCCCAGCCTGCTCGCGGCCGCCACCGTGCTGCTGGTCTGCGTGCCCACCGGCGAGAAGGACGTCACCGCCGCCGTCCACGTCACCGCCGCCGACCTCGCCTCGCTGGCACTGGTCGCGGTCACCGCCGTCGAGCTGCTGCGCGGCCGCACCCCCGCGATCGGCCGGACCGCCGCCGTGCAGTTCGGCGTGATCGTGCTCGCCGCCGCCGTCGCCACCGTCGGCTCGATCGACCCGGCCGCCAGCCTCACCGGCTTCGTCCGGCTCACCCAGGTCTTCGTCCTGGTGCCAGCCGCCGTCCTCTGCTCGCTGCGCGACCGCACCGACCGGCGGCTGGTGCTCGGCTCCTTCGTCGCCGCCGCGCTGGTCCAGGGTGTGGTCGGCGCCCACCAGTACCTCACCGGGACGGGCGCCTCCTACACCGGCAGGCCGATCCGCGCCGTCGGCACCTTCGGGGCGCTCGACATCATGGCGATGTCCACCGTGGTCAGCTACGGCCTGCTCGCGGCCCTCGCACTGGGGCTAGCCGAGCGAGGCCCGGCCGGCCGCCCGAAGCTGCGCCGGGCGATGTTCGCGGCCGCGGCCTTCCTGGCCTTCCCGCTCGCCGTCTCGTTCAGCCGCGGCAGCTGGATCGCCACCGGCGCCGCCGCCGCCGTCCTTTTGCTGCGGGCCGACGCCCGGCTGGCGGTCCGCAGCGCCGTCCTCGGCCTGGCCGCCGCCGTCGTGCTGATCGGCGGCCTCGGCCTCGGGGCCTCCGGCGTCACCGCCCGGATCAGCTCCATCGGCTCCGTCTCGGCCGCCCCCGACCAGTCGGTGTCCGACCGCTACGACCTCTGGTCCACCGCCGGGCGCATCTGGCAGGACCACCCGGTCAGTGGCGCCGGCCCCAAGGCCTTCCAGCAACTGCGCGACAGCAACGCCCCGTTGCGGCTCTCCTCGGGCAGCGACGCGGCCGACCCCACCATCGGCTTCCAGCGCGAACCGCTGCTCTCCCCGCACAACATGTACTTCCTGGTCCTCAGCGAGCAGGGGCTGATCGGCATCGTCGCCTACGCCGCGCTGTTCCTCGGTCTGCTGATCGGGTGCCTGCGCCGGGCCCGGGGCAGCGGCCTCGCGGCGCTCGCCCTGCTGGTCTGGGTCCTGGTCGACTTCCTCTACGCGGACATCGGCGGCACCACCACCGTGCTGACCTCCGTCGTCCTCGGCCTCGCCGCCCGGACCGCCGCCGGCGCCACACCGGAGGCGACCCCCCGATGACCACCGACCGGCCGACCGCGCTCACCCCGACGCTGCCGGCCCCCCGCTCCGCACCCGCCGCCGAGACCACGGCGGCCCCCCGGCGCGGCTTCCTCGCCAAGGCCTTCGGCATCACCGCCGTGCTCAGCGCCGCCGGCTCCGCCCTCGGCCTGCTCCGCGACCTGCTGCTGGCCCGCTACTTCGGCGCCAACCAGGGCACCGACGCGTTCCTGGTCGCCTGGACCGTCCCGGAGACCGCCGCACCACTGCTGATCGAGGACGCCATGTCCTTCCTCATGGTGCCCGCCTTCGCCCTGGCCCTGGTCCTGCGGGAGGAGCACCCCGACGGGCCCGACCCGGTCCGCCAGCTGGTCCGCGCGACCCTGCCCTGGCTGCTGCTGGCGCTCACCGCGCTCTCGCTCGGCGTCGCGCTCGGCGCCCCCCAGCTGGTCGACCTGCTCGCCCCCGGCCTGGCCGACCCCGGGCTCGCCGTCACCTGCACCCGGATCACCGCCTGCACCGTGCTGCCCTTCGGCGTGGCCGGCTATCTCGCCGCCGCACTCCGGGCGCACCACAGCTTCACCGCCCCGGCCGGCATCTACGTCGCCTACAACGTCGGCATCCTCGGCGTCCTGCTCAGCTGCCAGGCGCTCTGGGGCGTCCGCTCCGCCGCGATCGGCGTCGCCCTCGGCAGCCTGCTGATGGCCGGTCTGCTGGTCGTCCCGTTCCTGCGCCGGCTGCGGTCCGGCCGCGCCGCCGCGGGCCGCCGGGCCCGCCCCGCACTCGTGCTGATCCCGCTCGCGCTGCTGCCGGTGGCCGCCTTCACGCTCACCCGGCAGGCTCAGGTCTTCATCGAGCGCTTCCTCGGCTCCGCGCTGCCGCCCGGCACCATCTCGCACCTCAACTACGCCGCCAAGGTCTCCCAACTGGCCATGACGGCGGCCATCCTGATCTGCACGGTGACCTTCCCGCTGGTCGCCCGGGCGCTCGCCGCCGGGGACCTCACCGCCGCCCGCGACCGGGTCGAGAAGGACCTCGGCCAGGCGGCCGCGGTCGTCCTGTTCGGCACCGCCTTCCTGCTGGCCTGCGCCCCCTCGGTGGTCGCCCTGCTCTTCCAGCGCGGCGCCTTCGGCGCCCAGGACACCGCCGCCACCGCGGCCGTCATCCGCGTCTACAGCTTCGGACTGCCCGCGCAGGCGCTGATCGGCGTGATGATCCGCCCCTACTTCTCGCTCCGCCCGGTGGTCCGCCGCGCCGGCGACCCGCGCACCGACGACGGCGGCCGCCGGCTGCTCGACTGGTACCCGGCCGCCGCCATGGTGCTCGGCCTGGTCGTCACCGTCGCCGTCGGCCTGCTCGCCACGCCCCGCTTCGGCGCCCTCGGCCTGGCCGCCGGGAACGCGGCCGGCATCACCACCACCGCGGCGCTGCTGCTGCGCGGGCTCGTCCTGCGCGGCATCGCGCTGCGCCTGCGGCTGGTCCTCGGCGGCCACGCCAGGCTGCTGGCCGCCGCCGCCGGGGCGGCCGCCCTCGGCACCCCCGCCGCCGGACTCCCCGCCGACCCCCTGCTCTCGACGCTGCTCGGGGGCCTCACCGTGGCGCTCGCCTTCGCCGCCCTCGGCACCGGTCTCGGTGCCCGCGAGGTGCGCGGACCGGTCCTCGCCGTCGTCCGGGCCCTGTGCCCGCCATCCGTTGCCGATGAAGGGAAGCCTCCCCATGGACGCTGAACGGGGATCCGTACGGTCGGTGCTGTCGGGCGTACGCCGCTCCGGCGCGCCGGCGGCAGCCGGTCCACGGACCGAGGTGCCGCGCGCCGCGGCCCGCCGCCCGGAGGCACAGCTGCCCCGAAGTCGCCGACCCGCCACCCGGGCACCCGTCCAGGAGGCCACCTCGCCGTGGATCCTGATGTACCACTCGGTGGCCGTCGAGGAGGACGACCCGTACCAGCTGACCGTCAGCCCGGAGCGCTTCGCCGAGCAGATCGCCTGGCTCCACCGGCGCGGCCGGCGCGGCGTCTCGGTCCGCGAGCTGATGCGGGCCAGGGCCGCCGGCCGGGCCGACAACATGGTCGGCCTGACCTTCGACGACGGCTACGCGGACTTCGGCCGCTTCGCCGTACCGATTCTGCAGGCGTACGGGTTCACCGCGACCGCCTACGTGGTCGCCGACCTGCTGGGCCGGGCCAACGACTGGGACGTCAAGGGCCCGCGCAAGAAGCTGCTCACCGTCCAGGAGGTCACCGAACTCGCGGCCGCCGGCTGGGAGATCGGCTCCCACGGCCTCGGCCACCAGGCCCTGCCAGGCCTGCCCGCCGACGTCCTGGCCACCCAGACCCGGGAGAGCCGGCGCGTGCTGGAGGAGGTCGTCGGCGGTCCGGTCACCGGCTTCTGCTACCCGTACGGCGCCGTCGACCTGCCCGCCACGCTGGCCGTGCGCGACGCCGGCTACGACTACGCCTGCGCCATCGCGCACTCCCCGCTCACCGGCCGCTACGCGCTGCCCCGCTGCTACGTCGGCGACCGCGACGGCGCCTGGCGGCTGCGCGCCAAGCGCGGCCGCCACCGCCTCCGCGACACCCTCACCGAGCTGCGCCGCAACCGCCTCGCGGCACGCTCCGCGTCGAAGGGCCGGGCCGGCGCCGAGCGCGAGGAGACGCAGGGGAGCGCCGGGGCCCGGAGCACCGCGGGCGGGTCCGAGCGCCCCGCCGGGGAGCGGGCGGGCCGGCGGGGGGCCGGCCGGTGAGGGTGCTGCACATCGTCACCGGTCTCGCCTCCGGCGGCGCCGAGCGCCAGCTCCAGCTGCTGCTGCGCCACCTGCCCGCGCACCAGCACTGCGAGGTGGTCGCGCTGACCAACCCCGGCACGGTGGCCGCCGCGCTGCGCGCCGAGGGCGTCACCGTCCACCACCTGGCGATGCGCGGCAACCGCGACGTCGGCGCGCTGCCCCGGCTGGTCCGGCTGATCCGGTCCGGCCGCTACGACCTCGTCCACACCCACCTCTACCGGGCCGGCCTGTACGGGAGGCTGGCCGCCCGGCTGGCCGGCGTCCGGGCGGTGGTGGCCACCGAGCACTCGCTGCACGCGGGGGTGATCGAGGGCCGCCCGGTCACCCGCGGCGTCAAGGGCCTCTACCTGGCGGCCGAGCGCCTGGGCACCACCACCGTCGCGGTGTCCCGGCAGGTCGCCCAGACCCTGCACGCCTGGGGCGTGCCGCCGGGCCGGGTCGAGCTGATCCCCAACGGCATCGACGCCGCCCGCTACCGCCGTCCGGACGCCGACCGGGCCGCGGCCCGGCACCGGCTGCGCGCCGACCTCGGCCTCCCGGCGGCGAGCTGGGTGGTCGGCGGGGTCGGCCGGCTGGTGCCCGGCAAGCGGTTCCACGTGCTGCTGGAGGCGCTCGCCGGCCTCGACCCGGCCGCCCGGCTGGTGCTGGTCGGCGAGGGCCCCGAACGCGCCGCCCTGGAGCGGCGGGCCGTCGAACTCGGCGTCCGCGACCGCCTGGTCCTCACCGGCGAGCGCGACGACGTCCCCGACCTACTGGCCGCGCTGGACGTGCTGGCCGCCCCCTCGACCGCGGAGACCTTCGGCCTCGGCGTCCTGGAGGGCCTGGCGGCCGGCCTGCCGGTCCGCCACAGCGCCTGTCCGGCCCTGGACGAACTCCCGCCGGCCGCCGCTCCGCAGGCCCGCCGGATCCCCTCCGACGCCGCCGCCTACACCACCGCGCTGCGCGAGCTGCGCCACCTCAACGACCACAGCCCCGAGCCCCTGCCCCGGCCCCCGGCGGTCGGCCACTACGACATCGTCCGGGTGGCCGCCGACCTCGGCGCCCTCTACGACCGCCTGGCACCCGCTTGAGCCGCCGGCAGCCGCCGAACCCCCGGGCCGCCGGCCGGGCGGCCCCCATATCCAAGGAGCACCCCATGTCCGAACCGCGCCGAAGCGTCCGCAGCCTGGCCCGCCGCTGGTGGCCGGTGGTCCTCGCGGTGCCGCTGGGCGCCGCCGCCGGCGCCGGGTACGCCGTCGTCGCGCACCCCTCGTACGCCGCCAACTCCTATGTGATCGTGGTGCCGGAGAACCAGGGGGAGAGCGCCTCGGCGATCAACTTCGCCCAGGCGTACGGCCGGCTGGCCGGCCAGCCCCAGGTGCTCGCGGCCGCCGCCGCCGAGACCGGGCACAGCCGCACCGAACTGGAGACCCTGGTGCACGGCACCACCTCCCCGGACGCCCCGATGATCGAGATCACCGGCACCGGCGCGCGGCCCCGGGAGGCGGTGCTGGCCGCCGACGCGGTCGCCCGGTCGCTGGTGGCCTTCGCCAACACCAGCAGCAAGGAGACCGGCGTCCGGCTGGTCCCGCTGGCCCCCGCCGCCGAGCCCGACAAGCCGACCACGCCGTCCGCGCAGCTGGACGTCGCGGTCGGCGCCGCCGCCGGGGTGCTGATCGGCGCGCTGGTCATGATGACCCGCCGCCGGGGCGGTGAGGCCGGTCCGGCCGCCGTGGCGACGCCCGGCACGGAGCCCGCCGCCCCGGCCACCCCGCGCCCGCGCACCGAGGAGACCCCGGCGGCCGAGGCCCCGGCCCCGGCGGAACCGGCCGCGGCGGAGCGGCCCGGCACCGGGCAGGCCGTCCCCGAGCAGGCCGCCCCGGCGCAGCCCACGGGCGGGAAGGCAGCCGGCGGGAAGTCGCCCGCCGAGAAGGCCCCGGCCAAGGAGAAGAGCGCCGCCGGGAGCGGTCGATGAGCACCGAGGCGCCGGCCACCACCGGTTTCCCCGCCCAGGCCGGCGCGCCCCGCTGGACCACCGAGCTGCACCGCGAGGACGACGCCCTGGACGTCCTCGCCGAGGAGTGGGACGACCTGGTCACCCGCTGCCGGACGGCCACCTTCTTCCAGGCCGCGGTCTGGCAGCGCTCCTGGTGGCGCCAGTACGGCCGCCCGGGCGACCTCCTGGTCCTGGTGGTCCGCCGGAACGGCCGGCTGGTCGGCGCGGGAGCGTTCCGGCGGCGCCCCGGCCCGCTCGGCGGGCTGACCGGCCTCGGCGACGGGCTGATCGACTTCACCGACATCCTGCTCGACGACTCCTGCGCCGATCGCGCGGCGGCCGAGTTCGCCGCGGCCCTGCCGCTCACCCGCCCCTGGCACAGCCTGGAGCTGCGCGAGGTGCACCCCGAGGCGGCCGTCCAGCGGGTCTTCGAGCAGTGGCGGGGCCGGCGGCGCCGGTTCGGCGACTCGCTCTGCCAGTACCTGCCGGCCGTCCCGATGGAGCAGTTGCTCAAGCGGGTGCCCGGCAAGACCGCCCAGCGCAGCCGGGTGAAGCTCCGCAAGATCGCCGAGGCCGGGGTCGAGGTCCGTTCGACGCCCCCGGAGGAGGTGCCCGAGGCCCTGGAGGGGCTGCTCCGACTGCACTTCGAGCAGTGGCACGAGCGCGGCGTCACCCCGGAGCACCGCACTGGGCGGTTCGCCCGGCACCTCGCCGAGTCCACCACCGGCCTGGTCGCCACCGGCCGCGCCGCGGTGCACCAGTACTGGCTGGACGGCGAGCTGGTCGCGGTGAACCTGCTGCTGCTCTGCCCGTCCTTCGGCGGTCTCTACCTGTACGGCGCGCACCCCCGGCTGCGCGAGCGCCTGGACATCGCCGGTCTGCTGTTCGGGGCGGCGCTGGACGAGACGGTCGACGCCGGGATCCCGCTGCTCAGCCTGTTGCGCGGCCAGGAGCCCTACAAGCAGCGCTGGCGGCCGGACCAGCTGTCCAACCAGCGGCTGCTGTTCGGTCCGCGCGGGCCGGCGCCGGCGGCCGCCGCCCGAGCCGGCTCGGTCCGGGCCCGGCAGGTCGCGGTGCACGTCCTGCGCACCCGGCTGCCGAGGCTCAAGGAGGCGCTGGCGGCCCGCCGGCGGAGCTGAGCCCGCCCCGCCTGCGGGCCCGGCCGCCCGACTTCAGCGCCGGGCCGGCAGCCCGCCCGTCGCGGGCGCGGCGGACGGTGAGGGCGGCGTGGAGGGCGAGGGGGACGGTGCCGCGGACGGCGAGGCCGGTGCGGAGGGGGTTCCCGGGGCCGCCGCGGTCGGCGAGGCGCCCGGCGAGCCCGACCCGGCGGCCCCCGGCTGCGGGGTGACCGCCGGGGGCGCCGGCACAGCGGTGACCGGAGCCCCCTTGGACCCGGCCATCAGCTGCTTGAACCGGCTGCTGGAGCGCGGGTTCTGCGCGCACTGCCAGAACCCGTGCGGGCAGTAGTCGGTGACCGTCTGGTAGCTGGTGTCGTGGGTGCGGATCCACTCCACCATCCGCTGCACGAACTCCGGGTTGTCGCCGTTGCGGAACAGCCCCCACTCCGGGTACGAGACCGGCTTGCCGCGCTTGGCGGCGAACTCGACCTGGTCCTGCAGTCCGTACGGCTCGCGGACGTAGTCGTCGAAGGTGGCGCCGGCGGGCTGGTCGTAGCTGTCCATGCCGATGATGTCGACCACGTCGTCGCCGGGGTAGCACTTGGTCCACGGGATCGCGTCCAGCCCCCGGTTGGGGGTGAAGTCGAAGCGGAACCGCTGACCGGGCACCGAGCGCATCACGGAGACGATCCGCCGCCAGTACGCCTTCCAGGCGGTCGGGTCGGGCTTGCAGCGGTGGGTGTAGGTGGTGCCGTTCATCTCCCAGCCGAGGGTGAGCACGGTGTCCGCCCCGCCGAGCGCCACCAGCCGGCGGGCGAGCCGCAGGAAGTGCCGGTCGAAGTCCCCCCGGACGCCCTGGGCGAGCAGCTTGGCCACCTCGCCGTCCGGCACGGCGGCCTCGCTGGGCACCAGCATCGGGACGCCGAGGATCAGCATCCGGGAGGGGTCGGCCAGCCGCCACTGCGACCACATGCCGAGCACCACCGGCTCGCCCTCGACGTCCGCCCAGCTGTTGCCGGCCAGATAGGTGTGGCCGACCTGCATGTTGGCGTTGTTCAGCCACTGCGCGTAGCGGCCCAGCTGGGGGATGTACTTGTCCCACGAGCCGACGAAGGCACCGAACGGGGCCTCGTGCTTCGGCCGCTGGACGACCGGCCGGGGGGCGGCGCCGCGGGGCTGGAACGCGTCCGAGGAGAGGGCGTGCCGTTCGGTCTGGCTGAGCGGGGTCCCGGTGGGGACGCTCGCGGTGGTCAGCATCAGCAGGGCGGCGGCAGCCAGCGTCAGGCGGCCGAGTCGCATGGTCTCTCCTCCGGCGTCACGGGGCGGGGGCAGCGGGACGGACCGTGATACCCCGCTCGCAGACAGTAGGCCCCGCAGGCGTCGGAAAAGCCGAATGTCACCCTAAAGTGGGCGGTATTCGAACGCCGTCTGCCGCAACGTGCCGTGTATCACCTCTGTAACAGTCCGGACGGCCCTGGAGGCCGTACCGCGGCCGCCCGCCCGGAGCGCCTCCCGGCCGGCCGCGGGTCCGACGGCGCAGGTGGGCGGGCGGATCCGGCGAAGGGCGCGAATCGGCCGGCCGCGCCCGCGCCGCCCCGCCGTCCGGCCGGGTCCGGCTGACTCGTGACGGTGTCGAAAGGTACGCTCCGCCCGTGTCCTGGAAGCCGCTGCGTGCCCTCACCCCCCGATCGATCCTCCCTGCCCTGGCGGTCCTGCTGGTCCTTGTGGCGGGCGCGGCCGCGCATGCCAACAAGCCGGTGCCGTTCGGTGACCGGGTGGCCGGGCCGGGCGGCGCGGACGCCAGCCCGGTCAACTCGCAGTCGTTGGGCGCGGACGGTCTGGAGCTGAAGGTGGGCCCCGGCCTGGAGGCCTACAACCGGGACACCGGCGAGCCCGCCTGGTCCTACCGCCGCGAGGGCGCCACCGCGCTGTACCTGGCGATGGCGGGCGAGAACGCCGTGGTGGTCTGGGACGACGGCCTGGTCACCTCGGTGCGCCCCGGCGACCACGAGGTGCGCTGGCACCGTGCGGTACCCGGCCTGGCGGACTGGATGAGCGGCCAGGGCGAGCCGGGCGCCGAGAAGCGGACCGACGAGCAGCGCAGGCAGCTCCAGCGGGAGCGCGCCGCGGCGGCCCTGCACACCGTCCAGCAGTCCGCGCCTTGGGTGGCCGTGGTCACCCCCGAGCTGACCATGGGCTTCCGCGACGCCGACGGTGACCTCCGCTACAACTCCAAGCCGGCCGGCAACTGCGTCTACGACCCGACCCGCACGGTGGGCACCGACTTCGCGGTGCTCGTGCCGCGCAGCTGCGCCAACAGCACCGGCCAGCCGGTCTCCGGCGGCATCACCGGCTACCGGCTGGACAGCACCGGCTGGCAGCTGTCCGCCGGCCCGGGGGTGTCGCTGAAGGCCCTGGACGGCCGCCGGGTGCTGATCTCGGACGGTCCGATCGTCGGCCCCAAGGTGTTCGACACCCAGGCGGCGGCCCCCGAGGCGGCCTGCGGCAGCCCGGCCGAGCCCTTCGCCGCCGTCCGCCCGCAGGGCAGCTGCGACGCCGCGGAGGACGCCCCGCAGTCCTGAGACCGGTACCCCGGCGGTAAAAGCCTCCGGGCCCCGTCACGGGGCCCGGTAGACTTGCCGTCATGGCTGTTCTCTCCGGGCACTAGCGGACGAGCGGCGCCGCCCCCGGGCGGTCCGCCGGTCTGCCGACGTCGCCCCCTTCCGCTGCCCCGGCCCTGTGCCATGCCCAGGCGCCCGCCCACGTCCCAGGAGTAGTCCCAGCCATGATTTCCGCCAACGCCCTTGAGCTGCGCGCCGGTGCCCGCATCCTGATCGAGTCCGCGAGCTTCAAGGTGGCCCCGGGCGACCGGATCGGCCTGGTCGGGCGCAACGGCGCCGGGAAGACCACGCTCACCAAGGTGCTGGCCGGCGAGGGTCTGCCGGCCTCGGGCACGGTCACCCGCTCCGGTGAGGTCGGCTACCTCCCGCAGGACCCGCGCACCGGTGACCTCGACGTCCTCGCCAAGGACCGCATCCTCTCCGCCCGCGGCCTCGACAGCGTGCTGAAGAAGATGCGCGAGAACGAGGAGCGGATGGCGAACGGCAAGGGCGCCACCCGGGACAACGCGATGAAGAAGTACTCGCGCCTGGAGACGGAGTTCCTCACCAAGGGCGGGTACGCCGCCGAGGCCGAGGCCGCCACCATCGCCGCCGCGCTGGGCCTGCCGGACCGCATCCTCGAACAGCAGCTGCACACCCTCTCCGGTGGTCAGCGACGCCGCGTCGAGCTGGCCCGGATCCTCTTCTCGGACTCCGACGTGCTGCTGCTCGACGAGCCCACCAACCATCTCGACGCCGACTCGATCGCCTGGCTGCGGGACTTCCTGAAGACCTACAAGGGCGGCTTCATCGTCATCTCGCACGATGTCGAGCTGGTCGAGACGGTCGTCAACAAGGTCTTCTACCTGGACGCCAACCGCTCCGCGATCGACGTCTACAACATGGGCTGGAAGCAGTACCAGCAGCAGCGCGAGGACGACGAGAAGCGCCGCAAGCGCGAGCGGGCCAACGCGGAGAAGAAGGCCGCGACCCTGAACGCGCAGGCCGACAAGATGCGCGCCAAGGCGACCAAGACGGTGGCCGCGCAGAACATGGCCCGCCGTGCGGAGAAGCTGCTGTCCGGCCTGGAGCAGGTCCGGCTGAACGACAAGGTCGCCAAGCTGCGCTTCCCGGACCCGGCGCCCTGCGGGAAGACCCCGCTGACCGCCGCCGACCTCTCCAAGTCCTACGGCTCGCTGGAGATCTTCACCGGCGTGGACCTGGCCATCGACCGCGGCTCGCGGGTCGTGGTGCTGGGCCTGAACGGCGCGGGCAAGACCACCCTGCTGCGGATGCTGGCCGGGGTGGAGAAGCCGGACACCGGCGAGGTGATCCCGGGCCACGGCCTGAAGATCGGCTACTACGCCCAGGAGCACGAGACCCTGGACCCGGAGCGCACGGTGCTGGAGAACATGCGCTCCTCGGCGCCCGACACCGACCTGGTCCAGATCCGCAAGATCCTCGGCTCCTTCCTGTTCTCCGGCGACGACGTCGACAAGCCGGCCGGGGTGCTCTCCGGTGGTGAGAAGACCAGGCTGGCGCTGGCCTCGCTGGTGGTCTCCAGCGCCAACGTGCTGCTGCTCGACGAGCCCACCAACAACCTCGACCCGGCCAGCCGCGAGGAGATCCTGGGCGCGCTGCGCGAGTTCAGCGGCGCTGTCGTACTGGTGACCCACGACGAGGGCGCGGTCGACGCGCTCCAGCCGGAGCGGATCATCCTGCTGCCGGACGGCGTGGAGGACCTCTGGAGCCCGGCCTACAACGACCTGGTCTCGCTCGCCTGATCCGGGGCTCCCTCGATCCGGCCCGGCCTCCGCCCGGCCTGGAGTAGACGCCTCGTCCACTCTTCGGACCAGAAAAACTAGTACTTACGGCGTGTCCGGGAATGAAGAGGTCCGGGATTCCGTTTGAGAAGCTTCCGTCGGCCCGCCACTCGATCGTGGTCGGGCCGACGCTGCTGATCAGCTCTTTCGCGCCGAATGGCGGTATCGCTCCGGGGGCGTGCACTCTGCGTGAGCGCCCTTGTGCGCTCGGATCACCACCGACGGAACGCGCATTCCCGGCATCGACCTTGTCGAATGGGTGGCCAGGAGGCTGTGGATGGGTGATCATGGGAATCTGACCGAGCAACGCTACGAGGAGGCACGGGTGGCCGAGACTCTGAAAAAGGGCAGCCGGGTGACCGGTGCCGCGCGTGAGAAGCTCGCGGCCGATCTCAAGAAGAAGTACGACTCCGGGGCGAGCATTCGCGCTCTCGCGGAGGAGACCGGTCGCTCGTACGGCTTCGTGCACCGGATGCTGAGCGAGTCCGGAGTGATCCTCCGGGGCCGCGGCGGTGCCACGCGGGGCAAGAACAAAGCTACTGCTGGAGCCAGCTCCTGACGGTCCGTCAGTTCTTCGACGGATGACTCGGCGGCAGGGCGCGGGCCGGATGGACGACGTCGGTCGTCCGCCTCCGGTCGGAGCGAACCGGCCGCCGATCGTCATGCCCGCCGCCGTCCGTCCGGGCCCGGTCCGGACCCGTCCGAAACACTGGGCGCCGCTGCCCTGCCGCAGCGCGCCCAGTTTTGTTACTCTCCGGTAGCCAAGTCCCTCGCCACCGGAGGTCCCCGCATGACCGCCCCCGCCACCGACCCGCAGGCCCCGAGCTGGGAGCAGGACGGCGTCCGCCTGGAGATCGACGGCGAACTCGCCGTCGTCACCCTCTGTCAGCCCGAACGGCGCAACGCCCAGTCGCCCGCGATGTGGCGCGCGCTGGCCGCCGTCGGCCGGGAGCTGCCCGGCGCCGTCCGGGTGGTGCTGCTGCGCGCCGAGGGCCTCTCCTTCTCGGCCGGCCTGGACCGCGCGATGTTCACCCCCGAGGGGATTCCCGGCGAGGTCACCTTCCTCCAGCTGGCCGCCGCCGAGGACAAGGACCTCGACGACACCATCGCGTACTACCAGGAGGCCTTCTCCTGGTGGCGCCGGCCCGACGTGGTCACGATCGCCGCCGTCCAGGGCCACGCCGTCGGCGCCGGCTTCCAGCTCGCCCTCGGCTGCGACCTGCGCGTGGTCGCCGACGACGCCCGGTTCGCCATGAAGGAGACCTCGCTCGGCCTCGTCCCCGACCTGGCCGGTACCAAGCCGCTCACCGAGCTCGTCGGCTACGCCCGGGCGCTGGAGATCTGCGCGACCGGCCGCTGGGTCGGCGCCGAGGAGGCGACCGCGATCGGGCTGGCCAACCTGGCCGTCCCCGGCGCGGAGCTGGACGCCGCCGCCCGCGACCTCGCCGCCGCGCTGCTCGCCGCCCCGCGCAGCGCCGTCATCGAGACCAAGGCGCTGCTCCAGGGTGCGGGCGGACGCTCGTACGACGAGCAGCGTTCGGCCGAACGGGCGGCACAGGCTCGCCGCCTGCGCGATCTGGCCGGCATCGGCGACTGACCGCACGAGCACGCCGAAGGCCCGGCTCCGGGGGGACCGCCCCCGGAGCCGGGCCTTCGGCGTCGCGGCTCCCCCGGTCGCCGCTCCGGGGGCGCGAATCGTGGCGAAATGCCAGAGTTGGAGCGATTTGCGATATAGCTGGAGCCGTACGACGGGAGAACCACCCATGCCTGACACTCCGACGCCCGCCACCATGCACAAGAACCCCTCCGCCGCGCCCGGACCGGTCGCCTCGGCGGCCGACACCGGCCGGGGGGTGACCGACCGCGGCCGTACCGCCCTGGCCGTCGGTGTGGTCGAGAAGATCGCCGGTATGGCCGCCCGCGAGGTCTCCGGCATCCACGCCCTCGGGTCCGGCCTGTCCCGGACCTTCGGCGCGATGCGCGACCGGGTGCCCGGCGGCAAGTCCGCCGTCGGGCGAGGGATCAAGGCCGAGGTGGGGGAGAAGCAGACCGCCATCGACATCGCCCTGGTCGTCGAGTACGGCGTGGTCATCCCCGAACTGGCCCGTCAGGTACGGGAGAACATCATCGACGCGGTGGAGCGGATGACCGGCCTGGAGGTCGTCGAGGTCAACATCGCGGTCAACGACGTCCATCTGCCCGACGAGCCGGACGTCGAGGAGGAGGAAGAGGAGAGCGTCCCCTCCGGACAGCGGCCCAAGTTGAAGTAGCCCCGTCGGGGGACAGCAGCAGTGGAAGACGAGGAGTAGCGGATGAACCTGGCCATTGTCGGCCTGGTGGTGGGTATGGCCCTCGGCTTCGCCGGCTATTTCGGCGGCTTCGCGGCGTTCCTGCTGGTGGCCGCGCTGGGCGTGGTCGGCTTCGTGGTCGGGCGCCTGCTGGAGGGCGACATCGAGATCGGTGATCTCGGCGACCTGCTGCGCGGCCGCGACCGGCGCCGCTGATGGCGTCCCCCGTCACCCCTGCCACCTCGGCCACCTCCACCACCGCGGTCACCCCCGCCGCCCGCCGCCGCGAGCCCGGCGTCCGCGGGCGGCTGCGGGTGGCCGACCGGGTCTACGCCCGGATCGCCGCCCGGGCCGCCCGTGAGGCGCTCGACGACGCGTGGCGCGGCCGGACGGAGCGGGGTGCGCCGCCGAAGGTCTCGGTCGCCGTGCCGGGCAGCACCGTCACCGTCCGGGTCTCCGTCGAGCTGCCGTTCCCCGCCGACCTCGCCGCGCTCGCCCGGGCCGTCCGGGAGCGGATCGCCGCGCAGGTCGGCGGTCTGACCGGGACGCGGGTCGGCGAGGTGGTGGTGGTCGTCGAACGACTGGTCACCGGGGGGCCGCGGTGACGACCGGGCCGACACCGGACGCCGTTCCGCCGGGCGCTCTCCCGCCGGGGTCGTCGCCGCCGGGTTCGGGTGGGTCGGGCGCTCTCCCGCCGGGGTCGTCGCCGCCGGGTTTGAGTGGGGCGAGTGCTCTCCCGCCGGAGGCCGGCGAGCCCGAGCCGGTCATGGTCAAGGTGCCCCGGCTGCGGGCCCCCCGCACGGTCGCCGCCGTAGTCGTCGCCACTGTCGTCCTGGTGATCGGCGCCGCACTGCTCTACGACGTGATTGCCGTGCGCACCGGGCACGCCGCCCGCCGCTGGCGGGCCGAGGTCGCGGACGAACTGGCCACCCGCCACCTGGACGACCCCTGGGTGCTCGTCGGCGCCGGGGCGGCCGTCCTGCTCGGGGCCTGGCTGCTCTGGCTCGCCCTCGCCCCCGGGCTGCGCCGCTGGCTGCCGCTGCGCCCGCTCGGCGGGACCTCCGCCGCCATCGACCGCGCCGGCGTCGGCACCCTCCTGCACGACCGGGCGGCCGGACTGCCGGGCATCGAGCACCTCACCGTCCGGGTCAACCGCCGCCGGGTGAAGGCGGTGCTCACGGGCCCGGCCGACCCGGCCTCGGTGCAGCGGCAGCTGCGCGCGGAACTCGCGAAGATCAGCCTGGCCCGGCCGCTGCGCCTCGACGTCCGGGCGAAGCGGGGCGGGGGCGGCGCGGGCGACGGCGCCGTGCCCGGGCCGCCGGAAGGCACCGCGGCGGTCCCGGGCACGCCGGCGGCCGGCGGGGTCGGCGGGGTCGGATGAGCGGGACACCGTCCGGAGCCGGGCGGCGGAGGACGGACCCGCGGGTGAAGGTCGGACGAGGAGGGGTGGTGAGGGTGCGGTGAGTCGGTCCACCGTCAACCGGGTGCTGCTGGGCGCCGCCGCCGTGCTGCTGCTGGCGGTCGGCCTGCTGGTGCTGGCTGGCGGGCTCGACCTCTACGCACGGCTGGGGGTGGACCCGCCGAGCCGGTGGCCGCTCACCTCGCCGGACCAGCCGGTGGTCAGCTCCAGCTCGCGGACCCGCTGGTCCGACGAGACGTGGTGGTGGCCGGCCGTGACCGCCGGGCTGGTCCTGGTCGTCCTCGGTACCGGCTGGTGGCTCTTCGCCCAGCTGCGCCGCAGCGGCCCGGCGACCGTCGTCCTCCCCACGCCGGGGGTGGGCGGACTGCGGCTGCGGCTGCGCACCCGCGCCCTGGAGGAGGCGCTGGAGACCGGGACGGTGGCCCTTCCGGAGGTCGAACGGGTCAGCGTCCGGCTGCTGCGGGGGTCCGGTCGGCAGCGGCTGCGGGCGGCCGTGCGGCTGACCCCGGGCGGTGATCCGGCGGAGCTGGTGGAGCACTTCGAGACCGGCCCGCGCGGTGACGCCCGCGCCAGCCTCGGCCTGGCCGAGCTGCCCGCCGAACTCCGGGTGCGGGTGCAGGCGGCGAAGCCGGCCGCCGCGCGCGGGCGCGGCGGCCGGCGCCGGCGTCCGCGGGTCGACTAGCCGCCCGCGACCGGCTCCGGCGGGCGGCTCAGAGCCCGCGCAGGGCGCCGCCGTCGACCGGGATCATCACACCGGTCAGGTAGGAGGCGGCGGGGGAGAGCGCGAAGGCGGCGACCTTCCCGAACTCCGCCGGGGTGCCGTAGCGGCGGAGCGGGATGCCGGCGCTGTTGCGGGCCCGGGCGGCGGCGGGGTCGCCGCCGAGGGCGTCCAGTTCGCGGACCCGGTCGGTGTCGATCCGGGCCGGGAGCAGGCCGACCACCCGGATCCCGCGCGGGCCCAGCTCGTCGGCGAGCGACTTGGCGGCCATCGCCAGGCCCGGCCGCAGCCCGTTGGAGATGCCCAGGCCGGGGATCGGCTCGCGGACCGAACCGGAGAGCACGAAGCCGATCACACCGCCCTCGCCGAGCGCCTCGGCCGCGGCCCGGGCCAGCCGCAGGGCGCCGAGGAAGACCGACTCGAAGGCGCCGCGCCAGGCCTCCTCGGGGGCGGCGCTCACCGGGCCGGGCGGCGGGCCGCCGACGCTGATCAGCACGCCGTCCAGCCGGCCGAAGCGCTCCACGGCCGCGCCGAGCAGCCGCCCGGCGGTCTCCGGGTCCGCGTTGTCGGCGACCAGGCCGTGCGCCGCGCCGCTGCCGCCGAGGGCGTCGAGCTCGGCCACCGCCGCGTCGACGGACTCCTTGTTCCGCCCGCTGACCAGCACCCGGGCGCCGTCGGCGGCGAGCTCGCGGGCGGCCGCCAGGCCGAGGCCCCGGGTGGCGCCGGTGACCACGTACACCGTGTCCTTCAGTCCAAGATCCATGGCTCCCATCCTGCCGGGTCGGGGGAGCGGCGGGGTAGGGGGCACGGCGGCCGCCGCGGCCCGGGCCGGCGGCGAGTTTCGGCCGACTGCGTCCGGGAGCTGGCCTTGACGCCCGCGTCAAGGTCTACCGTCGTACCCGACGGCGTTCGAACGGCGGTCGGAAGGAACGGGTGCGGTCATGCGGATCGGTGAGCTGGCGGAGCGGGCGGGGACGACCACCCGGGCGCTGCGGTACTACGAGCAGCTCGGGCTCTTACCCGCCCGACGGGCCGGCAACGGCTACCGCGCGTACGGCGAGGACGATCTGCGGCTGCTGAAGCAGATCCGCACGCTCCAGGACTTCGGTTTCGAACTGGAGGAGACCCGCCCGTTCGTCGAGTGCCTGCGGGCGGGCCACCCGGAGGGGGACTCCTGCCCGGCCTCGTTGGAGGTCTACCGGCGCAAGCTGGCCGAGCTGGACGAGTGCATCACCCGGCTCCAGGAGGTCCGTACGCAGGTGGCCGAGCAGTTCGCCCGGGCCGAGCAGGCCCGTGACGAGCTGGCGGCCGAGGCCGCCTGGCAGACGCCGCAGTGTGAGTTGGCAGTCGAGTGGGAGGAGCGGTAGATGGGGAAGATCGCTGGAGTGCCGGAGGTCACGGACGACACGTTCGCGACCGAGGTGCTGGGGGCCGAAGGGCCGGTCCTGGTGGAGTTCACGGCGGACTGGTGCCCGCCGTGCCGCCAGATGGTGCCGGTGCTGGCCGACATCGCGAAGGAGCAGGCGCACCGGCTCACGGTGGTCACCGTGGACGTGGACCACAATCCGCAGACCCAGGCCGCGTACGGGGTCCTGTCGATGCCGACACTGATGGTCTTCCGGGGAGGTGAGCCGGTGAAGTCCATGGTCGGCGCCCGGGCCAAAGTGCGGCTGCTGCGCGAACTGGAGGACGTGCTGTAGCTCGCGGGCTACGCCGGCACGCTCTCCTGCTCCACCTCGGCCTCGGCGGCCTCCTTGGCGCGGTCCTTGGCCTCGCGGCGCACCATCACCCAGAAGCCGACCGGGATCATCGCCGTGAACAGCCACCACTGGACCGCGTACGCCATGTGCGGGCCGATGTCGGAGTGGTTGGGCTCGGGCAGCAGCTCGGGCTGGTCGGCCGGGGCCGGGGTGGTGGCGGTGAGCTCCAGGTAGCCGCCGAGCAGGGTGGCGCCGGTCTCGCCGGCCTGCTGCTCGGTGCTGATCAGGTTGAACTGCCGGTCCGGCAGGCCGGCCCGGTCCCGGATGCCGCTGCCGGCCGCGGTCTCGTCGGCGCGCAGGCGGCCGGTGAGGGTGACCTCCCCGGCCGGCGCGGCCGGCACCTGCGGGTACTCGGTGGCGGAGCCGCCGGACGCCACCCAGCCGCGGTTGACCAGGACGCTGCCCTTGCCGTCGGAGAGCCGGAGCGGGGTGACGACGAAGTAGCCGATCTTGTCCCCGCCGGAACCGGTCCGCTTGCGGACCACGAACTCGTGCGCCGGGTCGTACTCCCCGGTCGCCGTCACCGTCCGCCAGGTCAGGTCCTTGGGGACGGTGAAGCCGGGCGAGCCCGACAGCGTGTCGAACGGGACCGGCCGGTCGGTGAGTGCCTGGGCGATGAGCTCGTTGCGGGCCACGCGTGCCTCGTGGCGGTGCAACTGCCAGAACCCCAGCCGGATGGTGGTGGGGATCAGCAGCAGGGCGATCAGCAGCGTGATCACCCAGCGCCGCGAGAGCAGAAAACGGTACACACGGGCACGGTACGCCCACCTCACAACCGGATCACGCACCGGGGTGCGGGGCGACCTCGCGCAGCAGATGCAGGAAGGCGTCCTCGCCGAGGACCGGCGTGCCGACCTCGCGGGCCTTGCGGGCCTTGCCGCTCCAGCCCCCCGGCTCGTTGGTGACCAGCAGGCTGGTGAGCCGGCTCACCGAGGAGGCGACGTGCAGGCCGGCCTCCACCGCGCGGTCCTCCAGCACCTCGCGGTCGGTCGCGGTGTCGCCGGTGAACGCCACCCGCATGCCCTGCACCAGCGGCTTGCCGTCCTCCCAGCGTCCCGGGTTCGGGTAGGGGCACGGCGGGCGCTTCCTGGCCTGCCGGTAGGAGGCGCCGGTCCAGGAGCCGCGGGCGGGGGAGGCGGGCTCCTCCACCCCCAGGTCGGTGACGGCCACACAGGTCTGCAGCGGCAGTGGGACGCCCCCCGAGCGGGCCAGGTGCAGGCTGGGCCGGAACGCCTCGGCCAGCACCCGGGCGTCGTCGAGGGCGTTGTGCGCCTGGCGCTGGCGGACGCCGAAGTACGCCGCGAGCGAGGCCAGCTTGCCGTTGGGCAGCGGCAGCCGCAGGTCGCGGGAGAGGACCATGGTGCAGAGCCGCTGGTCCACCGGGGCGCGCAGGCCGGCCCGGGAGAACTCGCGGGAGATCATGTTCCAGTCGAAGAGCGCGTTGTGGGCGACCATCACCCGGCCGCGCAGCCGCTCGGCGAACTCGTCGGCGATCTCCGGGAAGGTGGGCGCGCCCGCCAGCACGTCGTCGGTGAGGCCGTGGATCCAGACCGGGCCGGGATCGCGCCCCGGGTTGACCAGCGTGTACCAGTGGTCGGTGACCTCACCGTCGGCGTCCAGCTGGTAGAGGCCGGCCGAGATGACGCGGTCCGAGCGGCCGAGCCCGGTGGTCTCGACGTCGACCACCGCGAAGCCCTCGTCGGGGGCGGAGCGCTGGGCGGGGACGGGGACGGTCCGCGGCGCGCCGTTCGTCTCGGGCTGGATCGCATGCATGGTCAAACAGAATAAGCGCCGCCGCGACCGGGCTCGGCCGAAATGTTCGTACCGGTCGGCCGGAATAGAGTGGGACGCGTATTCGTCGTACACCCAGTCGAATATCCCCCGGCCGCACCACACCCCCACGCGGCCGTCTCTGCGAAGGACGAATCCCCCATGCGCGCCACCGTGATCCACGGCCCGAACGACATCCGGATCGAGGAGGTGCCGGACCCGGTGATCCAACGCCCGACCGATGCCGTGGTGCGCGTGGTGAACGCCTGCATCTGCGGCAGCGACCTCTGGGCCTACCGGGGCGTGGCGGCGCGGACGGCCGGGCAGCGGATCGGGCACGAGTTCCTCGGCGTGGTCGAGGAGGTCGGCACCGAGGTCCGCGACGTGCGCCCGGGCGACTTCGTGGTCGCCCCGTTCGTCTGGTCGGACGGCACGTGTGATTTCTGTCGCGAGGGCCTGCAGACCTCCTGCCCGCACGGCGGCTTCTGGGGCGAGGTCGGCTCGGACGGCGGCCAGGGCGAGGCCGTGCGCGTGCCGTTCGCCGACGGCACCCTGGTGCGGCTGCCCACCGAGGCGGCGGGCGACGAGAAGCTGCTGCCGAACCTGCTCGCCCTCTCCGACGTGATGGCCACCGGCCACCACGCGGCCGTCACGGCGGGCGTGCGCGCCGGTGCCACCGTCGCGGTGGTCGGCGACGGCGCGGTCGGCCTGTGCGGCGTCCTGGCGGCGCACCGGCTCGGCGCGGGCCGGATCATCGCGCTCGGCCGGCACACCGCCCGTACCGACCTGGCCCGGCGCTTCGGGGCGACGGACGTGGTCGCCGAGCGCGGCGAGGCGGCGATCGAGGCGGTCAAGGAGCTGACCGGGGGACAGGGCGCGCACGCCGTGCTGGAGGCCGTCGGTACCGAGGAGTCGATGCGGACCGCGATCTCGATCGCCCGGGACGGCGGCGCGGTCGGGTACGTCGGCGTCCCGCACGGCGGTAGCGCCGGCGTGGACATCGGCCAGATGTTCGGCCGAAACGTTTCGCTCAGGGGCGGAGTCGCGCCGGCCCGCGCGTACATCCCCGAGCTGCTGCCGGACGTCCTCTCCGGCGCCATCGAGCCCGGCCTGGTCTTCGACCGCACCGTCGACCTGGACGGTGTCCCGGACGGCTACCGGGCGATGGACGACCGCTCCGCGCTGAAGGTGCGGATCGCTTTCTGACGCATCGTCACCACAGGCTCCACGAAGGGCGGCACCGCACACCGGTGCCGCCCTTCCCGTTGTCGGGAAGTGATGGTTTTCGGCCAATTGACTAGCGCGAGCGGGTGAACGGATGGCTGGTCACGGACAACCCCTTTCGGAGCGGGCACGACCCTCCTAGCATTGCGCGGCGCGCATCCGGACTGTGACGCCCCTCACGTCCGATCGTTCCACTGGTGCGACCACTACGCCGAAGGAGTGAGGAGACAACGTGGAATCGCCGCCGATCACCACTGCCCCTACCGAAGTCCAACTCATTGAAGAGGGCGAGGAGTTCCGCACCCTTCGAAGCTCGTTCCGGAGCTTCGCCTTCCCGGTCACCATCGGCTTCGTCCTCTGGTACCTGCTCTACGTCCTGCTCTCCAGCTACGCCCCCGGCCTCATGGGCACCAAGGTGGCCGGGCACATCAACGTCGCCCTGGTGCTGGGGCTGCTGCAGTTCGTCACCACCTTCGCCATCGCGGCCTGGTACGCGCGCTACGCGGACCGGCGGCTCGACCCGCCCGCCGCCGCGATCCGCGAAGCCCAGGGCGCCGTGGTCCACGCTCCCCGGGAGGCCGCCGAATGACCCTGCTCGCCAGCTCCGCCACCGAGCACCGCGGTCTGACGATGACCCTGTTCGGGTTCTTCGTCCTGGCCACCCTCGGCATCACCGTCTGGGCCGGACGGCAGACCAAGGGCGCCGCCGACTTCTACGCCGGCGGCCGGAGCTTCACCGGGTTCCAGAACGGCCTGGCCATCTCCGGCGACTACATGTCCGCCGCGTCCTTCCTCGGCATCGCCGGCGCCATCGCGCTCTCCGGCTACGACGGCTTCCTCTACTCGATCGGCTTCCTGGTCGCCTGGCTGGTCGCCCTGCTGCTGGTCGCCGAACCGCTGCGCAACTCCGGCCGCTACACCATGGCCGACGTCCTGGCCTTCCGGATGAAGCAGCGCCCCGTCCGGACCGCCGCGGGCATCTCCACCATCGTGGTGTCGATCTTCTACCTGCTCGCCCAGATGGTCGGCGCCGGCACGCTGGTCGCCCTGCTGCTCGGCGTCAGCGGGGACGGCGCCAAGCGGCTGACCATCGTCGCGGTCGGCGCCCTGATGGTGATCTACGTGGTGATAGGGGGCATGAAGGGCACCACCTGGGTGCAGATCGTCAAGGCGGTGCTGCTGATCGCGGGCACCGCGCTGATGACCGTCCTGGTGCTGGCCAAGTACCACTTCAACCCCTCCGCCCTGCTCGGCGCCGCCGCCGACGCCAGCGGCAAGGGCGCCGCGTTCCTCGAACCGGGGCTGAAGTACGGGGTCAACGGGACGACCAAGCTCGACTTCCTCAGCCTCGGGATCGCGCTGGTGCTCGGCACCGCGGGCCTGCCGCACATCCTGGTCCGCTTCTACACCGTCCCCACCGCCAAGGCCGCCCGGAAGTCCGTGCTCTGGGCGATCGGCATCATCGGCGGCTTCTACCTGATGACCCTGGCGCTCGGATTCGGCGCGGCCGCGCTGGTCGGCCCCAAGGCGATCAAGGCGGCCAACCCGGCCGGCAACACCGCCGCTCCGCAGCTCGCCGAGCAGCTCGGCGGCGGCCCGGGCACCACCGGTGGCGCGATCCTCCTCGCGGTGATCTCGGCGGTGGCCTTCGCCACCATCCTGGCCGTGGTGGCAGGCCTCACCCTGGCCTCCTCGGCCTCCTTCGCCCACGACCTCTACGCCAACGTCATCCGGCGCGGCAAGGCGTCCGAGAAGGAGGAGATCCTCTCGGCCAAGTGGGCCGCGGTCGCGATCGGCGCGGTCGCCATCGTGCTCAGCCTCTTCGCGGGGAAGCTCAACACCGCCGCCCTGGTCGCGCTGGCCTTCGCGGTGGCCGCCTCCGCCAACCTGCCCACGCTGCTCTACTCGCTGTTCTGGAAGCGCTTCACCACGACCGGCGCGGTCAGCTCGGTCTACGCCGGGCTGGTCAGCTCGGTGACGCTGGTGTTCTTCTCGCCGGTCGTCTCCGGCGGCAAGGCCTCGCTCTTCCCGGACGCCGACTTCCACTGGTTCCCGCTGGAGAACCCCGGACTGGTCTCCATCCCGATCGGCTTCCTGGCCGGCTGGATCGGCACCCTGCTCTCCAAGGAGAAGGCCGACCCGGCGAAGTACGCTGAACTGGAGGTCCGCTCGCTGACCGGGCTGGGCGCCCACTGACGGGCGGGTGATGACTAAGCTGGCCCGGCCCCGCGGGAGCGGGGACCGGGCCGGCCGCACTCCCGGCCGCACACTCACGGGAAGGGACCGCCGTGCTGCTCGACACCTTCGGCCGGCAGGCCGTCGACCTGCGGGTCTCCCTCACCGACCGGTGCAACCTGCGCTGCACCTACTGCATGCCCGAGGAGGGTCTGCAGTGGCTGGCCAAGCCCGACCTGCTCACCGACGAGGAGATCGTCCGGCTGGTCGGCCTCGCCGTGCGCGA
This sequence comes from Kitasatospora sp. NPDC028961, assembly GCF_055564815.1. Classification (NCBI taxonomy): domain Bacteria; kingdom Bacillati; phylum Actinomycetota; class Actinomycetes; order Kitasatosporales; family Streptomycetaceae; genus Kitasatospora; species Kitasatospora sp. NPDC028961. Next base: position 28,184 of record NZ_JBVHVO010000009.1, on the reverse strand, counting down.
GCTCGGCGTCCGGGAGGTCCGGTTCACCGGGGGTGAGCCGCTGCTGCGTCCGGGGCTGGTCGGCATCGTCGCCGCCTGCTCCGCGCTCGAACCCCGCCCCGAGCTCTCGCTGACCACCAACGGCATCGGCCTCGCCCGGACCGCCGGGGCGCTGCGCGCCGCCGGGCTGGACCGGGTCAACGTCTCGCTCGACACCCTCGACCCGGACACCTTCCACACCCTCACCCGTCGCCGCCGCCACCAGGACGTGCTGGACGGGCTGAGCGCCGCCGTCGCCGCCGGGCTGACGCCGGTCAAGCTGAACGCCGTCCTGATGCGCGGGGTCAACGACCACGAGGCGCCCGAGCTGCTCGCCCGGTGCCTGGCGGAGGGCTACGAGCTGCGGTTCATCGAGCAGATGCCGCTGGACGCCCAGCACGGCTGGGACCGCTCGTCGATGGTGACCGCCGGGGAGATCCTGGAACGGCTCGCCACCCGGTTCACGCTGACCCCCGAGCCCTCGGACCGCCGCGGCGCGGCTCCGGCCGAGCGCTGGCTGGTGGACGGCGGCCCGGGCCGGGTCGGCGTGATCGCCTCGGTCACCCGGCCGTTCTGCCGCGCCTGCGACCGCACCCGGCTGACCGCCGACGGCCAGGTCCGCAACTGCCTGTTCGCGACCGGTGAGACGGACCTGCGGACGGCGCTGCGGTCGGGCGCCGGGGACGACGAGATCGCCGAGCTCTGGCGTGCGGCGATGTGGGGCAAGAAGGCCGGGGCCGGGATCGACGCCCCGGAGTTCCTGCAGCCCGAGCGGCCGATGTCCGCGATCGGCGGCTGACCGGCTCCGTATCGCCGGACGCGCCGGGCCCTGTCGCCGGGCGCTACGCGGACGGTTCGGCGGGGCCCGGCGCGTCCGGCACGGTCCCATCGGATGAGGCAGCGAACCCCCTTAGGGA
>NZ_JBVHVO010000009.1:0-27239 GCF_055564815.1 Kitasatospora sp. NPDC028961 | reverse complement strand
TTCTGTTTCTCTGTGATTCTTTTTTTTTTTTTTGCGGATTGTTTGGTGTGTTTTTTTTTTTCCCCCCCCCCCCCCCCTCCCGCCACGGTCCAGTCGGCGAGGGCGACGACCTCCTTGAGGAAGCCGCGCACGCCGAGGAACTGCGAGAGGTGCTCGCGGTGCTCCTCGCAGGCCGCCCAGGTCTTGCGGCGGTCGGGGGTGTGCAGCTTCGGGTTGTTCCAGACCAGCACCCACCGGGCGTCCGCCCGGCAGCCCTTGGCCGAGCAGACCGGTGCCTGCGTCTGCGGGGAGCCCGGGGATTCCATGGTGCCGTCCTCAGCGATAGCGGGTCGTCTGCACCGCCAGTCTTTCACGCTCCCGGACGGCGACGGCGCGTCCGGGCATGGCGACGCCGGGCAGCCACGGGGGGAGCCGCCCGGCGTCGGTCCGTCGCTCCGACGGGGGATGCGGAGCGCGTACGCAGTATGTCACGGCAGGACCCCGGCATGGGGAGGTCTTGCATGATTAATCTGAGGTTCTTTTGAGCTTTCTGTCGAGGGAGTCGCTGGAAAACCCCCTAAAACGGACAGTCAGTTCGATGGCTGTGAAGAATCGGTGGGCACGCTCTGTGCCACACCGGCATCATGTGAAGCGCCGGCCCCACCGGTACCGCCGGGGCCGAGCATCAGCACGGTCTCCGGCGGTACGTCGAAGGTGCTCGGCAGCCCCGGCGCCCGCTCGCGGCCGGCGTTGGCGATCAGTACCGCGAAGTAGGGCAGCAGCACCGCGCCCGCGAGTGCGGCGAACGCGAGCACCCGCTGGACGTCCCACAGGACCACCGCGAGCAGCACGCAGACGGTGCGGAGCAGCATCGAGGCCACGTAGCGGCGCTGTCGGCCCCGGACGTCCTCGGTGAGGCTGCTGCGTGCCCCCGTGATCCGGTGGACCTGTCCACCGCCGGCGCTCTTGCCCATGTCCTACCGCCCTCGTCCACGCACCTGCCGTGCCTCGCAGCGCGGCCACTTCACGGTACGCCGCGCGGGGGCGGCCGACGAGACCGGGGGCGGACGCCGCGCCCTAATGGAGCAGGGAGAGGTACTCCGGCGGTACCGCGTCGGTCAGCCAGACGCCGTTGGCGCTGATCCGGAAGGTGTGACCGGCCGCCGCCAGGGCGGCGGCGTCGACCGCCAGGACCACCGGCCGGCCGTGCCGGGAGCCGACCCGCAGCGCGGTGTCGGTGTCGGCCGAGAGGTGGACGTCCTGGCGGGCCATCGGCCGCAGGCCCTGGCGGAAGATCGCGTCCAGGCTCCGGGCGGCGGTGCCGTGGAACAGCCGGGCCGGCGGCTCGGCGGCGGCCAGACCGAGGTCGACCGCCACCGTGTGCCCCTGGCTGGCGCGGATCGAGAGACCGTCGTCGGAGTAGGCGAAGCGGCGCTTGTTGTTGGTCGCCACCACGTGGTCCAGCTCGGACCTGGTCAGCCGGGTGCCGTTCGCCGCCAGCGCGGCGAGCAGCACGTCCACCCCGACCCAGCCGGCCTCGTCCAGCGTGATCCCGATCCGCTCGGGCTCGTGCCGCAGGACGCGGGACAGCGTCTTGCTGGTCCTGACCGTGCGCTTCTCGTCCATCTCTCCCGATCCCTCGCCCCCGAGCCGGCTAGGAGGCCTGGCTCACCGAACTCATGTTGAACCCCGCGACCCGCACCGGCGGCATCGCGGCCCGGGTGAACCAGTCGCCCCACTCACGCGGCAGGCAGCGCTCCGTCCGGCCCACCTCGGTGATCCGGCCGAGCAGGTCGACCGGCGACTCGTTGAACCTGAAGTTGTTCACCGCGCCGACCACCTGGCCGTTCTCCACCAGGTACACGCCGTCCCGGGTGAGGCCGGTGAGCAGCAGGTTCGCCGGGTCCACCTCGCGGATGTACCAGAGGCAGGTGACCAGCAGGCCGCGCTCGGTGCGGGCGATCATCTCGTCCAGGGTGGGCGCGCCGGCCCCGTCGGCCGTCTCCAGCACCAGGTTGTCCACCGCCGGGCGCAGTGCCAGGCCGGTGAGCCCGGCGGAGTGCCGGGTGGTGATCAGCTCGGCCAGCTCGCCGTCGCGGATCCACTCGGTGGCGGTGAGCTCCAGGCCGTTGTCGAAGACCGAGGAGTCCCCGCCGGTGGAGTGGGTCAGGACGAAGGGCGCCGCCTCCAGCCCCGGCTCGGCCGGGTCGGAGCGCAGCGTCAGCGGCAGGGCGGCCAGCTTGTCGCCCACCCTGGTGCCGCCGCCCGGCTTGGAGAAGACCGTCCGGCCCTCGGCGGCGTCCCGGCCGCCGGCGGACCAGCTGAGGTAGACCATCAGGTCGGCCACGGCCGAGGGCGGCAGCAGCGTCTCGTAGCGGCCGGCCGGCAGGTCGATCTTCCGGGCGCCCCAGGCCAGCCGCTTGGTCAGCTCGGTGTGCAGCGCGGCGACGTCCACGTCGGCGAAGTCCCGGGTGGCGGCACCCGCCCAGGCGGAGCCGGACAGGTCGGCGGTCTTGGCGTTCAGCTCGACCGTGCCGGTCGGCTGGTCGTGGCGCAGCCGCAGGCCGGTGGAGGTGCCCAGGTAGCTGGAGACCACCTCGTGCCGGGCGAAGCCGTACAGCAGCTCGCCCTGGGCGGCGGCCCGGGCGAAGGCCTCGCCGAGGGCGGGCGCGAAGGCCGCGAAGACCTCGATCGAGGTCTCGGCCGGCGGCCCGGCGAAGTCGGGCGAGGCCGGCCGGTCGGCCACCAGCGGCTGCGCGTCCTCGGCCGGACCGGCCGCCAGGGCGGCCTGCTCGGCGGCCCGCACCAGGCCCTCCACCTCGTCCGCGGTGACGGCCTCGCGGGAGACCACGCCGGAGGCGGTGCCCTCGGCGCCGGCCACCGTGGCGATCACGGTGAGCCGCCGGCCCCTGGTCACCCCGTTGGTGGTGAGCGCGTTGCCGGCCCAGCGCAGGTTGGCGGTCGACTCTTCGTCGGCGATCACCACGCAGCCGTCGGCGCGGGAGAGGCCGAGCGCCAGCTCGACGAGTTCGTGGGGCTGAATCGCGGTCATCAGTGACCCGCCTCCTGCTGGGTGTTGAGCACGTTGACGTTGCGGAACAGCGCCGAGGGGCAGCCGTGGCTGACCGCCGCGACCTGGCCGGGCTGGGCCTTGCCGCAGTTGAAGGCCCCGCCGAGCACGTAGGTCTGCGGGCCGCCGACGGCCGCCATCGAGCCCCAGAAGTCGGTGGTGGTGGCCTGGTAGGCGAAGTCCTTGACCTGGCCCGCGAGTTCGCCGTTGCGGATGGCGTAGGCGCGCTGACCGGTGAACTGGAAGTTGTAGCGCTGCATGTCGATCGACCAGGAGCGGTCGCCGACGATGTACAGGCCGTTCTCCACGCCGGCGAACAGGCCCTCGGTGTCGGGGCCGTCGGCGGCCGGCCGGAGCGAGACGTTGGCCATCCGCTGGACCGGGACGTGGGCGGGGGAGTCGGCGAAGGCGCAGCCGTTGGAGCGGTCGAAGCCCTTGAGCTTCGCCATGCCGCGGTCGAGCTGGTAGCCGACCAGGACACCGTCCTTGACGAGGTCCCAGGACTGCGTGGCGACGCCCTCGTCGTCGTAGCCGATGGTGGAGAGGCCGTGCTCGGCGGTGCGGTCGCCGGTGACGTGCATCAGCTCGGAGCCGTAGCGCAGCGAGCCCAGCTTGTCGAAGGTGGCGAAGGAGGTGCCGGCGTAGGCGGCCTCGTAGCCGAGCGCGCGGTCCAGCTCGGTGGCGTGGCCGATCGACTCGTGGATCGTCAGCCAGAGGTTGGACGGGTCGACGACCAGGTCGTAGCGGCCCGGCTCGACGCTCGGCGCCTTCATCTTCTCGGCCAGCAGGGCGGGCAGTTCGGCCAGCTCGGCGTCCCAGTCCCAGCCGGTGCCGCGCAGGTACTCGAAGCCGCGCCCGGCCGGCGGGGCCAGCGTGCGCATCGAGTCGAAGGCCCCGGTGCGCTCGTCCACCGAGGTGGCCTCCAGCGAGGGGTGCAGCCGGATCCGCTGCTGGGTGGTGACGGTGCCGGCGGTGTCGGCGTAGAACTTGTTCTCCTGCACCGTCAGCAGGCTGGCGCTGACGTGCGAGACGCCCTCGGCGCCGAGCAGGCGCGCGCTCCAGTCGGCGAGCAGCGCGGTCTTCTCCGCGTCCGGCACCTCGAAGGGGTTCAGCTCGTACGCGGAGACCCAGGTGGCGTCCGGGTAGACCGGCTCGTCCGCCAGCTCGACGCGCTCCTTCGCACCGGCCGCCCGGCTGATCCCGCCGGACAGCCGGGCCACCGCGACGGCCTGTTCGGCGACCCGCGCCGCCGCGGCCCCGGTGAGGTCGACCCCGGCGGCGAAGCCCCAGGCGCCGTCCAGCAGCACCCGGACGGCGAAGCCGAGCTGGACGCTGTCGGAGGTGCCGGCCGGCCGGGCGTCGCGCAGCCGCCAGGACGCGCTGCGGACCCGCTCCAGGCGGAAGTCGGCGTGTTCGGCGCCGAGTTCCCGGGCGCGGGTGAGTGCCGCGTCGGCCAGGGCGCGCAGCGGGTAGGCGAGGAACAGCGGGTCGACGGCGCGCCCGTGCGGGGCGCCGGAACTGCTGGTCGGGGACATCGGAGGCAAGCGGGCTCCCTGGTCGGGGGGATGACGGTGCGGGTACTCCGAACCGGGTACCCGCACGGCATCATGTCCCGTTCAGGGGGTTTCGGCCAGCGCATTCGGGCGGTGACACGCGGCGGCCGCCGCCCCCGGGGATCCGGTCAGCCGACCGTCTCCCACCAGCCGTCCAGCTCCGGCGGGTTGTCGACGTCCACCCGCTCGCCGGGGCGCGGCACCGCGAGCGGGACGGCCTGTGCCTTGGCCTCGACCAGCAGCCGCTCGATCGGCTCGGCCCAGGGGTGCAGGCCCAGGTTGAAGGTGCACCAGTGGACGGGCACCAGCAGGCCGGCGTTCAGCTCCCGGTGGGCGAGGACGGCGTCCTCCGGCGTCATGTGGATGTCCGCCCAGGCCGTGTCGTAGGCGCCGATCTGCATCAGGGCGGCGTCGAACGGGCCGTGCTGCTCGCCGATCCGCGCGTAGCCCTCGAAGTAGCCGGAGTCCCCGGTGTAGAAGACCTTGCGGGTCGGCCCGGCGATCACCCAGGAGCCCCAGAGCGTGGTGTTGCGGGTCAGACCGCGCCCGGAGAAGTGGTGGGCGGAGGTGAGCGTGACGGCGAGTTCGCCGAGCGTGCAGGTCTCGTCCCAGTCCAGCTCGATGATCCGGTGCTCCGGGACGCCCCAGCGGCGCAGGTGGCCGCCGATGCCGAGCGGCACCGCGAAGGGAGCGGACTGGCTGCGGACCAGCCGCTTGACCGTCGCCATGTCCAGGTGGTCGTAGTGGTCGTGCGAGATGAGCACCGCGTCGACCTGCGGCAGCTCCTCCAGCTCGACCGGCACCGGGTGCAGCCGCTTGGGGCCGACGTGCGCCGTGGGGGAGCAGCGCTCGCTCCAGACCGGGTCGAGCAGCACCCGGGTGCCCTCGATCTCGACCAGCGCGGAGGCGTGCCCGTACCAGGTGATCTCCACGCCCTCGGCGGCCTCGCGCGGTCCGCCGGCCGGGCGGACGGTGGGCACCGGGTGGGCCGGGACCCGGCCCTCGCGCTGGAACAGCATCCGGCGCACGGTGTCCCGGTCGATGTCCGGCGCGGACTTGGCCCGGGCCAGGGTGGACGGCGCGTTGTGGAAGACGCCGTCCCGGTACTGCGGGGAGTTGCGCACCCGGGCCTCGCGGGCGGCGTCCGGCCGCCGTCCGAAGGCCGCCGGCAGGTCGCGCAGCGACCAGGCGGCCGCTCCCGCGCCGGCCGCCAGGGCGGCCAGGGCCAGCAGTCGTCCCCGCCGGTGGGTGGTACCGGACTGTGCGTCGCTCATCCGTGCTCTGCCTTCGCTCGTCGCCGTGGCCGCCGGGCCCCGCGCGCCGGGACCCGTCCGGGAACTTCGGTACGGCCGGCCCCGGTCGTCCCGCACCACGGGGGCAACGGGTGCGCCCCGTCGCGTTGTTCCCGGAAAACCGCCGCAGTGGACGCCACAAGGGTAGGCCGGGGCGGTCGGCGACCGGGGACGGGCGGGCTCCGGTACGGATTGTCGGATTGCGACAGTTCCTTCGGTGAGGCGCTGTGGGAGCCCGATTCGTCGCCGCCCGGGGCCGACCGATAGCGTCACACTGCGTGCTCATACCGACGTACGCGCACACTACGGAGAGAGGTGGATCGTTGAGCCGCTCGGTTCTCGTCACCGGAGGAAACCGGGGCATCGGCCTCGCGATCGCCCTGGCCTTCGCCGAGGCGGGCGACAAGGTCGCCATCACCAGCCGCTCGGGTGAGGTTCCCGCGGAGCTGGCCAAGTACGACGTGCTCGCGGTGCGCTGCGACATCACCGACAACGCGCAGGTCGACGCGGCGTTCACGGAGATCGAGGCCAAGCACGGCGGGGTCGAGGTGCTGGTCGCCAACGCGGGCATCACCCACGACACCCTGCTGCTGCGGATGTCCGAAGAGGACTTCACCTCCGTCGTGGACACCAACCTGACCGGGGCGTTCCGGGTGGTCAAGCGCGCCTCCAAGCTGATGATGCGCGCGCGCAAGGGCCGGGTCGTGCTGATCTCCTCGGTGGTCGGTCTCACCGGCTCCCCGGGCCAGGCCAACTACGCCGCCTCCAAGGCCGGCCTGGTCGGCTTCGCGCGCTCGCTGGCGCGTGAGCTCGGCCCGCGCAACATCACCGTCAACGTGGTCGCCCCCGGCTTCGTCGACACCGACATGACCGCAGTGCTCAGCGACGAGCGCCGCGCGGAGATCGTCTCGGGCGTGCCGCTGGGCCGCTACGCGGCGCCCGCCGAGGTCGCCAACACCGTGCGGTTCCTCGGTTCGGACGAGGCCGCGTACATCACCGGAGCCGTCATTCCCGTAGACGGCGGATTGGGCATGGGTCACTGAGCATGAGTGGAATCCTTGAGGGCAAGCGGATCCTGATCACCGGAGTGCTGATGGAGTCCTCCATCGCCTTCCACACCGCGAAGCTCGCGCAGGAGCAGGGCGCGGAGATCATCCTCACCGCCTTCCCCCGGCCCAGCCTCACCGAGCGGATCGCCAAGAAGCTGCCGAACCCGGTCAAGGTGCTGGAGCTGGACGTCTCCAGCGAGGAGCAGCTGGCCGGCATCGCCGACCAGGTCCGCGAGCACCTGCCGACCCTGGACGGCATCGTCCACTCGATCGGCTTCGCCCCGCAGGACGCCCTGGGCGGCAATTTCCTGAACACGCCGTGGGAGTCCGTGGCGACCGCCATGCACGTCTCGGCGTTCTCGCTGAAGTCGCTCACCACGGCGCTGCTGCCGCTGATGCAGGACGGCGGCTCGGTCGTCGGTCTGACCTTCGACGCCCAGTTCGCCTGGCCGAAGTACGACTGGATGGGCCCGGCCAAGGCCGCGCTGGAGGCCACCTCCCGCTACATGGCCCGTGAGCTCGGTGACCGCAACATCCGGGTCAACCTGGTCTCGGCCGGTCCGATCGGCTCGATGGCCGCCAAGTCCATCCCGGGCTTCGCGGACCTCGCCGCCACCTGGGACACCCGCTCCCCGCTGAAGTGGGACCTCTCCGACCCGGAGCCGGCCGGCCGCGGCGTCGTCGCCCTGCTCTCGGACTGGTTCCCGAAGACCACCGGCGAGATCGTCCACGTGGACGGCGGCCTGCACGCCATCGGCGCCTGACCGCTGCCCGCACCACCGCGGCCCGGCACCCCTCCTGGGGGTGCCGGGCCGCGGTGCTGTGCGGGGCCCCGCGCGCGCCGGCGCGCACGGCGTCGGGCGTCAGGCGTCGGGCGGGGTGCAGGCGCCGATGGCACGGCCGGCCTCGACCGAGGCGCGCTGCGGGTCGCCGGCCCGGATCGCGTCGAGGATCTTGTCGTGCCCGAGGTAGCGCTCGGCGATCAGCTCCGGGCCGACGTCGTGGCGCAGGTGGGCGCGGGTGACCTCGCCGAGGTCGGCGTAGACGGCGGCGAGGACGTCGTTGTGGGCGGCGGCGACCACGGCCTGGTGGAAGGCGGCGTCGGCCTGGATGAAGTCCTCGGCGTCGCCGGAGCGCCAGGCGTCCTCGCGGCGGGCCAGCGTGGCGTCCAGCAGGGCGAGGTCGCGCGCGGTGCGGCGGGTGGCGGCCAGGCCGGCCGCGGAGGTCTCCAGGGTCACCCGCAGCTCGGCGACCTGCGACTGGTCGGCGTCGGCGAAGCGGCGGTGCATGACCCCGGCCAGCTCGCTGGTGGCCAGGACGTAGGTGCCCGAGCCCTGGCGGATGTCCAGCAGCCCGTTGTGGGCGAGGGCGCGGACCGCCTCGCGGACGGTGTTGCGGGCGACGCCGAGCTCCTCGACCAGCGCGGCCTCGGTCGGGATGCGTGAGCCGACGGGCCACTCGCCCGAGGTGATCTGGGCGCGCAGTTGCGCGATCACCTGGTCGGACAGCGGGGTGCGCCTCGGAGAGGACAGCGCCACGGGGACTCCTTGCGGCTTCGGGTCGGCGGTGGGGGCGTCGGCCGGCGGGTGGGTCGGCTTGGGGCGGGTCGGGACATCATGCCAAGTCGAGGATGCGCTAATTCATCCCATCATTCTATGATGGCTCCCATGCCTTCCGCAGCAGACACCACCACCACCCCACGGACCGGGGCCGGACCGCAGACCGAGCGGCCCGCCACCGGCGCATCCGCCTCCGCCCGCCGGGGCACGTACCTCGGCTGGCTGTTCGCCGTCGCGATCGCCGCCGCCGCCTTCAACCTCCGGCCCGTGGTCACCAGCCTCGGGCCGCTGCTCGACCAGGTCCGCACCGACCTCGGGATGAACCCGACACTGGCCGGCCTGCTGACCGCCGTCCCCTCGCTCTGTTTCGCGCTGTTCGGCTTCGCCGCGCCCGGCATGGCCCGGCGGTTCGGGCCGATCGCGGTGGTCGCGGCCGGCATGGGAGCGATCACGGCCGGCGTGCTGGCCCGCTCGTTCGCCGGCGGCACGGCGGTGTTCCTGCTGCTCACCGCGCTCGCGCTGGCCGGGGTGGCGGTCTCCAACGTGCTGATCCCGGTGGTGATCAAGCGCTACTTCCCGGAGAAGGTCGGTCCGATGATCGGCCTGTACTCCATGTCGCTGTCGGCCGGCACCGCGCTCGCCGCCGCCGTCACCGTGCCGCTGACCAGCGCGCTCGGCGGGGACTGGCGGGTCGGCCTGGGCGTCTGGGCGGCCCTCGGCGCGGTCGCGCTGCTGCTCTGGCTGCCGGTCGCGGTGACCAGGCGCGAGCGCGGCGGGAAGACCGGCGGGGCGGTCGCCAAGCTGCCGATCACCCGCAGCCGCACCGCCTGGGCGATGGCCTGCTTCTTCGGCCTCCAGGCCACCGGCGCCTACGTGGTGATGGGCTGGCTGCCGAAGATCTTCCAGGACGCCGGGGTCTCCGAGGGCACCTCCGGGGTCCTGCTGGCCCTGACCATGGTGATCGGCGTCCCGGTCTCCTTCGTGCTGCCCAACCTCGCCGCGCGCCGCGGCGACCAGCGGCTCTTCGTCGTGGTGCTGGCCTCCTGCGGCATCGCCGGGTACGCCGGGCTGGCGCTGGCGCCGGCCGGCGTGCCGTGGGTCTGGGCGACCCTGGTCGGCCTCTCCAACTGCGCCTTCCCGCTGGTGCTCACCATGATCGGCCTGCGGGCCCGGACGGCCGGCGGGGTGGCCCAGCTCTCCGCGTTCGCCCAGGGCGTCGGCTACCTCATCTCCATCCCCGGCCCGATCCTGATCGGCCGGCTGTACCAGGCCACCGGTGAGTGGTACCTGCCGCTGGGCTTCCTCGCCGTGCTGCTGGTGCCCCAGATGCTGTTCGGCCTGCGGGCCGCGCGGGCCCGGCACATCGAGGACGAGGCGGTCCTCCCGGCCGCCGCCGGCGCCGCGGCGTAGCGGGGCCGCTGACGGGCGGGCACGACCGGGGTGGGAGAATCCGGTCATGCCCGTACTCGACCCGAACCCCACCGACGGCCACAAGAAGCTCGGCCAGATCGCCGCACTGATCGTCGGCATCGTGGTGCTGCTGGCGATCGTCGCCACGGTGGCCCAGAACCTCGGCTGATCCGCCGTGCGGCCCCGCCGGGGCCGATCCGGCCGGTCAGTGACGCCGGCCGGTCCGCGCCCGCGGACCGGCCGCGGTACCGCACGCCGACCGCCGGTGAACGGCGCACGCTGACACCCGGCACCCCGGAGAGTGGCGGCAACCGGCGGCATCGCGCCCCCGGGCCGCTTTTCTGCCAAGCTTGCTGGGTATGAGCGCCGACACGCCCCGCAGGATCATCGTTCTCCGCCATGCCAAGGCCGACTGGCCCAACGGCGTCGACGACCACGAGCGGCCGCTGGCCGACCGGGGCCGCCACCAGGCCCCGGAAGCCGGCCGCTGGCTCGCCGACTCCGGCATCAACCCCGACTACGTGCTCTGCTCCACGGCCCTGCGCACCCGTGAGACCTGGAAGCTCGCCGCGCACGAACTGCCGAAGCGCGCCCGCAGGACGGTGTACGAGGACCGGATCTACGAGGCCAGCCCCGGGGAGATCATCGCCGTCCTCCAGGAGACCCCCGAGGACCACCCCGACGTGGTGCTGGTGGGCCACAACCCGGGCGTGCTCGGGCTGACCCAGGTGCTGGCCGGTGACGAGGGCGACCGGGAGGCGCTGGAGCGGCTGCGGCTCGGCGGCTTCCCGACCGCGGCCGTCGCGGTGCTCAGCTTCGACGGCTCCTGGAAGGGCGTCGAGCCGGGCGTGGCCGCGCTGGTCTCGTACTTCACGCCGCAGGACTGAGCCGAACGGCCCCCGCGCCGCCCGGTCCGGGCGCGGGGGCCGAAGAGGGGCACGAGGACCGGTCCTCGTGCCCCTCGGGTGCGTCCGGCGCCGGCTACTCGGTCGGCGTGCCGTCCAGCGCGTCGGCCGCCTCGACCTCTTCGCGGGTGATGCCCAGCAGGTACAGCACGGTGTCCAGGAAGGGCACGTTCACCGCGGTGTCGGCGGCCTCCCGGACCACCGGCTTGGCGTTGAACGCCACGCCCAGCCCGGCCGCGTTCAGCATGTCCAGGTCGTTGGCGCCGTCGCCGATCGCGACGGTCTGCTCCAGCGGCACCTTCGCCTGCTCGGCGAAGCGGGCCAGCCAGCGGGCCTTGCCGGCCCGGTCCACGATCTCGCCGACCACCCGGCCGGTGAACTTGCCGTCCACCACCTCCAGGGTGTTGGCCGCCGCGAAGTCCAGGCCCAGCTGCTCCACCAGGTGGTCGGTGACCTGGGTGAAGCCGCCGGAGACCACCGCGACCTGGAAGCCCAGCCGCTGCAGCGTGCGGATCAGGGTCCGTGCGCCCGGGGTGAACCTGACCTCGGCGCGGACCTTCTCGGTCACCCCGGCGTCCAGGCCGGCCAGCAGCGCGACCCGGGCGTGCAGCGACTCGGCGAAGTCCAGCTCGCCGCGCATCGCCGCGGCCGTCACCGCGGCGACCTCCGCCTCGCAGCCCGCGTGGGCGGCGAAGAGCTCGATCACCTCGTCCTGGATCAGCGTGGAGTCGACGTCCATCACCACCAGGCGCTTGGCCCGGCGTTCCAGGCCCGCCGCGACCACCGCGATGTCCACCCGCTGCTGGGCCGCCTCCTGGGCCAGCGCGGCGCGCAGCGTGTCCGTGGCGACACCGGAGACGGCCAGCTCGACCGCGGTCACCGGGTACTTGGCCAGCCGGAAGACGCGGTCGATGTTGCCGCCCGAGTCGGTGATCCGGGAGGTGAGCGCCGACACCGCGGCGGCGGTCAGCGGGTGGCCGAGCACGGTGACGTGCGAACGGCCCTCGCGGCGCGGCCGGTTGTCGCCGATGCCGGAGATGATCTCGGCCTGGAGCTTCTGCTCCTCGGCCCAGCGGTGCACGGTGGAACGCAGCTCGCCCTCGGCACCGGGCGCGGTCGGCGGGGTGACCAGGGCGCACAGCGTTATCCGGCCGCGGGTGACGACCTGCTCGATGTCGATGACGTCGACGCCGAACCCGGACAGGGTGGCGAAGAGACCGGCGGTGATGCCGGGGCGGTCCTTGCCGAACACCTTGACGAGCAGGGTGCGCTCGTCCTCGGTCCGGGGCTGCGGGGCGGGGAACGGCTCGGCGGCCAAGGGCGATGCGTTCATGGTGGCTCCCACGCTACCCGCCGGCCGGCGGCGCCACGGCACCCGTCCGCGTCGTGGACGGGGGTGCGGAGCGGGTGTGGGCGGTGTGCGCACCACCCGGGTGACCGGACGGTGGCGCGCGGGCGACGCCCCGGGGGCGGTGGCGGGGGTGTCCGCGAATCGTTGCCGCCTGGTCACAGTCACCGGGGGTGACTTTCACCAACGGGCGGCGGGCTGGAATGATTCCCCCCGTCGGATTCAGGACATCGCACCCCCCATCGGGGGCAAAATCGGGGGACCGAGAGAGCGGGGCAGGCGAGCAGTGCCGCAACTCGTCATTGATATCAACGGACAGCAGCGGACTCTGGAGCCGGGGCGGTCGTACACCATCGGGCGCAACCCGCAGTCGGACTTCCCGTTCGACGACGCCAGGGTCTCCTGGCAGCACGCCACCATCTCGTTCAACGGGGCCGGTTGGCAGCTCGACGACCACGGGAGCACCAACGGCACGTACACCGCCGGCGCCCGGACCCAGCAGGCCCCGCTCTTCCCCGGCGCGGTGGTCAACCTCGGCAACGCCGAGAACGGCCCCCGGCTGAGCTTCTCCGCGCCCGCCCAGGCCGCCGCGCCCGCCCCCGCCTGGCACGAGGCCGCCACCAGCCGCAGCCACGTCCCGCCCGCCCAGCAGCAGGCGCCCGCCCAGCAGCCGTGGGCCCAGCAGCAGCCGCCGGCGCAGCAGCAGGCCTACCAGCCGCCGGTCCAGCAGCAGTGGGGCGGCGGGCAGCCGCCGGCCTTCCCGCAGCAGCAGGGCTTCCCCCAGCAGGCGCCCCAGCACGGCGGCTTCCCGCAGCAGCAGGCGCCGCAGCACGAGGCCGGCGGCCCGCAGCCGACGATGATCCGCAACCTGACCGCGGGGATGAACACCGTCCGGATCGGTCGCGCGCTCGACAACGACATCGTCGTCTCCGACCTCCAGGTCTCCCGCCACCACGCCGAGCTGCGCCAGCTGCCGGACGGCCGGTACGAGATCGTCGACCTGGGCAGCCACAACGGCATCTTCCTCAACGGCCGGCCCGTCCAGCGCCAGCTGATGGGACCGCAGGACCGCCTGACGGTCGGCCACTCCAGCTTCGTCCTGGTCGGCGACCAGCTGCAGGAGTTCGTCGACACCGGCGCGGTCTCCTTCTCCGCCCGCCACCTGACCGTCGAGGTCGACTTCAAGGGCGGCAAGAAGGTCCTGCTCAACGACGTCAGCTTCGGCGTCCCGGAGAAGTCGCTGGTCGCCGTCATCGGCCCGTCCGGCTCCGGCAAGTCGACCCTGCTGCGCGCCCTCACCGGCTACCGCCCGGCCGACCGCGGCGACGTCCTCTACGACGGCCGCAACCTCTACAAGCAGTTCGCCGAACTGCGCTCGCGGATCGGCCTGGTGCCGCAGTCGGAGATCCTGCACAAGGAGCTGACCGTCCGCACCGGCCTCAAGTACGCGGCCCGGCTCCGGTTCCCCGGTGACACCGAGGCGCGCGAGCGCGAGGCGCGGATCGACGAGGTGCTCTACGAGCTGCGCCTGGACAAGCGCGCCGACAACCGGATCACCGCGCTCTCCGGCGGCCAGCAGAAGCGCGTCTCGGTCGCCCTGGAGCTGCTCACCAAGCCCTCGCTGATCTTCCTGGACGAGCCCACCTCCGGCCTCGACCCGGGCATGGACCGCGAGGTCATGCAGATGCTGCGCGGCCTCGCCGACGACGGCCGCACCATCCTGGTCGTCACCCACTCGGTGGCCGAACTCGCCCTCTGCGACCGGCTCCTGGTGATGGCTCCGGGTGGCTCGGTGGCCTACTTCGGGCCGCCGGACGAGGCGCTGCACTTCTTCGGGTACGAGACCTGGGCCGACGTCTTCCAGGCCTTCGAGAACTACCCGGACCACGACTGGGCCGGCCGCTACCGGGGGTCGGTGCACTACCAGCAGTACTCCGCCGACGTGGACGCCGGGGCCGTGCAGTCCGCCCAGATCGTCCAGGAGGCCGTCCGCCCGCCGAAGCCGCAGAGCTGGGGCTCGCAGCTGTGGACGCTGATCCGCCGCTACGCCTCGGTGCTCGCCTCCGACCGCGGGTTCCTGGCGCTGTCGATCCTGCTCCCGGCGGTGCTCGGCGCGGTCAGCGTGCTGATCCCGAACGATCCCGGGCTGGCGCCGAACCCGAAGTCGCAGCTCGGGATCAACAGCGGCGCCGCGACGATCATGCTGATCCTGGCGATCGGGGCCTGCTTCTCCGGAGCCGCCAACTCGGTCCGAGAGCTGATCAAGGAACGGGCGATCTACGAACGGGAACGGGCCACCGGCCTCTCCCGGTCGGCGTACATGATGTCCAAGATCATCGTGTTGGGCTTCTTCAGCGTGGTCCAGGGCGCGATCATCTCGGCCGTCGGCTACCTGCCGCGCAAGCTGCCCGAGCACGGTCTGATCATCAAGGACCTGCCGATCATCGAGATGAGCATCGGCCTGATCCTGCTGAGCTTCGCCTCGATGATGTTCGGCCTGATGATCTCCGCCCTGGTGAAGACCGCCGAGAAGACCATGCCGCTGCTGGTCATGTTCGCGATCATCCAGGTCGTCTTCACCGGCTGCCTCTTCCAGATCTTCAGCAAGCCGGGCCTGGAGCAGTTCGCCTGGCTGATGCCGGCCCGCTGGGGCGTCGGCATGGTCGCCACCACGCTCGACCTGTCCAAGCTGCTCGGGCCCTGGAACAAGGACTTCAAGAACCCCGAGTACGACGCGATCTGGGGCCACAACGTCGGCCAGCTGGTGCTGGACGGCGGCATCCTGATCGTGATGTCGATCGTCATCGGCGTCATCGTGACGCGCCTCCAGCGCCGCCACGAGCCCGAGGTCATGCAGAAGGGCTGATCCGCCCGCACCGCACCGCTCACCCAGGGGCGGCCCCACCCGCCGACGGGCGGGGCCGCCCCTCGGCGTGCCGGCGCCCCTCCGCGTACCGGCCCCCTCGCCGCAGGGTCTCGGGCCCTAGGTCTGGGGACCTGCTCCCCGCGCGCCCGTGGACCGACGCGGATGCCGCCCCGGCGGCGGTAGTTTGGCCGTATGCCCACCGCGCCCAGTGACCGCCGGCCCCCGGCCGGCCTGCTGCCCGTCGACCGGATCCCGGTCGGCCCGCCGGCCGCCGGCCCGCTGCCCGCCTGCGAGCCCTGCCTGGCCGGGATCGAGGCCATCAGCCAGGCCCTGCTCGCGATGAGCCGCCACCTGGAGGTCCGCGAGGTGCTGCGGCGGATCACCGCCTCCGCCCGCGGCCTGCTCGGCGCCGAGTACGCCGCCCTGGGCGTGCCCGACGACCACGGCGGCTTCGCCCAGTTCGTCGTCGACGGCGTCACCGACGAGCAGTGGCGGGCCATCGGCCCGCTGCCCCGCCAGCACGGCGTCCTCGCCGAGATGCTGCACGAGACCGGCCCCATCCGGCTCGCCGACGTGCGCGAGGCCCCCGCCTTCGGCGGCTGGCCCGCCGCCCACCCCGAGATGGACGCCTTCCTCGGGATGCCCGTCCTCGACACCGACGCCGCCGAGGACGAGCCGCACGTGATGGGCGTGATCTTCCTCGCCAACAAGCGCGGTGGCGGCGGCTTCACCGACCACGACGAAGAACTGCTGCGGATCCTCGCCGCGCACGCCGCCCTCGCCCTCTCCAACGCCCGCCTCTACGAGCGCAGCCGCGAGCTGACCCTGGCCGGCGAGCGCGCCCGGATCGCCCACGACCTGCACGACGCCGTCTCGCAGAAGCTCTTCTCGCTGCGCCTCACCGCCAAGGCCGCCGCCAAGCTCGTCGACCGCGACCCCGCCCGGGCCCGCGCCGAACTCGCCGAGGTCGCCAAACTCGCCGCCGAGGCCGCCGACGAGCTGCGCGCCGTCGTGGTCGAGCTGCGCCCCGCCGCCCTGGAGGAGGACGGCCTCAGCGCCACCCTCGCCTCGCAGGTGCAGGTCCTCGACCGCGCCCACAGCGCCGACGTCGCCTTCGCCGCCGAGGGCGTCCGCGCCCTGCCGCCGGCCCAGGAGGCGGCCCTGCTGCGGATCGCGCAGGAGGCCCTGCACAACGCGCTGCGCCACTCCGACGCCCGCAGCGTCACCGTCACCCTGACCGGCACGCCCGCGCGCGGCGCCGTCCTGCGGGTGCGCGACGACGGCCGGGGCTTCGACCCCGAGTCGGTCCGCCGGGCCGGCCGCCACCTCGGCCTGGCCTCGATGCGCGACCGCGCCGCCGCCGTCGGCGGCACGCTCACCCTGGACTCGGCCCCCGGGAAGGGGACGGTCGTCGAGATGGAGGTCCCCGGTGCCTGACACCACGCCAGCGATCCGCGTCCTGCTGGTCGACGACCACCAGGTGGTCCGCCGCGGTCTGCGCACCTTCCTGGAGGTCCAGGACGACATCGAGGTGGTCGGCGAGGCCGCCGACGGCGCCGAAGGCGTCGACCGGGCCCGGGAGCTCGACCCCGACGTCGTCCTGATGGACCTCAAGATGCCCGGCGTCGACGGCATCGAGGCGCTGCGCACGCTCAAGGGCGAGGGCAGCCGGGCCCGGATCCTGATCGTCACCAGCTTCACCGAGCACCGCACCATGGTCCCCGCGCTGCGGGCCGGCGCCGCCGGGTACGTGTACAAGGACGTCGACCCGGAGGCGCTGGCGGGGGCGATCCGCTCGGTCCACGCCGGCCACGTGCTGCTCCAGCCCGAGCTCGCGGAGGCGCTGCTCGCCGACGACGGCCCCCGCCAGCCGCAGGGCCGCGGCGCCACCCTCACCGAGCGCGAGCGCGAGGTGCTCGGCCACATCGCCGACGGGCGCTCCAACCGGGAGATCGCGCGCAGCCTGCACCTGTCGGAGAAGACGGTGAAGACGCACGTCTCCAACATCCTGATGAAGCTGGACCTCGCCGACCGCACCCAGGCCGCGCTCTGGGCGGTCCGGCACGGCGAGGCCCGCGAGGCGTAGCGGCCGGCGCGGCCGGGACGGGGGCGGAAATCAGCCCTTCTCGTCGACCAGCGCGTTGTACGCCGCCACCTGGGCCCGCCGGGCGGTCCGCCGCAGGGGGTCCAGCACCGCCTGGCGGGAGGCCATCTCCGAGGCGCTGACCGCCGCGCCGTGCCCACCCGAGGCGATCGCCAGCAGCGCCGTCACCTGCCGGGCCGACTCCAGCACCCGGACGGCACGCGGCGGGTACCCCGGGGCGAGCAGCTCGACGTGCCCCCGCCGCCGGTACGCCTCCAGCGCCCGCAGCGCCTCCGGTCCGGCCCCGGCCACGTCCAGCCGGGCCAGCATCGCCGTCGCCTCCCGCAGCCCGTCCGCCAGCTCGCGCTCCGCCTCGTGCAGCGACGGCACGTCGGCCGGGGGCGCGTCGTTCACCTCCGAGCAGCGCCAGAGCACCATCGCCGAGCGGTCCCCGACCGGCCCGAACACCTCGATCTCCGGCACCAGCCCGAGCGGCGCCCCGACCGCCAGCACGGCCTCGCCCGCGCCCAGCGCCCGGGCGTTGAACGGCGCCGGACCGGTCAGCCCGAGCGGGTGGCCGGCGGACGGCAGGGCCAGCCGAAGCCCCCGCACCCCCAGCACCCTCAGCCGCCCCAGCGCCCAGGTGAGCCCGTGCCGCTCGCCCGGCTCGTCGCCCGGCAGTCCGGTCACCCGGTGGCTCTCGTCACTGCCCAGCACCGCCGAGGCGGCGTCGTCGGGCGGTACCAGACCGGCCAACAGGGCGTTGCCCCAAGCGGCCAGCCGCCCCGAACGGGGCTCTTCGTACGGATTGTCGGCAGGAGTCGCGAGCATCCGGCCAGCCTACGGAATCGGCGGTCATCCGCGTGGCGTAGGTTTGCCCATGCGCGTGCGGCGCACCCACTCCGTGCCCACCGGCCGCCGGAGTAGGCTGCCCGCCCGCACCGACGGCCGAATTTCTGTTTTGGGGAAGGCATAGGCATGAGCGACGTGCTGGAGCTGGTGGACGTATCCGTGGTCCGGGAGGAGCGCGCGCTGGTCGACCAGGTCTCGTGGTCCATCTCCGAGGGCGAGCGCTGGGTCATCCTCGGCCCCAACGGCGCCGGGAAGACGACCCTGCTGCAGATCGCCTCCACGTACCTCTTCCCGACCACCGGCAAGGTGTCCGTCCTCGGCGAGAAGCTCGGCGAGGTCGACGTCTTCGAGCTGCGCTCCCGGATCGGCCTGGCCGGCGCCGCCATGTTCGACAAGCTGCCCCCCGGCCAGAGCGTGCTGCAGACCGTGCTCACCGCCGCCTACGGCATGACGGTCAGCTGGCAGGAGAAGTACGAGCAGGCGGACGAGTCCCGCGCGCTCGCCCTGCTGGACCGCCTCGGCATGGCCGGGCTGACCGAGCGCAAGTTCGGCACCCTCTCCGAGGGCGAGAAGAAGCGCACCCTGATCGCCCGCGCCCTGATGACCGACCCCGAGCTGCTGCTGCTGGACGAGCCCGCCGCCGGACTGGACCTCGGCGGCCGCGAGGACCTGGTGCGCCGCCTCGGCGCGCTCGCCCAGGACGAGTTCGCCCCGGCCATGGCCATGGTCACCCACCACGTGGAGGAGATCGCGCCGGGCTTCACCCACGTGCTGATGATCCGCCAGGGCAAGGTGCTCACCGCCGGTCCGATCGACACCGAGCTGACGGCGCGCAACCTCTCCAGGTGCTTCGGCCTGCCGCTGACCCTGGAGCGCCACGGCGACCGCTGGTCCGCGCAGGGCCTGCCGCTCGGCTGAGGCCCGCACCGGGCCGTGCGCCGACCGCCCGCGGGCCCCGGCCGGAGCCCGGGGAATCCGGCTGAACTCCACTGAACTGGAGCCGGTCGCACGTGCGACCGGTTTCCGCCCCTCCACCTGCGGGAACTGTCCGCCTCGAAGGCCCTTCGCTCCCTAGGATGGACACGTGGACAGCTGGATCTGGTGGCTCCTGGCCGCCGTCGGCCTCGGCATACCCCTGGTCGTCACCGCGATGCCGGAGTTCGCGATGTTCGCGGTCGGCGCGCTCGCCGCGGCCGGTGTCGCGGGGCTCGGCGCCGGGGCGGTGGTCCAGGTCCTGACCTTCGTCGTGGTCTCGGTCGCCCTGCTGGTCGTGGTCCGCCCGATCGCGTACCGACAGCTCAGGAAGGGCCCGCAGATCAAGATGGGCATCGAGGCGCTTCCGGGCGCCACCGCGATCGTCGCGGAAAGAGTCGACGGGGAGGGCGGGCGGATCAAGCTCAAGGGTGAGATCTGGTCGGCCCGCGCGCTCAACCCCGGCAGCGTGTACGAGCCGGGGCAGCAGGTCGACGTCGTCGAAATCCAGGGCGCGACCGCCCTGGTCGTCTAGGGGAGAGTCCGTGGAACCCGTCCTTATCGTCCTGGTCGTCCTGGTCGTGGTGGCATTCATCGCGCTGATCAAGACGATTCAGGTCATCCCGCAGGCCAGCGCCGCGATCGTGGAGCGCTTCGGCCGCTACACCCGGACGCTCAACGCGGGACTGAACATCGTCGTCCCGTTCATCGACCGGGTCCGCAACCGCATCGACCTGCGCGAGCAGGTCGTGCCCTTCCCGCCGCAGCCGGTGATCACCCAGGACAACCTGGTGGTCAACATCGACACGGTGATCTACTACCAGGTCACCGACGCCCGGGCCGCCACCTACGAGGTCGCCAGCTACATCCAGGCGATCGAGCAGCTGACCGTCACCACGCTGCGCAACATCATCGGCTCGATGGACCTGGAGTCGACGCTGACCTCCCGCGAGGTGATCAACGCCGGTCTGCGCGGCGTCCTGGACGAGGCCACCGGCAAGTGGGGCATCCGCGTCAACCGCGTCGAGCTGAAGGCGATCGAGCCGCCGACCTCCATCCAGGACTCGATGGAGAAGCAGATGCGCGCCGACCGTGACAAGCGCGCCGCGATCCTCACCGCCGAGGGCGCCCGGCAGGCGCAGATCCTGCGGGCCGAGGGTGAGAAGCAGGCCGAGGTGCTCAAGGCCGAGGGTGAGGCGCAGGCCGCGGTGCTGCGCGCCGACGGTGAGGCCGCCGCGATCCGCACCGTCTTCGAGGCGATCCACGACGGCGACGCCGACCAGAAGCTGCTCGCCTACCAGTACCTGCAGACCCTGCCCGAGCTCGCCAAGGGCGACTCCAACAAGCTGTGGATCATTCCCAGCGAGGTCGGCGACGCGCTCAAGGGCCTCGGCGGTGCCTTCACCGGCCTGGCCGGCAACGGCGGCATCAACGGCGGTGCGGCCGCCGCCCCCAGCGCCCCGGCCCCGGCCGCGACCCAGGTCCCGCTCGACCCGGCGGCCGGTCCGCGCCCGCTGGACACCGACACCAAGGGCGCCGCCCGCCCCCGGGTGGACCCGGCCCGCGAGTACCGGAAGATCGACCCGGAGTGAGCTGAGCCCGTCCCACGCGACGCCGAGGGCCCGCCACCCGTCTCGCACGGGTGGCGGGCCCTCGGCTTGCCCCGCCTCCGCCCGGCATTGGTGGTGCGCCCGCCCGGCCTCCGTCGTGCGCCTGTCGTGCGCCTGTCGTGCGTCCGTCGTGCGTCCGTCGGCTCCGGTGAACGGGCGTGTGGTGTACGTCCCGAATCGTGGGCGGACCCTGGTAGCGGCACCCCGCCGTCCGGCATGATCGCCTCGGACAGGTCCGAGACGAGAGGTGGCCCATGACGCTCTGGGAGGCGATCGCCGTCCTGGTGGCGGGTGTCGGCGCGGGGATGATCAATGTGATCGTCGGCTCCGGGACCCTGATCACCTTCCCGGTGCTGCTCGCCGTCGGCATCCCGCCGGTCACCGCCAACGTCTCCAACGCCTTCGGCCTGGTGCCCGGCTCGCTCAGCGGTGTGATCGGCTACCGGCGGGAACTGGCCGACCAGCGCCGCCGGCTGGTCCGCCTCGGCATCGCCGCCCTCCTCGGCGGCCTGGTCGGCGCCGTGCTGCTGATCGAGCTGCCGAGCAGCGCCTTCGACACCATCGTGCCGGTGCTGATCCTGCTGGCCCTCGTCCTGGTGGTGATCCAGCCCCGGGTGGCCAAGGCGGTCGCCGCCCGTCGCCGGCCCGGGGGCGACCCCGACGGCGGCCTGGCGCTGCTCGCCGGCGTCTTCCTGACCGGCATCTACGGCGGCTACTTCGGTGCCGCGCAGGGCGTCCTGCTGCTGGCCCTGATGGGCATGCTGCTCCAGGAGGACCTACAGCGGATCAACGGGGTGAAGAACGCGCTGGCGATGATCGTCAACGGCGTCGCCGCGGTGTTCTTCCTCTTCACCTCGACCATCAACTGGGCCGCCGCCGGGCTGATCGCCGTCGGCTCGCTCTGCGGTGGCCTGCTCGGTGCCAAGGTCGGGCGCAAGCTGCCGCCGCCGGCGCTGCGCGGGGTGATCGTGGTGGTCGGCCTGGTGGCCGTCACCAAGCTGCTCGTCAGCTGACGGTCCGCCGGTCGCCGGGGTGCTTCTCGACCTGTCCGAGCTGTCTGACCTGTTCGACGTGTTCCCGGAATTCGATGGGGAGGAAGCCATGGCCCTGGAGATGCGCGACACCTGCGAACGTTGCGCGGTGTCGCTGACGGCGGACGGCCCGGCGTCCCTATGCTCCTACGAGTGCACCTTCTGTCCGGACTGTGCCGAGGCCATGGCCGCCACCTGCCCCAACTGCGGCGGCGAACTGGTGCCCCGTCCGCGCCGGAGGGCCTGACCCTTCACCAGTCACCCCCGACACCCGGGAGCGGTTCGATGAGCAGCAGAGCGCGTCTGACGGAGGACGAGATCACGGCCGCCCTGGCCGACCTGCCGGAGTGGAGCCGGGACGGCGACAGCATCGTCCGCACCGCCGACGCGGCGGACTTCCCGGCGGCGATCCGGGTGGTCGTCGCGGTCGCGGAGCAGGCGGAGGCGCTGGACCACCACCCGGACATCGACATTCGCTGGCGGACGCTGCACTTCGCGCTCTCCACCCACAGCGCGGGTGGCCTCACCTCGCTGGACGTCACCCTGGCCGGCCGCATCGACGCCGCCCTGCGGGCCGAGTCCGCCTGACGCCTCCCGGGCCTGTCCCGCACCTGCCCGCACCCGTGCCGCACCGACCTCGTGGTGCCTCAGGGGGCCTCCTTCCGGCCCCGTCGAGGCCGGAAGGAGGCGCTCCGGGCGGCGTGAGATGCTGACTGCCGCATCGCCGGCGGTCGGGAGGGACGGAACGGATGGCGCAGGATCCCCTCGGAGACGCCGCACAGCAGCCGTGGTACCCGCAGCAGGACTGGCAGACGGTGTACCCGGACCAGCAGCAGTGGCAGGGCGGCCACGGGTACGACGGCGGTACCGGCCACCCGGCCGACGGCCACCTGCCGCACGGCCACGGGCAGGGCGGCTACCCGCAGACCGCGTACCCGCAGGCTCTGTACCCGCAGACGGGCTACCCGGAGACCGGCTACCCGGAGACCGGCTATCCGCAGACGGGCTATCCGCAGGCCGGATACGCGGAGTACCCCCAGACCGGGTACGGCCAGGGCGGGCAGCACCAGCCGTCCTACCCGTACGGCGACTACGAGCAGCAGCGGTACGCCCCGTACGCCGTCCCGCAGCAGCCGACCGGTGAGGAGCTGTACGCCCCGGCGGGTGCCGCGTACTCCACCGACGGCTATGTGCGGCCCGAGCCTGAGCCTGAGCCTGAGCCGGTCGGCGAGCCCGAGCCGGTTGACGAGCCCGAGCCGGTTGACGAGCCCGAGCCGGTTGACGAGCCCGAGCCCGCCCCGGCCGCCGTCGTCGCGTCGAAGCCCGCCGGTGGTGGCCCCCGGTCGAGCGGGCGGCGCCGTGGCGCCGCGGTGGACGTGCGCGCGGACGCGGACGCGCGGGGGGCCGGGAAGCGGTCCGCCGGCTTCGGGTCCAAGGCCCGGGCCGCGGCCGACGCGGTGGCCTCCGCCGACCACGCCCCCGGCCGGCGGGCCCTGATGGTCCGGACCGGCGCCGGGGTGGCGGCGCTCGGCGTCCTGGTGGCGGCGGCCGTGACGGTCGGTGCGCAGGGCGGCGGCACGGCCGCCGCCGGGGGAGAACCGGGCTTCACCGTCGCCCACGCCAAGGCCTGGTCGGCCCAGCCCGCCGCCGCACTCCAGCCGGGCACCGACGACACGCTGGTCGGCAGCTGGCTGCTGGCCGACGCGGTGGTGCGGGCCGATGCCACCGGCGTCCACGCCTACGACCTGGCGGCCGGCAAGCCGACCTGGTCGGTTCAGCCCCCGGTGGCCGGGGCCGCTCCCTGCGGGCTCTCGGCGGGCGTCAACC
This sequence comes from Kitasatospora sp. NPDC028961, assembly GCF_055564815.1. Classification (NCBI taxonomy): domain Bacteria; kingdom Bacillati; phylum Actinomycetota; class Actinomycetes; order Kitasatosporales; family Streptomycetaceae; genus Kitasatospora; species Kitasatospora sp. NPDC028961. Next base: position 3,833 of record NZ_JBVHVO010000009.1, on the reverse strand, counting down.
AGGCCGGTCTGGGCGCCGTGCTGTTCCGGAGCCGGCCGGACCCGAAGAGCCCGTGCACGGTGGTGGCCGCCGTCGACAGCAGGACCGGTCGGACGGCGTGGAGCAAGCCGCTCTCCGATGCGAAGGGCGGCTACACCGCGCGGGTCGGCGTCACCGAGGACAAGGTGATCGCGGTCGGCGACGACCACGTGGTCGCCTGGGAGTCGGCCGACGGCACGGACGTCTGGCAGTACACCGGGCAGGGCAAGTTCTGCACCCTCTCCGGTGGAGTCACCGGCAAGACCGTCATGGTGGCGAGCTCCTGCGCCGACTCCACCCCCGTCGACCAGGCCGTCTCGCTGAACACCGCCGACGGCAAGGTGAGCTGGTGGCGCGGCCTCAACAACCAGCCGAAGACGGTCACGGTGCTCTCCGCCGAGCCCTCCGTGGTGCTGACCACGGGGGCCAGGCCGGAGGACGACAAGGTGTTCGCCTGGGGCCCGGCCGGCGACCCGGCCGCCGAGATACCGGTCGCCGCCGGCGAGGGCAGGCTGGACGCCGCCCACGGGACGTTTTCGGCCACCCCCGGTGTCTTCTTCCAGGACCGGACGATGGTCACCACGCTGGCCCCGGCGAACGGCGGCGGTGCGATCTCCGTCGTCGGGTACGACCTGGACAGCGGCAAGCAGCGCTGGAAGGCGGCCGCCGCCGAGAAGGGCGTCGCCCGGGCCGTCGGTGTCGACGGCGGCGCGCTGGTGCTCGCCGCCGACGAGCGCCTCGAACAGCCCGCCCACCTCAGCCGCTTCGCGCTCGCCGGCGGCCAGGAGACGGTCGGCGGCAACTTCCCGCAGGGCACCGGCTCGCTGCTGGTCTCCGGCCGCGTCCTGATCGGCGGTGGCCGGGTCGTCGCGGTGCCCGAGCACTCGGCCAACTTCGGGATAGCGGCCGGGTACCAGGCCAAGGGCTGAGCCCCGGCCCTCCGGGGCCCAGCCCTTCACGGCCGGGGCGGCTACGCGGCAGAGGCGGCCACCGGGGCAGGCAGCCAGTCCGCCAGGTCCCGGAGGTCCGAGCCGCGCAGGCCGAGCGCCATCATCAGGGTGGCCTGCGGGGTCGGGACGAACGGCTTGCGCAGCAGCTTCATCCCCGCCTGCTCCGGCGTCCGGTCGGCCTTGAGCTGGTTGTCCTCGGCGCAGGCGGCCACCGTGTTCAGCCAGCTGTCGGCGCCGCCGCGGGAGCGGGGCTGCAGGTGGTCCACGGTGGTGGCCCGGCGCCCGCAGTAGGCGCACAGGTGCTGGTCCCGGACGAGGACACCGCGGCGGGACCACGGAGCCTGTTGTCGGAACGGCACCCGCACGTAGCGTTGCAGTCTGATCACCCGGGGCACCGGGACGGAGACGCCCGTACCGCGGATGCTCCGCAGCGGATGGGCCTGCTCGACCACGGCCTTGTCCTGGAGCACCAGGACCACGGCGCGCTGGAGCGACACCGTCGTCAGGGGCTCGTAGCTCGCGTTCAGAACCAGCGTGTTGCGCACTGCGGCACACCCTTTCCCCGGGCGTGCCACGGCGGCACGACCGTCTCCACACACGTCACTGCCGCCGCACGGCGGTGGGACCACTCTGAAGGGGCCCCGGGCCGACGAACAACGGAATTTCCGGTGGAGGCGAGGGGTGGGGCAGGGGAGGGGGAGCGTTCCGCCGGGAGTCCGCGCGGCCCGCAGGAGCGCTGCGGACGGCCGCCCGGTCGGACGCCTCGGCGAAAACCCCGTGGCCGGGACCGCGTAGGCTCTACCACGCTGGAGCCGTTCCGTACCGGGGCCCGACCGAACCGGGTCCGTACCGGGCGGACGCCCGATCCAAGGAGAAGCGTGACCGTGACGGACATCGTCGACGAGCTGCGGTGGCGTGGGCTGATCGCCCTGTCCACCGACGAGGACGCACTGCGCAAGGCGTTCGCGGACGGCCCGGTCACGTTCTATTGCGGCTTCGACCCGACGGCCCCCAGCCTGCACCTCGGGAACCTGGTGCAGATCCTGACCATGCGCCGCATCCAGCAGGCGGGGAACCTCCCGCTGGGCCTGGTCGGTGGCGCCACCGGCCTGATCGGCGACCCCAAGCCGACCGCCGAGCGCGTCCTGAACGACCCCGAGACGGTGGCCGGCTGGGTCGACCGCCTGCGTGGCCAGATCTCGCGCTTCCTCGATTTCGAGGGCCCGTACGCGGCGCGCATGGTCAACAACCTGGACTGGACCTCCGGGATGTCGGCCATCGGCCTGCTGCGCGACGTGGGCAAGTACTTCCGCGTCAACAACATGATCGCCAAGGAGGCCGTCTCGCGGCGGCTCAACTCCGACGCGGGCATCAGCTACACCGAGTTCAGCTACCAGATCCTCCAGGGCATGGACTACCTGGAGCTGAACCGCCGCTACGGCTGCACGCTGCAGACCGGTGGCAGCGACCAGTGGGGCAACCTGACCGCCGGCACGGACCTCATCCGCAAGGCCGAGGCCAAGTCCGTGCACGCGCTGGCCACTCCGCTGATCGTCAAGGCGGACGGCACCAAGTTCGGGAAGACGGAGTCGGGCACGGTCTGGCTCGACCCCGAGCTCACCACCCCGTACGCCTTCTACCAGTTCTGGCTGAACGCGGACGACCGGGACGTCTCCACCTTCCTGCGGATCTTCAGCTTCCGTTCGAAGGAGGAGATCGAGGAGCTGGAGCGCGAGACCACCGAGCGCCCCGCCGCCCGTCTCGCCCAGCGCGCACTCGCCGAGGAACTGACCACCCTGGTGCACGGCGCCGAGCAGTACGACCGCGCGGTCGCCGCCTCCAAGGCGCTCTTCGGCCAGGGTGACCTCGCCGACCTGGAGGCGCCGACCCTGGCCGCCGCGCTGGCCGAGGTGCCGAGGGCCGAGGTGGCCGAACTCCAGCCGGTGGTCGACCTGTTGGTCGCCGTGGGCCTGGCGCCGAGCCGTTCGGCCGCCCGCCGGACGATCAAGGAGGGCGGCGCGTACCTCAACAACGTCAAGGTGACGGACGAGGAGGCGGTGCCGGCCGAGGCCGACCTGCTGCACGGCCGCTGGCTCGTCCTGCGGCGTGGCAAGCGCAACCTGGCCGCCATCGAGTTGGTTTCGGCCGGCTGAAAAAGCACCACCGCTGACCTGCGGCTTTGAGTATGGAGGGCCGGATCTGGACAGATCCGGCCCTCCGGTGTTTGACGTCCTCCTCCGACTGGCCTAGTGTTGGACGAGTCGCTGAAGCGGGCGGACACACGGCGAGCCGAGAGGCAGCCGGGGGTCGGCCGAGCGGCCATCGCAATCGGCAAGTCCAACTCTCACTCGTCGCCCATTAACTTGGGTCGCTCGGCGTTTTCGTCGAACGGTGGGAGCGGGGAATTTCGGGCCAGTCCCGGAATAAGCTAATGTGGAGGTCGCCGCAGAAAAGCGGACCTTCCCAGCAAGGGTCGGATGAATGAAACTCCGGAAAACGGAGCGGAAAACATCTGGTAAGCTGGAAACACGAAAGAACGAAGCGCCCGGAGGGCCCGCTGGAAGGCGGTCCGAAGGAAGTGTCCGTTCCTTGAGAACTCAACAGCGTGCCAAAAGTCAACGCCAGATATGTTGACATCCCCGGCCTCGATCGTCTGATCGGGGTTGGAGATTCCTTTATGAAGTAAACACTAGCGAGGACGCAGTGCGCGGGGCCGCCCTATTCCGGTGGTTGCCGTGCCGCTCGACGCGAGTGCCGCTCGATTACGAGCAGACATTCACGGAGAGTTTGATCCTGGCTCAGGACGAACGCTGGCGGCGTGCTTAACACATGCAAGTCGAACGGTGAAGCCCTTCGGGGTGGATC
>NZ_JBVHVO010000008.1:302658-327918 GCF_055564815.1 Kitasatospora sp. NPDC028961 | reverse complement strand
GGTGGTGTATTGTTTTCTTTTCTGCCGGGGTGTTGGGGGGGGGGGGGGGGGGTGCGTCGGGGGGGGGCTGGGTGTTGCTCCCCCCGAAGGTGACACCCCCCCCACCCGGACCTGGGGACGGGGACCGTCAGTCGAAGATCCGCTCGTAGATGCCGGGCTCGCCGACCGTGTACCCGGTGTCCCTGGCCCGGGAGGAGACCACCAGGTTGATGCCTTCCTTGGTGACGCTCCAGTCGTTCAGGCCGACCTGGTCGAGCAGCTCGCGCATCTCCTCGGTGGAGTACGAGGCCCGCAGCGAGGTCATGAACGCGTTGGCGTCACCGCCGGCGTACTGCAGCACGAACGAGACCATGCCCTCGTCGGCGTCCCGGGCCAGGTCGTACAGCAGGACGGCGCCGCCGGGGCGGCAGACCCGGGCCAGCTCGGGCAGGATCCGGGCGGGCTTGTCCCACCGGTTGATCGCGCAGAAGCTGAACACCACGTCGAAGCTGTCGTCCGGGTACGGCAGCCGGCTGTACCGGGCCCAGTCGCAGGCGAAGTCGCCGCCGTAGGAGACCAGGTTGGCGAAGATGGTGTTCTCCCGGGCGACCTCCAGGAAGGCGTCGTTGCTGTCCAGCCCGGTGAAGGTGGAGTCGCGGTGCTGGGCGGCCAGGCGCAGCGACAGCAGCCCGCTGGCGCAGCCGATCTCCAGGACGTCCTTGTCCGGACCGCAGTCCGGCCCGATCAGCTTCATCATGTGCTGCATCGGGATGATCATCGAGGTGCGCACGCTGCGGTCGTAGGCGCGGCACTCCTCGGCGGTCTCGAACGGGTCGCCCTGCGGGGCCCGCTCGGCGAGGTCGAAGATCCGCCCCCGGCGGGAGCGGCGCGCGGTGGTCTCAGAACTGGACAAGGGGGAGCCCCTTCCGGCCGTCGGTGCGGTCGATCTGCCACTTGAGGATCTCGGTGCTCGCCGAGGTCGGCTGCGGGAGCCGGTAGTTGGCGTCCGAGTAGAAGCTCTTGGAGATGTTGTCGATGTAGTACCAGCCCTTCGGGTAGGTGACCTGGATCGCGTCGGCGTCGACCTCCAGCAGCCCCTTGGCCACCAGGTCGTCGATCTTGTCCTTGAAGTACTCGTACGGGTCGACGCCGTGCCGCTCGCGGTAGACCGAGCGCTTGACCCGCAGCAGCTTCAGCCCCAGGACGAGGCTGCGGCAGCGCTGCTCGTGCTCGTCGGTGTAGGCGCCCATCACCACCGGCAGCCGACCCTCGTTGCACCGGCTGATGTACGACTCGATGTCCGGCTCGTTGAGGTACATGTGGTTGTTCAGGTACCCGTAGGCGCCCGAGCCGATGGCCACCATGTCCCCGCACCGGCCCCAGATCTGGGACAGGTGGTCGGTCAGGTAGAAGGTGTCCGTCTCCAGGCCGCGGTACGGCTTGCTGCCGTCCTTCACCACCGGGTACGTCTTGACCCCGGCCGCCTCCCACTCGGGCCGCATCGGCTCGATGAAGTCGTTGTAGGTGAGCGCCAGGTAGCCCGCGTCCATCAGCGTGGTGTGCAGGTACTGGTACATCTCGTCGGCCTCGCGGGTGCTCGGGCAGGGCGGCGTGGCGCCGCTCTGCAGCGCGAAGAACACCTCCGAGCCGGGCATGACCGCGTAGTTGTAGACCGAGAAGGACGTCACCGGGAGGTCCATCAGGGTGCGGATGTCCTGCGCCCACAGCTCGGGGGTCTGGCCGGGGATGCCGATCATGTAGTCGATGCAGAGGTTCTCCAGGCCGCTGCGGTCGATCAGCTCGATGGTGCGGGTGGCGGACTCGCCGGTGTGCGCCCGGGCCCGGCCGAGGTAGCGCAGCAGCGGGTCGTGGAAGGTCTGGACGCCCAGGCTCATCCGGTTGACGCCGTGCTTGAGCAGCACGTCCAGCTTCTGCTGGTCGACGTCGACGGGGGTGGACTCGATGGTGACCGAGCAGTCCGGGCTGAAGTTGAGCCGCTGCTTCATGTAGCCCAGCAGGTCGTCGAGCTCCTCGGCGCGCAGCGTGGTGGGCGTGCCGCCGCCGAAGTAGCCGGAGGTGAAGACGGTGTCCCGGACGTGCGGCAGCTGCGAGTAGAGGTCGATCTCCCGCTTGAGCGCCTGGATGTAGCGCTGGGTGAGGGTGTTGCGGGTGGAGAACTTGTTGTACGGGCAGCTGGTGCAGACCTGGTTGCAGAACGGGATGTGCACGTAGAACGACGTGGTCTTCGGGAACTTCTCCCGGGTGGCGTAGATCTGGTCCGCCGACAGCGGCTTGACGTCGCACGGGTACCAGCGGACGAACTCGATGTCCCGCTCCGGGTAGTCGCGCCAGAAGCTGGGGGTGTCGAGGAAGTTCCGGGTGATCGCTTCTTGGGTCATGTGCCTCTCCGGTCGTCAGGTGGCGCGGTGGTGCTCGACGGTGAGTGCCATCGGGCCGTCCGGGCCGACCGCCCAGTCGGCCATCCCCGCGGCGTCGAGCAGTTGACGCAGTTCGGCGCCGGTCCAGGCGCCGCGCAGGGAGTCCAGGTAGGTGCGCAAGCGGTACTGGCCGTCGGGCGAGTCGTCGGCGGCCATCTCGCGCAGGGTGTATTCGAGGATGAACGGATCCGGGTCCCGGCGCAGGTCGTTGACCAGCAGCCGGCCGCCGGGGGCCAGGGCCCGCGCCGCCCCGCGGAGCAGGGCGGTGGGGTCGGTGCACTCCCCGAGCGCGTGCACGCTGTAGACCAGCGGGTGGCGCCCGGCGAGGGGGGCCGGCAGCGGGCCGCCGGCCGGCCAGTGGTCGACCGGCACCGCCGCGCCGAGCCGCTCGCGCAGCGGGGCGACGGCGCCCGGGTCGGTGCAGAGCACCCGCAGGTCGACCGGGCGGCGGGCCAGCAGCAGGGCGGCGAACCCGCCGTAGCCGGGGCCGACCTCCAGTACCGGGCCGTCCGTGCAGGCGCTCTCCAGCAGGTCGAGGAACTCCTCCTTGTACTGGTTGCGGGCGGCCACGTACCGGTCGTACGCCAGGCGGTCGGCCTCGTCGGAGAGCCGGTGGCGGGTCGGCGTCCGGACGGCCGGCAGCAGGCCGGTGGACACCCCGCTCACACCTCCCTCAGCAGGGCGAACAGCTCCCGCTCGGTCTCGGCGACGGAGGCCAGGGCGGCCCGCAGCTCCCCGGCGAGGCGCTCGCGCACCGGGGCGAGCCCGGCGGCCGCGGCGGCCCGCAGGTCGGGCAGCCGCTCGCCGAGCAGGGCGGCCCGGGCGAGGGCGGCGGCGCCGCCGTCCAGCAGCTCGGCCTCCCGTGCCCGGTAGGCGGCGCCGAGTTCGGTGAACGCGGGCGTCCAGTCGGGCAGCAGCAGGGCGATCACCCGCTCCCAGCGCCCGGCGCTGTCGGCGCAGAGCAGGGCGGCGTCGGCCAGCCGGTGGTCCCCGGTGAGCTCGGCGGCTTCGGTCAGGAAGGTCCGGAACAGGTTGCGGAAGGCGTTCCCCCCGGTGCCGGCCAGTTCGAAGTCGACGTAGGCGCCCGCGAGTTCGTCCACCACGGCGGCGGCGGGGGTGTCGCTGAGCAGCAGGTGCCGCAGACCGGCGCCGTAGGAGTCGAGGCCGCGCAGCCCGAAGCTGGGCACGGGCGGGTGCAGCATCGCGCGGCAGGACCAGCGGATGCCCTGGCGGATGTCGTCCTCGGTGGGGTACCGGGCGGCCTTCCAGTCGGCGCGCAGCAGGGCGTGCCGGGGCGGGAAGGGCTGGTGGCCGGAGGCCCGGGCGGTGGCGAGTTCGGCCGTGGTCAGGGTCTGCGCGCGGGCCGGGCGGTCCGAGACGGTGACGGTGTCGTTGTCCCGGTCGTGGCCGACGACGACGATCGCGTGGCCGCCGAAGTGCCGGGTGGCCTGGAAGTACGGCAGGTGGAAGAGGTCCGCGTAGACCACCGCCGGGCGGCCGAGGTCGAGTTCGGCCAGCAGGTCGGCCCAGGCGCGCTCGGGGTCGTCGGTGACGGCGACCTCCAGGTCGAGGCCGACGCCGGCCGCCATCCGCCGGGTGAACTCGGGGAACGGGCCGTTGCGGCCGCCGGTGAAGCCGCGTCCGCCGGGCGGGGCGGGCATGTGCATGAAGTTGATGCCGCCGGCCACGCCGAACAGCATCGCCTCGCTGATCGGCAGGTCGTGCGCGGCCAGTTGCTTGCGCATCGACGCGGTCTCGCAGTGCGCGCCGCCGTGCGGGACGTCCGGCGGGGTGGTGGTCATGCGGGTCCTCCCGGGGTGACGGGGCGCTCGGCCCAGGCGGCCCAGCCGAGCGCGTCCGGCGGGACGAGGTCGGTGGGCGGCAGGACGGTCGGTGGCAGGACGGTCGGTGGCCGGACGGCGGCCCTCGGCCCGGCCGGTGCCCGGTCGGCGGCGGGCGGCGCGGCGCCGGCGGCCTCGGCGGCCTCGGCGGCGATCTCCTCCAGCACCGAGCGGGTGTAGGGGTTGGCGTCCGAGGGCGGGTAGTCCAGCGCCGTCCCGACGAAGACGTTGCGGATCGCCGCCCGCACGATGTCGGTGGGCAGGCCGCGGCCGGTCAGTTCGGCGGCCAGTTCGGCGCAGGCGCGCAGGGCGGCCTTGGTGGCGGCGCGGTTGGCCGGGCCGACGCACGCCTCCGGTCCGAGCACCACCTCGCCGAGGTCGGCGGCGAGGGTCCGCAGCAGGCCGATCCGGCGCGGTGCGCTGGTGACCAGGACGGTCTTGAGGCCGAGGGCCACGGCGGTGAACTGGCAGACCGGCTTGAGGCCGACCACCTCCACGCCGAGGTCCGGCAGGTCCTCGGTGGGCACGCTGGTCGCCATGTTGACGAACAGCGCCCGGCGGCCGACCTGTTCGGTCAGCGCGGCGAGCCGGCGCAGCGCGGCCGCGGTCTCCTGCGGCGGGACGCAGAGCAGCACGGTGTCGGCGGCGGAGAGGATCTCGCGCTGGTCCATGTCGGGCAGCGACAGCTCGGCGGCGACCCGCCGGGCGACCGCGGGGTCGCTGTCGTTGAGCAGCACCGGGAAGCGCTCGGCCAGCCGGTCGGCCAGCACCGAGCCGAGCCGGCCGAGGCCGACCACGGCGATCGTGCCGGGGTCGTTGTGCCGGGGTTCGGCGGGGTTGCCCGGGCGCAGGCCGAGCGTCATGAGACCGCCTCCAGGTCCTCGATGGTGAGGCTGCCGGGCTTGAGCATCCGGTCCATCGCCCGCCGCACCTGGGCGCGGTCGATCGGGGCGACCGAGGCGGGCACCGCGAACTCCGCGGTGACCCGCTCGGCGACGGCCGCGCAGAGCGCCGCCGGGTCCTCGACCTCGGCCTCGACCCGGATCTCCAGGTGGTCCCCGGAGACGCCGGCCGCCCAGTAGAGGCCGGCGCCCTCGGTGGCGAGCACGGTCTGCTCCAGCGCCAGCTTGTTGATCCGCTGCCCGCCGACGGTCAGCTGCTCGCTGACCCGGCCGTGGTGCGAGAGCACCCGGCGCGGGCTGCCGCAGGCGCAGGGCTCGGCGGAGACGGTGACGAAGTCCCCGCTGCGGTAGCGCAGCAGTGGCATGGCCCGGCCGGCCAGGGCGGTGATGACCAGTTCGCCGGCGGTGCCGTCGGGGACGGGTTCGGTGGTCTCCGGGTCGATCACCTCGAACAGGTGCCGGTCCTCGGTGAGGTGCAGGCTGCCCCGTTCGCAGACCAGTCCGAGCGAGTTGGTCTCGGTGGAGCCGTAGGCGTTGGAGAGCCGGACGCCCCAGAGCGCGGCGATCTTCTCCAGCTTGGCGGGGGAGCAGGTCTCGCCGACGTAGAGGAAGGTCTTCAGCCCGATCTCGGCCGGGTCGCGCCCGGTGTCCTTCAGCATGTCGTAGAGGCGCAGCGCCCGGCTGGGCGTGCAGACCAGGGCGGTCGGGCGGACGGTCCACATCATCTCGACCATCCGCTCGAACGGGCAGACCAGGCTGAGCGTGCCGACCGGCACCACGGCCGCGCCGTTCTGCTCCAGCGCCCGGTCCAGGTCGTAGGAGGCGAAGGCGAGTTCGTAGGGGATGGCGATGAAGACGAGGTCGCCGGGGCCGAGCACGTGGCCGACGGACTGCTCGACCGCGACGTTGCCGCGGATCCAGTCCTCGTAGGTGATCATCGAGGAGGTGGGGCTGCCGGTGGTGCCGGTGGACTCGCCGTAGCGGATCAGCTCCTCCCGGCCGACGGCCAGCAGGCCGAACGGGTAGGCGCCGCGCAGCTCGGCCTTGGTGGTGAAGGGCAGGGTCCGCAGCTCCTCGGCACTGGTGGGCCGCAGGGAGCCGTACCGCCCGGCCCAGTGCTCCCGGTAGAACGGCGAGTTGGCGAAGGCGTGGTCCAACTGGCGGCGCAGCAGCGCGAACTGGTGGTCGGGCACCTGGTCGGGGCTGAGCTTCTCGAACGCGGCCAGGTCGGCCAGCGCGGCCTCCCGGATCTCCGGATAGCGCAGGTGCGGGGGGCGGTCGGCGGTGGTCACCGGGCATCCTCTCCAAACATCAGCTGGGTCTTGATCCGGGTACGGGGGTCGAGCGTGAAGGCCTCCGCCGCCCGTTCGGCCGGCAGGCGGTGGGTGACCAGCAGCCCGGCCTCCTCGCGGTGGCCGGCCAGGAACTCCTGGGCGCGGTGGAAGCCGCCGGTGCCGCCGATCGAGCCGACCAGGGTCAGTGCGTTGGCCACCAGCAGGTCGGTGCGGAGCGCGGCGCTGCGGCGCAGCCCGAAGCAGAGCACCCGGCCGCGGGGGACGGCGCAGGCCAGCGCGGTGGCGAGGCCGTCGGCGCCGCTGGAGCAGTCCACGGTCAGGTCGTACCGGGCGGCGGCGGTCAGGGCGGCGTACCCGCCGGCGGACCGCGCGGCGGCGTCGGGCTCGGGCGCGGCGGTGCGGACCCGGGCGCTCGGCAGCAACGCGGTGACGGCGGCGGCCTTCACCGGGTCCGCCTCCAACAGCTCCACCCCGCCCACCCCGTACGCCCCGGTGAGCAGCAGGTAGCTCGCCAGGCCGAGGGCGCCGGCGCCGATCACCAGGATCCGCTCGTCGGGGCGCGGGTCGATCCGCTGCAGGCCCTGGGCGGCGACGGCGAAGAACTCGGAGAGCGCCAGCAGGCCGGGGCCCAGGCCGTGCGTGTCGGGGTAGAGGTAGCGGCGGTCCACGGTCCGCAGCCGGGTCGAGAAGCCGTCGACGGTGAGGCCGAACTTCTCGATCCGGGTGCAGACGTTGCGGTCGGTGCCGCAGCGCGGGCAGTCCCCGCACCAGCGCGAGCAGTCGCCGGTGACCCACTGGCCCAGCAGCGCGCGGCCGTTGCTCCCGGTGTCGACCACCAGGCCCGACCACTCGTGGCCGAAGCGCAGCGGGTAGCTGCTCGGGCCGCCGTAGGCGCCGTCGTACAGCGCCTGGTCGCTGCCGCACAGGGTGACCCGGTCGACCTCGACCAGGACCTCGTCCGGGCCGAGCGGCGCGGTCGGCGGCTTCGCCTCGTCGACCGTGAGCCGGCCGGGGCCGGTCAGCCGCAGGTCCGCCCCGGCGCTCACCGGGCACCGTCCCCGGCCGCCGGGAGCGGCGGCAGGTGGTCGTTCAGCTCGGCCTCGATCCGCTCGCTCTCCGCGCGGGCCATGGTGATGCGCTCGCGCAGGCTGATCGAGTTGAGCCCCCACCACAGGTACCAGTTGTCGTTGGCGAGCACCCGCGCCTGGATCTCGTCGAGGACGGCGGCATCCTCGATGACCGCGCGGGAGCAGTAGTACTTGGGCACGATGAATCGCTCCGTTCCGGTGATCATGCCTTCGGCGACGGCGGTGGTGTGCAGGGCGGTGCCCCGGCAGACCCGCAGGCCGAGCGTCCAGAAGGCGTGCACGTCGGGCGTGGCGGGCGGCACGAGCTGCTCCATCACGTCGAAGGTCTCGCGGACCGAGTCCCGGTCGTCGCCGGGGCTGCCGATGAACAGGCAGTGCTCGACCCGGATGCCGGCCTCGACGAACTTGCGGTGCGACTCGATGATCTGGCGCTGGCGGAAGTTCTTCTTCAGCCCGCGCAGGATCCGGTCACAGGCCGAGTCGGTGCCGAACTCGACGTAGTAGCAGCCGGTACGGACCATCAGGTCGACCAGTTCGGAGGTCACGTTGCCCGGGTTGACCATGCACGACCACGGCATCTCGATGCCCCGGCGGACGAACTCCCGCAGCACCTCCAGCGAGTAGTTGAGCGGCAGGTTGAAGACCCCGTCGACGATCTCCAGGACCTCCAGGCCCTCGTCGCGAAGCCGCTCCACCTCGTCGGCCACCCGGGAGACCTCGTCGAACTTCACGCCGGTGCCGTCCACCAGGAAGTTGCTGCAGAAGACGCACTCCAGCACGCAGCCCTTCTTGGTCTGGATGGTCGCCGGCACCTTGAGGCTGCGGTCGTGGGTCTCGTACGAGTAGCTGAAGTAGCGCTGGTCGTACAGGGCCGGGTCGGGGCGGGCCGCCTTGCGGTAGTCGATCCGGAAGACGGCGTCGCGCCGGTGGTAGCCGCCGCCCTCGCGCGGGCTGATCACCCCGGGCACGTCCAGCGGTTCCTCGCCCCGGGCCAGGTGGTCCAGCAGCGGCTGGACGGACTCCTCGGCGAAACCGGTGATCCCGTAGTCGGCCCGGACGAAGTCCATCAGGTCCTCGGGGACGGTGGAGAACCCCGGACCGCCCAGCAGCACGGTGACGCCGGGCAGTTCGTCGCGCGACCAGTCGGCCACCTCGCGGGCGAGCGGGGTGTAGACGACCGGCTCCAGCATGCTCTGGGAGTCGACGTTGCGGATCGAGATCCCCACCACGTCGGGCTTGAAGGCGCGGACCGCGGCCCGGACGACCGGCTCGTCCTCCTCCTCCCACATCAGGTCCAGCGTCTCGACCTGGTACCCGGCCGCCCGCGCCTGGGTGGCGATGGTGACCATGCCGATCGGCAGGACCGGCCGGAAGGACTTCAGCTTGTTGATCGACACGAAGAGGATCTTCACGGCCGGCCCCCGTCGACCTCGGCCAGCGCGGTGACCAGGCCGCGCAGCTGCCGCTCGCTCTGGTGCCAGTGCACGACCAGCCGCAGCAGGCCCAGCCGGCGGGCCACCGAGGCGATCAGGCCGCGCTCCTCCAGGGCGTCGACCAGCTTCTCCGGGCTCGGGTGGCGGACCGTCACCACGGTGAGCTCGGGCCGCGGGGCGACCTCGAAACCGGCCTCGGTGAGCAGCCGCACCAGCAGCGCCCGGCGCTCCCAGAGCCCGGCGACCGAGGCCCGGTAGCCGCTGCGGCCCTGGGCGCGCAGCGCCGCCCAGGTGGCCAGCAGGGCGCCGCCGGGCCGGGTGCCGAGCAGGGCGTGGTGGTCGAGGGTGCCCCGGTAGTGCGAGGAGGTGCGCAGCGCGTCCGGCGCCCCGGGGTCGCGGAAGAGCACGTGGCCCGCGGGGATCGGCGCGCCGCCGTACTTGTGCGGGTCCAGGGTGATGGAGCTGACGCCGTCGACGCCGAAGCCGATCGCCGGCAGGTCGTCGCCCAGCTCGCGGGCGAACGGCACCAGGAACCCGCCGGTGGCGGCGTCCACGTGCACCGGTACGCCGAGCGCCGAGGCGTGCGCGGCGATCGCCGGCACGTCGTCCACGGCGCCGGACTCGGAGCTGCCGGCGGTGGCCACCACCAGCGCGGTCTCCGGGGTCACCAGCGGCAGCAGCCGCCCGGTGTCGACCCGCAGCCGCTCCTCGGAGGGGACGCGGACCACCTCGACCGCCAGCAGCGCGGCGATCTTGTCGAAGGAGAAGTGCGCGCTGTCGCCCATCAGGACCCGGGCCGGTGCACCGGCCCCGAAGCGGGCCCGGTGGTGCCGGAGCGCGGCGAGCACCGCCAGCAGGTTGGCCTCGGTGCCGCCCGAGGTGGCCACCCCGGCGGCCCCGGGGCCGTCCATCAGGTCGGCCAGCATGGCCGTCACCTCGGCCTCGGCGCGGGGCAGCGAGGGGAAGATCCGGTTGTCGCCCATGTTGGACTGCTGGTGGGCGGCGAACACCTGCTCGGCCACCGGCAGCGGCGTCGAGCAGATCGAGTTGAAGACGGTGCCGTCCCGGTAGTCGTGGTCGTCCGCGCAGAGCCCGGCCAGCTCGGCCAGCACCCGCTCGACGGGGACGCCCCGGTCGGGCAGCCCGTGCGGGCGGGCGCCGGCCGGCTCACCCGGCGGCGGGGACCCGGTGGGGGACGGCGAAGAACTGGGCAGCGTTGCCATGAGCGAGAGCCCTCACGATCTGCTCGGGGACACCATGGAGTCGGAGCCGGTGCACCGTCCTGGCCAGACCCAGCGGGTCGGCCGAGCCGAAGTGCAGGCCGGTGTTGAGCATCAGCCGCTCCGGGCCGAACCGGTCCAGCAGGCCGAGCACCTCGCGGTGCGACTGCTTCTCGCGGACCTGGAACAGCGCGTCCTGGCGCGGGGCGACGGCGATCCCGTACCCGCCGAGCCCGCGCAGCGCCGGGTGCTCGGCCAGCAGGTCGATCCGCTGCTCGTCCAGGTCGAGCAGGGCGATCGTGGCCGGGTCGATGCCGGCCCGTTCCACCGCGCCCGCCAGCGGCGCCAGCATCTCCCGGAAGGCCGGCAGCGCGGGCGGCGACTCGACCAGCACCGGCAGCGCGCGCGCCGACGCCAGCTTCAGCTGCCGCTCCAGCACCTCGACCTCGTCCGGGCCGCCGCCGCGCAGCGACACCTCGCCCAGCGCCCGGACCCTCGGGTGGTCCAGGAAGCCCTCCAGCACCTCGATCCCGGCCAGCGCGCCGCGCAGCCCCGCCATGTCGGCCGCGTGCACCGCGAGCGCCACGTGCAGGTCGATCCCGTACGCGGCGGCCCGGGCGGTCTCGGCTCCGGCGAGCCGCTCGAAGCGGGCGGCGAAGGCGCTGCCGGAGTCCCGGGCCTCCAGCGAGGCGGAGCACGGGGCGAGCGCGGTGAGCACCCCGCTGACGGCCATCAGCTCGTAGTCGTCCGCGTTGCGCAGGTCGGTGTGGATGTGGTGGTCGAACAGCGGCGTCAGTCCGGTCCCGTGCAGGGCCCGGGGGGCCAGTGGCGGCGGGGGCGGCGGCGGGCCGGGGCGGTCGGCGGGCACGACGGGCTCAGCCCTGCGCGGCGGCGGCGATCGCGGCGGTCAGCACCTCGCGGCTGCGGCGCAGCGCGTGCTCGTATCGGTCGGCGTGGTTGTACAGCTCCACGCTGACGTAGCCGTCGTAGCCGCCGCGCCCCAGCACCGAGAAGAAGCCGGCGAAGTCGATGTCGCCGTCCCCGGGGATCTCGTGGTGGTGCACCCGGCCCTTGATGTCCTCGACCTGGATGATCTTCGTGTAGGGCAGGTTCCGCTCCACCGAGGCGAGGTAGTCCTCCTCCACCACCCGGCAGTGGCCGAGGTCCTGGGCGAGCGCGAAGCGGTCCGAGGCCAGCGCGTCGGCCAGCCGGGCGACCCCGTCGTTGCTCTCCAGGAAGAACTCCGGCTCGGGCTCCATCGCCAGCACCGCCGTGCCCGGGCCGTCCAGCACCTGCCGGACGCCCTCGTCCAGCCACTGCCGGGCCTGCTCCTCGGCCACCTCGGGCTTGCGCTTGCCGGTGGCGAAGTTGACGTAGGGGATGCCGAGTTCGTCGGCGATCCGGACCGACCGCAGGACGAGGTCGACGCGGCGGGCCCGGCCCTCGGCGGTGGGGTGGATCAGCGAGGGCTCGAAGCGCTCCTCGCCGAGCAGGTTGTCGGCGCCCGCGGCCAGGCAGCAGGCCGTCAGGCCGGTGCGCTCCAGGGCCTTGCGGATCGGCGCGGCCTCGGCGGGGCCGAAGGCGAACGGGTCCAGGTGGGCCGGGTGGAGCGAGAGTTCGATCCCCTCGTAGCCGGCGTCGGCGACCGCCTCGATCGCCCGCTCCACCGAGATCGTCCGCAGGCCGTTGGCGTTGTAGGCAAGCTTGACCACGACAGTTCTCCTTCTGGCTGGTGACGGTGGTGACGACGGTGACCGGCGGGTCCTGGCCGGCCGGTCGCCGGGTGCTGGTGCGCGGCCGCGTCGGTGCGTGCCGCGCCGGGGCTCCGGTGCCCGGGTGGGCCGGTCACTTCTCCGCGGTGGCGTGCACGTGGAAGTCGTGCCAGGTGCGCAGCTCGATCCGCTGGAAGCCGGCGGCGCGCAGCATCTCCTCCAACTCGTTGAGGGTGAAGCGCAGGTGCACCTCCTCGGGACCGGCGCCGTCGGGCTGGCGGGCGTACCAGGCCTCGATCTCCCGGTTGCGCTCCTTGTCGGCGGTCTTGCGGTAGTCCGCCAGCGCCACCCGCCCGCCGGGGCGCAGCACCCGGTACATCTCGGCGATCGCGGCGGGCGCGTCGTCGGCCAGCTCGTGCAGGACGTAGGTGGAGATCACCAGGTCGGCGGCGGCGTCGGCGACGGGCAGCGGGACCACCGGGCTCACGGTGCGGGTCACCCGGTCGGCCACGCCCTCGCGGGCGGCCCGGCCGGCGAGCACCTCCAGCAGCTCCGGGCTGCCGTCGACGCAGTGCACCGAGCCCTCCGGCCCGACCAGCCGGGCGGCGGGCACGGCCGCGTAGCCGGTGCCCGCGCCGACGTCGACCACCTGCTGGCCGGGGGCGGCGCCGACGGAGCGCAGCAGGTCCTGCACCTCGCCGAGCGCCCAGCGCAGCGGGCCGTCGAGCCGGTAGACCGTCTCGGCGATCTCCGGCGAATGCGCGTCGTTCATGGATGACTCCTTCGGGAGGCCGAACGGGCCGTCCGGCCCTGCTGGGCCGGCGGTCGGGGGTGTGCGCGGTGCCCTTGGCGCGTACGGGGGCGGTCAGGCCTCGGCGAGGACGCTCTTCAGCAGCGGCTCGGGCACCGGCGTCTCGTGGTCGCCGTCGACGATGTGCACCCGGCCGACCTCGGGGACCAGCACGAACCGCACCGCGCTGCCCGCCCGGCGCTTGTTGTCGCTGAGGATGACCTCGACGATCCGCTCCGGGGTGAACTCCCGGGGCACCGTGGTCGGGCTGCCGATCAGGGTGCCCAGCAGGTGCTCCTGGCGCGCCAGCACCTCCGGGGCGGTGATCCCGAGCCGGATGCCCAGCCGGGCCGCGGCGCACATCCCGATGCCGACCGCCTCGCCGTGCAGCAGCGCGCCGCCGGAGAGGAACTCCACGGCGTGCCCCACGGTGTGGCCGTACTCCAGGATGATGCCGGCGCCGCGCTCACCCGGGTCCTGCGCCAGGATGCCCAGCTTGCTGCGGACCACCTCGTGGCAGACCCCGAGCAGGTCGTCCCGGATGCCCGCCACACCGCCGGTCAGCAGGCCCTCCATCCGGTCGACCCACGCGGCGTCGTTGACCAGGCCGTTCTTCAGCGCCTCCACCAGCGCGCTGCGGTGCTGGCGCTCCGGCTCGCTGCGCAGCATCGCCACGTCGGCCCAGATGAACAGCGGCGCGTGGTAGACGCCGAACTGGTTCTTGCCGAGGGCGCCGTTGATCGCCTGCTTGTTGCTGAGGGTGCCGTCGGTGAGGTTCAGCATGGTGGTCGGGATCTCGACGAAGCGCAGGCCCCGGTAGACCATGGCGGCGGCCAGTCCGGCCAGGTTACTGATCATGCCGCCGCCGAGCGCGCCGACGATCGAGTCCTTGGTGGCCCCGGCGGCCACCAGCCGTTCGCAGAGGGCGGTGAGCTCGGGCCAGCCCTTGACGCCCTCGCCCTCGGCCACGGTGATCAGGTTGACGGCGACGCCGGCCCGGCCGAGCCGGTTGGCGAGGTCCCGGCCGAACAGCTCGTACAGCGGCTGGCTGGTGACCAGGTAGAACTCGTCGAAGGCGTGCCGGCCGAGGTACTCGGGCAGCCGGTCGCCGATGGACTCGCCGAGATAGTACGGGCAGCTTGGGCTGGTCCCGCTGGACAGCTCGATGATGGTTCCGTCGGACACGTCGGTCCTTTCGTGCAGGGTGTCGGAACGGGTGGTGTCGGAACGGGTGGTCCTGGGGTGCGTGCGCCTCGCCCGGGCGGTGCCGGTGCGGGTGGTGCCGTGACCTCGGTCGTGCGCGGGGGTGGTGCCCCCGGTGGTGCGCGCGGCCCCGGGTACGCGGTGGCACGCTCCCGGCGTGCGCGGGCGGTGGTGCGGGGCCCGGCGGAGGGCCCGGTGACGGGTGCCTGTGGTGGGCGCGGGGCGCCGGTGGTCAGCGGTGCGCGAGGTAGCCGTCGAGGTCGAGCAGCCCGTTGCCGCTGACGCAGGCGACGATCACCTCGGCCCGCCCGGTCTCGCGGGCCAGGACGGCCCGGTCCACGGCCGCGCGCAGGGCGTGGCAGGACTCCGGCGCGATCAGCATCCCCTCGGTGGAGAGCACCAGCCGCCCGGTCTCGAAGACGTCCGTCTCCTCGTACGCGACCGCGTCCAGCAGCCCCTCGCCGCGCAGCACGCCGATCAGCGGCGAGCCGCTGTGCTGGCGCAGACCGCCGACGTGGGTCTCCGGCAGCTCGTAGTCCCGGCCGAGGGTGTACGACTTGCCGAGCGGGGTGACGCCCTCCGGGTCGGCGTGGTCGTAGCGCAGCGTGCCCCGGGTCAGCCGGGGGGCGCTCGCGGACTCCGCGCCGAGCAGCAGCAGGTCGTCGCCGCGCTCCGCCTTCTCGGCGAGGTAGGGGCCCATGAAGCCGCCCAGGTTGCTGCCGCCGCCGACGCAGGCCACCAGCGCGTCCGGTCGCTCGCCGAGGGCGGCCAGCTGGGCCTTGGTCTCCTGGCCGATGACGGTCTGGTGGATCAGTACGTGGGCCAGGTTGCTGCCGGAGATGTAGCGGGTCTCCGGGTGCAGCGCGGCGTGGCTGATCGCCTCGCCGATCGCGGTGCCGAGCGAGCCCAGCAGGTGCCGGCCGTCGCGCAGCAGCGCCTTGCCGACCGGCGTCCGCTCGCTGGGGGAGGCGTGCACCTCGGCGCCGAGCATCTCGATCAGCGCCCGGCGGCCGGGCTTCTGGCGGGCCGAGACGCCGGCCCAGTAGATGACGGCCCTGAGGCCGAAGCGGCGCGCGGCCCAGGCCACCGCGTGGCCCCACTGGCCGGCGCCGGTCTCGGTGACCAGCGTGTCGACGCCCTGCTCGGCCGCGTAGTGGGCCTGGGCGATGGCCGAGTTGAGCTTGAAGCTGCCGGTGGGCAGCACGTCCTCGCGCTTGAGGTAGATCCGGGCCGGGGTCTCCAGGTAGCGCTCCAGGGCCCGGGCCCGCAGCAGCGGGGTGGGGCGTCCGATCGACGCCAGCTCCTCGCGCACCCGCTCCGGGATGGCCAGGAAGGGTTCGGTGGCACCGTCCTGGGCGCGGACGGCGTCGAGCCGGATCCGCTGCTGCAGGGCGAGCCGGGAGCCCCAGGCGTCGTGCTCGGCGCCCTCGGGCTCGCGGGGCGGCGGGACGGGGCCGGGCAGGCTGGGGACGAGGTTGAACCAGTGCGACGGGACCTCATGGGGGTCCGCTGCGGCCGGCACCGGCACGGGGGTCCACTGGGCGGCTGGAGTCACGATGCATCCCTCTCGTCATCCGGATGGGGGAACCGCGCACGTCAGTTCTCGCAGCGAAACGACCGGGTGAGAAGCGGTAGGAGCGTTGTTGACCGGCTCAGTCAAGCTTTGGATCGGTTGCCGGGGGAGTACTTGACCGCAACGGTGGAAAAGCGGTCCCGGACCGGCCCGCTCCTGGGTGAAGCCCGGGTCAGGAGCCCGGACCGACGGCGGGGCGGCGGCCCGGGCCGTGCGACCGGACGCGCGGTGACCGTCGTCGCGCCGTCTCGTTCGCCCCTGCGGGGGCCACCGGTCGCCCTGTTCCACCGGCGCCCCGGGCGCCCCGATCCGCAGTCGTACGGGAGTTGTGCACCATGGGTACCACCGGCAAGGCCGAGAAGAAGACCGAGCAGAAGGCCGAGAAGGCCGAGAAGGCAGAGCAGACCGGGAAGAAAGCCGAGAAGACCGACCACCGCAAGCTGGGCGGCGAGCTGTACCGCGCGAAGGCCGTCCCGCAGCCGCTGGACGTCCCCGAGTTCGCCTTCCTGGCCGTCGACGGGACCGGCGACCCGCAGCAGAGCCCCGAGTTCGGGCCCGCCATCGCCGCGCTGTACGCGGTCTCCTACGCCCTGAAGTTCGCCGTCCGGGCCGACACCGGGACGGACTACGCGGTGATGCCGCTGGAAGGGCTCTGGCACAGCGACGACCCGCACTTCGACGCCGTCTCCGCCGACTCCTACGGCCCCGGCGCCCGGGCCGGCTGGCGGTGGACCCTGCTGATCCGCCAGCCCGTCCCCTACACCGACGCGCAACTCGCCGCCGCGCTCGCCAAGGCGGAGGCCAAGGCGGAAGGGAAGGCCGGGGCCGAGGCGGTCGGCCGGCTGCGCCGGGAGTCCTTCACCGAGGGCCGCTGCGTCCAGGTGCTGCACCAGGGCCCGTACGAGACCGAGCCGCGGACGGTGAAGCTGCTGCACGACTACCTGCACACCGAGGGGCTGCGCGAGGCCGGCCGGCACCACGAGATCTACCTCTCGGACCCGACCAGGACGGCCCCCGAGCGACGCCGTACCATCCTGCGCCAGCCGGTGTCCTGAGGCGTCGGCACACCCGGGTACGGACCCCTGACCTCCCGTGGCCGCCGTGGTGCACCTCCGTGCACCGGCTGCGGCCCGCTGGACAGCCATGGACGCCCCCCCTAGCATCGTGAGAATCCCCGTCAGGGCCAGGTGCCCGTCGGGGCCCGTCTTCGCCCGTCCCCGGGAGCCGCTGTCAGGGCGGCGTCCGTCCACCGGACATGCCACGGGGCGAGGTGGATCTGGACGTCTGACCCTGGCGCGCACGGGGGGTGACCGCGCAGGTAGGCATTGAGGTGCGATCGATTGTCATGCCATCGGTCGGTCAGGCGTCGGCTCCAACAGGCCCGGGCTCGGCTCCGGTCGCCCGTCGGACCCCGCCCGAGGGACCCGAGAAGCGGAGGGCTTCAGTCTGCTATGAAGATCGACACGCTGAGCAGCCACGACGAGCGTCTGCGCCGGGCCATCCCCCACATCGTGGCCCAGGTCAGGGACGGTGAGGCCGCCGTCTCGCTGGAGGAGCTGGCGATGGCCACCAACACCTCGCCCGACTACCTGCGCCGGGTCTTCCGGCACCAGGTCGGCGAGCCGATCCACCGCTACGTCCGCAGGCTCCGGCTCTCCCTGGCGGCCTACCGGCTGGTCTACGGGGACCGCACGATCATCGACATCGCGGTCAGCGCCGGCTACAACTCGCACGCGGCCTTCACCCGCGCGTTCCGGTCCGCGTACGGGATATGTCCCACCGACCTGCGCACCAACCCGCAGAACACCGCCTGGCCGACCGCCGGTGCGGCCGGTTCGGACATCCGGCCGGCCGCGATCCCGCAACGCCGGGTCGCGTTCTACTCCCACCTCGGACCGATCGACAGCGCCGACACCGCCTGGGAGCGGCTGCGCGGCTGGCTCACCACCCACGGCCACTGCCCGGCCCGCTCCAAGGCGTTGGGCGTCTCCTACGACGACCCGGACTTCTTCATCGGCGCCCGGACCCGGCACGACATCTGCGTGCCGGTCTCGGACCGCTTCGACCCGCAGACCCGGGACGGGATGGGCGTCCAAGTCGTTCCGGCTTCAACAGGATTGGCGATGCGTCACGTCGGACCGCCCGAGCTGATCCCGTTCACCTACATGCACCTGGCGGTCAGCGCCGCCACCAAGGGGATGCAGCGCACCGAGCGCCCGCCGCTGCCGTACTACCTGGAGTTCTCCTCGTTCCCCTCGGCACACCCCGAGCGCCAGGTCGCGGTGGACGTCTACCTGATGCCGCACACCCGCCGGAACTGAGTGCCGCGCACGCCCCGCGGCCCCGGGCGGTCGCCCGGGGCCGCGAAGCCGTGCCCGCGCCGTCCCGTCAGGTGCTGTAGACCCCGACCTCGTGGAGCGAGTAGCCCCAGCTGGTGCCGCGCTGGACCCCGTGGACGCGGACGTACCGGGCCGGGACGCCGGTAAACCGCGCGGTCTCCAGCCCGCCCGCCCCCGTGGTGGTGGACCACACAGACTTCCAGGTGGCCCCGTCGGTGGACACCTCGATGCGGTACGCCTTCCCGTAGGCGCGTTCCCAGTCCAGCGTGACGCGTCCGACCAGGGTGGTGGACCCGAGGTCGAGTCGCAGCCACTGGTCGTCGTTCCAGTCGCTGGCCCAGCGGGTGCCGCCGTCGCCGTCCACGGCCCGGCCGGCCGCGTAGCTGACGAACGGGTTCCATTCGGTGGACGCGGCCGTGGCCGGGGCGCCGGCGGCCAGGTTGGTGCCGGCCCGGTGCTGCTCGGTGCTGCCCCAGGTGGTCAGGTAGGACTCGGCGCCCCGGAACAGGTCGTCCACCACGCCCTGCCCGCCGACCAGCCGGATCTCCTCCAGCCAGTCCGGCACGAGGCCGTAGTGCGCGGCGCCGTCCGTGTTGTAGTCCCAGGTCCGCTCGCCGGTGGTCTGCCGGTCGACGAGCGAGCCGCCGTCGGTGGTGCGGAACGGGTACTGGACCGGGTGCGGGGCGTTCGCGCCGGGCGGCGCGGGCCAGCCGCCGAGGCCGTTCATGTCGGTGCCGTAGCCGTAGCCCACCCCGTACTTGTCGCGCAGCGCGTCGGTGCGCTTCGCCTCCGCGCTGAACGCCTCGGCGCCGTTCATGTACTGGGCGACGAAGCCGCCGAGCTTGTAGACGCGCTCGGTCCAGTCGAGGTCCATCCAGCTGTGCGAGGAGATCACGCCCGGGTAGGACGCGGACTCCAGGATGTCGAAGGCGCGGTCGGCCGCCTTGACGCTCATGTGGTCGACTTCCAGCATCATCTTGCGCTGCATCATCCCGCGCACGGCGTACTCACCGAGGTCGGTGAGGCCGCGGGAGTTGCACTGGGCGCCCGCCGCGTACGCCGGCACGGTCACCCCCGGCGGCAGCAGCTTCTCGGCCTCCGGTGCCGCGGCGAGGCCGATGGGGTTGTCGTGCTGCGGCCCGGCGCACTGCTCGGTGGTCCAGAAGGTGCCGGTGGACAGGAACTGGCCGGCGTTGATCGCCGTGCCGAGGGCGCCCTCGTCGAAGCGGACCCCGCACAGCGCGTTGTCGAACTTGTGGCACAGGAACATGCTGCGCACGCCCAGGCCGTACAGCTCGTCCAGGCCGCGGTCGATGTCGGCCTTGCCGCACTGGGCGACGTCCAGGATCTGCTTGCAGCCGAACGGCTCGGAGGTCTCCACGCCGAGCACGACGGCGAGCTTGCCCTGCGCGACGACCTGGCGGGCCTGCGCGCTGTCGGTGACGATCCGGAACCAGCCCTTGCCCGTCCCGCCGTACATCCGGTCGATGTAGGCCTGCAGGTCGTACGTCTTCTGCGCCTGGAGGCGGATGGAGTCCATCTCGTCGCAGCCGCGGTCCTTGAAGAAGTAGACCGAGCAGATCACCCCGTTGGTGACCAGGTCGTCGACCAGCACCCGCTGGCCGCCGCGCCAGGCCCGCTCGACCCAGGCGTAGTAGTTCTGCTCGTGGGTCAGCGAGTCGTGGGCCGGCCAGTCCTTGAAGGTGGGCCAGCCGACCGGGTCGTGCTTGCCGTCACCACCCTTGGTGATCATGTCGAAGACCGCCAGCGAGCCGTCGGGGTAGTGCTCGGGACAGTCCTTGAGCGCGTCCGCGATCCCGGCCTCGGAGAACGTCTTCCCGCACAGGAGACGGCCGCCGAAGGCCTCGTTGGACATCAGGTGGTCGTGCGCGTCGACGAAGCCGCGGACCTTGCCCTGGGCGTCGGTCCCGCGGAACGGCTCGCCGGTGACGCCGATCTGCGAGTCCGGCGCGGGGCGGGCGACCGGGTTCCACCAGCCCGTCCCGCCCGAGGCTCCCGGCGCGGGGGCCGCGAACAGCAGGGAGAAGAGGGTGAGGAGCGCGGCCAGGGCCGTGACGGTTCTGCGCCTGCGGTGCGGATGAGGGTGGGGCTGTGGGGGTTTCATCGGCCACCATTCGTGTCGTCGATGCAGGGACGACGGGGACGAACGACCCGCCGGCGCGGGGTGTTTGATTGTTCCGCGCCGGGCGACTGTCATGTCCCGCGTACTCGGTGCGATGAGAATCGCCACTGTTGGATTCTTAGTCAATAGCCCTGGACGGATGGTCCGTTGACGTGAAAGGCCGTGTTCGATGCGGTAGTTGACTGTCCGGTATGCGGAGACCGGCCGGGCGGCCCGGAGCCGCCCGGGGTGGTCCGGGTGGTCCGGGAAACGGGCGGTGCGCGCGTGGGCAAGGGCTGTGCAGGGAGGGAGCACCGCTCGGCCCGACGGCGCCCTAGCGTTCCCGGTGTTCCGCACGGAGGCCCCGGCCGACCCCGTGGCCGCCCCCTCGGCCCGGGCTCCCCGGCCCGGGCGCTCCGGCCCGGCCGTGACACCCCTTCCGAAAGGCGCCTCATGCCCACCATCACGCTCTCCGACGGCTCGCAGAAGTTCTACAAGGACTGGGGCACCGGTCGCCCCGTCGTCCTCTCGCACGGCTGGCCGCTGAACGCCGACGCCTGGGACGGCCTCGCCGTCGCCGTCGCCGAGGCCGGCTACCGGGTCGTCGCCCACGACCGGCGCGGGCACGGCCGGTCCGAGCAGACCTGGGACGGCAACCACATGGACCGGTACGCGGACGACCTGGCCGAGCTGATGGAGCGGCTCGACCTCACCGAGGCCGTCCTGGTCGGCCACTCCACCGGCGGCGGCGAGGTCGCCCGCTACCTCGGCCGGCACGGCAGCGACCGGGTGCGCAAGGCCGTCCTGCTCGGCGCCGTGCCGCCGCTGATGCTGCGCACCGAGGACAACCCCGACGGCACCCCGATCGAGGCCTTCGACGGCATCCGGGCCGGCGTCGCGGCCGACCGCTCGCAGTTCTACTACGACCTCAGCGAGGCCTTCTTCGGCTTCAACCGGCCGGGCGCCGAGGTCTCCGAGGGCAAGCGCCGCGAGTTCTGGCTGCAGGGCATGCAGGCCGGCCTCAAGGGCGCCCTCGACTGCGTCGAGGCGTTCTCGGAGACCGACTTCACCGAGGACCTCAAGAAGATCGACATCCCGGTCCTGGTCGCCCACGGCGACGACGACCAGATCGTGCCGATCGCCGCCTCCGCCGAGAAGAGCGTCGAGCTGCTCTCCCAGGGCGTCCTCAAGGTCTACCCGGGCGCCCCGCACGGCCTGGTAGGGGCCTACGAGGCCGCGTTCACCAAGGACCTGCTGGAGTTCCTCGGCGCCTGATCCGACGCCTGATCCGGCGGGGTGGCCCGCCCCGGCGGCCACCCCACCACCCCCGCGGCCCCCGCACGCCCCGGACCGGCGCATCGGCGCAGGTCCGGGGCGTGCGGGCGTTCCCGGGCGGGCGCGAGCACGGCTGACTGCCGGTTAGCCTTGACCCTGCCCGGCGCCGGGTCGCCGCCCGGCGACCCAGGCCCGCCGGGTGCCGCGCCCCGGCGCGGACGGAACGAACGGCCGACCGCGCCGGGAGGGTCGCCGGCGCGGGGGAGCCGTGCCCCAGCGCGCCCGGGCGCCCCGGCTCGTCAGAACGACAGTCAGATGACCTAGGCACTCATCCGCTCCCTGCCGCAGGCTGGTCGTACGGGGCTTCGGCCGGGAACGCCGACAGAGAGGGGCAGCCAGGTGAACCTGCGGGTCACAACCGCCGCGGTGCCGGACGGGGAGAAGGCGGGGCACTGGGGCCGGGCGGTCTCGTACGCCCTGGTGCCGGTGGAGGTGGTGCCGCTCGCCGACGGCCCGTTCGACGGCCGGCTGGAGTCGCACCGGCTGGGCAGCCTGCGGGTGTCCACGCTGGAGGCGGACGCCACCCGGCTGTCCCGGACGCCGGGCCTGATCGCGCGCTCGGCCGGGGCGGAGGCCCAGATGGCGGTGGGCGTCCAGGTGTCCGGCCACGCCGTGCTGACCCAGGACGGCCGCCGGGCCGAGGTCGCGCCCGGCGACCTCGTGCTGTACGACACCGCACGCCCCTACTCGGTCGACTACCCGCAGCGCTTCCGCTCCCACGTGTTCCACCTGCCGCACCGGCTGCTCGGTGTGCCGGAGGCCGACATCCGCCGGGTGACCGGGCGGGCCGTCACCTCGCGGGAGAGCCTCGGGGCGGTCCTGCTGCCCTTCCTCGACACCCTCGCCGACGCCGCGCCCAGCTACCCGTCCGCCGTCGGGGACCTCCTGGCGGGCAGCGTCGCCGACCTGTTCCTCACCCTGGTCGGCGAGCTGGCGGGGCGCCCGGCCGCCGGCCCGGACGAGGCCGGCGCCCACCTCGTCCGGCTGGTCCGCGCCCACATCGACCGCCACCTCGGCGATCCGGGGCTGACCCCGCAGGGCATCGCCGACGCCCACCGCATCTCGGTGCGCTACCTGCACCGGCTCTTCGAGAACGAAGGCGTGACGGTGAGCCGGCTGATCCAGCGGCGCCGGCTGGAGGAGTGCGCCCGGGAGCTCGGCCGGCGCAGCCGCAGCGCGCCGACCGTCTCGGCGGTCGCCCAGCGCTGGGGGTTCGTCAACCCCGCGCACTTCAGCCGGGCCTTCCGGGCCGCGTACGGGACGTCCCCGCGCGAGTGGCGGGCACGGTGTACGGAGGAGGCGCGCACGGCCGGCTGACCGCCGTGCACGGAGCGGCGCGCGGGACCGGCTGACCGCCGTGCACGGAGCGGCGCGCGGGACCGGCGGACCGCCGTGCACGGAGCGGCGGCTTCCGGTGCGCTCCGGGTACGGTTCCGGGCCCGGCCGGTCCCTAAGGTGACGACGTGCCGGCCGGGCGCCCCGGGCCCCGGCCGGCACGCTCTCCGGGCACGGTGGCAGTACCCCCGGCTCGCCGCCGTGCCCGGACCCGCGGCGCCGGCACGCCGCCCGTCGCGGCGCCGGGCGAGCCCACGACCACCCGGGCGGGGCCACGCCCACCCGCGGAAGCCGGCCCGACCCCGCCGCTACGCCAGGAGCAGCACACCAGTGTCCGAGAGCACCACCCCCGAGGCCCCGGGCCCGATCCTGGACGACGGCCTCCGGGACTTCCTGGCCGCCCGCGCCCGCGCCCGCCGCGTTCGGACGGCGGCGCCGCCCGGCGGGAGCGCGCCGGAGCCCCTCGACCTCGCCTTCCTGGCCGGGCCCCACCCGTCGGACGGACACCGGGACACCGTCGCCACCCGGCTGGCGCTGCCGACACCGGCCGGTCACGTCCGGATCCAGGTGATCCGCCCGGTCGACGCCGCCCGACCGACCCCGGTGGTCCTCTTCCTGCACGGCCTCGGCTGGGCGCTGGGCGACGCCGACAGCTACCGCCACCTGCTGCGGGAGTTCGCCGTGGGCGCGGACGCCGCCGTGGTCCTCGTCGACTACGGGCGCCCGCCCGACGAGCGGTTCCCGGTCGCCGTCGAGCAGTGCTACGCCGTCGCCCGCTGGATCGCCGCGCACGGCCACGAGATCGGGCTGGACGGGAGCCGGATCGCCGCCGCCGGCGACTCCGCGGGCGCCAACCTGGTCGCGGCGCTCACCCTGCTCCTGCGTCGGCGCGGCGGCCCCGAGCTGCTCCACCAGGTGCTGATCTGCCCGGTGACCGACGCGGACTTCGACACCCCCTCCTACCGTGCCTTCGCCGACGGGTACTTCCTCCACCGGGCGGACATGCGCCGGTTCTGGGACGCCTACCTGCCCGACCCGGCCGGCCGGGCGCAGTCCCTGGCGGCCCCGCTGCGCGCCGGACTGGAGGAACTCGCCGGGCTCCCACCGGCGCTGGTGATCACCGCCGAGGCCGACGTGCTGCGGGACGAGGGCGAGGCCTACGCGGCCCGGCTGCGCCGGGCCGGGGTGCCGGTGGTGGCCACCCGCTACCAGGGCGTGGTCCACGGCTTCGTCCTGCTCGACTCGCACTGCCGCACCGACTCGGCCCGCTCCGCCCTCATCCAGGCCGTGGACACCCTCCACCTCGCCCTGCACCGCCACTCCTGGTAGGCCGGCCGCCGCTGGTAGCCGGGGTCGGTGCGGGGCAGGACGGGGGCTCGTGCGGCACCGGCGACCGCGCAGTTCCTCCTGCTGTTCTTCCTGGTCACCCGCCGTCCGACCGGCTGGGATGGGAGGGCGGGCCGCGTCGCCCGCGCCCTTCCCCCACCCCGTGCCAGCACCCGGCCGCCCGGGACCACCCCGGCGGCCGTCGCAGGAGTACCGATGCCCGTCCTCGCCCCCGTCCCGTCCGGCCCCGTCCCCTTCGCCCCCGTCCCATCCGTCCCCGTCCCGTCCGGCCACGTCCCCTTCGCCGCGAGCATCGCCGGCCACCGGCTCGGCCCGCTGCGGGTCTCCTCGATCGTCGCCGGTCCGTGGCCGGCCGCGCACGGCCGCAGTGTGGTGCTGTGCGGCCGCGGCGACCACATCACCCTGGTGCTGCCGCGGCACGGCACGGCCGCGCTGCTCCTGGACGGTCACGGGGTGCCCCTGCGGCCGGGCGAGTTCGCCGTCGCCCGGACCGGCCGCCCGGTCGTCCTGGAGGTGTCGGAGGCCTTCTCCGGCACGGCCTTCCACTGGCCCCGGGCAGCGGCCGGAGTGGCCGAGGAGGACCTGCGGGAGCTGTCCGGCACGGCCTTCCGCTCGGACACCGGGACGGCCGCGCTGGTGGCCGCCTACCTGGACCGGCTGGCCCGCCCCGGGGTCGCACCGGACCCGCAGGTGGCCGCCCGGCTCGCCGGCACGGCACTGGACCTGCTCGCCGTCCTCGCCCACGAGCACCGCCGGCGGGCGGCCGGACCGGTGCCCGAGGAGGTCCTGGCCACGATCGCCCGGACGAAGGAGTACATCCTGCGCCGGCTCCCCGACCCCGGGCTCTCCCCGGAGGGGATCGCGGCCGCCCACCACTTCTCGGTGCGCTACCTGCACAAGCTCTTCCAGTACGAGGGCGTCACCGTGGGCCGCTGGATCCAGCGCCGCCGCCTGGAGATGTGCCGCCGCGACCTGGCCCGCCCGTCGGCCCGCCCCGCCACCGTAGCCGCCGTCGCCGGCCGCTGGGGCTTCGTCAGCACCAGCCACTTCAGCCGCGTCTTCCGCACCACCTACGGCCTCACCCCCCGCGCCTGGCAGTCCACCGCCCACGACCCCGCCACCCACCCGGCCCTCCCGGGCTGAGCCCGGGAGGGGTGGCGGAGTGAGCGGCTCCCCGGCGTGGGGGGGGGGGGGGGGGGGGGGGGGGGGGGAGCCCCCCCGCGTGGGGGGGGGGGGGGGGAGGGGGGGGGGCGGGGGGTGTGGTGGGGGGGAGGCAAAGTACGCTAACAGCGACTTTCTCCCCTCTCC
>NZ_JBVHVO010000008.1:243817-302648 GCF_055564815.1 Kitasatospora sp. NPDC028961 | reverse complement strand
AACCCCCCCCCCCCCCCCCCCCCCTCTCCGTGCGAGGCGGGGGGGGGGGGGGGGGGGGTCCTCCCCCCTCTTTTTTCTTTTCCCCCCCCCCCCCCCCCACGCCCCTTCCCGGTGAGCGAGGCCGAGGCGACGCCGGAGGTTCCGCAGCGGTCGTGGCGCCCACCAGGCCCAGTGGCCCAGCAGCTTCATGCTCGCCGGTACGAGCACCGCCCGGACCAGCGTCGTGTCCACCAGGACGGCGATGACCAGGCCGACCCCGATCATCTGCAGCAACGCGACGGAGGAGGTCAGGAACCCGCAGACCACGACCACCAGCAGCAGTGCGGCGCTGGTGACGATCCGGCCGGTCCGCTGGAGGCCGAGCGCGATCGACTCGGCGGGATCCGCGCCCCGGTCGTACGACTCCTTGATCCGGGAGAGCAGGAAGACCTCGTAGTCCATCGCCAGACCGAAGGCGATGGCCACGATCAGCACCGGAAAGTCGGCGTCCACCGCGCCGATCGGGGTGAAAGCGAGCAGGTCGTGCAGGTACCCGTCCTGGAAGACCAGCTTGATCGCACCGAAGGCCGCCGAGAGCGAGAGCAGGTTGAAGAGCACGGACTTGAGCGGCACGGTCACCGAGCCGAACGATCCGCAGCCTGACCCTGCTCCGGCTGGTCCAGGAGGGCCTGGCCAATGTGACCAGGCACGCCGGCCCCGGTGCGCGAGTGCGGCTCCGGGTGGGGATGGAGGAGCAGACCTTGTTGCTGGACCTGGAGAACGACCTGCCCCGGCCGGGCGCGGCGCCCGGAGCCGGCAGGCCCGGCCCGGACGGCACCGACTACGGGCTGCTCGGGATGCGCGAGCGGGTGGCCCTGGTCGGCGGCTCCCTCGACGCCGGCCGGACCCCAGACGGCTGGCGGCTGACCGCCCGGCTGCCCGCCGCCGCGACGTACGCGCCGGCCGGGAGCCGACCGTGATCAGCGTCCTGATCGTCGACGACCAGCAACTGGTCCGGGCCGGCGGATGCTCTGCGAATCCACCCCGGACCTCACCGTGGCCGGCGAGGCGGCCAACGGCGCGGAGGCGCTGCACCTCGCCGAACAGCTGCGGCCGGACGTCGTCCTGATGGACCTGCACATGCCCGGCATGGACGGCATCGCCGCCACCGGCCGGATCCTCCGGACCAGGCCCGCGACCCGGGTGGTGGTGCTGACCACCTTCGACGACGACCGGCTCTACCCGGCGCTGACCGCCGGCGCCTGCGGCTTCCTGGCCAAGGACGTCTCACCGGTCACGGTCCTGGACGCCGTCCGCCGCGCGGCCGCCGGCGACAGCCCGTACAGCCCCAGCGTGCTGCGCCGGGTGGTGGCCAGGGCCTCGTCGGCCTGGCAGGACCAGGGCGAACGACGGCACGGGGCAGCCCACTTCACCGACCGGGAACAGGAAGTCCTCCGCCTGGTCGCCGCAGAACTCTCCAACAACGACATCGCCGACCGGATGCACATCGGCGTCACGACGGTGAAGACCCACGTGTCGAACCTGATGACCAAGACCGGCAGCCCGAACCGCGTCCGCCTCGCGGTGCTGGCCATCCAACAGAGCCTGGCCGACACCTGACCGCGGCGTCGTTGACTGAGTTACCCAGTGCCTCTCCATCGTTCAGCGCGTGCCGACCTTGATGGGCTTGCCCTCGATCTCAAGCTGGGCCGGTTGCTCGGCCGAGAGTCGCTGATGGGCGCGGGTTACGGGCTCGTCGTCCAACGGTCGTCAAGTCGCCCGGTGGCCTGCGGCGGCTCTCTGGTCCACTCGGAGGGGTCTGGCGGACGTTCGGATCGTCCCGCCGGCCGCGCCGCTCAACGCGTCTCCTCGGCGCCGTGGCCCCTCTCCAACTCGGCGGTCGGGGAGGCGTGCCCGCCGATCGGTGCCTCGTGCACGACGACATTGCCGCCCATAGCCGCGAACACCCGTCCGTTGTCCCGTGCGACGTTGGTCTGTACCCAGGCTTTCTGCGAGGCCGGCCGCGCCGACTCGATCTCGCTGATCAGGACACGGAGCTCGGCGACGGCCTCGGGGTACTCGTCCACCAGTGACTCCAGCTCCAGCACCCACAGCGGGACCAGACCCTGCCTCGCCCGCTCGATGTTCCCAGCGCGGGTGACCAAGGCCGCGTTGCTGTCCAACTGCGCCTCGATCGCCGACTGCCGCTCCTCGCCGCGGTGCCGGAAGAGCCGCGCCACGCCGTCTCGGGCGGCTGCCCAGGAATCGGTTGCCATGGCCCCCACCACCGTCGTCCCGCCCGCCAGAATCAGTTCCTGCAGCACTGTGCCTCCGCTCCGGGCCCGCAGTGGCTCTGCCTTCAAGGACAACTGAGCCACAATCAGTCCGACGGTAGTCGATGGCACCGACTTCAGGGTCCGGAGATCGCTTCCGATGCTGAAGTCGAGGTGCGTAGAACGATGCCTGAGCCGGACCGCTGAGGAGGCGTTGGCGTGGCCGATAGCGAGGGTCAAAGGATCACCGAGGCTTATGCCCGCGACCAGGGAAGGGTCTACCAGGCAGGCCGCGACATTCATGTCTTCGAGAGCGGGGACCGGGTGATCCCCGCTCACTTGCTTCAAGAGCCGGACTCATCCCGAATGTCGTCCGAGCCGCCGGCCGGCCACGGTCTTCCGCGAGAACTCCGGCCGCTGATCGGTCGTGAGGAGATGCTTGCGGATGCCTTGGCAGTTCTCCAAGCACCCGATCCCCGTCGCGGCCGCTCAGTGCTTGTTATCGGCGGTCCCGGTATCGGCAAGAGCTCTCTGGCTCTTAGGCTGGCCCATCTGGCGGAGAGCCACTACCCGGACGGCCAGTACCACCTCGATCTGGTCCTCGCGGCCCGGGACGGATACGAGATCGACTTGGTGTCGATGCTCCTTCGGGCTCTTCGGCCGGTTGGCGACCCGCTCCCTGAGGGGCGCGGACAGCGTCGCGCACTCCTGCGCACAGCATTGGCCGACCGCAGAGTTCTCCTGTTGGTTGACGACATCGTCTCGGAGGAGGCGCTGTTGGAGGTGCTGCGGATGGACGGCCCCTTCGCGCTCGTGTGCACAAGCAGGACCAAGCTGAGTGGCCTCGCCGGGCTGGTTCACTACGTCGAACTCGGTCCTCTGCCGAGCGAGCACGGAGAGGTGTTGGTCAAGGCCGTTGCTGGGCCGTCGCGGCTGACCGACGCACAGGTGGCGAATCTCGTCCAGGCCTGTGGTGGGCATCCTCTCGCGTTGCATATCGCGGCTGCCCATCTCGCAAGGCGTCCGAAGATCGACGCAGACCGCTTCCTCCGGGACATCGCGAGCCCTGACCGCGGATTGCGTGCCCTGCAAGCAGGCCGGACCGCGATCGAGCCCGTGATCGAACGGAGCTTCGCCGAGCTGGACCCGAAGCAGGCCCACCTCCTCACGGTGCTCGGGATCCTCCCGCACATGACCATCACGGTCGACGTCGCCGCTGCGGTCGGTGGCTCCGGGGAGCAGCTCGCCGACATCCGAGTCGAAGCCGCGGTCGAACTACTCGACGAACTATTCGAGCTGAGTCTCATTGAGCAGGTCGACGAAGACCGTTACGTCTTCCACGAGATCCTGCATCGGTTCGCACGCCTCAAGTCCGCGTCGGCCACGACAGAGTCCCGTGAGGCCGCTATCCGGTGCGCTTGTCTGATGATGGCTGCCCGCGCGCAGTCGGCCACCGAATCGATCGGCTTCATCGACAGGGAGGCCTCCCTTCCGGCGCCGGGCAACGTGACGGCTTTGCAACAACTGGGCGCGGACCGGCCGGGCGCAGTCGCTCTGGTCGAACTTGCGCGGGATCACGGTATGTGGGGACCGCTCGTTGCACTCGCTGCCAACCACACTGCCGCGCTGTGGCATGGCAGCCACTGGGGAGACCTCGAACGTGTCTACCAGTGTGTCCTCGAAGCCGGCAGCCGGTCCGACAACCCTGAGTGGGCAGGCGCTGCCCTGCACAACCTCGCGATGACCTCCGCCCGTCATGGCGACAGTCAGCGTGCCGCCGACCTGTACCACCAGGCAGCCCGGACTGCCCATGACGGCGGTGACCCGCACTTGATGCACCTCGCAGAGTTGGCGATGGGTTCCATGCTCATCAATCTCGGCCGCGCCCGCGATGCCATCCCCTATCTGCGCCACGGACTGCCGTTCTGGCGCACCACCGAGTCCCACCAGCTTCTGGCTCAGGCCCTTGGCAACCTGGGTCATGCCTACCGCGTCATCGGTCAGGTGCGCCAGGCCGAGCACTACCTGCGCAACAGTCGCAACCTCATGAAGACGGGTACCGCTGCGGACCTGTGGAATCGGGGTGCCCTCGGTGCGTTGCTCCGTTCCGGTGGCCGTACGGCCGAGGCGGCGCAGCAGGCCGCTCAGGAGATCGAGCGCGCTCGCGTGGTGGGAAGCCGGGTCTGGGAAGCAAGGGCCCTGATGGCACTCGCCGAGACACCTCCGGAGGATCGCCCGGAATCCGCTCCCGTCGAGCCACTCGAGGCGGCGCTGACGATCTACCGGGACACCGGGGACGTCCAAGGCCAGGTACGGGCGCTGTACCGTCTGGGCAGTCAGGCTGCAGAGCGGGCAGAGACCGACACGGCGGCCGCGTACCTGGGTGAATGCGCGAGCTTGGCAGCAGACATCGGCGCCTACGATCACGCGTCCCAGGCGATGGCCTACCTGGCGTCCTACAACGGGAGCGCTGGGCATCTGGAGGAAGCGGAGGCCCTCTTCGCGCAAGCCCGTGACATGGCTCGCCACACCGACAATCCCGTTGTAGCGGCGCAGACACTGCAGAAGAATGCCGAGTTCGTATGGCACACAGGCCGAATCGGCCGAGCAGTGACACTGCTGACCGAGGCCCTCGGCTTGTTGGAGGGCACAGAGCACAAGCAGGCGAGGGCGCAGGCGAGGGCTGCCTTGGGGGAGGCGCTCCTGGTCTCGGGGCAGTGGCAGGAAGGCGCCCGTATGCTGGAGGAGGTCGCCTCCATCACCTCCGACGATGCCCTGCCGCTCACCAAGGCCCAAGCGGACCGTGCGCTCGCTGTCCTCTACTCGCGCCGCGGCCTCCACGCGGAAGCCACGACCATGATCACCAGGGCGCTCGACGCCTGCGACCGCGCCGGCGACGCCGAGTCTGTCCTGCGCACCAGAATGGCGCTCGCGAACGTTCACGCTCGCAACAAGAAATGGTCCGAGGCACTCAATGAGTACCGAAGGGCCGGGGAGCTCGCTGAAGCCCAACGGGATCTCCATACCCTGCTCACTGCGAGGACGCAGGCTGCCACGTGTCTCCTGTTCGGGGAGGACCCGCAGGCGGCGGTAGCCGATCTCAATCGTCTGTTGCCGTTGACACGGCAATTGGGAATGCGCTCCGCAGAGGTGGCGATCCACGTCAATGTCGGTGTGCACTGCGCCGGTTCGGGTGAACATGCCTTGGCTCTCGAACGGTTCAGCCGGGCTCGAGCCTTGATCGAGGAGCTCGACGACGCCACGTTGCTGGCTCCCTGCTTGATGAACCTGGCCCGCTCCCACACTGCGCTTGGCCAGGTGGACACGGCCCGGAGCCACGCACGCGAGGCCTTCGGCGCCCACCAGCGCATCGGAGACTGGTCAGGAGCCGGAGAAGCACTCCTTCTACTCGCCCGTCTTCACACCTATGGAGAATCGGACGCTACTGCGCCCACGCTCAACGACCTGCTCGGCACGGAGAAGCTGCTGGATCGCCGAGTGCTGGAATCCATCCGGACTCGCTCGCAGTCCGAAGGCCTGGACCTGCCTTCGCCGACCCACCACGAGTTGTCGCAGTCGGTGGTCGCTCCCGACGGGAGGTGCATCAATATCGCCTCGCCCGTCCGGCGAGGACTGGCCGACCTGGACATCACACGAATGCTCGACCGGCTCGCCAACTCCCGTCAGACATGCGAAGGGTGTGGGCTAGCGATCGACGAGACCGGGGCCGCCGAGCTTCTGTTGCTGCGTCATTCGGCGATCGATCACGTGATGGTGCGCCTCGCCCACTCACACTGCGTCGGCTCCCAGGTGATCGAGCTCAGGGGGAAGGCCCCCAAGTCACCCAGGATCACATCCGAGGTCGAGTGCATCCTGTTCGGTGGCGACAGCCCAGGCATCATTGTCGACTGCTATGGCGGATGGGGCTCCGTAGACGGTGGCCCCATGCAGGATTTGGTCCTGGACAGTCACCTCGCTGCCGGGTTCACCGATCTCCAGAGTCTTCTCGAAGGCCATGCGGACGGCGACGTGCTGGACCTCAGAACCATCCCCCAGGTTGACAACAGCGATGTGCGCGCCCGGCTGGAAGACAACCGGCTTTCTGTCACCGGACCTTCGGGCGTGTTGCTGCAGGGCATGCCACTCAACTTCTTCCCGCACTGGTACCGGGCCGCCCGTGAGGGGGCATTGATCATCGTGATGGGCCGAAACCTCCAAGGGATGGCTGCCGATGACATGTCGTACCTGCTACGGGCGATGGACTCCGGTCAGGCCATCGGCGGCATTGTGCCGTTGGCTGTGGCCCGCCCGCGCAGGAATGCGCCCTGCCCCTGCATGATGCGCACCGGGCGCAAGTTCAAGCACTGCTGTGGGAGTACCGGCGCGTGACGCACCTGCTGTGCTGAAGTGCATCGGAGTGCGGCCGGAAACGCGGCGACCAAGGCATGGCGGAGGCCCGGACCGGGACACGGTCCGGGCCTTCTGCCTGCGGACGACACGAGACCCGGGTGCGCACGGGTGAAGCTGACTCGTTTCCGAGCGGGGGCGCGTGCCGGGCCCGCCGCGCCAGGGTCACCCCTTCAGCGCCGTCAGGGTGGCTTCCAGTTGGGTGGCTTCGGTGAGGCGGGTGGGGTCGGCGGCGGATTCGGCGAAGGTTCTGGCCTCGCGGGCGGCGGTGAGGGCGCGGTCGTGGTGGCCGAGGGTGGCCAGGGCCTGGGCCTGGCCGAGGGCGGCGATGGCCTGGAGGAGGGGGACGGCGACGCGGGCGCCCACGGTGCGGGCTTCGGCGTAGGTGCGCTCGGCCTCCTGGGCGCGGCCTAGGGCGAGCAGGGCGCCGCCCTGCTGGGACAGGGCGTTGGTCCGGGTGAAGTCGCCGATGTGCGCGGCGGGTGCGGTGGCCGGGTCGGCGATCAGGGCGAGGATGGTGTCGGTGGTGGCCACCGCGTCCGCGTGGCCGCCGGTGCCGGCCTGGGCCGAGGCCAGGGCCAGCAGGGCCTGGGGGCGGCCCTCGCGGTCGCCCGCCGCCGCGAAGAGTTCGGCCGACCGCCGGGCCCGGGGGACGGCGTCGGCGGGCTCGCCCAGCCGGTTGGCGGCCGCCGCCGCGTAGAAGTGCGCCCACGCCTCCTGGGTGACGTCCCCGCCGCGGCGGGCGAGTTCGGCCGCCTGTTCCGCGATGGCGGACGATTCGCGGGGCTGGTGCGAGCAGTAGTGCACCGCCCAGGCCAGGTAGTTGGCGTGGGTGGCCGCGAGGACGTCGTCGCCCAGGGCGTGCGCCGCCGTGCGGGACAGTCCGAAGACGGTGGGCCAGTGGCCCCAGTTCGTCCAGCGGTCGGAGAACCAGTGCATGGACTCCGCGGTCCGGACGACGTCGGTGTGCCGGCCGGCCGCGGCCGCGGCGCGCAGGGCGGCCAGCCAGTTGGCGCTCTCGGCCTCCAGCCAGGCCTGCGCGGCCCGCGCCGAGCCGAAGCCGACGGGTGCCGCCGCGCGGCCGGCCGGCGGCGGTCCGGGCTGGAACCACTGCCCGGCCTCCGCCGCCGCGTCGAGCAGCCAGCGGTACAGCGCCGCCTCGGCGGCGGCGACGTCCTGCGGGGTCTCCTCCTCGTGGAGCCGCTCGCGCGCGTACAGCCGCAGCAGGTCGTGGAAGAGCAGCCGGTCGCCGGCGGTGTGCCCGAGCAGGCCGAGGTCGAGGAGTTCGTCGAGCATCTCCTCGACCGCGTCCGGACGCAGACCGGTGAGGGCGGCGCCGGCGCCGGTGTCGAAGTCCGCTCCCGGGACGAGCGCGAGCCGGCGGAAGAGGCGCCGCACCGGCTCGGCCAGCTGCTCGTAGGAGAGCCGGAACGCCGAGCGGATGCGCAGGTCCCCGGCGGTCAGGCGGCGCAGCCGGAGGTCCTCGTCCCCGAGCCGTTCGGCGAGGCCGTCGGCGCTCCAGGCGGGCCGGCTGAGCAGCCGGTTCCCGGCGATGCGCAGCGCCAGCGGGAGGTGCCCGCACAGCTCCGCGATCCGCGCCAGCGCCGCCGGGGCGGACCCGCCCGCCGGCTCGTCCTCGCGCTGGGCGAGGATCGCGCCGAGCAGCGCGGTGGCGGCGCCGACGGGCAGCGGCGCCAGGACGAGCCGCCGGGCGTGTTCGATCCCGGCGAGCGTGCGGCGGCTGGTCACCCAGAGCCGGCCCGCGCCCGGGCCGGGCAGCAGCGCGCGGACCTGGGCCTCGTGGGCGGCGTTGTCCAGGACGACGAGGGCCTCCCGCTCCCGCATCAGCCGGCGGTAGAGCCCGCGGCGCTCGTCGGTCTCGCCCGGCAGGTCGCGTTCGCGGACGCCCAGCGCCCGCAGCAGGCGGCCCAGGGCGTCGTGCGGGGTGACCGGCTCGGCGTCCAGGCCGCGCAGGTCGACGAAGAAGCAGCCGTCGGCGAACCGGTCGGCCAGCCGCGCCCCGGCGTGCACGACGAGTGCGGTCTTGCCCAGTCCGGGCGCGCCGGAGACGATCGAGACCGGTGGACCGGCCGGGGCGCCGACGGTCCGGGCGAGCCAGTCGGTCTCGGTCTCGCGGCCGGTGAAGTCGGGTACCGCGGGCGGCAGGTCGCAGAGCCCGGTGGCCTCGGTGGCCGGGTGCCGTCGCCGGCCGGCGCGGGCCGCGCCCAGCAGCGTCCCGGTGGCGGCCGGGGCGAGCCCCAGGGCGGTGGCGAGGGCCTGGACGGTGCGGGCCTGGGGGCCGCGGCTGTGGCCGCGCTCCATGTCGCCGATGGCGCGGGCGCTGACGCCCGAACCCTCCGCCAGTTCCTCCAGGGTCAGCCCGGCGGCGTGGCGGTGCGCGCGCAGCAGCGGTCCCAGGGCCGGAACGTCCGGCTGGCTCATCTGACCCCCCGATAGGTGAGGGATCATCGTACCGGCCCACGGCTCTGACCTGCGACGACCCGGTTTCCGGCCGGTGGGGCGCACCCCCGGGTGCCCTGCGGCGCACCCCCGAGTGTCCCGCGGCGCGCCCCGCCCCCGGGCCCCGGGCCGCCGCCGGCCGAGCGGCGGTCCCGGGGCCCCGGCGGCGCCGGTGGCGTCACCCGGCGGCGGCTCCGGCGCCCTCCGGCAGGAACCCCGCCACCCGGGTGCCCAGCCCGCGCTCGCGTGCCTGCCGGTGGACCAGGCCCGCCAGGGCGAGGTCGAGCGCGCCGAGCCCGAACGGCGAGAAGACGGTGACGCCGTCCTCGGTGCGCCGGTAGGGCTCGTCGGCGCGGAGCACGGCGCCGAGCGAGGTGGAGATGAAGTCCCGGTTGCCGACCAGCTCCTCGGCCAGGTGCAGGGACGTCCGCTCCCGGCAGACGTGGTCGGCGTCGTCCACCACGTTGACCGCGCCCAGGATGCTCTCGGCGGTCAGGTCGCGCAGGGACACGTGCAGCACCAGGGTGCCCGGCTGGCAGGCCTCGGTGGTCAGGTGCGGGGTCCCGGCGGTGGTGGCCAGGCAGACCAGCCGGTGGGCGGCCATCGCGTCCTCGGCCGTCTCGGCGACGGCCGTCTTGAGCCCGGGCCAGCGGGCCTCGCAGCGGGCGGCGAAGGCCTCCGCGCGGGACCGGTCGAGGTCGAACACGGTGACGGTGCCGAGGTCCGGCAGGACGGCCCGGAGGTAGTTCAGGATCTCGAAGCCGATCACGCCGCAGCCGATCAGGGTGGCTCCGGTCTCGGGGGTCTCCGAGGTGAGGACGGACGCGGCGAGGGCGGCGCTGGCCGCCGTCCGCCGGGCCGAGATCAGCGAGCCCTCCAGCAGGGCCTCCGGGTGCCCGGTGGCCATGGAGTTGAGGATCACCGCGGCGGAGGCGCGCTCCCGACCGGCGGCGGTGTTGCCGGGGAAGGAGGAGATCCATTTGATGCCCGCCACCGGGACGTCCTCGCCGAGGTAGGCGGGCAGTCCGATGATCCGGTTGCGCGGGTCGTCGGGAAAGCGGAGGAACACCGAGTGCGGCAGGGCCGTGCGGCCCCGGTCGTGCAGGACGTAGGCGCGGCGGACGGCCGCGACGACCTCGCTCTCGGCACCGTCGAGGACCTGCCGGACCTCCCCTGCTCCGAGGATCAGCATGGTGCCACCTTCATCGCGTACTCCTTCTCCTTCCACAGATGGGACACGTCGCCGAAGTGGCGGGCGACCCATTCGTCGTTGTAGATCGTGTCGAGGTACCGCTCGCCGCGGTCGGGCAGGACGACCGCGCAGCGCGAGCCGGCGGGGATGCGGTCGGCCATCAGGTCGATCGCCGCCACCAGCGCGCCGGACGAGCCGCCGGCCAGGATGGCCTCGCGACCGGCGAGCCGGCGGCAGCCGACCACGCATTCGAGGTCGGTCACGTGGACGACCTCGTCGGCGAGGCCGTCGCGGTAGAGCGCGGGCCGGACGGCCGCGCCGTGGCCGGGGATCAGCCGGGAGGTCGGGACGCCGCCGAAGATGGCGCTGCCCCTGGCGTCCACCGCGACCACGGTCACCGGCAGGCGCAGTTCGCGGACCTGCTCCGCGCAGCCGCGCAGGGTGCCGCAGGAACTGGTCGCGCAGAACAGGTAGTCGATCCCGCCGGGGACGGCGTCCAGGATCTCGCGCATCGTCCGCCGGTGCGCCTGGGGGTTCAGCGGGTTGGCGTACTGGTTGGGCCAGTAGGCGCCGGGGATGCGGGCGGTCAGCTCGCTGATCCGGCGGATCCGGACCGGCAGGTACTCGCCGGTCACCGGGTCGGTCTCCTGGACCACCTCCACCTCGGCGCCGAGCGCCCGCATGATGGCGATGTTCTGGCGGTTGGTGCGCGGGTCCACCACGCAGATGAACCGGAGCCCGTAGTAGGAGCAGACCTGGGCGAGTCCGATCCCGAGGTTGCCGGAGCTGGATTCGACGACCACGGAGCGGCCGGGCACCAGCGCGCCGGTGCGGATCCGTTCGCGGAGCATCTCCAGCGCCGACCGGTCCTTCATGCTGCCGCCGGGGTTGAACGCCTCCAGCTTGGCGTAGGTGGTGAAGTGTCGGCCCGGGGCGAGCTTGGCGAGTTCGACCAGCGGGGTGCCGCCGATCGTGCCGAGGACGCCGGCCGGCCGGTCGTCAGGTGCCGGCATGATGACCTCGCCCCGTCGGATCGGGGCGCGGCCCGAGCATGGTGCGGAACACGCTAGTTCCTCCTGTCAGCACTGGATCGAGGGGTGGTCCGGCCGTCGCCGCCGGGGCCGGGGGTGTGGCCGCGGGGGAGCGCGGGGACCGGGGGAGCGGCCGGGGCGAGGGCCGCCGGCGGAGCGGTACGGCGGCGGGGGTGGCGCCGCCGGGTCACGGGTTCGCCGGGCCGGGCACGGTGCGCACCGTGCGGGCGACCGAGGCGGCGACGGCGAGCAGGACCATCCAGCCCGCCAGGGCCACCGCGGCGGTCCGCGCGCCGGCCGAGTCGAGCAGCAGGCCGCCGAGCAGCGAGCCGATCGGCAGGGCCCCGTTGGACAGCGTGCTCATCGCCGCGAGCACCCGGCCGCGCAGCCGGTCGGGGGTGATGCCCAGCTGGTAGCTGCCGAGCGCCACGTTCCACAGCGGCCCGACGAACCACATCGCCGCGTAGGCGGCGGCGAGCGTGAACGGGTCGCGGCTGACGGCGATCACCACCATCAGCACGGCCCAGGCCCAGTTCGCCGCGATCACCAGGGCGCTGAGGCCCAGGCGGCGGGCGAACCAGGGGGCGGCCAGCGAGCCGGCGAGCCCGCCGGCGCCGGCGACCCCGACCATCAGGCCGACCCCGGCCGAGGACGCGCCGACGTCGGTGGCCAGCACGATGGCGACCAGGAGCAGCGCCCGGAACATCAGGTTGCTGCCGGCCACCAGCAGGGTGGTGGTGCGCAGGAAGGGGTGCTTCCAGAGCCACCCCAGGCCCTCCCGGACCTGCTCGCGCATGGTGCCGGTGCCGGCGGACCGCTCGGCCTCGAACTCCTTGCGGATGAACAGCAGGCCGGTCAGCGAGACCAGGTAGGTCAGCGCGTCGGCGACGAACGGCACGGCCCGGCCGAGCCCGAACAGGATGCCGCCGAGCGGCGTGCCGAGCATCACGGCGCCCCGCCCGCGCGCCTCGTTGCGGGACAGCGCCAGCGACAGCTGGCCCGGTGCCACGACGTTGGGGACGGCCGCGTGCGCGGCGAGGCCGTGGAAGACGGTGAGCGCGCCCTCGGTGAACCCCACCACCAGCACCAGCGGGAGGCTGAGCAGGTCGAGCGCCGCCGCGCCGGCGATGACCGCCGCGCCGAGCGCGCGCAGCGCGTCGCACCAGATCATCAGCCGCCGGCGCGGCCAGCGGTCCACCAGGGCGCCGGCCGGCAGCTGGAGCAGCAGGGCGGGCAGCAGCGCGACGAAGCCGGCGAGCCCGGCGTCGAACGGCGAGCCGGTGAGGGCGAGGACCAGCAGCGGGTAGGCGATGGTGGTCGCGGTCGAGCCGAGCAGGGAGACGGCCGAGCCGCCCCACAGCAGCAGGAAGTCGCGGTTGCGGTGCAGCGGGACCACGGCTTCCGTCCCGGCCGCGTCCGCCGGGCCGGGTGGATCGGCCGCGTCCGCCGGAGCGGGTGGATCGGGCGGGTCCGGCGGCCGGGTCTGCTCGTCCGCCGGAGCCCGCGTGTCGGGGCTGGTCATCTGTCACACACCTCGCGGGGCCGGACCGGCCGCTAGCCGGCCGCCCGCTCCATCTGGCGGCGCAGACTGAGCGGCCGCATGTCGGTCCAGACCGTGCCGATGTGGGTCAGGCAGTCGGCCCTGGTGCCCTCGGTGCCCTCCGCGTACCAGCCGAGCGGGAGGTCCCGGTCGGCGGGCCAGACGGAGTACTGCTCCTCGTCGTTGAGGACGACGCGGTAGGTGCGGTCGTCGGTGTCTTCCTCGGCCACGACGGGCCTCCCTCGGGTGAACTGCCGCGTCACGCACCTCACGTGACCGGTGGCGGCGCCAGCGAGCCTGCCGCACCGGCCCGGTCCGGCTGCAGAGAAGGAGGCGCAGTCACCGCGACGCCAAGCCTGCCGCCGTGACTGCCGGTTGTTCTCTCCGGGGAGCGGCCGCCGGGCGACGACGCTGAGGCGCATGACTGCGAACCCCTCCATACGGCCCGCGCCGGCGGACCGACCCCGGGAGAACGGCGCGGGCTCCGTCCTCCCCCTGACGGTGCCGGCCGACACTCCCGGCATGCCCCTGGCCGAGTACCTCTCGGCCGCCCGACCGTTCGTCCGCGGCCGGCTGCTCGAACACGGCGCGGTCCTGCTGCGCGGGTTCGGCGTCGGCGGGGTGGACGGGTTCGAGGCGGCGGTGCGGGCGGTGTCCGGCTCGCCCCTGGCCTACGCCGAGCGGTCCTCGCCGCGCAGCACCATCAAGGGGCAGGTGTAC
Organism: Kitasatospora sp. NPDC028961; assembly: GCF_055564815.1. Taxonomy (NCBI): domain Bacteria; kingdom Bacillati; phylum Actinomycetota; class Actinomycetes; order Kitasatosporales; family Streptomycetaceae; genus Kitasatospora; species Kitasatospora sp. NPDC028961. The sequence goes on along the minus strand of NZ_JBVHVO010000008.1, from coordinate 289,046 downwards.
ACCTCGACCGACTACCCGCCGAGCGAGGAGATCTTCCTCCACAACGAGAACTCCTACCAGGCCGACTGGCCGATGACCCTGTTCTTCCACTGCGTCGAGCCGCCGGAGACGCTCGGCGCCACCCCGCTCGCCGACACCCGCCGGGTGTACGAGGCGATCGACCCCGCCGTCCGCGAGGAGTTCGCCGCCCGCGGCTGGATGGTGGTGCGCAACTTCTCGGACGGCTTCGGCGTGCCGTGGCAGCAGGCCTTCAACACCTCCGACCGCGCCGAGGTCGACGCCTACTGCGCCCGCAACGGCGTCGCCACCGAGTGGACCGCCGACGGCCTGCGCACCCGCGCCCGCCGCCGGGCGGTGCACCGCCACCCGGTGACCGGCGAGACGGTCTGGTTCAACCACCTCACCTTCTTCCACGTGACCACGCTCGGCGAGGAGGTGAGCTCGGCGCTGCGCGAGATGTACGACGACTCCCAGCTGCCGACCAACACCTACTACGGCGACGGCCGGCCGGTGCCGGACGAGGTCATCGCGCACCTGCGCGCCTGCTACCGCGCCGAGTGGCGCCGCTTCGACTGGCAGCGGGACGACGTCCTGCTGGTGGACAACATGCTGTCGGCGCACGCCCGCGAGCCGTTCACCGGCCCGCGCCGGATCGCCGTGGCCATGGCCGAGCCGTACTCGGCCGCCGTCAGCCCCGACTCGCTCCTGGAGGCGTCCGATGCCCACCGGTGACAGCGGACTCCCGCTCTCCTACGCCCAGGAGCAGCTGTGGTTCCTGGACCAGCTGCGCTCCGGCGCCTCCACCGAGTACCTGATGTGCGAGGCGTTCCGGATCCGCGGCCCGCTCGACCTGCCGGTGCTGGAGGCCGCGTTCACCGAGGTCGCGGCGCGGCACGAGGTGCTGCGCTCGCGCTACGGCACCGAGGGCGGCACCGGGGTGCAGTACGTCGACGAGCCCGGCCCCGTGCCGCTCGCCGTGCTCGACCTGACCGGGGTGCCGGCGGACGGCCGCGAGGCGCGGGTGCGCGAGCTGCACGCCGCCGAGTTGCGCGCCCCGATCGACCTGCGTGCCCGGGCGCCCTGGCGGCTGACCCTGGCCCGGTTCGCCGAGGACGAGGCCGTCCTGCTGGTGACCGTCCACCACATCGCCTTCGACGGCTGGTCCTGGGGCATCCTGGCGCGCGAGCTGCACGAGCTCTGCGACGCCTTCGCGGCCGGGCGGCCGTCGCCGCTGGAGCCCGTCCCGGTGCAGTACGCCGACTTCGCGCAGTGGCAGCGCGACACCTGGGCCGCCACCCCCGAGCGGGCCGAGCGGCGGCGCGGCTACTGGCGGGAGCGGCTGGCCGGCCTGGAACCGCTGGAGCTGCCCACCGACCGCCGCCGCCCGGCGCAGTGGGACCCGGCCGGCGACAGCGTCCCGTTCACCGTGCCGGCGGAGCTCGCGCAGCGACTGGCCGCGCTCGGCCGGGACGGCGGCGCGACCCCGTTCATGGTGCACCTGGCCGCGTTCCAGCTGCTGCTCGCCCGCTGGTCCGGCGCCCGCGACGTGGCCGTCGGCGTCTCGGTCTCGGACCGCGACGAGGTGGCCCTGGAGCCGCTGGTCGGCATGTTCCTCAACACGCTGGTGCTGCGGACCGACCTGTCCGGCCGGGGATCCTTCCTCGACCTGCTGGCGCGGGTCCGCGAGACCACCCTGGACGCCTACGAGCACCAGGACGTGCCGTTCGGCTGGGTGGTCGCCGACCTCGCCCCCGAGCGCGACCTCTCCCGCAACCCGGTGTTCCAGGTCGGCTTCGCGCTGCACAACGCCGAGCGCCGCCCGCTGCGGCTGCCCGGGCTCGACGTGAGCAAGGTCGAGGCGGCCACCGAGCACTCCGCGTTCGACCTCTCGCTGCACCTGTCCGAGCTCCCCGACGGCTCGTTCGCGGCCCGGCTGATCTACCCGACCGCGCTCTTCGACCGGGCCCGGATCGAGCGGATGGCGGCGAGCCTGCTGCGGCTGCTGGCGGGCATCGCCGAGCGCCCGGCGGTCCCCGCCCACACGCTGGAGACCGTCCCCGACGCGGAGCTGGCCGACCTCGCCCGCTGGAACCGCACCGAGACCGGGCGCCCGCGGCAGTCGCTGGCCGAACTGTTCTTCGCCCAGGCACTGGCCACCCCGGACGCGGTCGCCGTGGTGTCCGGCGTGCGGCGGACCGACTACGCCGCTCTCGCCGACCGGGTCCGGCGGCTCGCCGGGGTGCTGCGCTCGCGCGGCGTCGGCCGGGAGAGCGCCGTCGGCGTCGCCCTGCACCGCGGCACCGACCTGGTCGCCACCCTGCTCGCGGTGCTGACCGCGGGCGGGGTCTACGTGCCGCTGGCCCCGGAGCAGCCGGCCGAGCGGCTGGCCCACCTGGTCGCCGACGCCGGGGTGGGCCTGCTGGTCACCGAGGAGTCCCTGCTCGGCCAGCTGCCGCCGCACCCGAACACGCTCGTCCTCGACCGCGAGGGCGGCGAAGGCGGCGAGGGCGGCGAGGACCCGGCGGGGGCGCCGTCGGCGGACCTCGAACCCGCCGGCGTCACCGGCGCCGAGGCCGCGTACGTGATGTACACCTCCGGCTCCACCGGCCGGCCCAAGGGCGTCGTCGTCCCGGAGGCCGCGATCCGCAACCGGGTGCTCTGGTCCGTGGAGCGCTACGGCCTCGGCCCCGGTGACCGGGTGCTGCAGAAGACCACCATCGGCTTCGACGCCGCGGTCTGGGAGTTCCTCTCCCCTCTGGTCTGCGGCGCCACCGTGGTCACCGGCCCGCAGGACGCCCACCGCGACCCGGCGGTGATGGCCCGCGCCGTCGCCGAGCACCGCGTCACCGTGCTCCAGGGCGTGCCCTCGATGCTGCGCCTGCTGCTCGACGAACCGGCGCTGGCCGACTGCGACGCGCTGCGCGTGGTCTGCTCGGCGGGCGAGCCGCTGCCCGCCGAACTCTGCGCCCGGCTGCGCCGGATCGTCGACGTCGAGGTGGTCAACACCTACGGCCCCACCGAGTGCGCGATCGACTCCACCGCCTGGCCCTACGACCCGGCCGAGCCCGGCGAGCAGGTGCCGATCGGCCTGCCGCTGCCCAATGTGCGCACCTACGTGGTGGACGCCGAGGACCGTCTGGTGCCGGTCGGCGTGGTCGGCGAACTCTGCGTCGGCGGCATCGGTCTGGCCCGCGGCTACGCCGGCCGCGGCGACCTCACCGCCGACCGGTTCGTCCCGGACCCGTTCGCCGCCGTGCCCGGCGCCCGCCGCTACCGCACCGGCGACCTGGTGCGCCGCCGCGCGGACGGCGCGCTGGAGTACGTCGGACGCGTCGACGACCAGGTCAAGATCGGCGGCGTGCGGATCGAGCCCGGCGAGATCGAGGCGCTGCTGGCGACCGACCCGTCGGTGGCCGCCGCCGTGGTGGCCGCCCACCGGTCCGGCACCGGCGACACCCGGTTGACCGCCTACGTGGTGGCCGCCGCCGGGGCGCGGATCGAGCCGGACGGGCTGCGCGCCCGGCTGGCCGCCGCGCTGCCGGAGGCCATGGTGCCGTCCGCCGTGGTCGAGCTCGACGAGCTGCCGCTCACGCCCAACGGCAAGGTGGACCGCCGCCGGCTGCCCGCCGCCGAGCCGGAGCGCCCGGCCGCGCGGGCCTGGGAGGCCCCGCGCACCGACGCCGAGCGGACCGTCGCCGCACTGATGGCCGAGGTGCTGGACGTCGAACGGGTCGGCGCGCACGACGACTTCTTCCTGCTCGGCGGCTACTCGCTGCTCGCGATCAAGCTGGTGCTGCGGCTGCGGCGCGCGTTCGGCATCGAGCTGACCGTCGGCGAGCTGTTCCACGCGCCGACCGTCGCCGGGCTGGCCGCCCGGATCGACGGCGCCTCGGCCACCGGCCCCGACACCGCGGCGGACGCCGTCCGCCCCGTCGGCCGGGACCGCCCGCTGCCGCTCTCCTTCGGCCAGCAGCGGATGTGGTTCCTCGACCAGCTGGAGCCCGGGAGCCACGAGTACGTCGTCCCGCTGGCGCTGCGGCTGACCGGCCCGCTCGACACCGCGGCGCTGCGCGGCGCGCTGGACGCGCTCTCCGCCCGGCACGAGGTTCTGCGCACCCGGTACCGCTCCGAGGGCGGCGACCCCGTCCAGGTCGTCGACCCCGCCGGGCCGGTCGACTTCACCCTGACCGACCTGTCGGCCGGGCCGGACGCCGAGGCAGGGGCCCGCGCCCTGGTCGACGAGCTGGCCCGCTCACCGTTCGACCTGGCCCAGGGCCACCCGCTGCGGGCGACCCTGATCCGCACCGCCCCCGAGGACCACCTGCTCGTCCTCACCCTGCACCACATCGCGTTCGACGCCTGGTCGACCAACGTCTACCTGCGCGAACTCGACCTCGCCTACCGGTCCTTCACCGAGGACGCGCCGGCCCTGCCGGCCCCCGAGCCGGTCCAGTACGCGGACTTCGCCGTCTGGCAGCGCGAGCAGCAGGACGCCGGCCGGCTGGACCACCAGCTCGCCTACTGGCGCGACCGCCTGGGCGGCCTGACGCCGGTCGAGCTGCCCACCGACCGGCTCCGCTCGGCCGTCCGCGACTCGCGCGGCGCCAACGTGGTCGTCGAGGTGGCGCCGGAGGTCGGCCGGGCCGTCACCGAGCTGGCCGGCCGGCACGGCGCGACCCCGTTCATGGTGCTGCTCGCCGTCTTCCAGGTGATGCTGCACCGCTACACCGGCCTCGACGACCTCGCGGTCGGCACCCCCGTCGCCGGGCGGACCCGCCAGGAGACCGAGGACCTCGTCGGGTTCTTCACCAACAACCTGGTGATCCGCAACGACCTGGCCGGCAACCCGGCCTTCCCGGACCTGCTGGACCACGTCCGCGGCTCGGTGCTCGACGCCTTCGCCCACCAGGACGTGCCGTTCGAGCACCTGGTCGACGCGCTGCGCCCGGAGCGGGACCTCTCCCGCAACCCGCTGTTCCAGGTCATGTTCGAGCACCAGCACCTGGCCGGCGTCCCCGCCCGGCTCGGCGCGGCCGCCGTGGAGCCGGTCCGGGCCGGCCTGGAGATCGCCAAGTTCGACCTCACCGTGACCGTCAAGGAACGCGGCGGCCGGATGTACTGCTGGTTCGAGTACGCGACCGCGCTCTTCGACCGGGCGACCGTCGAACGGATGGCCGGCCACTACCTGACCCTGATCGGCAGCGTCACCGCCGCCCCCGGGGCCCGGATCGGCGACCTCGACATGCTCACCGACGAGGAGCGGCACACCGTCCTCACCCGCTGGGCCGACCCGGCCGGCGGGCGGGCCGCCGAGCTCGACCCGGTCGAGGAGCACGGGCTCTGCGTGCCCGAGCTCTTCGCCCGGCAGGCCCGGCGCACCCCGGACGCGGTCGCCGTGGTCTTCGGCGACCAGCGACTGAGCTACGCCGAACTCGACGCGCGGGCCGACCGGTTCGCGGCCCGGCTGCGGGCCCTCGGGGTCACCTCGGAGACGATCGTCGGCTCCCTCCTGGAGCGCGGCGTCGAGGCGGTCGTGGTGCTGCTCGCGGTACTGAAGGCCGGCGGCTCGTACGTGCCGTTCGACCCGCAGCACCCGGCCGAGCGGCTGGAGTTCATGCTCGCCGACGCCGGCCCGGAACTCGTGGTCACCACCGGGGCCTTCGCCGACCGGGTGACCGGCTCCCACCGGGTGGTGCTCGCCGACGGGACCGACGACGGGACCCCCACCGACGACGGGACCGCCGCCGGAACCGACAGCGCCGCCGCCGAGGCCGAGCCGGTCCTGATCCGGCCGGAGAACCTCGCCTACGTCATCTACACCTCCGGCTCGACCGGCCGCCCCAAGGGCGTCATGATCGAGCACCGCTCCTACGCCCACCACTGCCGGGTGATCGCCGACCAGTACGGCATCGCCCCCGGCGAGCGGGTGGTCCTGCTCTCCGCCCTCACCTTCGACGTGGCGATGGACCAGATCGCGGCCACCCTGGTCGCGGGCGCCACCATCGTGGTCGCCGACCCGGTGTTCTGGACCCCGGCCGAGCTGCCGGTCCGGCTCGCCGAGCACGGCGTCACCGTCGTCGAGATCACGCCGTCCTACTACCGGGCCGTCCTGGAGTCCCCCGACCTGCACCTGCTGAGCGGGCTCAAGCTGATGAACGTCGGCAGCGACGTGGTCACCGGCCTGGACGCGCGGCGCTGGGCGCAGACCGGCCTGCCCGCCCGCTTCCTGTGCAACTACGGCCCGACCGAGGCCACCGTCACCTGCCTGCTGCACCCCGTGTCCGAGGTGCCGGCGGAGGGCGACGAGGCCTCGGCCCTGCCGCTCGGGCGGCCCGTCCCCGGCACCCGCGCGCACATCCTCGACGCCGACCAGCGGCCCGTCCCGGTCGGCGTCCCCGGCGAGCTGTACCTGGGCGGCGTCCGGCTGGCCCGCGGCTACCACCGCCGCCCGGAGCTGACCGCCGAGCGCTTCGTGCCCGACCCCTTCGGCGGCGAGCCGGGCGGGCGCCTCTACCGGACCGGCGACCTCGCCCGTCACCGGCCGGACGGCACCATCGAGTTCCTCGGCCGGATCGACCAGCAGGTCAAGGTCCGCGGCCTGCGCATCGAACTCGGCGAGATCGAGGCGGCGCTGGCCCGCCACCCCGCCCTCCAGGAGGCGGTGGTGACCGCCCCGGAGACCGCCCCCGGCGAACGCCGGCTGGCCGCCTACCTGGTGGCCCGGCCCGGCAGCCCGATGCCGGACGTGGCCGAACTCCGCGGCCACCTGCGGGCGCTGCTCCCCGAGTACATGATCCCCGCGCTGTGGGTGCCGCTCGACGTGCTCCCGCTGACCGCCAGCAAGAAGGTCGACCGCAAGGCACTGCCCGACGCCTCCGCCGCCCTGGCCGGCGGGGCCCGCGAGCACCTGGCCCCGCGCGACCCCGCCGAGGAGGCGGTCGCCGCGATCTGGGGCGAGGTGCTGGGCGTCGAGCGGATCGGCGTCCAGGACGACTTCTTCGCCCTGGGCGGCCACTCGCTGCTGGCCACCCGGGTCCTGGCCCGGCTCCGCGAGACGTTCGCCGTCGAGCTGCCGCTGCGCCTGCTGTTCGAGGCCACCACGGTGGCCCGGCTCACCGAGGCGGTGACCGACGCCGTCGAGGCCGAGATCACCGCGCTCACCGACGAGGAAGTGGCGGGCCTGCTCGCCGAGGAGGGGCACCGATGACCGACACCACGGACCGCACCCGGCTGCGGCAGGAGCTGCTGCGCCGGCGCCTCGCCGGCCGGGCGGGCACCGCCCCGGCCGAGGGCATCGGCCGGGCACCGCGCGGCGGCCCGCTGCCGCTCTCCTTCGCCCAGCGCCGCCTCTGGATCCTCGACCGGCTCCAGCCCGGCAGCACCGAGTACCTGGTGACGGCCTCGCTGCGGCTGACCGGCCCCCTCGACCGGGCCGCGCTGCGGACCGCGCTCGACGGGATCCAGCACCGCCACGAAGTCCTGCGGACCAGGTACCCGGTGGTCGACGGCGAACCCGTCCAGGTGGTCGACGCGCCGAGCGGCGTGCCGCTCACCGAGGAGGACCTGAGCACCCTGGACCGGGCCGCCGCCGACGCCCGGCTGGCCGCCCTCGCCACCGGCGCCCGCCGTCCGGTGGACCTCGCCGAGGGCCCGGTGCTGTCCGCCGTCCTGGCCCGGCTCGCCCCGCGGGAGCACGTCGTCCTGCTGACCGTCCACCACATCGCCTGCGACGGCTGGTCCGAGGACCTCCTGGTCGGCGAACTCGCCGAGCGCTACGACGACGCCGTCGCCGGGCGCCCGGCCCGCACCCCGGACCTGCCGGTCCAGTACGCCGACTACGCCGTGTGGCAGCGCGAGCGGCTCTCCGACGGGGCGCTCCGGCGCCGCCTCGACCACTGGAACGAGCGGCTGGCCGGACTGGCGCCGCTGGAGCTGCCCACCGACCGGCCCCGCCCGCCGGTGCGCGACGCGGCCGGCGCCCTGGTGCCGCTGGTCGTCCCGGCCGCGACCGCCGGACGGCTGACGGCGCTGGCCCGGGACCACGGCGCCACCCCCTTCATGGCCCTGCTGGCCGCCCACGCCGTCCTGCTCGGCCGCTGGAGCGGGCAGCGCGACGTCGCCGTCGGCTCCCCGGTCGCCGGGCGCGACCGCGCCGAGGTGCAGGACGTCGTCGGCCTCTTCCTCAACACCCTGGTGCTCCGGGTCGACCTGGCCGGCCCGCGGACCTTCGCCGAGCTGCTGTCCCAGGTCCGGGAGACCGCCCTGGACGCGTACGGCCACCAGGAGGTGCCGTTCGAGCGCCTGGTCGAGGAGCTGGCGCCCGAGCGCGACCCCGCCCGCACACCGCTGTTCTCCTCCATGCTGCTGTGGCAGGACGCCGCCGGCGTCTCCACGCCCGCGGCCATGGGCGGCCTGACCGTCGAGCGGCTGCCGGTCGGCGAGAGCACCGCCAAGTTCGACCTCACCGTCGGCCTGGCCGCCCAGCCGGACGGCTCGCTCGCGGGCGGCGTCAACTACGCCTCCGCGCTGTTCGACCGGGCGACGGCCGAGCGGTTCGCCGCCCAGTTCGCCCAGCTGCTGGAGCACGCCGTCGCGGCGCCCGACACCCCGCTGGACGAGCTGGAGATCCTCCCCCGGGAGGAGCGCGAGCGCCAGCTGCTCAGCTGGAACGCCACCGGCCGCGGCTACCCCACCGGCACCCTGCCGCTGCTGTTCGAGGCGCAGGTCGCCCGCACCCCGAACGCCACCGCCCTGCGGTTCGAGGGCGCCGAGCTCAGCTACCGCGAGCTGGACGTCCGGGCCAACCAGCTCGCCCACCACCTGCGCCGGCTCGGCGTCGGCCCCGAGTCGGTGGTCGGCGTCTGCCTGCACCGCGGCGCCGACCTGGTGGTCGCGCTGCTCGCGGTGCTCAAGGCCGGCGGCGCGTACCTGCCGCTCGACCCCGACTACCCGGCGGACCGGCTCGCCTTCATGCTGGCCGACTCCGGCGCCCTCGCCGTCGTCACCGACCCGGGGCTCACCCCGCTGGTGACCGGCGGCGCCCCGCACCTGGTGGACATCACCGCCGAACTGCCCGGCGGCTGGGGCCACGACCCGGTCTTCGCGGCGGCGCCCGAGCACCCGGCCTACCTGATCTACACCTCGGGTTCGACCGGCCGCCCCAAGGGCGTGCTGGTCGAGCACCGGGCCATCGTCAACCGGCTGCACTGGATGCAGGAGGCCTACGGGCTCGACGCCGACGACCGGGTGCTGCAGAAGACCCCGTACAGCTTCGACGTCTCGGTCTGGGAGTTCTTCTGGCCGCTGATCACCGGCGCGACCCTGGTCCTGGCCCGCCCCGGCGGCCACCGCGACCCGGCCTACCTCGCCGACCTGATCGGCACCGAGCGGATCACCACCCTGCACTTCGTCCCGTCGATGCTGCGGGCCTTCCTCGCCGAGCCGCTGCCGCCGCTGCCCTCGCTGCGCCGCATGGTGTGCAGCGGCGAGGCACTGCCCGCCGAGCTGGTCACCGCCGTGCACGAGCGGATCGGCTGCGAACTGCACAACCTGTACGGGCCCACCGAGGCCGCCGTCGACGTCACCGCGATCCGCTGCGAGCCGGGCCGGCCGGTCACCATCGGCCGCCCGATCTCCAACACCCGCACCTACATCGTGGACGCCGCGCTGCGCCCGCAGCCGATCGGCGTGCCGGGCGAACTCCTGCTCGGCGGGGTCCAGTTGGCCCGCGGCTACCTGAACCGGGCGGAGCTCACCGCCGACCGCTTCGTGCCCGACCCCTTCGCCACCGAGCCCGGTGGCCGGCTCTACCGCACCGGCGACCTCGCCCGGTACCGGGCGAACGGAGAGATCGAGTACCTCGGCCGGCTCGACCACCAGGTGAAGATCCGCGGCCAGCGGGTCGAACTCGGCGAGATCGAGGCGGTCCTGGCGCAGGCCCCCGGCGTCGCCGCCGCGGCCGTCGCCGTCCACGACGACCAGCTGGTCGGCTACCTGGTCCCGGCCGGGGCCGACGTCGAGGCGGCCCGCGAGCACCTGCGCGGACGGCTGCCGGAGCACATGCGCCCGGTGCACTGGACGACGCTGGAGACGCTGCCGCTGACCCCCAGCGGCAAGACCGACCGCAAGGCGCTGCCCGCACCCGACCGGACCCGCTCCGAGCTGGTCGGCGCGTTCGTCGCCCCGCGCAGCGCCCTCGAACAGACCCTCGCGGACGCCTTCGCCGCCGCCCTCGGCGTCGACAAGGTCGGCGTGCACGACGGCTTCTTCCAGCTCGGCGGCGACTCGATGCGCGCCATCCGGGCCGTCGGCGCGCTGCGCGACCAGGGGCTCGCCCTCTCCGTCCAGGACGTCTTCGCCCGCCAGACCGTCGCCGAGCTGGCCCCGCTGGCGGCCGACCGGCCGGCCGCCGAGCCGGCCGAGACCGCCCTGGTGGGCCGGTTCGAGCTGCTCGACCCGGCCGACCGCGAGCGCCTCCCCGAGGGCCTGGCCGACGCCTACCCGATGGGCCAGGTCCAGGTCGGCATGGTCTACGAGATGCTGGCCGACCCCGAGCGCAACACCTACCAGAACGCCAGCACCTTCCAGATCGTCGACGACGGCCCGTTCTCCGCCGAGGCGCTGAACGGCGCGGTCCGGCTGCTGATCGAGCGGCACGAGATCCTGCGCACCTCCTTCGACCTCTCCGGGTACTCCGAACCGCTCCAGCTGGTGCACGCGGCGGACGACCTGCACCTGGAGATCGGCGTGGACGACCTGCGCCACCTGCCGGCCGAGGAGCAGCAGGCCGCCGTCCGGCGCTTCCGTGCCGAGGCCCAGCGCACCCCGTTCGACGTCGGACGCGCCCCGCTGCTGCGCTACCACGCCCACCTGGTCGGCGACCGGGAGTGGCTGCTGACCCACGTCGAATGCCACGCCATCCTGGACGGCTGGAGCCACCACTCCGTCGTCGGCGAACTGCGCGCCGCCTACCGGGAGCTGGCCGCCGGCACCGGCGCCCCCGCCGCGGCGCCGCCGGAGGTCCGCTACGCCGACTTCATCCAGTTGGAGAAGCGCGCCCTGGCCTCCCCGGCGGACCGGGAGTTCTGGCGCGGCCGGATCACCGGCCACGACCGGCTGCGGCTGCCCGCCGACACCGCCCCGGCCGAGGCGCACCTGCCCGCCACCGAGGTGCGGCTGCCCTGGGCGGCGCTGGAGCCGAAGCTGCGCCGCCTCGCCGCCGACACCCAGAGCTCGCTCAAGACCGTCCTCTACACCGCCCACCTGAAGGTGCTCGGCCTGCTCAGCGGCCAGCGCCGGTTCCTCGCCGGGGCGGTGACCAACGGCCGGCCCGAACTGCCGGGCGGCGACCGGGTCCGCGGCATGTACCTCAACACGGTGCCGTTCGCCGTGGACCTGCGGGCGCCGAGCTGGCGCGAGCTGGTGCGCTCGGTGTTCGCCGAGGAGCTGGCCCTGTGGCCGCACCGCCGCTACCCGCTGCCCGCGATGCAGCGCGAGTGGGGCGGCGGCGAGCCACTGGTCGAGGTGGTCTTCGCCTACCTGGACTTCCACGTGCTCGACGAGCACCGGTCGGACATCGGCACCGTCACCGACCACAGCCCGAACGAGTTCACCTTCGACGTCTGGACCTTCCCCGGCGAGCTGCGGATGACCTGCCGCCCCGGCTGGGTCGGCCGGGAGCGGCTGGCGGCGATCGGGGAGACCTTCATCGCCGTGCTCACCGCGATGGCCGAGGACGCCGACGCCGACCCGCAGGCCTTCCGGGCCCCCGGCCTGGACCGCCCGGCCGCGACCGCCCCCGCCACCCGCCCGCTGCCCGAGGTCTGCGTGCCCGAGCTGGTCGCGGAGCGCTCCGACCCGGACGCGATCGCCCTGGAGGACGCCGAACGGAGCCTCACCTACCGGGAGGTGGACACCGGCAGCAACCAGCTGGCCCACCTGCTGCGCGGGCTGGGCGTCGGCCCGGAGACGCCGGTCGCGATCTGCCTGGACCGCGGCGTCGAGGCGGTGCTGGCCATGCTCGGCGTGCTCAAGGCCGGCGGCTACTACGTCCCGCTCGACCCCGCCTACCCGGACGCCCGGATCGGCTTCGTGCTGGACGACGTCCGCGCCGACGTGGTGATCTGCCGGCCGGAGGACACCGACCGCCTCGCGCGGATCGCCGACCTGCGCTGCGTCCCGCTGGACGCGGCCTGGACCGGCCTCGCCGTCCTGCCGGAGACCCCGGTCGAGGCGGGCACCCACCCCGACAACCTGGCCTACGTCACCTACACCTCCGGCTCCACCGGCCGGCCCAAGGGCGTCCAGGTCACCCACCGGGCCGTGGTCCGGCTGGTGCACGACCCCAACTACGCCGACCTCGACCCCGGCCAGGTGCTGCTGCTGCACGCGCCGCTCGCCTTCGACGCCTCCACCCTGGAGGTCTGGGGGGCGCTGGGCAACGGTGCCCGCCTGGCGGTCTGCCCGCCCGGGGCGACCACCGCCGCCGAACTGGCCGAGGTGCTCCGCCGGCACCGGGTCACGCTGCTCTGGCTCACCGCCGGCCTGTTCCAGCACATGGTGGAGACCGAGCCGGCCGCGCTGGCCGGGGTGCGGCAGGTGCTGGCCGGCGGCGACGCCCTCTCGCCCGCGCACGTGCGCACCGCCCTCGGCCACGGCGTCGCGCTCACCAACGGCTACGGACCCACCGAGTGCACCACCTTCAGCACGGCGCTGCGCGGGGTGACCGGGGCCGACGCCGACCGCGGGGTGCCGATCGGCGTGCCGATCACCGACACCCGCGTCCTGGTGGTCGACGACCACCTCGACCCGGTGCCGTTCGGCGTGGCCGGTGAACTGCTGGTCGGCGGCCCCGGGCTCGCCCGCGGCTACCTCGGCCGCCCCGACCTCACCGCGGACCGCTTCGTGCCGGACCCGTCCGGCGAGCTCCCCGGCGCCCGCTTCTACCGGACCGGGGACATCGTCCGCCGCGACCCCGACGGGACGCTGTCCTTCGTCGGCCGCCGCGACAGCCAGGTGAAGATCCGCGGCCACCGGGTGGAACTCGCCGAGGTGGAGGCCATGATCGGCGGCCTCGCGCCGGTCCGGGCGGCCGCGGCGGCCGTGCACCCCGGACCGGACGGCCAGAAGCGCCTGGTCGGCTACGTCGTCCCGGAACCCGGGAGCGGCCCGCTGGACGTCGCCGTGCTGCGCGAGCAGCTCCGGCGGCGGGTGCCCGACTACCTCGTCCCCGGCGCCTGGGTGGAACTGCCCGCGCTCCCGCTCACCGCCCACGGCAAGATCGACCGCGCCGCGCTCCCGGAGCCCTCCGGGCCCGCGCCGACCGCCGGCTCCGCGGCGCCGCGCACCGCCACCGAGCGGGCCGTCGCCGAGGTCTGGGCCGAGGTGCTCGGCCTCGAACAGGTCGGGGTGGACGACGACTTCTACCTCCTCGGCGGCCACTCGCTGGCCATCCTGCGCATCACCGCCCTGCTGCGCGAGCGGCACGGCATCGACCTGACCGTGCGCTCGTTCGTGGCGGACCCGACCGTCGCCGGGCTGGCGGCGGCCGTCGACGCGGCGGCGGCCGGCGAGCCGGTGGAGGCGCTGGTCTGGCTCCGCCGGGAAGGCGGCAGGCCACCCCTGTTCTGCGTGCACCCCGGCGGCGGCAGCGCCCACTGGTACCGCCCGCTGGTGCCGTACCTCGACCCGGACCAGCCGGTCGCGGCCTTCGCCTGGCCCGGCCTCCAGGCCGAGAACGGGCAGCCCGTCCCCTCCACCGAGCAGATGGCCGAGCGCTACCTGGCCGAACTGCGGGCCGCCGCCCCGCAGGGCCCGTACCGGCTGTTCGGCTGGTGCGGCGGCAGCGGCATCGCCAGCGAGCTGGCCCACCGGCTCACCGCCGAGGGCGAGGAGGTCACCTTCGTCCTGCTCGACCCGGGGCTGGACAACCACGAGCGGCCCGAGCTGTGGAAGGAGTACCGGCTGATCGAGAGCTGCGTGGCGAAGCTGACCGAACTGGCCGCCGCCCCGGCCGGGCAGGACACCTCGGCGCTCCGCGGGGAGACCCTGGCGCTGCTCGAACACCTGGTGGACGACGTCGACCCCGAGGTCGGGATCGTGCTGCCGGAACACGGCGCCGGCGAGGTCTGGCTGCCCTCCGCCCGGATGTGGCGCGAGGTCATGGAGATGTGCCTGACCTACCGTCACCGCCCCTATCCCGGCCGGCTGCACCTGATCGCCAGCGACGAACTCGCCGACGGCAAGCACGAGGTGGCCTCCGGGCAGGACTTCGGGGAGTACCTGACCCGCTGGCAGGAGCTCACCGGCGACGTCGCCCTGCACCGGATCCCCGGCGACCACTTCGGCGTCATGAAGCCGCCCCACCTCGGCCGCCTGGCCGAGACGATCACCGCGGTCCTCGCCGACGGCGGAGCGAGCACCGGCTGACCCCGGGGGAGGGAACCACCGCGAGGGCGGGGGCGCACACAGCGCCCCCGCCCTCGCGGTTTCGCCGTGTCCGGGCCGGGCCCGGACGGCCTCCGCCCGCCGGCGCGGGGCGGGGTGGGCCGCCGCCGCGGTCGCTCCACCGGGGTGAGGTCCCGCCCCCGGGCGCCCAGTCCCCGGCGCCCAGTCCCCGGCGCTCCGGGAGCCGACCCTCGGGGGCCGGCCTCGGCGGCGGGCCGGGTACACCCCGCCCCCGGCCCCGCCCCGGTTCCCGACAGCCCGCGTGGGACGGCCGCGCGCGGTGCCCCGCGTCGGCCGGGCACGCCGACGACCCGGGCCGGGCTCCTTGGGGGAGCCCGGCCCGGGTCGGTGGTGCTGGGGTGCTGCTGGGGTGGTGCGGGTGGGTCAGTCGGTCACCGCGACGAGGCGCAGTTCGGAGGTGTAGCGGCGGCCCTGGTCGTCGGTGAGCCAGGCCTGCTCCGGCGTGGGGAACATCTCGGTGACGGTGAGCCGGGCGTCCGGGTCCTTGCGGGCCAGCCGGCGGGCGGCCTTGGCGAGGATGTTGACGTAGACCGGGCTGTCGAAGTCGACGAAGAACGGCCGCGGTTCGGTGGGGGAGACCACGAAGACGAAGCGGGGCAGCTCGTTCGCGTCCTGCCAGTGCCGGGCCCGGACGAACCGGCGCGGCTCGGTCTTCTCGTCCGCGAAGTCCAGCGTGGAGCCGACGAACCGCCAGGTCTCCCGGGCCACCACCATCTTGTCGATGGTGATCCGGGGGGAGTGGTCGGCCTCCGGCAGCAGCCGGAAGCGGTCCATCACCAGGGTGGTCAGCACGTGCGAGAAGACCTCGACGGCCGGGAACACGGCGCCGTCCGGCAGCACCACGGTCAGCCGGCCGTCCCGCTGCTCCACCACGGCGTCGGCGCTCGGCGCCGTCCGGTCGCGGTGCGGGTCGGCCGTGTTGTCGAGCAGGGCGACCTGGTAGTCCTGCGGGCGGACCAGCGCGTGCCGGATCCGGGCGGAGAGCCGGGCCTTGTGCTCCTTCGGCAGCAGCGGCATCAGCCGCGGCGCCGGGTGGTCGCGGTCGGTCCGGTCGAACAGCTCCCGGCGGTCCGGGTGCTGGTTGACGAACAGCTCGTTGCCGAGCGTGTTCGAGGCCAGGTGCAGCTCGCCCAGGGCGAGTTCGAACTCGCCGCGGTCGATCGCCGCGGTGTCCTCCGCCGCGATCATCATGTCCGGGCTGATGTACCGGGCGGCGGTCCAGCCCGCGGCGGTGGCCGGCCCGAAGGCCTCCGCCACCCGGTCGGCGAGGTCGGCGAGGTCGGCGCCCGCGACGTTGACCCGGCGCACGCCCTCCGTGGACGGCAGGATCCGCTGCCAGCGGCGTTCGAACTCGGCCTGCAGCTCGGCGGCGTCGGCCCCCGCCGCGCCGTGCAGCACGGGCATGCAGGCGAACCAGAAGGTGGCGAGGTCCACCGGGCGGTGGGCGTCGGTCTCGGCGCGCAGCTTCCCGAACACCGCGGCGACCCGCTCCGACACCCGGGCGGCCAGCGCGGCGGCGAGCCAGGCGGCGCCGTCCATCAGCAGTTCGAGCGGGGCGAGCGCCTCCAGGACCCGGCTGCCGAGCGTCACGTGGGCCGCACGCCGGCAGTCCTGGTAGACCACCGCGCGACCGGGCGCCGTGGTGCCGCTCTTCTCGCGCTTGGCGGCCGCGTCGGTCACCCGCTGGAAGGTCTGCTCGACCTCGGTGAGGGCGGCCACCAGGCGCTCGGGGTCGTCGGCCGCGGCCCGGACGGCCTCGCCGGCGCGCTCCAGCTCGTCGAGCCGGGCGAGCGCCTCGGCGCGCACGGCGGGTTCGCCGATCCGCTCCAGGGCGGTCCGGAGCCGGCGGTCCGGCCGGATGTCGGCGGGGAGGTCGAGCTGCCAGGTGATCCAGCGCCGCCGGACCAGCTCGTCGAGGAGCGCGGGGACGTCGGTCCCCGGGCCGGTCTCCTGCTGGATGGCGTGGGCTGTGCGGGTGCCGTCGCAGAGCCGCAGCACCCGCAGCGTCTCCGGCTCCACCGGGCGCGGCGGGCGGCCGGGGACGCGTACCGCGTCCTCCTCCAGCCGGACGAAGGGCACCCGGCGGGGCGCCGTCCAGACGCGTACCGCCGGGTCGGCGCCGATCTCGCGGGCCAGCGCGTCCATCGACCAGCTGGACCAGAAGACCTCCGAGGAGGCGATCAGCCCGGTGCCCGGGTCCATGGTGATGCCGGGCCGGTCGGTGTCGAAGGCGCCCCAGCCGACCGGGCCGAAGAAGCCGATGGTGTCGTTCTTGACGCAGAACCGCTGCCAGTAGTGGGCGACCAGCTCCTCGCGCTGGCGCTGCTTGAAGGTCCGGCCCTCGGTCGCGGGCGACCAGTTGAGGAACGGCCGGATCGCCGAGTCCAGCACCCCGCGGTTCTGCCAGGCGACCGCCGCGCGGAACGACCCGGAGGCGGCGATCTCCTGCGCGTTCTCCGCCGCCCGGGCGGCGGACTGCGTGAACTCCTCCTCGAAGGCCTGCCAGGCGGCCCCGGAGAGCTTGTCCCGGGCCCCGAACTTGTCCGCGGCCGCCGCCAGGCCCTCCGGCGCCAGCCGGAGCACCCCATCGGCCGGGAACCCCGGGCCGCGCACCGCGACCTGGTCCCACAGCCGCCACCGGCCGCTCAGGGAGACGGATTCCTCGTGCATGCCGGTGCCCCCTAGGCCGAGGCGGGAGCGAGGGACAGGTCGTCGACGACGACCTCCGCGAGCTCCGCGGGGGACGGGTAGGTGAAGACCAGGGCGACGGCGATCTCGGCGCCGACCAGCTCCTGGAGCCGGTCGACGATCTGGAAGGCGGCGAGCGAGTCGCCGCCGGCCTCGAAGAAGTCGCTGTCGGTGTCCAGGCTGTCGTCGCCGAGCGTCTCGCGGTAGAAGCCGGCGATCTGCCCGGCGAGTTCGGCGGTGTCGATGGTGGTCATGGTGGGTCCTTCCGAAAGGGGTGGGGTGTACGGGGAACGGGAGGGGGCGCGGGGCGCTCAGCGCGCCGCGGCGGCGGCCAGCACGGCGGCGGAGTTGCCGCCGGAGACGACGACCGCGGTGCGGCCCGCCGCGCCGGGCCGCAGGGCGCCGGAGCCCAGCGCGCCGGCCAGCGCGGCAGCGCCGCTGGGTTCGGCGGCGATGCCGGCGCGGTGCAGCAGGTCCATGGCGCGCAGCACCGCCGCGTCGTCGACGCCGATCAGGTCGTCGACCCGCCGCCGGACGATCGGGAAGGTCAGCTCACCGGGCCGCTGGCCGCGCAGCCCGTCCGCGACGGTGTCGCTGGGCGGCAGCTCGACCGGTTCGCCGGCGGCCATCGAGCGGGCGTAGCGGCGGGCCCGTTCGGGCTCGACGCCGATGACACGCACCGGCCTCGGCAGCCGGGCGGCCGCCAGCAGGACGCCGGCCAGCAGGCCGCCGCCGCCGACCGGGACGAAGATCGCGTCAAGGTCGGGGGCGTCCCGGAACACCTCCAGGCCGACGGTGCCCTGACCGGCGATCACGAGTCCGTGGTCGGAGGAGGGCACCAGCGCGGCGCCGGTGCGGGCGGCGAGGTCCCTGGCGTGGCGGTCGCGTTCGGCGACCCCGCCGGGCACCCGCAGGACCCGGCCGCCGAGCGCCCGGATCGCCCGCTCCTTGGCCTCGGCGGCGCCGGCGGCCATCACCACGGTGACCCGGACGCCGAGCATCCGGCCCAGGGTGGCCACCGCGATGCCGTGGTTGCCGGAGGAGCCGGCGACCACCTCGTCGGCGCCGAGCGCGAGCATCGCGTTGGCCGCGCCGCGCAGCTTGAACGACCCGCTGTGCTGCAGGTGTTCGGCCTTGACGAGCAGGCCGGGAAGGGTGTCGTGGCGCAGCAGCGGGGTGTGCCGCACGTGCGGGGCGATGCGCTCGGCGGCGGCCAGGACGTCGGCCGGCCCGGGCAGGCCGGTGTCGGTGGCGAGACCGGTCAGCGGCCGGGTGTCGGCGGCCGTCACGCGACGGCCTCCGGCACGGGCGCGCGCAGGGCGCGGCGGTCGGTCTTGCCGCTGTGCGTCACGGGCAGCCGCTCCAGCCGGGTGAAGCGCCGGGGCATCATGTGCGGCGGCAGGGTGAGCGCGAGGTGGGCGCGCAGCCGGGCGTCGGGGGTGGCGGCGAGCGGGCCGGTGACGTGGGCGTCGAGCCAGGTCCGGCCCCGGTCGTCGGTCTCGGCGGTCACCACGGCGCCGGTGACGTCGGGGTGGGTGAGCAGGGCGCCCTCGATCTCGGCCGGGTCGACCCGGTGGCCGCGGATCTTGAGCTGGCGGTCCGCCCGGCCGAGGTAGTCGAGGGTGCCGTCGGGGCCGCGCCGGGCGAGGTCGCCGGTCCGGTACAGCCGGGTGCCGGGCGGGCCGTGCGGGTCGGGCGGGAAGCGGTCGGCCGTCAGGCCGGGCAGTCCGCCGTAGCCGCGGGCCACCCCGGCGCCGCCGATGTGCACCTCGCCGACCTGGCCGCCCGGGACTTCGCGGCCCTGCGGGTCGAGCAGCCGTACGACGGTGCCCTCGATCGGGGTGCCGACGGTGTCGGTGGCGGTGTCCGGGTCGGCCGGCACCTCGTAGCGGGTGGAGGTCATGGTGCACTCGGTGGGCCCGTACTGGTTGACCAGCCGGCCGCCGACCAGGGCGCGGCCGCCGGCGGCGAGGAACGGGCGCAGCGACTCGCCGCTGGAGCAGAGCAGCCGCAAGGAGCGCAGCCGTTCGGCGGCGCGCGGGTGCTGGGAGAGGAAGGTCAGGAAGGACGGGGTGGTGCTGAGGACGGTGTCGACGCCGTACTCGGCGACGGTGTCGGCGAACGCCTCGGCGCGCAGCAGGCGCGAGCGGTCGACGAGGACGACGCAGCCGCCGGCGGTCAGCGGGGCGAAGGTGTCCCGGATCGAGGCGTCGTAGCCGGGCGGGGCGAGTTGGAGGGTGACGGTGCCGGGGCCGAGGTGGTTGTCGCGGGCGACGGCGCGCAGGTAGGTGTCGAGGCCGTGGTGCTCGATCAGCACCGGGTTGGGCGCTCCGGTCGAGCCGGAGGTGTGGCTGACGTACGCGAGCGAACGCGGGTGCGGGGCGGGGAACGCGGGGGCGGCCGGCGGGTCGGCGGGCAGCCGGTCGAGCAGCAGGGCGGGCGCGCCGACGAGCGGGCCGAGGCGGTCGGCCAGGGCCGCGGTGGTGAGCAGCTGCGCCGCCGCGCCGCCGGCGGCGAGCGCGGCGAGCCGCCCGTCGGGCAGTTCGGTGTCCAGGGCGAGGAACGCCCCGCCGGTGCGGACGACCGCGGCGATCGCCACCACGGCGTCGGCGCCGGGCGGCAGCGCCACCGCGCAGACCCGTTCCGGCCCGAGGCCGTGGGCGGCCAGGTGGGCGGCCAGCCGGTCGATCCGCTCGGCGAGTTCGCCGTAGCCGACCGGTCCGCCGGGGGTCAGCAGGGCGGGGGCCTGCGGTGCGCGGTCGGCGTGCGCCCGGATGGCGTCGACGAAGGTGGCCCCGGCGGGGGTGCTCATGCCGGCTCCTCCGTCCCGGTGGTCCGGTCGACGGCGACGAGGCGCAGTTCGGAGGTGTAGCGCTGCCCCTGGTCGTCGGTGAGCCAGGCCTGTTCGGGCGTGGGGAGCATCTCGCTGACGGTCAGGCGGGCGTCCGGGTCCTTGCGGGCGAGCCGGCGGGCGGCCTTGGCGAGGATGGTGACGTAGACCGGGCTGTCGAAGTCGACGAAGAACGGCCGGGGCTCGGTGGGGGAGACCACGAAGACGAAGCGGGGCAGCTCGTGGGCGTCCCGCCACTGCCGGGCCCGGACGAACCGCCGGGCCTCGGTCTTCTCGTCCGCGAAGTCCAGGGCGGCTCCGGCGAAGCGCCAGGTCTCCCGGGCGACCACGGTGGAGTCGATGGTGATCCGCGGCGAGTGGTCGCCGTCCGAGCGCAGGGTGAAGCGGTCCATCACGCGGTTGGTGAGCGCGTGGCAGAAGACGTCGAGCAGTTCGAACTCGGAGCCGTCGGGCAGTACGGCGGCCAGCCGGTCGTCGCGCTCCTCCACCAGGACGTCGCCGGAGCGCACGGTGCGCGGGCGGTGCGGGTCGGAGGTGTGGTCGGTGAGGGCGACGTAGTGGTCCTGCGGCCGTCCGAGCGCCTGCCGGCTGCGGGCGGACCACTTGAGCGGCAGCTCCTTGGGCAGCATCGGGAGCAGGCGCGGGCCGGGGAAGTCGCGGCTGGTCTCGTCGATCAGCTGCTCGCGGTCCGGGTGCTGGTGGACGAAGAGGGACTGCCCGAGGGTGTTCATCGCGACGTGCAGCTCGCCGATCACGAGCTCGAACTCGCCGCGCCCGACGGCGTCGAGGTCCTCGGCGATGATCATCAGGTCGGGGCTGATGTACCGGCTGAGCGACCAGCCCCGGCCGCCCTCCGGGAACGCCTCGTGGACCTGCTCGGCGATGTCCGCGGCGGCGAGGTGGACCCGCCGGGCGCCGTCCGGCGCGTCGATGATCCGCCGCCAGCGCTCGCGCAGGTCGGCCTGGATCCGGTCGATGTCGGCGATCGACTCCGGGTGCGGGGCGGGCAGGCAGGCGAACCAGAGCGAGCCGAGGTCGACCGGGCCGCCGCCGCCGCGCTCGCGCAGGGCGCGGTAGGCGGTGCGGATGCGCTCGCCGACCGCCTCCGCGTACCGGTTGGTCATCCAGCGGGCGGCGGTCATGCACAGCTCCAGCGGGGCGAGCTGTTCCAGGACGGCGGTGCCCACGGTGGCGGTGGCGGAGCGGCGGGTGTCGGAGTAGACCAGGGCGCGGTTGGGCGCCGTCCGGGCGCCCTTCTCGCGGACCGCCGCGACCTCGGTGATCTCGGCGAAGGCGCCCTCCAGCGCGGCGAGGGCGGCGGTCAGCTCCTCGGGGTCGGTGCCGGCCCGCTGCACCCGGTCGCGGCCCTCCTCGAGGACCGCCAGCCGGGCCAGCGCGGGTTCGCGCACCTCGGCGTCGCCGATGCGGTCGAGCATGGCCCGCAGTTCCCGCTCCGGGTAGGTGCCGGCCGGGACGTCGAGCTTCCACAGCACCAGCCGGCGGGCGACCAGCCACTCCAGCGCGGCGGTGACTTCCGCGGCGGGCAGCGGCCGGCCGAGCTCCCGGCCGGCCAGTTCGGCGATCCCGGCCGGGGTCCGGCGGCCGTCGCAGAGCCGGAAGACGGCGAGCGCGGCCTCGGAGACCGGCAGCGGCGGGCGGCCGGGCACCAGCACGGTGCCCTCGGCGGCCCGGACGAACGGCACCGGGCGCGGCGGCGTCCAGTCGCGGACCCGGGGGTCCCGGTCGATCGCCTTGGCCAGCGCGTCCATCGACCAACTGGAGAAGTACACCTGGGAGTCGGCGACCAGGCCGGTGCCGGGGTGGACCTCGACGCCGCGCCGGTCGGTGTCGAAGGTGCCCCAGCCGACCGGGCCGAAGAAGCCGATGGTGTCGTTCTTGACGCAGAACCGCTGCCAGTAGTGGGCGACCAGCTCCTCGCGCTGGCGCGGCATGCTGGTGCGGCCCTCGGCGGACGGCGTCCAGTCGAGGAACGACTTGATGCCGGTGCCCAGCACCGCCCGGTTCTGCCAGGCCACCGCGGCCCGGAACGGTCCCGAGGCGGCGATCTCCTGGAGGTCCCGCGCGGTCTGCACGGCGGCCGCGGTGAAGGCCTCCTCGAAGGCCTCCCAGTCGGCCTTCGCCGGTACCTCGCCGGGGGTGAACTTGTCGGCGGCCGTCGCCAGGCCCTCCGGCGCCAGCCGGAGCACCCCGGCGGCGGGGAAGCCCGGCCCGCGGAGTGCGAAGTGCGGCCACAGGCGCCACCCACCGCCGGGCATTCGTATGGTGTCGGACATTGCTGAGCTACCTCCCTGGGAAACGTGCGCCGGGTCGTCCGCCGGTGGCCGACCGGCCGTCAGGCCTGTTCGGCCGGGATGCCGCCGAGGCACCACTCCAGGACCGCGCGGGCGCTGTGGTACTTGTTCTCGGCCTGCTGGAACGCGATGCTCGCGGGGCCGTCCAGCACGTCGCCGGTCACCTCGTCGCCGCGGTGCGCCGGCAGGTCGTGCATGAAGACGGCGCCGGGGCAGGCCGCGAGCACGGAGGAGTCGACCCGGAACGGCTCGAAGTCGCGCCGCCAGTCGGGGTCGGCCTTGGCCGTGCCGGTGGTCTGCCAGCGCGTGGTGTAGACGATGTCGGCCTCCGGCAGGTCGGCCATGTCGTGCCGCTCCTCGACCAGGGCGCCGGCCTCCTTGGCGAGGGTGCGGGCGCGGTCGAGGTAGGCCGGGTCGAGCCCGTAGCCGGCCGGGGTCCGCAGGTGCAGCTCGGTGCCGGGGAAGCGGGCGAGCGCGAGGGCGAGCGCCGAGGCGGTGTTGTTGCCCTCCCCGGCGTAGAGCACCCGCAGTCCCTCGATCCGCCCGAAGTGGCCGAGCATGGTGGTGAGGTCGGTGAGCGCCTGGGTGGGGTGCTCGGCGGCGCTCATCGCGTTGACGACGGACATCCGCTGCTGGGCGGCGTAGGCGCGGAGTTCCTCGGTGCTGCCGGCGGTGCGCGCCACCAGCACGTCGAGCATCCGGGAGAGCACCTCGGCGGTGTCCTCGGTGGTCTCGCCGGTGTTCTCCTGGAGGTCGTCGGGACCGTAGGTGATCAGCCGGGCGCCGAGCCGCAGCGCGCCGGCGGAGAACGCCGTGCGGGTGCGGGTGGAGGTCTTGCGGAACAGCACGCCGACGACGGCGTCGGAGAGCGGCCGGGCGCTCTCGCACGTGCCGGCGGCGTACTGGGCGCCGCGGTACGCGATCCAGCGCAGCTCGCGGTCGGAGAGGTCGTCCAGGGAGACCAGGTGGCGGCGGAGCGGTCGGGGCATCGGGGGTTCCTCCTCGGGTGACTCGGTGGCTCGGGTGGCGGACCGTCAGTTGGCGCGCAGGGCGTCGTGCAGGACGCCGAGGCCCTCGTCCAGCAGCTCGGGCGCGATGGTCAGCGGGGGCATCACCTTGAGGACCTCGTCGTGCCGGCCGCAGCGCTCGATGATCAGGCCGTGGTCGAAGGCGTACCGCTGGACGCGCTCGGCGCGGTCGGCGCCGCCCGCCGGGGCGGTGTCGATGCCGAGCACCATGCCCCGGCCGCGCAGCACCAGCTCCGGGTCCAGCGCGGCGAGCTCCGTCCGGAACCGGTCGAGCCGGGCCGAGTTCCGCTCCAGTCCGGTCAGGAAGACGTCCTGCTGCCAGAACTCGCAGGCGGCGGTGGCCGCCACGAAGGCCAGCTGGTTGCCGCGGAAGGTGCCGGTGTGCTCGCCGGGCTGCCACAGGTCCAGCTCGCGGCGGAACAGCGTGAGCGAGAGCGGCAGCCCGTAGCCGCTGAGCGACTTGGAGACGGTGACGATGTCCGGCACGATCCCGGCGTCCTCGAAGCCGAAGAAGGTGCCGGTGCGGCCGCAGCCGGACTGGATCTCGTCGAGGATCAGCAGCACGCCGTACTGCTCGGTGACGCCGCGCAGGCGGCGCAGCCACTCCCGGCTCGCCGGGTAGACGCCGCCCTCCATCTGCACCGGCTCGACGACGACCGCCGCCGGCGGCTCGGTGCCCGAGGACGGGTCGGCCCAGAGCCGCTCGATCAGGTCGATCGAGTCGAACGGGCCGAGCGGGCCGTCCTCGAAGGGCACGAAGGTGACGTCGCCGCCGGTCACCGCGCCGGCCCGGCGGGCCCGGCGGCTGCCGGTGACCTCCAGCGAGCCGCGCGACATGCCGTGGTAGGCGCCGGTGAAGGCGGTCAGCCCGGTGCGGCCGGTGGCCCGGCGGGCCAGCTTGAGGGCCGCCTCCACCGCGTCGGTGCCGGTCGGGCCGGTGAACTGCACCTTGAAGTCGAGCCCGCGCGGCTGCAGGACGATCTCGTTGAAGCGGGTGAGGAACTCGCGCTTCGCGACGGTGTGCATGTCCAGGCCGTGCATCACGCCGTCGGCGGCGAGGTAGTCCAGGACGCGCTGCTTGACCGCGTCGTCGTTGTGCCCGTAGTTGAGGCTGCCGGCGCCGCAGAAGAAGTCGATGAAGGCCCGGCCGTCGTCGGTGTGCAGCAGCGCGCCCTTGGCGCGCTCGAACACCACGGGGAAGGTGCGGCAGTACGACCGCA
Organism: Kitasatospora sp. NPDC028961; assembly: GCF_055564815.1. Lineage (NCBI taxonomy): Bacteria > Bacillati > Actinomycetota > Actinomycetes > Kitasatosporales > Streptomycetaceae > Kitasatospora > Kitasatospora sp. NPDC028961. The sequence goes on along the minus strand of NZ_JBVHVO010000008.1, from coordinate 264,481 downwards.
CCTCGGATTCGAGCTTCTCGAAGACGGAGGTGTCGGTGGTGGTGGCGGTGGTCATGGGGGTTCCTTGGGGCGAGGAGGGCAAGGAGGGGTCAGCGGCCCGCGGTCGCGCGGTCCCCGCGCGGGCGGGCGGTCAGCCGGGGCAGCGGGCCGTCCGCGGCCGTCCGCGGGTAGCCGTCCAGGGCCGCGGCGAGGGCGGCGACGGTGGGGTGGTCGAAGAGCGCCCGCACCGGCACGTCCACCCCGAGGGCGGCGCGCAGCCGTACGGCCACCCGGGTGGCGAGCAGCGAGTGCCCGCCGAGCCGGAAGAAGTCGTCGTGGGCGCCGATCCCGGTGCTGCCGAGGACCTCCTCCCAGACCGCGGCGACGGCCCGCTCCCGCGGGGTGCGCGGGGCGGCCGAGGCGGCGGCGGCCGTGCGGGGCTCCGGCACCGGCAGCGCGTGCCGGTCGACCTTGCCGCTGACCGCGGTCGGGATGGCGTCCAGCAGCACGAACGCGGCCGGGACGAGGTGGTGCGGCAGTGAGTCGAGCAGGGCGGCGCGCAGCTCCTCGCCGGTGGGCGGCCGTTCGGCGTCCTCCGCGACCAGGTAGGCGGTGAGCTGGCGGCCGCCGGAGCCGTCCGGGGTCGGGTGGACGACGGCGGAGCGCACGCCGTCCAGGGCGAGCAGCGCGGCCTCGATCTCGCCCGGTTCGATCCGGTGGCCGCGGATCTTCACCTGGTGGTCGCTGCGGCCGAGGATCTCCAGCGAGCCGTCCGGGCGCAGCCGGCCGAGGTCGCCGGTGGTGTAGAGCCGGCCGCCGGGGACGGTGGCGTGCGGGTCGGGGAGGAAGGCGCCGGCGGTCTGGCCGGGCCGCCCGCGGTAGCCCCAGGCGAGGCCGTCGCCGCCGATGCAGACCTGCCCGGTGCCGCCCTCGGCCACCGGCTCCAGCCGGTCGTCGAGCACCCGGACGCTGGTGTTGTCCACCGCGGCCCAGGTCAGCACCTGTCCGTCGGCGCCGTGGCGGGCCACGCTGGTCCAGATGGTGGCCTCGGTCGGCCCGTAGAGGTCCCACACCGGGGCGCCACCGGCGGCGAGCGTCGCGGCCAGCTCGGTGTGCAGCTTCTCGCCGCCGGAGAGCACGGTGAGGCCGGGAGCGGGCAGCCAGCCGGTGTCGGTCAGCATCCGCAGCATCGAGGGGGTGGCCTGGACGACGTGCGGGCGGGCCTCGCCGATCAGGCGGATCAGCCGCTCGGGGTCGCGGGCCTGCTCGGTGTCGGCGAGCACCAGGCGGGCGCCGGTCAGCAGCGGCAGGCAGAGCTCCAGCATCGAGGGGTCGAAGGAGGCGGTGGTCAGCCCGAGGACGGTGGCGTGCGGCGGCAGCTCCAGCCGGGCGGCCATCGACCGGAGGAAGTTGGTCAGCGCCCGGTGCGGGATCTGCACGCCCTTGGGCATGCCGGTCGAGCCGGAGGTGTGGAAGACGTAGGCGAGGTCGTCCTGGCCGGTGGTCCGGTCGAGCCGGTCCGGCCGGGTCACCGGGCCGGTCTGCGGGCCGTCGCCGTCGAGCAGCAGGGTGGTCGCGGCGGTGTCCGCCACCCGGCCGGCCAGCGCGCCGGTGGTGACCACCACGGCCGCCCCGGTGTCCTCGACCAGGTAGCCGATCCGCTTCACCGGGTGCATCGGGTCGAGCGGGACGTAGACGCCGTCCGCCTTGAGGACGGCGAGCAGCGCGGTGAGCAGGCCGGTGCCGCGCTCCAGCAGGACGCCGACCCGGACGCCGCGGGCGACGCCGAGGCCGCGCAGCCGGTGCGCCAGGCGGTCGGCCCGGGCGTCGAGTCCGGCGTAGCTCAGCTCGCCGTCCGTGGAGCGGACGGCGATGGCGTCCGGGGTGCTGCGGGCCTGCCGTTCGAAGAGGTCGGTGACGGTGGGGGAGGGCACCTCGCGGGCGGCGCCGAGCCCGAGCGCGAGCCGGCGGCGGCGCTCGCCGGAGGGCAGCGGCGCCAGCCGGGCGGTGGCGAGGGCCAGCGGTTCGTCCGGGGCGGCGAGCACCTCGCGCAGCAGCCCGACGTAGTCCTCGGTGAGGCGGGCCGCCGTCTCGGGGGCGAACAGCGCGGTGGCGTACTGCAGGCGCAGGCCCAGGCTGCCGTCGGGGCGGCCGAGCAGGTCCAGCGCCAGGTCGAACGGCGTCCCGGCGACGGGGGTGGGCACCAGCTCGACGTCCAGGCCGGGCAGCGCGGGCGGTTCGGCCTGGGAGTCGAGGGTCAGGAAGGAGACCTGGAAGAGCGGGTTGCGGCTGAGGTCGCGGTCCGGGGCCAGCTCGGTGACGACGCGTTCGAACGGCGTCTCGGCGTGCGAGAGGTCGGCGAGGGAGCCGCTGCGGACCCGGTCCACCAGCTCGCCGAAGCTCGGCCGGCCCGACAGGTCGGCGCGCAGCACCACGGTGTTGACGAACGGGCCGATGAGGTCCCGAGTGGCGGCCTGGCCCCGGCCGGCGACCGGGGTGCCGACGGCGAAGTCGCTCTGCCCGCTGTACCGGCCCAGCTGGGCCTGGAAGGCGGCCAGCAGCACCATGAACCGGGTGGCGCGCCGGGACCGGGCCAGCCGGTCGGCGCGTGCCACCAGCTCGGCGGGGAGGGTGAACCGGGCCACCGCGGCGGCGCCGTCCCACTCGGCGGGCCGGGCGCGGTCGGTGGGCAGCTCCAGGGGCGGCAGCCCGGCCAGCCGGGAGCCCCAGTAGCCGAGCTGCCGGGCGAGCCGGGGTCCGGTGGTGCGCTCGTGCTGGCGGGCCGCGAAGTCGGCGTACTGGAGCGGGAGGTCCGGCAGGCCGTCGGGGCCGCCGGTGGTCGCCGCGCGGTAGGCGGCCGCCAGCTCGCGGGTGAAGACGTTCCAGGAGGAGAAGTCGAAGGCGATGTGGTGCACCACGACGACCAGCAGGTGGTCGTCGGCCGCGAGCCGGGCCAGGGTGGCCCGCAGCGGCGGCGCGGTGGTCAGCTCGATCGGCCGGTGCAGCACCAGGTCGAGGACGGCGGTGATGCCGGCCTCGCCGGGGGCGGGCGCCTCGACGGTCTCCAGCGGGACCTCGACGGCGGGCGCCACCCGGGCCACCGGCTCGCCGTCGGCGGCCGCGTACCGGGTGCGCAGCACCTCGTGCCGGGCGACCACGGCGGTCAGGGCGGCGGCGAGGGCGGCGGCGTCGACGCCGCCGCGCAGGCGCAGGGCCAGCGGCAGCAGATGATCCGCCGTACCGGGCCGCAGCTGGTCGAGGAACCACAGCCGTTGCTGCGAGAACGATGTCGTCCGGACGTCACCGCGGTCCACCGGCTCACCTCCAAGGGGTAGTCAGAACGTCGCGCGCCCCGGGTGGTCGGGGCACAACCGGAGCTTGCCGGTCGGGTGCGGCGGGGGAGTAGGGAAGGAGCGGCAGCGCGGGGCGCCGCTTTTGCTGCGTCAATGTCTCTGTTCGGCGGCTCCGGCCGCGGCGGGCCGGGGCGGCGCCGGGGTCAGATCAGCCCGGTGCGGACGGCGTGGGCCACCGCGTGGGCCCGGTTGCGGACCTGGAGCCGGGCCATCAGGTCGTAGATGACGTTCTTCACGGTGTGCTCGGAGCAGGAGAGTTCGCGGGCGATGGCCGCGTTCCCGTGGCCCTCGGCGACCAGGCCGAGCACGGCGGTCTGCCGGGCCGTCAGTGGGGAGTCGGGGGCGGGCCGGCGCGGGGCGGGCGCGCCGTCCTCCGCCGGGCCGAGCAGGCCGACCAGGACGCCGTAGGGCATCCGGCCCTCGCCGTGCCGGGCGCAGCGGACGGCGGTGAGCAGGCGTTCCGGGGTGGCCTCGGTGGACTGCAGCATGGCCACCGCCCCGGCCCGGACGGCCCGCCGGACCCCGTCGGCCGTGAAGGTGTCGGCGATCAGCAGCAGCGGGCGGCCGTCGGGCTCCGGCCAGCCGTCCAGCGCGGCGCCGGGCGTCGGCCCGGCGGCCACCCGGACGGTGGCCCCGGCGTGGCCGGCCGCGAGTTCGATGCCGGCCCGGCGCAGGTTGGCGGCCACCTTCTCGCGGGCCGGCCCGCCCGCCGGGCCGAGGTGGACGCGCAGGGCGGTGGCGGGCCGCCGCTCGGTCTCGGGCCTGGTGGCGAGGGCGAGGGCGCTCACAGCAGACCCGCCCGCAGGGCGTAGGCCACCGCGTGGGCGCGGTTGCGCAGCCGGAACCGCTGGGTGATGTCGCGGACCACGGTGGTGACGGTCCGTGCGGAGTAGCAGAGCGCCCGGGCGATCTCGTCGGTCTCGTGGCCGTCGGCCACCAGCCGCAGGACGGCGCGCTCGCGTTCGTCCAGGCCCCAGCCGGGGCCGTGGCCGCGGGCGCCGGGGTGCGGGTCGAGGTCGGTGCCGTGGTCGAGGAGCCCGTCGATCAGGTCGGGCGGCACCGTGCAGTCGCCGCCGGCCACGGTGAGCACCGTCCGGGCCAGCCGGTCGGCGTTGACCTCGCGCCGGCGCAGCAGGCCGCGGGCTCCGGCGTTGATGGCGTCCGCGGCCTCGGCCGGGGACAGGTCGGCGGCGATCACGACGACGGCGGGCCGGTGCGGTCCGGTGCGCGTCGCGGTCACCAGGTCGAGCTCCTGACGGTCCACCCGGTCGACCAGGACGACGGCGACGTCGGCCTTCTCCTCGGGCTGGACCAGGGCGATGTCCGGGTTGCCGGACAGCGCGCTGACGGCGCCGGCTTCCAGCACCGGGTCCAGGGCCACGACACAAAGCGGCAGGGGGTTGCCCATGTGCACTCCTCGGTCAGCGGGGTGAGCCTCTCGGCGAGGAGTCTTCGCTTCCGGTGCGCCGCGCCGCATGGGGCGCGATCACCCGCATTCCCCGCCGCGGGGGGCGCCGGGGCCGGTCCGGACGGCCCCCGTCGCGCGGACGGCACCGGGCGCCCCGTCCGGATCCGCCGGCGAATCGTCCCGGTCCGTCCGGTACGGGGCGGCGGGCCCGAAGGGTGGGGGCGGCACGCTGCCGCCCACCGGGGGTGGCGCGCGCCCGTGCGACCCTGGACCCCCGCCCCCGGCCGCACCCGCCGCCCCCGCCGCCGCCCCGCCGCGACCGGGTGCGGCGGGTGGCGCCGCGGGTGCCGCGGGGCCGCTCCGCCGCAGCTCCGCGCGGTCCCGGCGGCCCCCGGGGCCGACCCGGCGCCCGCCCCCGCGACCCGTCCGACCACCCGGGCGCGCAAAGCTGGGGCACGCCGGGTACGGCGACTGGGTAGTCCGCGGCGAAATCTACGGGTGGTGCTCCCCTGTACGGAGGGTCGTGCCGCTGGAAGGGTGGCGGACGTGACCACAACCGACACCGCTTCCCGGGCCTCAGGGCCGGCGCCCTCCTGGTGGGCGCCGGCCGCGACGCTGCGCGAACGGCTGTCGGCCCCGCACCCGCCGGTGGCGCCGGCGGCGGGCCCGACGGCCGGGGCACGCACCCGCTCGGCGGTCGAGCAGGCCTGCGAGGCCGCCCGGCTGGCCCGGCTGGGCGTCGACCCGGGGCTGGCCGCGGCGCTCGCCGCCGAGGCGCCGGAGCGCTTGGCCGGCCGGCTGGCCAAGCCGTCGTGGGCGGTCTTCGCGGAGCGGGCCGTCGCCGGCGCGCCGGAGCGCCCCGGGGGCGTGCCGCTCGAAGCGGGCGAGGGGGCGACGGTGTTCGCACCGCTGCTGCGCCCGCTGGTGGCGGCCGCCACCGCCGAGCTGACCGCGCGGGCGCTGGCGGGCGGCGCCGAGCCGGCCGACCTGGCGGTGTTCGCCCCGGCGTACGCGCGCTGGCTGGCCGAGCGCCTCGCCGGCGAGGCGGCCCGGACCCTGGTCGTGGAGCTCGCCGCCGCCCGGGACGCGGGCGGCCTGGCCGGCGCCACCGGCGCGGACCGGTTCGCCGACTTCGCGGCCCGCACCGGCACCCGGGCCGGACTGGCCCGGTTGTTCACCCGCTACCCGGTGCTCGCCCGGCTGATGGCCCGGACGTCCCGTCACACCGCCCGCTCCGGCGCGGAGCTGCTGACCCGGCTCGCCGCCGACCGGCCGGCGCTCACCGCGGAGCTGTTCGACGGCCGGGACCAGGGCCCGCTGGCCGCCGTCGAGCTGGGCCGCGGGGACCTCCACCAGCAGGGCCGGTCGGTGGCGGTGCTGCGGTTCGCCGCCGGCGCCACCGCGGTCTACAAGCCCCGGCCGATCGGCCAGCACGCGCTCCTGGACGCCATGACGGACTGGCTGGACGCCAAGGTGCCGGGCCTGGCGCCGCGCACCCCCCGCTGGGTCGGCGGGGACGGCTACGGCTGGCTGGAGTTCATCGAGCACCGGCCCTGCCGCTCGCTGGTCGAGATCGACCGGTTCCACCGCCGCCAGGGCGCCCTGCTCGCCCTCGCCTACACCCTCGAAGGGGTGGACCTGCACTGCGAGAACCTCCTCGCGCACGGCGACCAGCCGGTGCTCGTCGACGTGGAGACGCTGCTGCACCCCGTCCTCGGCGAGGGGAGCACCACCCTGCCGGACCCGGCGGCCGCGGCGCACGCCGCCTCGGTGCACCGCACCTGCCTGCTGCCCCAGCTGCTGGTCGGTGAGCTGGGCGCGGTCGACGTCTCCGCCCTCGGCGCCGCGCCGGGCGGGGAGTTCCCCAACACCCGGATGGTCTGGGAGGACACCGGCACCGACGAGATGCGCCTGGTGCGCCGCGGGGCGCCGTTCACCGGCGCCAAGAACCGGCCGTACGGCGTCGTGCCGGGAGCCGGCAGCGCGGACCGGCTCTCCGCGACGCTGGCCGGGTTCCGCGCCGGGTACGACGCCGTCGTCCGGCACCGGGCCGAACTCGCCGACCCGGCCGGGCTGCTGGCCACCGGGGCGGCGGCGGTCGGCCGGCTCGTGATCCGCCCGACGATGCTCTACGCCACGCTGCTGGCCGAGGCGACCCACCCGCAGCTGCTGGGCGACGGGCTCGACCGCGACGCCCTGTTCGCGGTGCTCTGGGCCGAATCGCAGGGCGACCCGGCCCGGCAGGCCCTGATCGAGCACGAGATCGCCGACCTGTGGGACGGCGACGTCCCGGTCTTCTTCCACCGGCCCGGCGAGCCCGCGGTGTTCGCGTCGGACGGGAGCCCGGTGCCCGGCGTCCTGGACACCTCCGGCCTCGCCACCGCGCGGGCGAAGCTCGACGGCATGAACACCGTCGACCGCCACGACCAGGAGTGGATCATTTCGGCCACGCTGGCCTCCGTCGGGCCGGACGCCACCGGCCCCCGGCACCGGACGGGTGGGCGCACCCGCCCCTCGCCCGCCGCCGTCCCGGAGCCGTCCGCGCTGCTCGCCGCCGCCTCCGGGATCGCCGACGAGATCGCCGGCCGCTCCGTGAGCGGCCACGGGCGGGTCAACTGGATCGGCCTGGAGGCCGTCGACGAGCACTGGACGGTGCTGCCGATGGGCGCCGGGCTGGCCCAGGGCTACTGCGGGGTGGCGCTGTTCCTGGCCCAGCTCGGCGCGCTGACCGGCTCCGCCCGCCACACCGGTCTGGCCCGGGCCGCGGTCGCCCCGCTGCCCGACCTCGTCGCCGCGGCCGCCGCCGACCCGGAGCTGAGCCTGGCGGTGGGCCCGGGCGGCTTCGAGGGCCTGGGCGGCCTCTGCTACTCCCTCGCCCGGCTGGCCGGCCTGGTCGACGAGGGCCTCGCCGACTGCCTGCCGGCCGCCCTGGACGCGCTGGCCGTGGCGGCGCTCGACGAGGAGGCCCGGCCCGGCGTCTCGGCGGGCCTGGCCGGGGCGCTCGCGGCCCTGCACGCGGTGCACCGCGAGCGCGGGCTGGAGCGGGCCGCCGAGCTCGCGGACCGGATCGCCGAGCGGCTGCTCGGCCTGCCGCCGCCCGGTCCGCTCGGCGCCGCGGCGCCGGACCGGGTCGGCTTCGCCTTCGGGGAGGCCGGGATCGGCTGGGCGCTCACCCGGCACGCCCGGTTCACCGGCGGCCCGCGCGGCGCGCGGTTCGCCGCCGCCGGCCGGGCCCGGCTGACCGCTGCCCTGGCGGCGGACCGGCTCGCCGGCGGCTGGTGCTCCGGGACGGCCGGCACCGTGCTGGCGGCGGCCGACGCGGGCCTGTGCGCCGAGCAGCCCGACAGCCCGCTGCGGGACGCCGTGCACCGGCTCACCGGACAGCCGCCGGTGGCGGACCTCAGCCTCTGCCACGGAGAGCTGGGCACCGCGGAGGCGCTGGCGGCGCTCGCCGAGCGCGGCCACCGCGGCGCGCGCAACAGCCTGACCGGCCGGGCCGGAACGGTCCTCGGGCAGCTCCACGACTGGGGACCCCGCTGCGGGACCCCCGGACAGGTGCCGACGCCGGGGCTGCTCACCGGGCTCTCCGGGATCGGCTACGCGCTGCTCCGGCTGGGCTTCGCCGACACCGTGCCCTCCGTCCTGCTGCTGGACGCGGCCCCCGGCCCCCCGCCGGCCCCTTCGACCATCTGAACAGAACCGAAGAGAACCGAAGAGAACCAAACGGGACCGAATAGCACAAGACCACCTGAAACGACAACAGAACAGCAGAGAACAGCGCCACTTATCACCACGCACCGCTTCCCGAATGGAAAGGAAAGCCCCATGTCCCCCTCCCTGTACAACGGTGCTGTCCGCAGCGAGGCCACGAACCAGGCCGCGACCACCCCGGACCCGGCCGGCGAGATCCGCCTGGTCCGCCGGAACGGGGCCTGCGCCCGGACCCGGGCCCTGGCCGGAATGAGCCTCGGCAGCGGCGTGGTCGTGGGCCTCGGCTCCATCACCACCACTGTCTCGGTGCCGTTCTGACCTGCACTCACGTAGGGCCGATCCGAACATGAACACGACGCTCCGCGGGGAGAACGACTACTATCCGGGGCTATGCGTGTGCGGGCAGCCCATCTCATCGGCCGTGATGCCGAAGTCGCCGGACTCGGCGAATCACTGCGGGATCTCCGCCGCTCGCGCGGCTGTACCACATTCCTGGTCGGCGAGGGCGGAATCGGTAAGTCGCGACTGGTCGCCGAGCTGATCGGCGAGGCGGTCGACGCAGGAATCCGCGTCCTGCGGGGCCGGAGCAGCACCATCGGACCGATGGTGCCGCTCCGGCCGCTCACCGAGGCGCTGATGCCGCTCTCACGCGGCGGGGAGACGCCGGACGAAGCGAGCCTCGGCCCCTACCGCCCGGTGCTCGGCCGGCTCATCCCGGACTGGAGCACCGGCACCCCGGACCAGGGATCGACCGTGGTGCTCGCCGAGGCCGTCCTGCGGCTGCTCGCCTCCGCGGGCCGCGACCAGGGCTGCCTGCTGGTCCTGGAGGACCTGCACGACGCCGACACCGAGACGCTGGCCGTCGTCGAGTACCTCGTCGACAACCTCGAACAGCAGCCGGTCATGCTGGTGGCGACCGTCCGGTCGGAACCGGGCGAGGCACTCCTGCTCGCCGAGTCGGCCGGGCGCCGCCGCAGCGGAACGGTCTTCCGGCTGGCGCCGCTGGACGACGACGAGGTGAACCGCCTGATCGCCTCCTGCCTGGACACCGAGCCGGGCCTGGTGCCCGCCGAAGTGCTGACGCAGATCCGGGAGGACAGCGCCGGCATCCCGTTCCTGGTCGAGGAACTCCTCCAGGGCGCCGTCACCGGCGGCGCGCTGGTCCGCGAGAACACCGCCTGGCGGGTGGCCGGGAACCTGCGCCGCAACGTGCCGAGGGCGCTCCTCGAGGGCGCCATCCACCGCATCGACGAACTCGGCCCGCAGGGGCAGACCCTGCTCTCCGCCGCCGCCGTGCTCGGCCGGCGCTTCCCCCTGTCGGTGCTCCAGCTGATGACCGGCGCCGACGACCGCAGCCTGCTCAGCCACCTGCACGCCGGTGTCACCGCCCGGCTGGTCGCGGCCGACGAGCCCGCCCCCGACTGGTACGCCTTCCAGCACCCGCTGACCGCCGAGGCGCTGCTCGCCCAGCTCACCCCCACCGCCCGGGCCGCCCTGTCCCACCAGGCCGCCGACGCGATCGAGGCCCTCCACCCCGACCTCCAGGGCGACTGGTGCCCGCTGGCCGCGACCCTGCGCGCCGACGCCGGCGACCCCGTCCGGGCCGGCCGGCTGTTCACCGAGGCCGGCCGCCGCGCCCTCGCCAACGGCACGGTCGGCTCCGCGGTCACCCTGCTCGACCGGGCCGAGACCCTGCTGGCCGGGGGCACCGACTCGGCCGCCCGCGCGGAGGCCCTGGAGGCCCTGCTGCCCGCCCTCGCCGAGACCGGCGAGCTGACCCGCGCGCTCAGCCTCGCGAGCAGCCTGCGGGAGCTGGTCGGCGCCGGTCTGGGCGCGCCCCGGCTGGCGGCCCTGCACACCCGGCTGGCACAGGTGGCCTACATGGCGGGCCGCTGGGCCGACGGCAACAACCAGATCGAGCGGGCCCGCGCCCTGCTCGGGCCGGACCCGGACGAGGCGCACACCGCGCTGACCGACGTGGTGGAGGCCTACCTGTGCCTCGACACCCCCGGCCAGGACCGCACCCAGCGGGCCGAACGGCTGGCCCGCGCCGCGATCGACACCGCCGAGAGGCACGACCAGCCGCTGGTCGCCTGCCAGGCCTGGGAGCTGCTGGGCGTCGTCGCCCGCGAGCGCGATCCGGCCGAGGCGGTCACCTACCTGGAACGGGCCATGAACACCGCCGAGCGGCACAGCCTGCCGCTCCAGCGGATGTACGCGCTCACCCGGCTCGGCGGCAGCCGCTGGCTGGCCGACGGCGGCACCGCCACCCTGGACGAGGCCCGGACCGAGGCCCGCCGCCTGGGCGCCGTCACCGTCGTCTACACCCTCGACGGCATCCTCGCCCTGCACGACGTGCTCTGCGGCCGGTTCGCCGAGGCCCGGGTGCTGGGCGACGAGGCGCTGACCATGGCGGCCCGGCTGCGGCTGACCCCGGTCGCCCGCTACCTGCTGATGACCCGCTCCGTCCTGGCGGCCCATCAGGGCGACCGGGCCGCCATGGAGGAGTCGCTCACCGAGTTCGGCCGCTGGGGCGGCAGCGGCTCGCCCGAGGAGCCGCTCGCCCTCGGGCTGGCCCGGGTGTTCTGCGCCCTCCTGGAGGAGGACCGGGACCGGGCCGCCCGGGACATGGCCGGCCTCCAGGCCCTGGAGGCCGAGAACCCGAGCACCTTCCACCTCGGCGGCCGGCACGGCCTCGGCCTGCTGCTCGACCTGCTGGACGGCCGCCTCGACCGCGGCCGCCTCGACCGGGTGGCCGCCAGCTCGGCCGGCCGGATGCGGTGGAACCGGCACTTCGTCCTGCTCGCCGACGCCGTGCTGCTCGGCCGCGAGGGCGATCCCGAGGCGGCCGGCCGGGCCGCCCAGCTCGCCCAGGAGGTCGGTGCGCCCTACCCCACCGCCCGCCACCTCGGACAGCGGCTGATCGCCGAGGAGGCGCACGCCCTGGGGTGGGGCGACCCGGAGGGATGGCTCCGGGAGGCCGAGCACCACTTCCGGGAGACCTCCGCCACCGCCGTCGTCGGCGCCTGCCGGACGCTGCTCCGGGCCATCGGCGCGCCCGTCCGCCAGCACCGCACCGGCAGCAACCGGATCCCGGCGCAGCTGCGGCTCAAGGGCATGACGGTCCGTGAGTACGAGATCTTCCAGCTGCTGGCCGACCGGCTCAGCAACAAGGACATCGCCGCCCGGCTCTACATCTCGCCGCGCACCGTCGAGAAGCACGTCGCCAGCCTGATCGCCAAGACCGGGCTGCCGAACCGGTCCGAGCTCTGCGCGCTGGCGGCGCAGCAGTCCTGAGGGCGGTCGGGGGCGCGGGCGGGGCCGGTGGGGGCGCGGTCGGGGCCGGTGCGCGTTGCGCAAGTGGTCGGTTGCTGCCGCCCGGAACCGGCGGCCCGGGGCGGTTTCCGGCCGGGCCCGGCCGGGCGGAAGCGGCCGGACCGGGCGGAACGGGCCGGTTCATGCCGGTGCAGGTTTCGGCCACCGGCCGGCCCGGGACAACGGCCCGTCGGGAGCAGCACACTGGCTGCGCGGCGCCTCACCGGGACCGGCCGGCCGAGGTCCCGCGGCGCCCGCCCCACGACGGCATCCAGGAAGGGACCGACCCCCGATGACGAAACCCGCCGCCTGGCCGGAGCGGAACCTCTGGACGGACTCCGCGCAGGCGCGGGCCGACGCCTACCTCGACCACGCCCGGAGCATCCGCGGCGAGGTCCGGTTCGACCTGGTCACCCGCGCGCTGGCCCGGCACCTGCCGCAGCGCCCCTGCCGGGTGGTCGACATCGGCGGCGGCTTCGGCCGGCAGGCGGTCCTCCTGGCGCGGGCCGGGCACGAGGTGACCGTGGTGGACAACGACGAGACCCTGCTGCGGGCCGCCGCCGACCTGGTCGCCGCAGAGCCCCCCGAGGTCGGCCGGCGGGTGACCCTGGTCCAGGGGCTGGGCGAAGCGGCGCCCGACCTGGTCGGGACGGGCTTCGACCTGGTCTGCTGCCACAGCGTCCTGCTCTACCTCACCGACCCGGGCCCGATGCTGGACGCGCTGGTCCGGCTGGCCGCGCCCGGCGGCCTGCTCTCGCTGCTCACCGTGAACCGCGACTCCCAGGCGATGCGCGACGGGCTCCAGGGCGACTGGCGGGGCGCGCTGGCGACCCTGCTGGAGTCCGGCGAGCGGGGCGGGCAGTACCTGCCGACCCGGCCGGACACCCCGCAGGACCTCGGCCGGCGGCTGGCCGGGCTCGGCGCTCCGACGGTGGAGTGGTTCGGCGTGCGGGTCTTCTCCGACCACCGCCGTGACGAGCCGTCACCGGAGGAGTTCGCGGACCTCTGCGAGCTGGAGTGGCAGGCCGGACTGCGCGATCCCTACCGCGGGTTCGCCCGGCTCTTCCACCTGGTGGCCCGGCGCGGCGCCGCGCCCCGGTAGCCGTACCGGCCGGCGGCCGCGCGGGGGACCGAAGCGCGCGGGGCCGGAAGCACGCCGGGCCCGCACCCGCGCGGAGGCCGGAATCCGCGCGGAGGCCGGAAACGCGGTGGTGACCACCACGGGCCGGGACCGGCGGCCGAGGGTGGTGCGACAGGGCGCCGGGCGCGTGGCCGTGCGCTGCTACCGGAGTGAGTGCGCCGGAGCCCGTGCCGGTGCGCCGCGGCCCGGCCGGAACCTGCCACCGGGCGTCGGGGCCCGCCACCGGCCCGCCCCGGGCCCGGCCGAGGACCGGCCCCGGAGCGCCGCTGACCCGCGACGATGCCGGACGGGTCGCCGGGCCGGGCGGCCCCGGGGCGGGCGCGGCGGGGGGCGCACCGGCCGCCGGCGCCGCCGCCGTCGGCCTGCCGTCGCAGGCTCACTTGTGGGTGGCCACGTCAAGTGCCAGTCTGTGAAAGTCAATTGCCGGACTCAGTGCGTGCACGTCGAGAGCAGGGGTTGTGCGCCGACGTCAGCCGCCGGACCGAGTCAGGGCATGTCCGGAATTCGCGCCCCGCCGGGACGGTCGACCCGCGTCCCGGCGGGACGGTCGGACGAGCCCTGGAGGGAGTGGTCAATGTTCGAAGGGCTTGGGCTGAGCAGCCTCGCCGAGTCCGTGTACCTCGCGATGCTCCAGCACCCGGACGAGAGCCTCGACGTCCTCGCCCGCCGGCTCGACGTGGACCACGCCCAGATCCGGGTCGCGCTCGACGAGCTCACCGGCATCTCGCTGCTCCAGGTGTTCCCGGGCCGGCCCGGGCCAAGAGCCGTCCGGCCGGAGATCGGACTCTCGGCGCTGGTGGCCCGTCAGCAGGCCGAGATGGCCCGCCGGCACCAGCAGATCGAGGAGGGGACGGCCGCGCTGTCCACCCTGCTGGCCGAGCGGGCGGAGAGCCGCCCGGCCGAGACCGAGCCGGGCATCGAGCGGCTGTCCGGCATCGAGGCGATCCGCGACCGGCTGAGCGAACTCGCGCGCAGCTGCGAGTGGGAGGCCAGCTCCTTCATGCCGGGCGGCGCCCAGTCGGAGGAGAACCTCAACGCCAGCCGGGCGCTGGACGCCGAGGCGATCGACCGCGGGGTGCGGTTGCGCACGGTCTACCAGGACAGTGTCCGCAACCACCGGCCGACGCTGGAGTACGCCCAGTGGCTCAGCGGGCTCGGCAGCGAGGTGCGCACCACCGCGTCGCTGCCCCTGCGGATGCTCATCGTCGACCGGCGGGTGGCCGTGGTGCCGCTCGACACGGCCGACGAGCAGGGCACCGCGGCGGTCGTGATCTCCAGCGTCGGGATCATCACGGCCCTCACCGCGCTGTTCAACTCGGTGTGGCGGTCCGCGACCGTGCTCGGCGCCGCGCGCCGGCGCGACGACGTCGGGCTCTCCGGCCAGGAGCGCCAGGTGCTCAGGCTGCTGGCCGCGGGGCTGACCGACGAAGCGATCGCCCGGCAGCTGGGTGTCTCGGTCCGCACGGCCCGCCGGGTCGCCTCGGACCTGCACACCAGGCTCGGTGCGCGCAGCAGGTTCCAGGCCGGCGCCCAGGCCGTCTCGCGGGCCTGGATCACCCCGGACGACCTGGAGTAACGCGGTCCCCGGCGGCCTCAGGGCCCCACCTCGGTGGAGCGGACGGCCCAGCTCGGGCAGGTTCCGGCGCCGGCCATGGTCCGGCAGCAGAGCTGCTCGGCCACCCGTGCCGCGTCCAGCAGGTCGCGGGCCTGCACATAGAGGTTGAACACCACGAAGCCCTCGTGCACGTCGATCCGCGCGTGCTGGAGGCAGTCGGTGCCGGCCCTGCTGCACAGCAGGTGCCGGTGCAGCTCGCGCGCGGACTGCGGCGCGGCGCCCGGGGTGTCAACCGTGGTCTTGGTCAAGTACATGGGTGGACCCGCTCCCGGCCGGGGCGTGCGGTCCGGTCCGGGGGGCTCGGGCGCCGTCGCGCCCCGGACCCCTTCCGGCCGGCTGGTCAGACCTCACGCGTCGCGTTCTCACGCCGACCCCTTCCCGTACGTCGTTGCGAGCCGGTCCCGGGCCGGTTCCGCCGCGCGGTCACCGCGGCTCCGAGGAACCGGAACCGCGGTGGGTGGGCGGCCGGACCGGTACCGGGGGCCGGAGTTCAGGGCCCGGCCCCCGGAGCCGGCCCCCGGGCGGGGGCCGGCTCCCGAAGGACCGTCAGAGGATGATGGGCGGATCCGGGGCCCACCGGGTCAGGGCCCAGCGGACGAGTTGCGGGCCCAGTGCGGCGGCCATCACCGCGAACGCGGCGATCAGCGCCCACCGCGTCCCGAAGGCGACGGCCAGGGCGCCGCCGACCGGCACCCCGATCAGGCTGGCGGCCTGCAACAGCACGAAGGCCATCGCCATCACCTGGGCGATCCGGTCCTTCGGCGCCGCGGCCTGCAGGCTGCCGAAGACACTGGCGATCAGCAGCGTCCCCCCGAAGCTGCCCGCGAGTTCCAGCAGCACCAGCCCGGCCATCGCGCTCGGCCCGGCGGCGGCGAACGGCAGCAGGGCCAGCGAGAGCAGGCTGACGGCGGTGCCCAGGGCGAGCGTGCGGCCCGACCCGAACCGCTTCTGCGCGCGGCCGACGAGCATGCCGCCGGTCACCCCGCCGACCGCGCCGAGTGCCAGCAGCGAGCCGATCAGCGACGGCCCCATGTGCACCGCGTGCACGAGGAAGAGCACGAGCACCGGCTGGGTGACCCCGTTGACGAAGGACACCGTGACCACCGCCCGGACCCCGGACTGCCGGCCCATCGCGAGGGCGAGGCGGACGTTGGCGGCGGCGCCGAGCCGCTGCTTCCAGGTCGCGGACGTCTTCGAGGTCTTCACGGGCTCGGCGGGCACGGCACCTTCGGCGGTTCCGGTGGGACCGGCGGCGCCCGCGGGCCCACCGGCCACCGCGTCGGCCGGTCCGGTGTCGGCGCCCGCGGGCCGGACCCGGGTGAGCAGGGCCGCGGAGGCGAGGAAGGAGAGCGCGTCGACCAGCACCACGTACGGCGCCGCGACCCGGGCGAGCAGGGCGCCGCCGAGCGCGGGTCCGCTGATGTCCGCGACGCTGCGGGTCGCCGAGATCTTCCCGTTGGCCTCCACCAGGTTCGCCTTCGGGACGATCTGCACCAGCAGGGGACTGGACAGCGCGGAGTACACCCCGAGCGCCGCCGAGGCCACCGCGGTCAGCGCCAGCAGCAGCACGATGTGCAGCGCCCCGAGCCACCAGAGCAGCGGTACGGACCCCATGATGGCGGCCTGCACCAGGTTGCAGGCCGCCATCATCGGCGCGCGCGGACGGCGCAGCCCGTCGGACCACGCCGCCGCCGGGAGCCTGATCAGCAGCGACGGCAGCACCTCGACCACCGCCAGCGAGGTCATCTCCAGGGCCGAGGCGCCCAGCGTGACCGCCGCGCACATCGGGATGGTGACGTTGCTGACCGCCGAACCGACCTGGGAGAGACCGGTCGCGGCCCACAGGGCCCGGAACGGCCGGTCGGGGAAGACCGGCGGGTCCGCGGTCTGCTCACCCCCGCCGGCCAGTGCCGTCGTCGTCACGTCGCTCGTCCTTTCACGCCGGTCCTCTCAGAGCGTGGGGATGCGGACGCCCGCGTCGGTGGCTCCCTGGGCGAACCAGGCCGGGAAGCTCTCCGGGTAGCGCATCCGGGCGATCTCGGCCAGCCGGGGGATCAGCCGGGAGACACCGTTCATCGTCCGCATCGAGTCCACGGCGATCTGGCTCAGGAAGCGGTGGTTGTCGCGCACATGGGGCCGGGCGTAGCTGAAGAAGACCCCGAACTTCTCCCGGCCCGGGTCCCGCAGGACGGTGGTGCTGGTGTGCATCAGACGAGCGTTCCACATCACGACGTCGCCCGCTCGGGTATCGACGCGTTCGCGGAGATCCGACTCGCCCACCGTCCGCGCCGGGATGTCGAACTCCGGTTCGGTGGTGCCGTATCCGTCGAAGGACATCAGGTGCGAGGTGCGCACCACGTCGATGCCGCCGCCGCCGACCGGGTCGTTGTCCTGGAGGTACAGCCCGCACTGGACGTGGGCGAAACCGGGCTCCCACACGTACGAGGCGGTCGGTCCGACGAAGGTCGCGTCGACGTGCCAGGGGACGTACACGTTCTTGCGCGCCGTGCAGTTCGGGTAGAGCACGGGGTGGTCCTCGCCCAGCAGTTCCTTGGCGGCGCGCACCACGCGCTCGCGCAGCACGATGCCGGCCAGGAAGTCGTCGGCGAGGAAGTCGCTGGTGAGCATCTCCTGCGAGCCGGTGCCCGTGAGGTAGCCGGAGCACAGGGCCCGGGCGCGCTCGATCTCCGGGGCGTCCAGGACACCGCGCAGGATCACGTAGCCGCGCCGGGCGAAGTCCTCGGCGGAGACCTCGGCGGACGTTCCGGCGGCGGGCGCGGGCGCAGGGGCGACCGTGGCGGTGCCGTTCGCCGCCGTCATCGCTGGACCCGCACCGGGCTGCCGGGGACGACGCACGCGGCCAGGCCTTCGAGCTGGCCGTAGCCCAGGCCGCAGCAGTCGCCCGTGATGTCCTCGTCCAGGGCGTCCGCCGGGTGCTCCGCGTCGGTCGCGGTGAAGGTCTCCAGGTCGATCGGCTCCGGATCGTCGTCGACCCAGACCAGCGCGCCGGCGGTGATCAGGTCGAGGTGGACGTCCGCGATGTACGGGACCTTGCTGACCCGCTGGTTGTGCTGGCCGAAGCCCAGGTGGACACCGCAACGCCGCTCGTTGATGTGCGAGTTGGCGGTGATGAACTCGTCGATGCCCCGGTTGGTGCCCAGGCCGAACTCCCCGACGTTGCGGCCGTAGGGGCTGTTCAGGCAGAGCTGGAACATCGCGTCGAGCTCCGGGTCGGCGCAGGTCAGGGAGACGGCCTGGCCGTTCTCGATCTCCACCCGGACCGGGTTGGCCGCCAGGCTGGCGTTCAGCGGGGTGATGATGTTGGCGTTGAACGCGCCGTCCGCGACCAGCACGCCGTCGACCGTGACCGGGTACGTCGCGACCTCGCCGGCCGGCAGGATGGTGAAGCCGCCGGGCCGCCAGACGCCCCGGTTGCTGATCCAGTGGTACTTGTCCGCGTCCAGCTCGATCGTCAGGTCGGTGCCGCCCCGGCTGGTGACCCGCACCTTGCGGGCCGGCTTCACCCGCTCCAGCAGCGTCGCGTTGAACCGGGTCAGCTGCGCCGGCGCCAGGTTGAGGGACTTGGTGAAGAACGCGGTGGAGGCGCTGATGATCCGCAGGATCATCGTGCGGTCGCCGCCGAACCTCCGCAGCGCGTTCTCGAAGACGTTGAAGTGCGACATGGTGTCGCGCTCCAGGGTGAGGATCACCAGACGGCCCGGCAGCGTCTCCGGGTCGGGGAGCACCGCCTCCAGGCGCCCGGCGAACTCCGGGTCCTCCAGCTTGCGCATCGGGACGATCGGCGCGGTGAAGCCCCGGTGCCGGAGCGCGAGCGCCAGCCAGGCCGCCGGGTCGCGGCTGTCCGGGGTGTAGGTGATGACGAAGGTGTCGGTGCTGTTGACGAGGACGTAGTCGTCCAGCAGGACCTTGACGCCCTGCTGGACCTTCTCGTCCGGAATGACGAAGTTCATGGTCGAGCTCCTCGGATCGACGGGGACCCGCCGGGCGGATCCGCAGGCGCACATCGCGCACGGACGGTAGGGGTGCGGTGCGGCGGACGAGGCAGGGGCACCCGTCGCCCGGCCGGAGGGGATCCTCCGGCGCGGTGCGGCGAGTGCCCCTGCCGGCACTGCTAGTTGTTGTAGAAGGTCGAGTACGAGACCTTCCACGCCACGTCGCCGAGGCCGTCCTCGTCGACCTCGGCCGGCTCGGCGGCAGCCATCGTGTTGACCAGTTCCTCAAGCTCCTCGAACGCGGACATCGCAGTCTCCTTCGGCTGGTGGTCGTCAGCGGGCTGCTGACTGGTCCCATGCTGTGGCCCGGGTCGGAGCGGGCGGTAGTGGTCACTTCCTGCACCCCCGAAGGCCTGGCCTGAACCGGCCTCCCGGCGGCCGGACGGACTGTCCCTGCCATGTCGGGCCGAGGCCGGTGCAATCTGCTGACCAGCCCGGAAAGCCCCTGTATACAGGTTTCCGACACCCACGCCGCACCCCCCGGAGGCAGGACCATGAGCAACTTCGCTGGCACCAAGGCCGGTTCGGACATGCGCCGGTCGCCCGCCCGCCTCGCGGCGACCGCCGCCGCCCCGGCCGCCGGGAGCCGCGGGGCCTCGGGCGACGACGACGGCTTCGGCTGGCAGGTCGCGCCGCGCTCCTGAACGCCGGCGGTCCGCACGCCTCACGCACGCCTCACGCACGCCGCCCGAGCCCGTCGCGTCGCAGGAAGGAACGAACGGTGACTCACCCCGAACCAGCACCGGAGGTGCTTCGCTACCCCTTCGGGGAGCCCCACCTCCTCGACCTCGACCGCCGCTACGCCGGCCTGCGGGACACCGAGGGGCTCGGCCGGGTCGAGGTCAGGGACCTCGGTTCGGCGTGGCTCTGCTCCCGGTACGCCGACGTCCGCCGGATCCTGACCGACAGTCGCTTCGGGCTGACCCCGCCGGCCGACCCGGCCACCCCGCCCGATGGAGCCGGTCCCGCCGCCGACGCGGCCGCGCGCTGCCCGGTCGCCGCCACCGGCGTGAACACGGCGGCAGCACCCGGGCGGGAGCCGGCGCCGACGTCCGCGCAGGTGACCAGGGTGACCAGGGGCGGCCTCAAGCCCCGGCAGATCGAGCGGCTGCGCGGGGCGACCGAGAAGATCGCCGACGAGCTGCTGGACCGGCTGGGCCGGCTCGACCGCGGCGGGCCGCCCGGTGCCCGGGAGACCACCGATCTGATGGCCGGATTCGTCAAACCCCTTGCCGCCGGGGTCCTTTGTGAACTGCTCGACATACCCGCAGGGGAACGCCCCGGGGTGCGGGCCAGGCTGCTGGGAGCGGCCACCACCGCGTCGCCCCCGTCCGGGGCGGACCAGGAGGACCGGCGCGCCCTCGCCCGCCGGCTGGCGGAGCTGATCGCCGCCCGCGACCCGGCCGGGCGGAGCGCCGACGACCTGCTGAGCGCCATGATCCGGGCCCGCGGCGAGGGCGAGGAGCGGCTCTCCGACCGCCAACTGGTCACAGCCGCATTGCGGTTGCTCCTGCCCGGGCTCCAGAACACCGTTCTGATGCTGTCCAATTTCGTCCGCGCGCTGATGCACCACCGCTCCGAGCTGGAGCGGCTGCGCCACCGGCCGGACCTCGTACCCTCCGCCGTCGAGGAACTGATCCGCTTCACGCCGTTCCACAGCACCTCGACCTTCCCCCGCTACGCCTCCGAGGACGTCGAGGTCGGCGGCACGCTGATCCGCCGCGGCGAGGTCGCGGTGGGAGCGCTCTGCGCGGCCAACCGGGACGAGCGCGCGTTCACCGACCCGGACAGCTTCGACATCGGGCGCGGCGAGAACGCCCACCTCGGCTTCGGCATGGGAACCCACCACTGCCCGGGCGCCGCCCTCGCCCGGATGCAGCTCCAGGTCGCCATCGCCGCCCTGGCCCGCCGGGTCGACGACCTGTACGTCGCGCCCGTCGCGAACGCCCGGTCGGTTCACGATCCCGGCGGCCGCGTCATCGGCTGGTTCGACCCGCTGCCCGCGACCTGGTCCGCGATCCGGCCCTGACCCCGCCCGGGGGGGGGGGGGAGGGGAGGGAGGGGGGGGTGGGGGGGGGGGGGGGGGGGGGGGGAGGGGGGGGGGGGGGGGGGGGGGGGGGGGGGGGGTG
>NZ_JBVHVO010000008.1:128853-243808 GCF_055564815.1 Kitasatospora sp. NPDC028961 | reverse complement strand
CCCCCTTCTCTCCCCCCCCCCCCCCCCCCCCCCCCCCCCCCCCCCCCCCCCCCCCCCCCCCCCCCCCCCCCCCCCCCCCCCCCCCCCTTCCCCCCCCCCCCCCCGCGTCCGTGCTACGCGGCGGCCGGGCAGGTCATGGCGATGGTCGGGCTGCCGCCCGCCTCGATCCACTGCCTGCCCTCGTAGGTCTGCGTGCCCTGCGCGTACTCGTAGTAGAAGTAGAGGACGCCGAAGGCGACGACGGAGGGGCTGTGGCAGTCGGACTCGGGGGTGAACCGGTAGGCGAGCCGCACGCTGCGGCTCTCGCCAGGGGCGATGGGCACGACGGGGGCGGTCATGTTGAAGTACGACAGGGTCTGCTCGAACCCGCACGCGCTGGCGTCACCGGTGCAGGAGACGAACTCCGGACGCGAGCCGGCCGGGGTCGGTGAGGTCTGTTCGGAGGCGTAGGTCGTCACGTAGAGGAACTGCACGTCACTGGACTGGTGATTGGTGAAGGTCACGGTCAGCGTGCCGACCTGGCCGGGAGTCACGACGGGGTGGTCCACGCTCAGGGTGAACGACGGCGGGGGCTCGGCGGCGGAGGCCGGGTGGCCGACGCCCAGCAGGCCGAGGAACAGGGCGATGACGGCGATGAGGCGCACGCGCCTCAATGCGGGGGCGGGTATACGCATGACGGTTGAGCGTAGGGACACGATGTCCGTCGCGGCAGCCCCGCCCGGCGGATCCGGCCATGATCCCGCCCGCGCCCGGAGATGAGTACGGGTACTCAGGAATCCGGCCGGGCGGCTTGGCAGAATCGCCGGATGGACGAGACCCCCTCCCGCCCCGGGCGCCTGCGGCGGCCCGCGCGCACCGGCACCGGGGCCGATGTGGCCCTGGGCCTCCTCCTGCTGCTGCTCGTCGCCGGGGCGCTGGTCGCCCGGCTCTTCGACTCCGGTATGGAGGGCTGGGCCCGGTCGTACGACGGCCCGGCCGGGCAGGAGGCGATCCGCCGCCTGCACCGGCGGGACGGCGACTTCATCGGCTACGAGACGGCCGCCGTCCTCGTCCTGGCGGCCGTGGCCGCCTGGGCCCGCCGCCCCTGGACGGCGGCCCTCCTCCTGCTGGCCACGGCGGGCCTGGTCGCGGCTCTGGTGGCCCAGGCCCACCTGTCGGCGTGACGCCGGGGGCGGGGGCGGGGGCTACGCGTCCTCGACCTCCAGGCCGTAGGCGACGACGGCCTGGTGCAGTCCTCCCTGGTAGCCGGCGAGGGCGGGGGTGAAGTCCCAGTTCCCGGCGGTGTCGCGGTCGAAGCGGCCCAGGCGCATCGCGGTGTTGGTCTCGGCGCCGTCGGCCAGGTGCACGACGGCCGGGGCCTGGTCGGCGCCGGCTTCGAGGATCAGCGCCGGTCCGGCGAACCCGGCCATGGTGGCGCTCGGACGGTTCGCGGTGTCGGCCGCGGCGACGATGACGAGCCGGTCGGCGTCGGCGGGGAGCGCGTCGAAGTCCACCATCAGACAGGCGTTCGCGTCGCCGTAGCCGGTCACCAGCCGGACCGAACCGTCCGGCGTCGATGCGTTGTTGTAGAAGACCAGGTGCTCGTCCGACAGCGCCCTGTTCCCCTGGCACACCAGGGCGGCGATGTCGTACTCCTCCTCGCCGGTCCAGTGCAGGAGGAGCCGGGCGGGCTCGGTGGCCAGCTCGATCCCGGACAGGCCGTCGCCGCCCTGGTCACCGGCACCGTCATCGGCGCAGCCGTGGTGCGCGGCCGCGAACACCTCGTGGAAACCGTGGTGCTTGAGCAGGCCGACCAGTTCGGCGCCGTTGATCAGGGTGATGGGCTTGCCCGCCACGAACTGGTGCGAGCTCGGGCCGAACCGGCTGGTGGTGACCAGGACGCCCTTCGTCGCGGCCCGGTCGTGCTGGAGCGTGCCGTAGAGGTCCCGCACGGCCGACGGCGTGACGGTGTCCCGGTACCGCTTGACCTGCACGATCACGTTTCCGCCGCGGAAGGGATCCGTGTCGATCCCGCGCACGTCCACCCCGCCGTCCCGCGAGCGGGCGGTGAGCTCGACCTTCATGCCCATGGCCTCCATCAGCCGGGCTATCAGCTGCTCGAACTCGACCGGGTCCATCGCCAGGAGGAGCTGGAGCTCGCGCACCCGCTTGGCCATCCGGCCGCGGTTCGCGTTGGTGTCGTCGCGGAGGTGGCGGAACAGCATCCGCTGGGCGTGCCGCTCGCTGGTGTCGGGATTGCTGAGGCGATGGAGCTTCCGGCTCCGGGGCATACGGTGCTCCCTTGCAGGGGTGGCTGGTGGGGCAGGCGTGACGGTGGACGACTCGCCGATGCGGCGTCAGTCGTGTGTCGCCCCCGATAGTAGGGCCTGCGCCTGGACAGCTCCTGCGAGCATGAGCATGACTGGCGGTAATTCAGTTGTCCTGTGGGCGGAGGGAGTTGGATGAAAAGAACTTGAACTGCGGGGGCCGGTGGCAGATCGGCCCGGCCGTGGTGGGGGCAGGTCCTGCCGGACCCGGCCGAGGTGGGTCAGGCGTTGCGCTTGACCGCGAGGAAGCCGGCGGTCTGGCCGGCCGGGGCCAGGTTCTCGCCGGTGCCGTGGGGCTCGGCGCGCAGGACGGTGCCGGCGAGGGTGGTCCGCTGGTTCACCCCCGTGTCCCAGTGGTGCAGGATGATGCCGTCGTAGTCGTAGTGGAAGTCCGAGATCGGGGTGCCGGGCCGGCCCTTGCCGGTGAGGGTGAAGGCCACCGGCGAGGAGCCCGACACCTGGCCGGTCATGACCATGGCCTCGGCCTCGGTGCCCGGCGGCGCCGGGAAGACCAGCAGGCCGCTGACGGTGCCGTCCGGCGCGGCCGTCAGTCTCAGCTCCAACTGCGCGAACCGCAGTCTGTTGAAGTCCTGGACCGGGTCCGGCAGCTCCAGGAAGCTCCGGTAGGTGTAGGTCCCGGTCAGCTCGGCCGCGTCCATGGCTCCTCCTGAACGGTGCGACGCCATTCGGTCCCCCCTTCCAGCCTGCCGGGGTCGGCCGGACTCCGCGAGCGCGGCGGGGCGGACCGGGCCGGCCCGGCGGCCGGTCCGGGCGCTCGTCGTCACGGAGGGTGCAGGGGAGCCGGGCGCCCCCGTCAGCGGCGGCCGGTGCGGCGGGCGGGCGGGGTGATGCGTATCCGCTGCGCGGGGGGCGCGCTCTCCAGGTCGTGGAGCTGTGCGGTGATGGTGGCGCGCAGGTCGTCGTCGTCCTCGAAGGTGTGGTCGTTGAACAGGGTGTAACCCGTCCACATCAGGTTGGCGCAGACCCGGGCCGGTACCCGGCCGGTCCGGGCGCCCATGCCGACCAGGGCGACCGAGCGGATGCTGCCCGGCGCCGCCGTGTTCTGCCGGTGGACGGCCTGGAACGCGGCGGCGCAGGCCAGGGCCACGTTCAGGGTCGCGCTCACGTTCTGCGAGGACTCCTGCATGGTCGGAGCGGAGATCAGGAACGTCGGGTTGGTGGCGCCGGAGGGCACGCACACCGCGCTCCCGACCGGCAGCGCCCCGGCGAAGCGGTCCCGGATCGCCCGCTGCACGCGCAACTGGATGCCGGCGCCCAGGTGCCGCTTGACGGCCGCGTCGACCCCGCCGTCCATCCGGCCGCGGGAGTTGGTCGGGCTGACCCAGGCGTCGACGACCTCGTCGAGGATCGACCCCTGGCGGATCTCGATCTCCGGAGTGTCGGCGAACGCGGCTCGCCAGGCCTCCACGACCGGCGCGTTGATGTCGGTCAACACGACCCTGAGCGGTGTCTGCGGGCGATCGGTGGTCATGCTCCACTCCCCTTCGGGACACGGTTCCTCGAACTGGTGACGACGCTATCGCCGACCACTGACAGGGCGACAACGGGTCCGTCCCGCACCGGCGGTGCGCGGAACCGGGCCGGGCGCGGCCGGCCCGGCCGACTGTCGGACCGGGCCGGTACAACAGTGGAGTCCGCCGCAGAGGTGACGGGCCCTCACCGAACGACCGCCGGCACCCGGCGGTGGTCCGTCCGGCCGCCCCGTCACGTCCGCCGAACCACGGCTGTACGGAGTCACACCACCATGAGCGATGCCCACGCCCCCGCGCCGTCCGCCCCGACCGACCCGAGCGACCCGCTGGCGCTCGCGGAGCTCTTCAAGGGCGGCGGAGAACCGTGGCTTCCGCTGCTGAAGCCGGTCATCGAGGCCCAGCCGGACGCGGCCGCGTTCATCGGCCCGGGGCGCGGCCCGGAGGTCGTCCCCGTCCGCGAGCTGACCTTCCAGGCGCTCAAGCCCAACGCGCCGCACAAGTGGAAGGTCGTCGTCTTCGGCCAGAACCCCTACCCACGGCCGGAGAGCGCCACCGGCATCGCCATGTTCGACAACACCTTCCACGACTGGAAGGACAGCCAGTTCGGCCGGGTGGTCAGCATCCGCTGCATCATCAAGGCGGCGGCGATGTGGAAGCACGGCATCCCCAAGAAGACGCCGATCGCCGACATACGCGGGCTGCTGAAGGAACAGGACACCGTGCAGCCTCCGGAGTGGTTCCAGGCGATGCTCACCCAGGGCGTGCTGCTGCTGAACGCGGCGCTCACCGCGAGCAGCGACGGGTCGACGGCGACCGACCGGCACACCGCGTTCTGGCGCCCGGTCGCCGAGCGGATCGTGGAGGAGATCCTCCGGGCCAAGCAGGACGCCGAGGACGAGGAGGACCGGGGCGTCGTCTTCGCGTGGTGGGGCGCGCACGCCCGCAGCCTGAAGAAGGTCGTGCTCCGGCTCCAGCAGAAGTACCCCGGGGTCGAGGTCCGGCACATCGACCACGCCAACCCGGCCGCGCAGGGCGACATCTTCTGCGACGGCGACCACTTCGCCATGGTGAACGCGGCGCTCGCCTCGCTGGGCGCCGAGGGGATCGACTGGCTGCCGGCCAAGGGGTGGAACGAGGGCGCGGCGCAGGGCGGCGGGGAGGGCGGCGATCTCGCCGAACGCATGGGCGCGTTCATCACCTCCACGATGGAGCTGCACCAGCTCTACCTGGAGCGGCTCGCGAGCGTCAAGGACGAGGGGCTCGTCCTTCCCGCGATCACCGGGGTGTTCGACACTCCGCTGATGGACTTCCGCGAGGCCGTCGCCCCCGTGGCCGCGCTGCTGTCCGGTCTGGACCGGCACGTCGAGCGGTCGCACGCCTTCGGCCGCAGGCGGGCGGAGGAGGCGGCGGCCGGCGGGCTCTCCGCCGAGGCCATCTCGGCGCTCTACCTCTACACCTGCGAGTCCGCGTTCTACCGGGAGATCAACGCCATCCTGCGCGCACCGGACCGGAGCCGGGTCGTGCCGTACCTCCCGTACCTGCGGCTGCTGTTCTCGGCGGTGTCGCAGCTCCCGGCCCGCACCGAGCCGCTCTGGCGCGGGGTCTCGCTGGACCTGCGCGCCCAGTACCCGCTCGGACGGACCGTCACCTGGTGGGGCGTCTCCTCCTGCACCTCGGAGCTCGGCGTGGCGAAGGGGTTCCTCGGCAGCCGGGGCAGGCGGACGCTGTTCGAGGTGCTCCCCGTCCGGGCCGCGGGCATCCAGCGCTACTCCGCGTTCACCGGCGAGGAGGAGTTCATCCTGTTGCCGGGCACCCAGCTCAAGGTGACGAACGTGAAGGCAGAGCGCGGCGGCCTGTGCACCGTGACGCTGACGGAGCTGGAGGAGCAGAGCCTGGTCTCCTGACCGTGGCCGGGCAGGAGCCCGGGCGTGATCCCGGGCTTCTGCCGAGCGGCTCCGGGCTTCTGCCGAGCGGCTCCGGGCTTTTGCCTGAGCGGCTCCGGAGTGCCGGGGCCGCTCAGGCGCCGATCCGGTGCGCCGCCCAGAACGGGGCCAGGTCCTCCGCGGCGGCGGCCCCGGCGGCGGCCAGGAACGCGGGGGTGCCGCTCACGCCGTACCAGTGCGCGCGGGTGTAGCCGCGGAGCAGGCGGGCCATCGCGTCCGCGCCGATCAGCCGCCGCAGGTCGTGCAGCGCGCAGGCGCCGTAGTCGTAGACCACCACCCCGTACCGGTCGGGGTGCTCGTCCCAGTAGGCCATGCCGTTGGTGATCCGCTCCTCGGGGGCGGACCAGGCGACGCGGCTCCAGCAGTCCGCGCCGTCCCGGCCGAGGGCGAGGTCGGTGGCGTACTCGGCGAAGGACTCGTCCAGCCAGGGCTGGTGGTACTGGTCGTCGCCCACGATGCCGTACCACCACTGGTGCGCGATCTCGTGGACGAGGGCGGTCGTCTTCACCCGGTCCAGGACGAAGCCCGGGTACTCCATGCCGCTGAACCAGAGGTCGTCGTCCAGCACGACGTCCAGCTCCGCGTACGGGTAGCCGCCGAAGGCGCGGGCGTGCGTGTCCAGCGCGGACACGGCGAGGTCGAGCATGGTCCGGGCGTCCGCCGCACCGACTCCGGCCACCGCGTGCACGGTGACCCTGACCCCGCCGGCCGAGACCGCGGAACTCCTCTCGAACGGGCCCGCGGACCAGGCGAAGTCACGCACCTGCCGGGCCGTCGCCGTGGTCACGGTCCGTCCGGCGGCGCCCGGGCCGTCGGCCGAGCTTCCGGAGGCCGGGACCCCTAGGGCCGCCGGGTGGTCGAGCACCACGGTGAAGTCGGCGGCCAGCGCGTAGAAGGACTCCCCGGTGTCGGTGAACGGGTCGAGGTGCCAGCCGTCGGCGTCCCGCACGGCGAGCACCGGCAGGGCGTTGCCGAAGTGGCTGTACGCCCCGTGCCGCCCGAACCGCCCGGCCTTGTCCGCGAGTTCCGGTGCCCTGAGGTCGAGGTCGAAGCCGATGCTGTGGCGCCCCCCGGGGCGCAGCGGGGCCGGCAGGGCGACCCGCAGCACCGTGCAGTCGGCCGACAGGGTGGCCGCGGCGCCCCCGACCAGGCGCGTCACGGTGACGGCCGGCGCCGGGCAGCCCCCGTGGGCGTTGCCCCACAGCCGCAGGTAGACCTCGGGGAGGGGCTGCGCCGAGACATTGGTGAAGCTCACCCGCTCGTGGCCGGTCCAGCGGGCGCCCGAGGAGTCCCCGGTCAGCGCGACGGTGTAGGCGGCCGACGCCGGTGTGCCGGCCGGTTCGGCGGACCGCTCCCGGCCGGGCGGGGCGAAGCCCGTCGCGGTGGCGACCAGCGCCAGGCAGGCGAGCAGCGCGGCCAGCAGCCGGGCCGGCGGACGGCCCGGCGGACGGCCCGGCGGACGGCCCGGTGGGCAGTCCGCGGGGGCCGCCCGGGAGCCGTGGCCCAGGGACGGGGCCGGGGACCGGTCTGGGGACGGCCCCACGGACGGGCCCGGGGCGCCGGCGGACGGCGGCCGTCCGGCCGGGCGGTGCGGCGGCACGGCCGGACGGGTCCCGTCCCGGCCCGGGGTGCGGGACGGGACGGGACCGGGGGTCGGTCGGAGGACGGTCACCGGGCGCCGCTGCCCTCCCGCTGCCGCAGTACCGCCAGGTCGACCGCCCGGTCGACGGCCGCCAGGCCGGCGGCGAGGTCCGTGTGAACCACGTACTCCACCGAGGCCACCGTGTGCAGGCCCTGGACCAGGAAGGTGTACTCCCGGTCGCGCTCCAGCAGCAGCACGATCGGCTTGTCGAAGGCGCTGGCCCAGCCGATCTCGATGTGGGTGCCCGGCGAGGCCGGGTGGCCGGGCAGGGCGACGAACACGTCGGCCTTGCGGATCTCGTCCTGGTCGAGCTTCGTGCACTGCTCCGGCCGCATCAGCTCCGCCCCCCAGGCCTCGCGGCGGTGGGCGTTGTGCACGGCGAGTCCCTGCGACTCGAAGTGCTTGATCAGGATGTCGAACGGGGCCCGCGACTCGGCGGACATCTCTCCGGTCTCCGGGTCCAGGAGCTGGATGAACGGGCCGGCGAGGAACACCGACCGGATGCCCAGGTCGGGGCGGGAGCCGTTGGTCAGGGTGATGCTCATGGGGGGAGGTACCTCCGGAACAGCGCCGGTGCGCGGGGTGGGTGGGGGTCGGCCGGCGGGGCGGTCACGGGCCGGACCGGCCGAGGGGGAGCGGTGGACCGGTCAGTCCTTGAGGAAGCACTGGATGAAGGCGTCACCGCTGGTGCCGCCGTGGGTGTACTCGGTGGTGTCGTAGGCGACGAAGGGGTGCCGCTCGACCCGGATCGAGCGGAAGTGCGGCAGGTACTGCCAGCGCAGCTCCGGCTTGGTGCTGAAGAAGGGGATGAACACTCCGCCGGGGCGCAGCACCCGGACGACCTCGGGCATGGTCCTGGCCCACAGCTCGGCGTCGGTCCAGACGTCCATGTCGAGGGCCGGGTCGAAGAACATCCCGTCGATGCTCTCGGACGGCAGCTCGAAGATCCGCTGGAAGAAGTTGCCGCGCTCGATGGCGAGGTTGCCGGGCAGCTCGGGGTGGCGGGCCCGGAAGAGGTCCTCGACCTCGTCGAAGAGCTCCAGCACGGTGTGCCGGCGGGTCGCCGGGTTGCCCGCGATCCGCAGCGCGGACAGGCCGAGGCCCAGCCCCACCTCGTAGAAGTCCTGGCCGTACTCGCAGAGCATGTCCGCGCTGGCCCACATCAGGTCCCGCTCCCAGGCCTGCATGGCCTGCTCGCCGCCGATGCTGAGGGTCACCTCGCCGTTCTGCTCGATCAGTTCGATCGCCGGCTTGGTCTGGCTCTCCATGGTTCTCCTTGGGTTGTGCGGTGGGTCAGGCGCTGCGGGGGACGACCCCGAAGTGGCGCCGGGCCGTCGAGACGGCGAGGTCCTGCACGGCGAACACCGTGAAGTAGTAGGCCTGCGGGGCGGTGTCGGCGGCGAACCGCACACGGAACCCCACCTCCTCGGGCCGGCCGCCGGTCAGCCGGAGCCGGGTGGTGACCGGCTCGACCGTGGTGTCCTCGCGCAGGTAGCTCGGGACGAAGAGGCCGAGGCGG
Source organism: Kitasatospora sp. NPDC028961 (assembly GCF_055564815.1). Taxonomy (NCBI): domain Bacteria; kingdom Bacillati; phylum Actinomycetota; class Actinomycetes; order Kitasatosporales; family Streptomycetaceae; genus Kitasatospora; species Kitasatospora sp. NPDC028961. Next base: position 234,905 of record NZ_JBVHVO010000008.1, on the reverse strand, counting down.
ACGGGGCCGCTCCGGGCCGCGGTGACCACGGCCCGGATCTCCAGCACCCCGCCCTGCTCGACCTCGTCGGGGGCGTGGGCGAGCAGCGCGGGGGAGTCCGGGAGCCGGAAGGTGACGTCGCCGCAGCGCATGCAGACGGCGCAGGTGGTGTCCAGGATGTGCGGGAGCAGGCCGCGCCGGGTGAACTCCTGGGCGGGGCGGCCGCAGTGGCAGGTGACCTCGCGCACCTGCGGGTCCAGGCTGCTGCGGTCGCCGAAGTGCGCGGGGTAGTTCATCAGTTCGTGCTCGGGGTTGGCCGCGACCTGTTCGGTGATCACGTGGTCGAGGGACTGCAGGTCGGCCGTCAGCGAGTCGTGGATCTGCTCGGGCGACTGGTCGGCGAGATGGGTCGGCCGCGCCACCCAGAGGTCGACCTTCCGGGCGAGCCTGGTCAGCCGGGGCCGCAGCGGGTGGTTGTGCGGCAGCAGCTCCGAGCCGAGGTAGGCGGTGAGCCGGGCGCCCACGGTGAGCAGCAGCGGGTCGGGGCGGTGGTCCGCCGGGGCGGGCGGCGGCGGGGTGTCCTCCGGCGCCGCCGGCAGCCCGAAGCGCATGAACGCCGGGTACGGGTGCGACCCGGCCAGGCTGGCGTTGAGGGTGTCGACGGAGTCCGCGCCGACCAGGGCGCCGTGCATCCAGGCGACGTTCTCCGGCCGGTCGGAGTCGTGCACCGACACGGCCGAGACCACCGTGCGGGCCGGGCCGTCGAGCGCGTTCAGCAGCAGCTGGTACTTGGGGTCGTACAGCGCGAGGTCCGCGAGCGGGCCGCTGTTGCACGCGCTGAGCACCAGCTCCACGGCCTCCACCCGGTTGAGCGGGACGAGCTTGTCCTCGGGCTTGTAGCAGGGCAGTCCGTAGGCGCAGCGCGGGCCGAGCAGCCCGGGCACGGCCGCGGCCGTGCCGTTGAGGCCGCAGATCGTGAACTCGCCGAGGTTGACGCTGTCGTCCTTGCCGTGCCCCTGGAAGGCCACCCGCCGCCACCGGGTGCCGAGGATCCGGGCCTGGATGTCCTCGCGCTCGAAGTCGCGGTCGTCGAAGACCTGGACCCCGGGAAGCCGGGGCGGCCGGTCGGTGTCGGTGAACAGGCCCAGGGCGTCGACGTCGAGGGCCGGTTCGGCGTACTGCTTGGCGATGTTCCAGCCGACCGAGGCGTCGTCCCGGCCGCTCAGCAGCGTCAGCCCGTGCCGCCGGCCGCGGTAGGTGTCCAGCAGCAGGTCCCGGACGGGGTCGAGGGTGAGCCGGTCGTAGCGGCCGACGAGCAGCAGCGAACCGCTGTGCCGCGCCCGGAACGACGCGACGTCCGCCAACTCCTCCTCGGCCACCCATGTCCGGGCGAGCGGGCGGGCCAGCTCGGCGAGCCCCTCGGGCAGCTCGGCCGCGCCGAGGACGATCCCGAAGTCGAGCGGGTGCGGCTGCCGCCGGCCGCCGTACAGCCGGCCGGCGAGCTCGACGCTCTGCGCCAGGTCGGCCCGGTCGTCGGTGGGCACCGGCACCGGCAGGAGCTGCGGGGAGTCCAGGAACTCCCGTACGGCCTGCGGTAACTGGTGCCGGGTGACGGTGCGGAACAGGGCGGCCGGACCGGACGGCAGGTCGGGCCGTCGGTCGGGCCGTTGGTCGGCGGGGGCGGCGTTCATGGTGGACCACCTCTGGGTCGTGGGAAGGACGGATGGGACGGCGGCGGGTGCGACGGGCCGGCGGGGCGCTGCGCGGGCGGCCGGCGGGCCGCGGCCGGCGGGTCCGGCGGTCATACCGCGCACTCCACCATCGGCGCCGCCCGCCGGGTCAGCAACCCCCGGCAGGCGAAGGCCAGTGCGGCGGCCGCCAGGGCGGTGCCGGTCGCCACGGCGAACACCGCGCGCGGCCCGAGCGGGTCCATCAGCAGCCCGCCGGCCTGCTGGCCCAGCGCGTCACCGAGGACGGTGGCGAGCGAGGCCCAGGTGAACGCCTCGGCCAGGGACCGGCCGTCGGCGATTGTGCTCACCAGGGTCATCTCGGTGGCGGAGACCAGCGCGATGGGTGCGCTCCCCACGGCCAGCGCCAGCGCGAGGCCGAGCTGGGAACCGGCGAGCAGGGTCAGACCCGTCCCGAGGGCGTAGGCCAGCAGCAGCCGGGGGAAGCGCGTCTGCGGCGTCACCTCGGACTGCGAGCGGCCGAGCCAGAGGGCGCCCACGGCGCTGCCGACCCCCCAGCACGCGTAGACCACCCCGGCGCCGCCGGGAGCCCCGTGCCGGTCGACGAAGGCCGGGATGGCCAGGGTCAGCAGGCCGATGGGCACCGCGGACAGGGCCATCACGGCGGTCAGCGCCAGCAGCGCCGGCTCCCGCAGGGGGCCCAGCAGCCGGCGCGGGTCACTCCGGTCGGCGGGTCCGTCGGCGGCCGGGGACCGGGACGGGCCGGTGTCATGGTGGGCCGTGCCGGCGCCGTCGGCACGGGTGCCGGCGGCGCCGGGGCCTTCGGTACCGGCCGCTTCGGGGCCGCGGCCTCCGGTGACCGCGGCTTCGGTGACGGCGGCTTCGGTGACGGCGGCTTCGGTACCGACCGGCAGCCGGGTGTGCGCGAGCCCCAGCGTGCCGAGGCCGCCGATCACGGCGACCGTGGTGAGCGCCAGGCCCGCCGAGCCGACCAGCATCAGCGCCGCCAGCATCAGTGGCGCGCTGATCACCAGCACCTCGGTCAGCAGGGCCTCCCAGAGGTAGGCCGTCTCGCGTTCCTCTTCCCGCAGCGGCAGCCGCGCCCAGAGCGAGCGCATGCAGGCGTTCGCCGGCGGCAGCACCGCCCCGGCGACGACCGCCGCGGCGGGCTGGGCCCAGCCACCGGGGTGGGTGAACCACACGAGCACGGTGAGCGCCGCCGGGTAGGCGAGGGCGGTCGCGGTCAGCACCGCCGCCCGCCCGCGCCGGTCGAGGTGGCGGGCGATCAGCGGACTGCCGAGCGCCATCCCCAGCGTGTACAGCGCGGCCACCAGGCCGGCCTGGGCGTAGCCGCCGCCCTGCTCACGGACCGTCAGGACGAGGGCCAGCGACATCAGGTAGACCGGCAGCCTGGAGACCACGCTCCACCAGGCCGGCCCGGCCACCAGGGGTCGGGTGAGCAGGTCGAGGAAGCGACGGGGCAGGCCGCCGGAGGGGAAGGTCACGCGGTCGGTCTCCGTTCAACAACCGTACGGGGCGGCGGAGTCGGGCGCCGGGCCGCTGCGCGGGCGGCCGGCCCGGCGGGGTCAGGTGGGGACGGCATCGGCCTCCCGGGCCGGTACCACCTCGATGGTGAACCGGTCGAGCACCTCGCGCATCCGGGTCTCCACCTCCGAAACCGACCCTCCCACGACATGGGCGTACCCCGAGGCGTTGTGCGAGGCCCGGCGGGCCGCCACCCGGTCACCGGCACCGACCTTGAGGACGGCGTCGACCACCCCGGGCAGGCCCAGGAGCTCCTCCCGGGAGGTGATCCGGCGGATCGTCCCGGACCCGGGCAGGGGCAGCAGCAGGTCGCCCGCGCAGCGGCGCTCGCGGTAGTCGAGCTCCGGCCGGCGGCCGAGGTAGACCGCCAGCGTCGCGCCGAACACGTCGAAGCCGTACGCGTGCCCGTGGTTGGCGGGGATCTCGCAGCCCGCCAACCGGACACCGATCTCGCCCGCGTACACCTCGCCGTCGATCAGGAAGAACTCCATGTGGGCGTACCCGTGGTCGATGCCCATCCCGGTGATGACGCGCTGGACCAGCGCCCGCACGTCGACCGCCGGCCCGTCGCCGGTGCCGACGCTGATGTTGGCGTTCATCGCGCCGTCGACGATGTCCAGCGGGCGGCAGGGCATCGCGCTCGGCCAGGCGTCCAGCACCTCGCCGCCGAGCACGATCGCGCACACCTCCCACTCGGTGCCGCCGAGGTGCTCCTCCACCATCCAGCGCCGGGCGCCGAGGTCGATCCCGGCGAGGTCCCCCGGCCCGGCCAGCCGGTAGGTGTCCACGCAGGCGAACGAGTCCACCGGCTTGAGCACCACCGGCCAGCCGTGCCGCTCGGCGAACCGCCCGATCTCGGCGACCGACCGTACCCGGGCGAACTCCGCCGTCCGCAGCCCGAGTTGCCGGAAGCGCTCCTTCATGACGGCCTTGTCCCGGACCAGGGTCACCTGCTGCTCCGTCAGGTGCGGCAGGCCGGCGAGCGCCGCGAACCGCTGGGCCACCGCCTGCCGGGGCTCCGACGGGTTGCAGAACCGGGTGGGCGGTACCGGCAGCCCCGCCGCCCACTGCCGGTACCGCTGCGCCTCCTGGGCCGGCGCCGCGCCCTCGCGCACCCAGAAGGCCGGCAGGTGCGCGGTTTCGAGGAGGTAGTCCTCCGAGAGGTCCTGGCGCGTCTCGGCGAACCGCAGCAGGACCAGCCGGTCGGCCAGTTCCCGGGCGGCGTAGCGGGTGAAGGAGGACGGCCGGTCGTCCACCATCAGCAGCACCTCGGTGTCGTTCACACCGACTCCAGCACCTGGCGGACGGCCTTGGCCGCGAGGGCCTGCTCCTCCTCGGGCAGTTCCGGGGAGAGCGGTACGCACAGCGTGCGGTCCAGGACGTCCCTGGTCCGGGCGAAGCCGTCGTGGCTGAGGGCCAGGGGGGCGTCGGGGGCGTGGTTCCACGGGAAGCCGTCGCGGTAGAGCGAACGGCGGCCGGTGAGCACCGGGTGGTCGGGCAGCAGGTACTTCCCGAGCGTCCAGTTGGCGATGCCGGCGGCGCTGAGCGCCGCCACCGCCGCGTCCCGCAACTCCCGGCTCTCGCAGCGGAACCGCAGACTGACCTTGACGTCGCCGGCGGCCCGCGGCCGGACCTCCAGGTCGGGTCGGTCGGGCAGCTCGCCCATCGCGATGGCGTACATCCGCTCCAGCCCCGCGAGCAGCTCGTCGAGGTGCCGGAACTGCTGGCACTGGACGGCCGCGACCTGCTCGCTGGTCACGAAGTTCTCACCGAAGTGGGCGTCCTGGTTCCACGTCGGGTAGTGGCCCGGCACCCGGGCCGAGCCGTGGTCGTGGTAGCAGCGCATGGTCGACCAGGCGCCCTCGTCGTTGGTGACGAGCAGGCCGCCCTCGCCCGAGGTGAGGACCTTGTTGTGGTGGAAGCTGAACGTCCCGGCGTATCCCGCCGTGCCGACCTGCCGGCCGTCGGGGAAGCGGGCGCCGAGCGACTGCGCGCAGTCCTCGACGAGGTACGGCACCCCGGCCGGCAGCGGGGCGACGGTGCCCTCCATGTGGGCGACGATCACCCGCTGCGCGTCGGGCGGCACCAGCGTCGGGTCCATCGAGAGCGAGTCGTCGGCGTCGACGAGCACCGGGATCAGGCCGCAGGACAGCACCGCGCCGGCCACCGCGACGAAGGTGACCGCGGGGATGTACACGAGATCCCCGACGGCGGGGCGGGTGGAGATCAGTGCGAGCCGCAGCGCCTCGGTGCAGTTGTGGACGGCCAGCGCGTGGCCCGCGCCCAGCCGCTCGGCCACCGTCCGCTCCAGCCGGGAGGCCATGCTCTCGTTCTCGGTCTGGTAGCGGAAGAGGACCTGGTGCTCGATCACCTTCCGCAGCTCCGACATGTCGGACCAGTCGAGGTAGTTCGCGCCGTAGGGCAGGAAGCGCTGCCCGAGCCGCTTGTCGAGTGAGCTCATGCGGTGTCCGACTCCGTGATCGGCTGCGCGGAACCGTCGACGACCATCTCCTGGCCTCGGTGGTTGCGGAGCAGCAGGCCTTCGGGGATCTGGGTGTAGGAGGGCGGCGGGATGGGGATCTTGCCGATCTTCGTGGTGAGGACGTACTGGGGGACGCCGAACCCGGTGATGTGGCCCTGCAGGCCGGCCATGATCTCCCAGCCCTTCTCGACGGACGTCATGAAGTGCGAGACCCCGGTGACGTTGTCGCAGTGGTACAGGTAGTACGGCCGGACCCGGATCCGCAGCAGCTCGGTCATCAGCGTGCGCATGGTGGCGATGTCGTCGTTGATCCCGCGCAGCAGCACCGTCTGGTTCCCGACCGGGATCCCGTGCCGCAGCAGGCGGTCGACGGCCGCCGCGGCCTCCGGGGTGATCTCCTTCGGGTGGTTGAAGTGGGTGTTCAGCCAGACCGGGTGGTACTTGGCGAGCATCGAGCAGAGGTCGTCGGTGATCCGCTGGGGCAGCAGCACGGGGAACCGGCTGCCGATCCGGATGATCTCCACGCTGGGGATCGCCCGCAGACCGGCGATGATCTCCTCCAGCTTGCCGTCCTGGTAGGAGAGCGGGTCGCCGCCGGTCAGCAGGACGTCCCGGATCTCGGGGTGGTCGGCGATGTAGCGGAGGTCCTCGTCGTAGGAACCGCCCTCGTCGTCGCGGAAGTAGGTGCCGTCGACGTCGGTCGTGTGGAACTTGCGGGTGCAGTGGCGGCAGTAGACCGGGCACGCCTCGGTGATCAGCATGATCACCCGGTCCGGGTACTTGTGCACCACCCGGTTGGTCTTGCGGTAGAAGGTGTCACCGACCGGGTCCACCTCGGCGCCGGGGAACTCCATCAGCTCGCCGAGGGCGGGCACCGCCTGCTGCCGGACCGGGCAGCTGGGATCGTCCGGGTCCATCAGCGAGGCGTAGTACGGGGTGACGCTCCAGCGGTACTTGCCCGCCACCCCGGCGATGGCCTTCTCCTCGTCGGGGCTCGGGTTGATCCACTGACGGGCCTTGTCGAGGGTGGTGATGCGCCGACGCATGTGCCAGCGCCAGTCGTCCCAGTCGCTCTCCGGGACCCTGGGACGGATCAGTTCGGGGCGGGTGACAGCCGTGGGTTCGCGAAGGGTGTCGGACATGGCGGCTCCAGTACGACGCGGTCGACGGGTGTGAGGGTGGTGCTGAGGGTGCTGAGGGTGGGGCTGTGGAGGTGGCCGGGACGGGTGGGGCCGGACCGGCGGGCTGACGGGGTGTGGGGATCAGGACGGGGCCGGGGCCCGGATGGGGTCCGGGGCGCGGATCGGGGCGGGCGGCGGCTCACAGCGGAGCCAGCGCGAGTTGGCGCAGCGTGCGGGCGACCCGCTGGGCGCCGCGCAGGTCGTCCAGGGCCGGGTCGAGCAGGTGCCACGGGCCTGCGGCGGGTGCGCCGCCGGCGCCGGACTGCGCCCACAGGCCCGGATCCGCGGGATCCTCGGCCGAGGGCAGCGGCAGGACGCCGGCGAGCTGCTCGGCCAGAGCGCCCTGGGCGGGTCCGAGCGCCGGTAGCAGGGCCAGCGGTGCCCGCCGCGCCTGGGCGAGGGCGAGCGCCCCGAGCACCGGGGAGGCCAGGAACACGGCGGCCTCGGCGTGCAGCGCGTCCGGGTCGGTCTCGGCGGCCCGGCCCAGCCGCAGGCCCGGGCGCCCGGTGAGGCCGCCCAGTGCGGATCGCAGCAGGTCGAGCCCGGTGTCGGCGACCACGGTGCAGCTCCCGGTGCGGTGCAGCGCGGCCGCCACCAGGGCGGGCAGCGCGGCCCCGGCGAAGGCCTCCGCCTCGGCGGCGGGTACGCGCCAGAGCGAGAGCAGCAGCAGGGTGCCCGAGCGGGACCGGCTCCGGCCGGTGCGCTGCGGCGCGAGCACTCCGGTGGGCCGGACGCCCCGGGCGGCGGGCCCGGCCTCCGGCAGCCACCCGGGCCGGTGGACCCGCCCCAGGGCGCGCTCCGGCGGCGCGTCGACCGCCGGGTTGTCGGCCGCCGGAGTGCCGGCCGGCAGGTGCTCGGTCGGCGGGCCGCCGACCGGGTGGCCCGAGATCAGGTGCACCACCGGCACGCCCAGGCCCAGCATGTACTCCGTCCTCGCCACGTCGTCGCAGACCAGTGCGGCGACCGGCGGCGGATCGACGTCCGCGGCGCCGACCGGACGGAGGTCGCCGAGGTGGGCGGCCACCCGCCGCAGGGCGAGCGTCGAGTCCAGCTGGTCCGGTCGGGCGCTCAGCAGCACGCGGGGGCCGTGCGGCGCGCCGTGGGCCGCCGCCGACCCCGAGCCGGCGGGCGCGCGCCCGGTGGGCGTGGCCGGGTCGGTGCCGGGGCCCAGGGGTGCCGGTCGGTCGGGTGCGGCCGGAGCCTGCCGACCGGAGCTCAGTAGTGCCACGGGCCCACCGCCCCCAGTCGCGCCACGTCGTCGCTGTATCCGGCGGCGGTGGTGGAGCACCCGTTGCACACCGCGGGACCGCGTTCGCGGAACCACTCGGCGTGGGCCCGGAAGACCGGGGTGTCCAGCTGGATCACCCCCTGCTCCCGCAGCGGGGCGCCACCCGGCCCGTCGTCGCCCTCCCGGTGCGGGATGCAGCTGCACGCGTACATCCGCCCGTACTTGCCGTCGACGTAGATGACGTCGTCCGCGACGTGGCAGAGCGGTTCGGCCGCGCGCGGGGTGACGGAGTCGGCGAAGTACCGCTCCTGCTCCTGCGGGGTGTCGCCGTAGAAGCGCTTGCCCATCGGGACGAGCAGCGCGGCCGGATCGGCGTCGTAGATCGGATCGCAGACGCTGCGGACGTGGTCGGCGTCGGGGTAGGTGATGCTGCGGTCGAGCTTGAGCGCGGACAGCTCCCACTGGCGCACCCCCGCCCCGGTCAGGACCTCCTGCAGTGCGGGCATCTCGGTGTAGTTGTGCGGTCCGACGACGGTGTTGACCCGGGGCAGCACGCCGAGTTCCGCGGCGGCGCGCAGACCGGCGAGCCCGCTGTCGAACATCCCGGGCGAGCGCCGGTAGACGTCGTGGGTGGCGCCCGAGGAACCGTCCAGGCTGACGATCACCTGCGCCAGGCCGGCCGCGGCCAGCGGGGCGGCCATCCGGGGCAGCAGCGACCCGTTGGTGATGAGGGACATCCTCATCCCGGCGGCCGCTCCCGAGCGGACCAGCTCCACCACGTGCGGGTGCATCAGCGGCTCGCCACCGGTGAACCGGACGTAGCCCACGCCGGCCGCCCGGGCCTTGGGCAGCAGGTCGTCGAAGTCCTCGCGGGAGAAGCGGAAGGTGTCGCGGGAGAGTGCGAACTCGCACATGAAGCAGTCGGCGTTGCAGGCTTCCAGGATCCGGATGAAGAGGTAGCGATCACGTGCACGCACGGAGGGGGGACCTTCCAGACGACTCACGGGACGGGTGGGGCGGGTGACGGGCGGTGCGCCCGGGGCGGGCGGTCAGACGGGCCGGTCCGGTGCGGCCAGGACGCCGAGCAGGGCGTCGGCCACCTGGACCGCTCCGCCGGTGCCGACCGCGGTGGTGAGCGCGCCCCAGTCGTGGACCGCGGTGGACCGGCGCAGCGCCTCCAGGACGCCGTCGCGCAGGGCGTGGCGGACGGCCGGGCGGTCGTCGCCGAGCGCGGCCCGCCCGATCGAGTCGTAGATCAGCTCCAGCGCGTGGTCCTCGCCCTCGGAGCGCAGCGCCAGCGCCTCCGCCTCGACGAGCACGTCCTTGGGCCAGAGCACCCGCAGCGGGGCCCCGAGCGCCTGGCCGTGGTAGCGGCCGTTGAAGATCTGGCTGAGGTTCTGCGGCGGCAGGCAGACGGTGGGGACGCGCAGGCCGCCCGCCTCCAGGAGGGTGGTCAGCCCGGGCGAGGTCAGCAGGACGTCACTGTCGGCCAGCCGTTCCAGGAAGGCGCCGTGGCCGAGCGGGCCGGTGGTCGTCCGGGGCGGGGCGACCGACTCGTCGACCAGCCGGCCCGCCAGCTCGGCGGGCAGGTTGCCGGCGATGTGCACCTCCTCGACCCCGTGGGCGGCGAGGGCCTCCAGGGCGGCGGGGACGACCAGGCGCGGGTAGTGCTCCGGATCGCCGAGCGTCGGCGCGCGCAGCCCGCCCAGGCTGACCAGCGCCCTCCGGTACGGACGGCGGGGGCCGGTGCGGCGGTGGCCGGTCGCCGGATCCGGGCCGCGGGGCCCGGCGATGACCGCCTCGACCCAGCGCAGCGCCCGGGCGTCGGCCAGCACGTCCAGGCACTCGGGCGGCAGCTCGACGCTCTTCTGCGCGCAGTACACCGTGGCGTCCAGCGGCAGCGCGGCCCGGTCGCCCTCGGACCAGAGGAAGGGCAGGCTGTCGACGAACACCGTGGGCACCCCGGCCGCCAGCAGGGCCGTCGCGGCGGCGCCGTCCAGCACGACCACGGCGGCCCGCACCCCCTGGGACCGCACGAACTCCTCGACGGCCGGGGCCAGTCGCCCGGGATCGGCGGGCAGGTCGTGCCAGGCGTCCACCGCGTGCTCGGCGAGCAGCGGGCGGCCCAGCCCCGAGGCCAGCCCGACGAACCGCAGGGGAGGGGTGGGCCGGTCCCGCAGGGCGGAGAGCACGGCACTGAGCTTCCCCGAGCTGCCCCAGCCGAATTCCGCGCCGACGAGTGCGACGGTGGCCGGACCGGACCGCGAGCTGTGGTGGTCGGAGTGCGAAGCGAGATCGGACGGCATGGGATATCTCTCGCCTTCCTGGCAGGGCCGACAGGGTCGGAATCGGAAGGAGCGCGGCGGCGCGGACGAACACGGGGAACGCCGGAGGGAGATCACGCCCGCCCTGCGGTTCCGCGTCCTTCGGGTACAACCGTTCCGCAGATCACGGAATGGCACAAGGCCTTTATCCGGCATTCCGACTTGCGAGTGAATTACGCGATCGAGCGACTAACGATGATCCGATGAACGGGAGTTGATGATCCACCAGGGCGGACGAGCCCGCTCCGCAGGCGTCGCCGAAAATGGATCGCCCACCGAGTGTCCGGCCGCTACAATCCGCGCATGGGCTACCTCGAAGCCGCCAGTCTCGGGCATGTTCTCGCCGACGGTCGCGAGCTCTTCCACGACGTCTCGTTCCGTGTACCGGCGGGCGAAACCGTCGCGCTCATCGGCGACAACGGCGCGGGCAAGACCACCCTGCTGCGCATTCTCGCGGGAGAACTCCCCGCGCAGCGGGGGTCGTTCCGCAGCCAGGGCGCGGTCGCGGTGATGCCGCAGTTCATCGGCAGCCTGCGCGACGACCGGACGGTCCGGGACCTCCTGCTCACCGTCGCGCCACCGCCGCTGCGGGCCTCGGCGGCCGCCCTCGACGCGGCCGAGCTCGCGATGATGGAGGCCGACGACGAGCCCACCCAACTCCGCTACGCGCAGGCGCTGGTGGACTGGGGCGAGGCCGGGGGCTACGACTACGAGGTGCTCTGGGACACCGTGACGGTCGCCGCGCTCGGCACGCCCTTCCAGGTGGCCCAGTACCGCGAGGTGGCGACGCTGTCCGGCGGCGAGCAGAAGCGGCTCGTCCTGGAGGCGCTGCTCCGGGGCCCGGCCGAGCTGCTGCTGCTGGACGAGCCGGACAACTACCTCGACGTGCCCGGCAAGCGCTGGCTGGAGGAGCAGCTCGCCCAGACCCGGCAGGGCGTGCTGCTGATCACCCACGACCGGGAGGTGCTGAGCCGCACCGCCGGCCAGGTGGTCACCCTGGAGGGCGGCACGGCCTGGACGCACGGTGGCGGGTTCGCCACCTGGGCCGAGGCCCGGGAGGCCCGCTGGCAGCGCGCGGCCGAGGTGCGGCAGCGCTGGAGCGAGAAGCACGAGCAGCTCAAGGAGCTGGTCCGGACGCTGCGTCAGCAGTCTTCGATCAGCGACGAGATGGCCTCGCGCTACCACGCTGCGCAGACCAGGCTGGCGAAGTTCGAGGAGGCCGGGCCGCCGCCCGCGCCGCCGCGCCGCCAGCGGGTCGCGCCGGACCTGCGCGGCGGCCGGACGGGCATCCGGGCGATCACCTGCCAGGGGCTCGAACTCAGCGGCCTGATGCGGCCGTTCGACCTGGAGGTGTTCTTCGGGGACCGGGTCTGCGTGCTCGGGTCGAACGGGTCCGGGAAGAGCCACTTCCTGCGCCTGCTGGACGAGGCCGGCCGGGAGGCGGCCGGTACGGTGGCGCACACCGGCGAGTGCCGGCTGGGCGCACGGGTGCGGCCCGGGCTGTTCGCCCAGACGCACCGGCACCCGGAGTGGGCCGGCCGGACGCCGGCCGAGATCCTGGGCGCCGGCGAGGGCGACCGCCCCGGGCTGGACCTGGAGCGCGCGATGTCGGCCCTGAGCCGGTACGGGCTGGCGGGCGCGGGCCGGCAGAACTTCGAGACCCTGTCGGGCGGCCAGCAGGCGCGGTTCCAGATCCTGCTGCTGGAGCTGGCCGGGGCGACGCTGCTGCTGCTGGACGAGCCGACCGACAACCTCGACCTCATCTCGGCCGAGGCGCTGGAGGAGGCCCTGGCGGCGTTCACCGGGACGGTGGTGGCGGTCACCCACGACCGCTGGTTCGCCCGGGTGTTCAGCCGCTTCCTGGTCTTCCGGGCGGACGGCCGGGTGGTCGAGGCCGACGAACCGGTCTGGGACGAGGGGCGGGTCAGCCGCGTCCGGAGCTGACCCCGGCCGGCCCGCGGCGGCCGCGCCCGGCGGCGCGACCCGCTGTGCCCGGCCGACCGGAAGGCCGACCGGAAGGCCGGCGGGACGGCCGATGGGAAGACCGATGGGAAACCCGCCCTGCCGTCCATGTCCGGCAGGTTGATCTCCGTACGCCGAAAGTCGCGCGGACCCGGGCGGCACGTCACCGGCCGAAGGGCGGGGCGTGGTGCGGCGCCCCGCCCCCGGGGCGGGAACGGGCGGGTCCCGGGGGGAGAAGGTGGCCAGAGCGTAGGGCGCGAGTGGCCGAAAATCAATACTGGACAAAGTTATTTAATTGCGAGTACGTTGCCGCCGTGTTTCCGAATCACTCGCAGCCGCTGGTCTCCGCGCCTGCCGAGACCGCCGTCCTCGCCATGCTGCTGGCCGAGAGCCCGCTCAGCAGGGTCGAGCTGGCCCGCCGTACCGGCCTGTCGTCCACCGCCGTCACCAAGGCCGCCAGGCCGCTCCTCATCGACGGCTACCTGCACGAACTCCCCCCGGAGCGCACGGCGCCGGGGGCCGGTCGTCCGGTCAACCCGCTGGCCGTCACCGCCGGTCGTGAGTTCTTCGTCGGTGTGAAGATCAGCGCCGATGCGCTCCACGCCACGGTCTGCGACCTCCGGGCACGGAGGTGCGCCGACACCGTCAGCCGTCCGCTCGGGGTCGACCGCGGCCCTGCGGCCGTCTGTGCGCTGCTGGTCGATCTGGTCGCCGAACTCCTTGACACCAAACCCGAGTTCAGGGAACGTACCCGGCACCTGGGGATCGCGGTCTCCGGGGACGTCGACCGCCGCCTGGGTCGCGTCCGCTATTCCGTCCTCCCGGGCTGGCACGATGTGTCGCTCGCCGAGACGGTGGCGGCCGCGACCGGTTTGCGGGTCACGGTGGACAACGATGTCAAGGCGTTGACCGTCGCCGAGCACTGGTTCGGCGAGGGCATCGGCACCGAGAACTTCGCCCTGGTCACCATCGGAGCGGGGATCGGGTCCGGCATCGTCGTCAACGGCGAGCTGGTCACCGGGGCCTACGGGGTCGCCGGCGAGATGGGGCACATCGGCGTCGATCCGGCCGGCCCGCGCTGCCACTGCGGCGCGGTCGGCTGCGTCGAGGCCATCGCCTCCAGCGATGCCATCCTCCGGACCGTCCGACGCGCCGTCGACGACCCGGAGCTGGACTTCGCCGGCGCCGTGCAGCTCGCCCGCGACGGGGACCGGGCCGCGCGGGGAGCCTTCGTCCGGGCCGGCCGGGCCATCGGGACCGGCATCGCCACCCTGGTGAGCCTCGTCGGGCCCGAGCGCGTCGTCGTCACCGGCGAAGGGCTCGACACCTACGACCTCTTCGGCACCCACATCAAGGAGGCCTACACCGCGCACTGCTTCAAGGCGGCCGCGAAGTGCCCGCTGACCCTGCGTCCCCTCCCCTGGGACGAATGGGCCCGCGGCGGCGCCGTCGTGGGCATCCAGGCGCTCTTCCCCTGAGGGGCGTCCCCACCCCGCTCCCGACCCGCCGGGGGCCCGAGCACCCGCACCGAGCACCCGCACCGAGCCGCCGGCGCCCGTCGCACCGCCGGCCGCCCACGGCGAAAACCGGCCACGTCGGACGACGAGCCGTACTCCCCATCACGACCCGCAGCCGCCCCTGGGTCACCGGACCGCCCTACGGTCCGGCCGCACCGCCGCACCACCCCCACCGGGGACACCCGTCCCCCACCCCTGGAGGGAAAGCATCATGAGATCCACCACCGAGGCCCCGTCGATCAGACGGTCCGTCAACCGCTTCCTGCCCGCCGCCATCGCCGCGGCGGCCCTCGTCCTCGCGGGAGTGCCCGCTGCCGTGCCGGCCACCGCCGCCACGGCCTCCTCCGTCACGGCGCCCGTGCTGACCGGTAAGCAGCTCGCCGCGTCGTGGACCGGCCCGCTGAGCACCCAGGGCCGCTACATCGTCGACGCCAAGGGCGACCGGTTCAAGCTGAAGGCGGCCAACTGGGCCGGCGCCCAGGGCACCTGGGAGGGTTCCGGCGACGTCAACGACCCGGCGAACAACCAGGCACGCCAGGTGTCGCACAACATCCCGCTCGGGCTGGACCGGGTGCCGATGGCCCAGCTGATGTCCGACTTCCACGGCCTGGGCATCAACAGCATCCGGCTGCCGTTCGCCAACGCGATGATCCATGACACCACCCCGGTGCCGGACTCCGCCGTGACGGCCAACCCGCAGCTCAAGGGCAAGACCCCACTGGAGGTCTACGACGCCGTGGTGGCCGCGCTCACCGCCGACGGCTTCGCCGTCATCCTCAACAACCACACCACCACCTACCGCTTCTGCTGCGCACTGGACGGCAATGAGCGGTGGAACAGCGGCCAGTCCACCAAGCAGTGGGTCGACGACTGGGTGTTCCTCGCGAAGCGTTACAAGGCGAACAAGCGGGTGGTCGGCGCGGACCTGCGCAACGAGGTCCGCCGGGACTGGAACGACGACGTCAACTGGGGCTGGGGCGACGACCACGACCTGTACGCCGCCTTCCAGGAGGCCGGCAACAAGATCCTCGATGCCGACCCGGACATGCTGATCATCATGGAGGGCATCAACTGGCAGGGCATCCCCCAGGGCATGTTCGGCCACGGCCGCCCGATGCTCACCCCCGTCCGCAACCTCTCCAACACCCTGGTCCAGTCGGGCAAGCTGGTCTACTCCGCGCACTTCTACGGCTACACCGGCCCCAACCACACCGGAGCGAGCGGCGGCTGGCAGAACGGCGAGACCAACGACCCCCGCTACCAGGACCTCAGCCCCGCGGACCTCATCAAGACCGTCCACGACCAGGCGCTGTTCGTCACCGAGGCCGGGTACCACTACACCGCTCCGGTGTGGATCAGCGAGTTCGGCGCCGCCGGCCGCGGGTCCGACAACGCCAAGGAGAAGACCTGGTTCGACCGGTTCACCGACATCCTGGTGAACAACGACACCGACTTCGCCATGTGGCCGCTGGTCGGCTGGGCCGACGCCAACGGCAAGGTGAACGACAACTGGGCGCTGATCTCCTACGACGCCAAGGGCAAGCGCTACGGCCTCCAGGACGGCGGCGACTGGCGGGTCGACGACTGGAACAAGATCGCCAACGCGCAGGGCAGGACCGGCCAGGTCGACAAGGTCGACCACTGGAACATACTCGACCGCAGCCAGGACCTCTCCGCCACCATGCGTGCCCAGGCGGACTGGAGCTTCGGCAACCGCAAGGGCAACTGCCCCGACACCGAGCGGCTGATCGGCTTGGCCCGCAGCTCCAACCGCAGCCTCTGCACCGACGCGGGTCAGCCCGTCAAGGCCGACGGCAAGTGGATCACCGTCACCGACGAGCGCTACGTCAAGCACGGCGACTGGGCGTCGGGCCAGCGGAAGCTGCAGTGCCCGGACAACAGCTTCGTCGTCGGCTACAGCGCCAACGGGCCCATCAAGGCCGTGCTCTGCGCACCCGCCGCCGGGGAGCTGTCCACCACCAACCGCACCGTCTGGTTCGACCGGGGCGACAACCGTCCCGCCACCGGCGGCTCGGCGAAGAGCGACTGGGCGCCCGGCAACTACAAGGGCCAGTGCAAGGACGACGAGTACCTCGCCGGCATCGGCAACGCGTGGTACGCGCACACGGGCGACGTCCCCAACGTCCTGCTCTGCCGCCCGCTGAAGTGACCCGCCGGTCCGCCCGCGGTGGGGCCGGCAGACCTCACCGCGGGCGGACCGTCCTTTCCACTCGCCCCTCGGCGGTACGCGCCACCAGCGTCCTCAAGGGCTGAGCCGCCCCCGGGACACCGGACCGCCCTACGGTCGGACCGCACCGATCCACGGTCGCACCACTCCCCACCGGGACGCCACCGTCCCCCACCCCTGGAGGGAAAGCACCATGAGGTCCAGTAGTACGACTCCGGCCGTCAGGCGATCCGTCAACCGTCTTCTGCCGGCTGCGATCGCCGCGGCGGTCCTCGTCCTCGCGGGCGTGCCCGCTGCCGTGCCGGCCACCGCCGCCACGGCCTCCTCCGTCACGGCGCCCGTGCTGACCGGTAAGCAGCTCGCCGCGTCGTGGACCGGCCCGCTGAGCACCCAGGGCCGCTACATCGTCGACGCCAAGGGCGACCGGTTCAAGCTGAAGGCGGCCAACTGGGCCGGCGCCCAGGGCACCTGGGAGGGTTCCGGCGACGTCAACGACCCGGCGAACAACCAGGCACGCCAGGTGTCGCACAACATCCCGCTCGGGCTGGACCGGGTGCCGATGGCCCAGCTGATGTCCGACTTCCACGGCCTGGGCATCAACAGCGTCCGGCTGCCGTTCGCCAACGCGATGATCCACGACAAGACCGCGGTGCCGGACTCCGCCGTGACGGCCAACCCGCAGCTCAAGGGCAAGACCCCGCTGGAGGTCTACGACGCCGTGGTGGCCGCGCTCACCGCGGACGGCTTCGCCGTCATCCTCAACAACCACACCACCACCTACCGCTTCTGCTGTGGCCTCGACGGCAACGAGCGGTGGAACAGCGGCCAGTCCACCCAGCAGTGGATCGACGACTGGGTGTTCCTGGCGAAGCGCTACAAGGCGAACAAGCGGGTGGTCGGCGCGGACCTGCGCAACGAGGTCCGCCGCGACACCTGGGACGACCCCAACTGGGGCTGGGGCAACGACAAGGACCTGTACAAGGCGTTCGAGGACGCCGGGAACAAGATCCTCGAAGCCGATCCGGACATGCTGATCGTCATGGAGGGCATCAACTGGCAGGGCATCCCCCAGGGCATGTTCAGCCACGGCCGCCCGATGCTCACCCCGGTGCGCACAATGTCCAACAGCCTGATCCAGTCGAACAAGCTCGTGTACGCCGCGCACTTCTACGGCTACACCGGCCCCAACCACACCGGAGCGACCGGCGGCTGGCAGAACGGCGAGACCAACGACCCCCGCTACCAGGACCTCAGCCCCGCGGACCTCGTCAAGACCGTCCACGACCAGGCGCTGTTCGTCACGCAGGAGGGTCAGCACTTCACCGCTCCGGTGTGGATCAGCGAGTTCGGCGCCGCCGGCCGCGGGTCCGACAACGCCAAGGAGAAGGACTGGTTCGACCGGTTCACCGACATCCTGGTGAACAACGACACCGACTTCGCCATGTGGCCGCTGGTTGGCTGGGCCGACGCGAACGGCAAGGTGAACGACAACTGGGCGCTGATCTCCTACGACGCCAAGGGCAAGCGCTACGGCCTCCAGGACGGCGGCGACTGGCGGGTCGACGACTGGAACAAGATCGTCAACGCGCAGGGCAGGACCGGCCAGGTCGACCAGGTCAACCACTGGAACATGCTCAGCCTCTCGGGCGGTGACCAGAACCTCTCGATCACCATGCGCGCCAAGTCCGACTGGTCGCCCGGCAATGACAAGGCCGTCTGCCCGGACAGCGAGCGCCTGATCGCTTTCGGGCGCAGCAACAGCACCGGTCTGTGCACCGACGCCAACCAGCCCGCCGCCGGCACCGGCGACTGGACCGCCGTCAACAGCGAGAAGTACGTCACCGAAGGCGATTGGGCTTACGGCTACAACAAGATCCAGTGCCCGGACAACACCTTTGCCGCCGGCTACAGCGTCTACGGCTCGATCGTCGCCCTGCTCTGCCGCCCCTCCGCCAAGCCGCTGCCGACCGGCGGCCGCACCATCTGGTTCGACCACGGGGACAACCGGCCCACCACCGGCGGGTCGGTGCAGAGCGACTGGGCGGCCGGCTACTACAAGGGCCAGTGCAAGGACGACGAGTACATCGCCGGCGTCGCGATGACCTGGCGCTGGAACGAGCACGGCGTCCCCGACGCGCTGCTCTGCCGCCCGCTGAAGTGACCCGCCCGTCGGCCCCGCCTCGGGGCCGATCGGCTTCATCGACGCTCGGGACCTCCGTCCCCCGGAACCTCCGTGCCCCCCGGCCCGGAGACTTCCGGGGGACGGAGGTCCTACCGTTTCCCGACCTCTCCGCCGTCGCCGAGGGCCCGCGCCCCAGGCCGTGGCCGGATCCGGAGGGGCGGGACAGACCCGGTTGCCCACCCTTCGGCAAGGTTATCTACCCTGGTGGACTTACTATCCAGCTGGTAGCACCCAGGTCCAGGAAGAGGCGGTCTCGTCATGCCAGTCGGAGCGGAGCGCGTCAGGCCGGAACCCTCCGGGCGACCGACCATGAAGGACGTGGCGGCCGTCGCGGGCGTGGCGCTGAAGACGGTGTCACGCGTGGTGAACGGTGAGCCGGGCGTGAGCAAGGAGACCGAGGCCAAGGTCCGCGCGGCGATCGAGCAGCTCCGCTTCCGCCGTCACGACGGTGCCCGGATGCTGCGACAGGGCAGCCGGACGCGGTGCATCGGCCTGATCCTGGAGGACCTCGCCGACCCGTTCTACGCACAGCTCGGCCGGGCGGTCGAGGAGATCGCCCGCGCGCACGACTCGCTGCTGCTGACCGCCTCCTCCGTCGAGGACCCGGTTCGGGAGGAGGAGCTGGCCCTGGAGTTCTGCGAGCGCCGGGTCGACGGGCTGATCCTCGTGCCGACCTCGGCCGACCACGGCTACCTGGCCGGCGAGCTCGCCGCGGGTACGGCGGTGGTCTGCGTCGACCGCCCCGCCGCGGGACTGTCGGTGGACACCGTCCTGGCCGACAACCGGGGTGGTGTGGCGGACGGGGTCGGTCACCTGATCCGCCAGGGGCACCGCCGGATCGGCTACCTCGGTGACGCCCCCGGCATCTACACCGCCGCCGAGCGGCTGGCCGGCTACCGCGAGGCGATGGCGGACGCGGGGTGCGGGACGGGGGAGCACTGGGTGGCGATGGGCCGGCCCGACCCGCTGGGCATCCGCTTCGCCCTCGACCGGATGCTGGCCGGCCCCGAGCCGGTGACCGCGCTGATGTGCGGCAACAACCGGGCGACCGTCGCCGTCCTGCGCGACCTGGCCACCCGCGGGACGCACCCGGCGCTGGTCGGCTTCGACGACTTCGAACTCGCCGACATGCTCCCCGTGCCGGTGACGGTGGTCGCGCAGGACCCGACCGCGATGGGGCGGATGGCGGCCGACCTGCTCTTCCGGCGGATGGACGGCGAGCAGGCGCAGCCCCAGCGGCTCCAGATCCCGACCCGTCTGATCCAGCGCGGCTCGGGAGAGCTGCCCCGCTGACGCCCTCGCGCGGTGCCCGGGCGCGGGTCCGGCGGCCGGACCCGCACCTGAGGCGGTGTCGACGGTCTCCTCTCTCCTCTCCTCTCTCTCCGATCAATTCCGCCGTCGATTGACATCGTTGTCATCAGTTGGCCAGGATGGTACCCGGGGGTGAACGATGCCCCAGTTCACGGCTGTGCTCTTCGAGGAGAACGATGTCAACTGAGCCGGTTTTCACGCCGCTGTCGGCACCCACCGCGCCCCCCTCTCCCGCCGGGCCCGGCGACCCGGAGTGGCTCGCCGCCGAGCGGGAGCGGCTGCTGTGGTTCGCCGCCGGCTCCGTCCTGGACGCCGGCGGCTTCGGATGGCTCGACGACCGGGGATCGGTCGACGAGCGCGGCCCGGTCCACACCTGGATCACCTGCCGGATGACCCACGTCTTCGCCCTCGCCCACCTCCTGGGCGACGCCGGGTCGGCGGAGCTGGTCGACCACGGCCTGGCCGCCCTGGCCGGTCCGCTGCACGACGACCGGAACGGCGGCTGGTACACCGGCATCGACCACGCGGGCGACCCGCTCACCGGTGACAAGGCCGCCTACGCGCACGCCTTCGTGGTGCTGGCCGCCGCCAGTGCGACGGCCGCCGGGCGCCCCGGGGCCGCGGCGCTGCTGCAGCGCGCGCTCGACGTCGTGGAGCACCGCTTCTGGGACGAGGCCGCGGGCCGGCTGGTGGAGACCTGGGACCTGCCGTGGGAGTACTGCGAGGCCTACCGCGGCGCCAACAGCAACATGCACGCGGTCGAGGCGTTCCTCGCGGCGGGCGACGTCACCGGCCAGGGGATCTGGCACGAGCGCGCCCTGCGGATCGCCGGCCATGTGATCGACGAGCACGCCCGTGCGGCCGGCTGGCGCCTGGTCGAGCACTTCGACACCGACTGGTCCCCGCTGTACGAGTACAACGAGGACCGCCCGGACGACCCGTTCCGCCCCTTCGGCGCGACGGTCGGTCACTGGTTCGAGTGGGCGCGGCTGCTGCTCGGCCTGCGCGCGAGCCTGACCGATCCGCCCGGCTGGCTGCTGGAGGCGGCCGAGGCCCTCTTCGCCGCCGCCGTCCGCGACGGCTGGCAGGTGGACGGCGAGCCCGGGTTCGTCTACACCGTCGACTGGGACGGCAAGCCGGTCGTCCGGGCCCGCATGCACTGGGTGCTCGCCGAGGCGGTCGCCGCGGCGGCGGTCCTGCACCGGGTCACCGGGAACCCCCGGTACGACGAGTGCTACCGCACCTGGTGGCAGCACGCCGAGGAGGTCTTCCTCGACCGGGACGGCGGCAGCTGGCACCACGAGCTGAACGTCCGCAACGAACCGGCCGCCACCGTGTGGCCGGGCAAGGCCGACGCCTACCACGCGGTGCAGGCGACCCTGATCCCCGGTCTGCCGGTGGCGCCGGCGATGGCCGAGGCCCTGCGCCGCCGGGCCTGACGCGCGCCGGGCGGCCGCCCCGCCGCCTCCGCCACTCCTGAGAGGAACGAACATGATCACCGTCGTCGGCGAGATCATCATGGACCTGGTCGAAACCCCCGGCGGTACCACCGCCTGTCCCGGTGGCAGCCCCGGCAACGTCGCGGTGGGCCTGGGCCGGCTGGGCAACCCCGTCTCGCTGCTCACCCGGCACGGCCGCGACGCCTACGGCGCGATGCTGGTCGGCCACCTCGCCGGCAGCGGGGTCGCGCTCCTCGGGACCCCCGAGGACGACCACCCGACCAGTGTCGCGATCGCGCGCCCGGACGGCACCGGAGCGGCGAGCTACGAATTCACCCTCGCCTGGCGGCTCCCATCCGGGCTGAGCGCGGACGACCTGCCGGTCCGGACGGAGTGTCTGCACACCGGCTCCATCGCGGCCACCCTGGAGCCCGGGGCGTCCGTCGTCCGGCGGCTCGTGGCGCAGGCCCGGGGGCGCTGCACGGTGTCGTACGACCCCAACGTCCGGCCGGCCCTGATGGGCAGCCCCGAGGACGCGCGGACGGCGGTCGAGGACCTGGTCGCCATGGCCGACGTGGTCAAGGTCAGCGACGAGGACCTCCGCTGGCTCCACCCCGGACGCGACGCCGCCGAGGTGGCGCGCTACTGGCTCGCCCTGGGGCCGGCCCTGGTCGTGGTCACCCGGGGGCCGGCGGGCTCGTACGGGGTGTCCCGCGCGGGCGCCGTGGAGCGCCCGGCGGTGCCGGTCGAGGTCGTGGACACCGTCGGTGCCGGTGACGCCTTCACCTCCGGGCTGCTCGACGGCCTGCGCCGGCGCGGGCTGCTCGGGGCCGCCGCCGCGGACCGGCTGCGCGGGCTGGGCACCGGTGTCCTCGCCGAGCTGCTGGACGAGGCGGCGCTGGTCTCCGCGTTCACCTGCGCCCGCGCCGGTGCCAACCCGCCCACGGCGGGGGACCTCGCCGACCACCGGGAGGCCGCGGTGGCGGGCGCCGGGGCGGGCGCCGGTGCCTGATCCCAGAGGCGGCCGAACGGCCCCGGGGTTCCTCGGAACCCGGGGGCCGCAGGCCTTTTCTGAGGTGACGTCAGCTGGCGGTGGCGCCGTCCAGCGGTGCCGCACCGGCACCGGTCTGCCAGTTCTGGATCGGCCACTCCTTGTGGTAGTTCAGGAAGGGCAGGTCCCGCTCGGCCAGGGTGGTGCCGAGGATGGCGATCCGGGCGAAGAGCTCACCCTTGACGTCGAGCCCGCCGTAGAGCTTCGCCGAGCCCTTGATCACGGGGGCCTCGGCGCTGCCGTCGAGGACCACGGACCCCTTCACGACGGTGCGCAGGTAGGGCTGGACGGAGGCCCGGACGCCGACGGCGTCGTACAGGGCGACCGAGGCCTGGGCCTCCAGACCGCTCTTCACCGAGGCGTTGCCGACCAGGTTGAGCTTGACGGGTGTGACGGTGGAGGTGCTGGGATCGGTGGTGGTGGTCCAGCCCCGGCCGTTGACGTAGTCGGAGTGCACGCCCCAACTGCCGTCGTAGCGCTGCTCGGAGTCGACCGTGACGGTGCCGTCGGCGCTGATGACGGCGGACACGGTGAAGTTGAGGTTGACCACCACGGGCAGCACGCCGACCCACACCACGGGGCTGGCCTTCAGCGTGGCGATCGGGATCTTGATCGGGGAGCCGGTGGCCTTGAGCTTGGCGCCGACGCGCCAGTCGGCGTGAGCGCCGAGCTTGAAGCCGACCCGGGCCGTCTGCGGGGCGAGGATGCCCCACCCGCCCTGGTAGTTGAAGTCCACGGTGGGGTTGAGCTCCACCGAGCCGGCCAGGGTGGCGGAGGAGCCGTCGGAGAGCGGGACGGTGGTGTCGGCGCTCAGGCCGAGGCCGCCCGAGACCGAGCCGTTGCCGCCGGTGATGCCGGTGACGTTGTAGGCCACCTTGAGGTCCTTGACCAGGGGCTGCACCGAGATCGACGCCGGGCTGACCGAGGCCTTCAGGTTGACGTCCGTCTTGCCCAGCAGTTCCGGCAGGGTGGCCGGGCGGGTGGTGACGGTCACAACGTTGTCAGACGACTGCTGAACACCGGTGACGGCGACCAGCGCGCCGTGCGGTGCGCCGGCGGTCGGCGGGCTGTCGATCAGCTGGCCCGGCCGGATGTCGGCGGCGGCCTTCGCCGCGTCCGCGGGCTTCCCGGCGGGCGTGGCGAGGACGGCCTTGCCGGTCGAGGCGTCGTAGGAGCTGAGCGTCAGGGCGGGGGTGGGGGCCGGTGCGGCGGCGCCGGAGTCGTTCGGGGTGGCGATCGTGGCCTTGGTGTCGCCGGTACCTGCCGGAGCGTCAATCACCGTGCCCTGTACCGGAGTGGAGGAGACCGGCGCGGCCGCGGCCGGAGTGGGCACGGGGGCGGCGGACGCTGCGGCGGGCAGTGCGCAGCCGCAGAAGACCAGCAGGGTGGACGCCGCGATGGTGGGCAGCGCCAACGTACGTACGGACATGTGGGGTGTCGCCTTCGATAGACGGTGAAGGGAGCGGTGCAGGAGTGGTGCGGGCCGATTCCCGGGTACGGGCTCAGGCCTCGTGCGGGTGCCGCCCACTCCCGTCCGGCGCCTGACGGCATGCCGGATCGGCGCTCTGGATGATGGCCAGGGCGCGGAGGGAGTCACGCGGGCGGCAGGTTCACCGGAGTTCGGTTACTGGCCCGTAGGTTATCGCGCCCGACCCCTGTTTGGAATAGTCCCAACTACCCTCATGGACCAACAGCCTGATCCTTCATGTCCAGGCAACTTCGGGTTCGCCCAACGGTATCCGGGCGCCACCCCCGCGAGACCCACGGGCGGCTGGCCGGCCGCTGACCAGCGGCGAAACCCCCTTCCCGGCCCCGTCCCGACCCCCACCCCGGACAGCCCGCCCGCCCCCGGTCGCCCACTGTGCAGAATCGCGCGACCGGCCGACTCGTCTTGAGGCATTGATGCCTTGATGGTGTCATGGCCCCATGCTCTTCGCCCTGCCTGTGCTGGAAGCGGCCGACCTGCGGGTTCTGTCGGAGATCGACGAGATGCGCGATCGGCTGCGGCTCCACCTGCGCGCGTCCCGGCGGTGGGAGGGGCAGCTCCGGCGAAATCTGACCGCGCGGGCCATCGCGGGGTCGAACACGATCGAGGGCTACGCCGCGAGCGTGTCGGATGTCGAGGACATCATGGTCGGCGAGGCGCCCATCGACGCGAGCGGGACCGTGACCGCCGAGATCGAGGGCTATCGGCAGGCGATGACCTACATCCAGCGCCTCTCCGAGGCCGGTGAGGACTTCGCGTACAGCAAGGGGCTGTTGAGCGCGCTGCACTTCATGATGCAGGGTCACCACCTGCTCAAGCGGCCGGGTTGGTGGCGCACCGGCGCCGTGTACGTCACCTCGGCCGAGGACCCGACGATCGCCGCGTACACCGCGCCGGACGCCGACCGGGTGCCGGCTCTGACCGGAGAGCTCGTGGGCTGGCTGAATGAGGGTGACCTGGACGCGCCGGGGCTGGTACGGGCGTCGATGGCGCACCTGAACCTGGTCGCGATCCACCCGTGGTCCGACGGCAACGGGCGGATGTCACGGGCCCTGCACACTCTGGTCCTGGCCCACGAGGGCATCATGGCGCCGGAGTTCTCCAGCATCGAGGAATGGCTCGGCCGGGCCCGCAACACCTACCGCTACTACGACGTCCTCGCCGAGGTGGGGGGCCCTGTCTGGTCCCCTGAGCGGGACACTCTCCCCTGGGTGCGGTTCTGCCTGCGCGCGCACCACCAGCAGGCCCAGAGCGTCGAGCGTCAGGTGAACACCACCCGTGAGGTCTGGACGGCCCTCGACGAAGCCATCGCCCAGCACGGGTGGCCCGATCGGATGCTCTACGCTCTCTACCCCGCCGCCATGGGCAACCGCCTGCGCCGGGCCACCTACCAGGCCGACGCCGAGCTGAGTGAGCAGCAGGCGCAGCGTGACATTCGAGAGCTTGTCCGGGTCGGCTGGCTCGGTGCGAAGGGCGAGGCCCAGGGCCGTTACTACACCGCGGGTCCAGAGCTTCCCGAGGCGGTCACCCGTGGAGTCCGCGAGCCGAGGCCGCTCCGCGATCCCTACACGTGACGACCGGGCGCAGGCTCGCACCTGTGCCGCCCCTGACGGTCGGCGGTGCCGGAGCCCGGGACCGCCGACCGCTGTTCACCCCGCCGAGGGGTCGATGGTCAGGCGGGCGACCACGCGGGTGCCGGTCGGGGAGGGGAAGGCCAGCCACCAGGCGGTGCAGTGCCGTACCACCTCCAGGCCGCGGCCGTCGGCGGGGGCCTCGTCCGCGGTGTTCGGTGCGGACCAGCGGCACCGCCACGTTCCGGAGTCCTTGACCTCGATGGTCAGGGCCGTGCCGTCGAACTCGACGGAGACCGAGACGTCCGGGCTGTCGCTGTGCACCACGGCGTTCGTGACCAGCTCGGAGACGACCAGCGTCAACCGGTCGACGGCCTCGGCGGGGACGTGCCACCGGTCGGCCGCGTCGCGGGCGAAGTGCCGCAGGGCCGGGACGGCGGCCGGTGACGCCGGGGCGTCACGCAGGGCGAAGGCCCACACGCGCCCGGTGCTGGGCGAGGGAGCGGGGGACCGGTCCTGCTCGATGGTCCCGGGAAGAGCGGAGGAATAGGCCATGACAGCTCCTGGGGCGTCCCGTAGGTGGTGCATGAACGGGTACCTACGACCTTGCCCGCGCCGGGTCGGGGGGACAATCAGGGCTCCCCGGATTAGGTATACGTAGTCCCCGGTGGCCGCGGTGCCGAGGTCAGGAGCCGTCCGCCAGGCCGAGGAGCGCCTCGCCCACGGCCTTGCGCGTGGTGCCGAGCTTCCGCAGTACCCGGGCCACGTGCTGTTCGACGGTCCGGGGCGAGAGGAAGAGGGCGGCGGCGATGTCCTGGTTGGTCGCCCCCCGGGCGAGCAGCTCGGCGACCTCCCGCTCGCGCGGGGAGAGCCGGTCGCCGTACCCGCGGCGCCCCGGCGAGTCCGGCCGCCCCGCCCCGAACCCGCCCAGCAGGTGCCGGCACCGTGCGGCGTCGGCGGTGGCGCCGAGCCGGGTGTAGGTCTCCAGCGCCTCGACGAGGTGCGGCGGCGCGGCGTCCGGTCGCTGCGCCGCCTCCAGCCGTCCCAGCCGCTCTCCGGCGCGGGCGGCCTCGTAGGGGCGGCCGATCTCCTGCCACGCCCGGTGGGCCCGCGCGAACCACTCGGCCGCCGCCTCCGGCGCGTCGTCGCGCAGCAGCAGGCCGCGGGCGAGGTGGAGTTCGGCGTCCCCGGCGGGGGTCTCGCGCCCGCGCAGCCCGCGGTCGGCCTCGTCCACCAGCCGTTCGGCACCGGCCCGGTCGCCGACGGCGAGGGCGGTCTCGACCGCGGTCGGCAGCATGCCGGCGTTCCGCGGCCAGGCCCGGGTCTCGCGCAGCAGCGCGACCGCCGGGGCCGCCGTGGCCACGGCCTCCTCGACCCGGCCCAGGGCGAGCCGGAGGTTGACCTGCCCGGCGGCCGCCCGCAGCGCCACGCTCACCTCCGAGTGGGTCTCGCCGAACTCCGCCGCGACCGCGAAGTGTTCGAGCGCCTGGCTGCTCTGCCCCCGGGCCGCGGCCAGTCCGCCGAGGAGCAGGGTGCGTTCGACGCTGACCAGGATGATGTCGGGGTACTCGTCGGCGAGCGCGGCCAGCCGCTCCTCCAGGCCGTCCCAGCGGCCGCCGAAGTAGTCCAGGCCGAGCAGGACGGAGCGTCCGTACACCCCCAGGTACGCGATGCCCGACCGGTCGGCGCGGTCCAGGTTCCCGGCCAGGAGCTGCCGGGCCCGGGCGTCGTGGCCGAGCTCGGAGGTGAAGGTGCCGGCGTTGTGCACGGCCCGGGCGGTCTGCCGCACCACGTCCTGGTTCTCCGAGTCCCAGGGCAGCCGCTCCAGCAGCTGCCAGACCGCCGGGTCCCCCTCCCGGGCCATCAGGGTGATCCGGGAGGCCTGGACGGCCGCCCGCATGCCCTCGTTGGGGCTGTCGCGGACGGCGGCTTCGGCGCGGTCCATCCAGTGCTCGGACTGCTCGACCGCGCCGTCCCATTCGTTCATGGCGAGCGCGATCATCGCCCGGGCCGCCCGCTCCGGGCGGCCGGCCAGCTCTTCGGCGGCCCGCTCGATCTCGCGGAAACCCGCCCGGTCACCGGCGTGGGTGACCAGGAGCAGGCCGAGGCCGAGCCGGACCTCGCCGCGGGTGTCCTCGGGCAGCCGGGGGTCGGACAGGATGCGGCGCAGCATCGCGGCGGTCGCCGTGTAGTCCACGCCGAGCGCCGCGATGCGGGCCAGCGCCAGGGCGGCCCGGGACCGCAGGTCGTCGAGGATCGGCTGTTCGAGGATCTGCCGCAGGAGGGTCGCCGCGGTACCGGTGTCGCCCACCGCGATCGCCTGGTCGGCGGCCTCCTCGGCCCGGCGCAGCCACTCCTCCCGGTCGCCGAGGGCGAGCGTGTGGTGGGCGACCTGGACCAGCGGAACCGGCCGCTGCGTCTGGAGCTCCTCGATCGCCCGCCGGTGCAGCCGGGTGCGGCGAGGTCCGGGCACGTGCCGGTAGGCGACCTGCTGGGCCAGCACGTGCCGGAAGGCGTAGCGGCCGGATCCGGTCTCGCGCAGGACGGAGGCCGCCAGCGCCTCGGTGATCCCCCCGGCCCCCTCCTCGGGATCGAGCCCGGCGACCGCGGTGAGCAGCGCCTCGGTGGCCGGGACGGCGAGCACCGCGGCGGCGCCGACGACGGCCGCGCCGGCCGGGGACAGCGTGGCGAGGCGCTCGGTGACGGCCTCCCGCAGGCCGTGCGGCGCGTCCGCCCGCTGGAGCCGCTCCACCGCGTCGTCGTAGCCCTGCTGCCGGCCCTGCTCCAGCAGGGTGAGCAGGTCCTCCTCGGCGACCAGTGGCAGGCCCTCGCTGCGCTGGTAGAGGGCCCGGCCGAGGGCCCGGGTCGCGTGGTGGCCGACGGTCGCGGTGGCCAGTTCCTGGATGTCGTCCTCGGCGAGGGCGCCGAGGTGGATGGTGGTGCCGGTCACGCCCGGCGGGTGGCGGTAGGCGGAGCCGAGGACGGCTTGTCCGGGCGGCAGGTCCTCACCCCGGTAGGTGAGCACCATGGCGAGGTTCTCCGGCAGGTCGCGGGCGAGCAGCAGCAGCAGGTCCCGGGTGGCCTCGTCGACCCAGTGGACGTCCTCCACGACCAGCACGACCGGGCCGAGCACGCCGAGGAAGGAGCGTACGGCCTGGACCAGCCGGTGGCGCTCGGCGTGCGGGTCCTCGACCGGGTCGGGCGGGGGCGGCAGGCGGTGGGCGAGGTCCGGGAGCAGCGGGGCGAGGGCGCCGGCCGTCGGCGGGGCGCCCGTGCTGGGGAGCAGGCCGCCGGCCTTGCGCAGCGCGTCCACCACCGGGCCGTAGGGGAACGGTTCGCGCAGCGGGTAGCAGGAGCCGGTGAGGATCCGGCCGCCCTGCCCGGCCAGTACCAGCGCCGCCTCGTGCACCAGGCGGGACTTGCCGATCCCGGCCTCGCCCTCGACCAGGACGACCGCCGGGGGGTGCCGGAGGGCGGCCAGCAGGAGGTCGAACTCACGCCGGCGCCCGACGAACGGGAAGTCCCCGTCCTTGCCGGGGAACCTGCGGTCCGGGACCTTCACCACGATGGTCAGCCTCCTGCGCTGCCGTGCCGGGCCGGCCCGGTGCGTCCCTCGGCCGGCTGTCCCGCGCGGGGACGCCCAGCACGCCTGGTACCGATGCTACGGGTCCTTGATCGGACCGGCCGCTCCTGGATCCGCCCGCAGGCGGGGCGCCGCGCCCCTCCTTCGCCCGCTCCTTCGCCGCCGCGCCGCCCGCCCCTCGGGCCGCCGGCGGGAAGGCGGCGGACAGGACCCGGCCCCGCCCGGTCCCGCGACGGGCGGGACCGTCGCGTCACCGGGGGTGCCGGAACCAGCGCCGGCCGAGCGGGTGGGGCGTCCGCTCCGGGTGCGCGTGACGTCCTGACGGCGGTGTGCAGTGGGGCTGGGGCGGGCGCCGGTGTCGGGGCTGCGCCGCATGGCGCCGATGGGTGCGGCCGGGGAGGCCGTGCACCGCTCCGGTGGTGCGGAGGTACGGGTTCACCGGGGAGGCGGGGGCGGTGGCGGGGTGGGCCGCGGGTCGGCCGACGGCCAACGGTCCCGGGTCGGTGGTGGCGAGGACGGTGCCCAGGGCCGTGGCGACGGCGAGCAGGGCGGGGCGGGCGGTCCTGCGCCGCTGCGGGGCGCCGCGGCGTCGAGTGGTCATGGCGGGGGGCGCCTCACGGCCGAGGTCGAGGAGCGGGCCGGGCGCCGGTGTACGGGCCCGGGCGTCCGGGGCGCGGCCACGCCCGCCGGATGCCTGGACAACGATGTCACAGGTCGGCGGCCCGCAGCCAGGGGGCCTCGCAGAGCGGGCCACCGCACCGTGGCCGCCCTTCGGCCTACGGCCGCGCGGCGCCAGCCGTGGACGGCGGGATCTCGCCGGAGCCACGGGGGAGGAGGGTGGTGGGCAGCCGGACCGTCCGGGCCTCGCCGGTCCGGCCGCGCAGGCGCTGGAAGAGCAGGTCGGCCGCGGTGCGGCCCATCAGCACCGGGTCCTGGGCGACCACCGTGACCGGCGTGGGCAGCAGGTCGGCGAGCTCGAAGTCGTCGAAGCCGACCAGGGCCGGCCGGGCGGCCAGAGCGGCCAGCTCGCGGACCGCCGCCACGGTGATCCGGTTGTTGCCGCACAGCAGCGCGGTGACCGGCTCGGGCCCGGACAGCATCCGGGTCAGCGCGTGTCGGATGCCCACCGGATCCGGATGGGCCATGGCGATCCAGGAGCGGTGCACCTCGCAGCGGGCCTCCGCCATCGCCCGCCGGTAGCCTGCCAGGCGTTCGGCCGCCGTGTAGATGCCGGGGAGGTCGCCGAGGTAGCCGATGCGGCGGTGGCCGTGCCGGATCAGGTGGGCCGCGCCGTCCGCCGCACCGCCGAGGTTGTCCGCCAGGACGGTGTCGACGGCGACCCCGGGGGTCGGCCGGTCGACGCTCACGACGGCCGTGCCGGCGGCGATCTCGGGCCTCAGGTAGGCGTGGTCGGCGATCGTGGGGACGATCAGCAGCCCGTCCACCCGGCGTGCGCAGAAGTCGGTGGTGAGTTCGCGCTCCCGGCGGGGAGCGGCCGCCGAGGAGCCGGTGAGCAGCAGTGACCCGTGGTTGCGCGCGACCTCCTCGACCGCTCGGCTCAGCAGCGAGTAGAACGGGTCCGAGACGTCCTCCAGGATGAGGCCGATGCTTCCGGTCCGGGCCCCCTGGCGCAGCAGCCGGGCGCCGTCGTTGCGTCTGAATCCCAGCTCCGTGATGACCCGGCGGACCCGGGCGGCCGTCGAATCGCCCACGCCGGGCTCGCCGTTGACGACCCGGGAGACGGTCTTGAGCGAGACGCCTGCGCCGACCGCGACGTCCTTCATCGTCGGCCGCGAGGCGGAATCCGCCGGGTGATGAGTGGTCGGCATGCGGGTGACCGTCCTTTTCTGGCGCGGGCGGCCCGGTGGGGGAGGGAGGGCCGCCGGTTGCGGACAACGATAGACAACGTTGGCAATGGACTCCAGATACCGGCCCTCGATTTCGGGGTCGGGGCTGCGGATGGCCGGGGCTTCGTGCCTCGCGGCGAGCCTCGCGGTCCGGGAACTCCGGCGCCACGATGCGAGACGCGGCCGGGTCACGGGTCGATGCGGGGAGGATGGTGTCATGGGCCGGAAGGACCGTGTTGAGCTGGAGGAATGGCTGCGCGGTGGGGGCTGTGCGGGGCTGATCCGTCACTCGCCCCCGGCCGCCGGCCGGTCGGCGGTGGCCTGCACTCCGCGCGAGGGCCTTGACAGTGGCTTCGGGGCATGAGTTGATTCCCCTTATCTAGACAACGTTGTCTATAGGCGGCGGGTCGAAGGCGTCGGGAACACCGGGAGTCGGTGGGACGGCCGGTCCGCCGGTGGAGCACTCGGGTGGGGCAGGGGCCGGTCGGCAGGCCCGTGACCGACCGGGCCCTGCCCCACCCCCCACAAGCCCTCCGACCCGGCGGTGGCCCGGTCCCTCCGCACGGCGGACCGCGGCTCCTGAGCCGGGGCCGCGGCTTTCCCCCATGGGCCGTGGCCCCACCCGGGGCCCGGGCGAGTCGCCCCCTGCTCGCCCGGGCCCCGTTCCCCCGAGGGTCCCTGAACTCCGTCCGGCGGATGCCCCAACCGTCCGCATGCCGCTGGGCGGGCGCCGTACCGCACTTCTGAGGGTGAGGCCGCGGTACGGCCGCCGGTCATCTGGTCCGCGCCCCACCGCATGGCCAGGTGACCGGTCCTTCGCTGTGTTCGTCCGGGGCCTCCGGACCCGCGCAGCACGGAGCGGCCCGGCACGTTCGGGGAACGTCCCGGGCCGCTCGGGTGTCGCGGATTCGACGCGCTTCGCAGCCGTCGCGGTCTGCCCCCCTCGTGACCCCGAGGCCGCCACGGTGTGGTGGCAGCCGTTGGCGGGAGGCAGGCCCCGGGGCGTACGAGGTGGCGCGCCGTCACGTCCTACTCGCTCGGGTCCCAGGCGGCGAGCTGCTCGAAGACGCCTCGGTCGCCGTCGAGCTCCAGGGAGTCGATCGGGATGCGGTTGTGCAGGATGAGGACCAGCTCGTTGGCCGTGCCCCGGATCGAGAGGGAGGCGGGAGCCGCGTCCGGGTCCTGGCCGGCCGCGGTGGCCGACTGGGTGCCGGGCTCGGCGAGGCGGACGGTCCGCGCGCCGTCGGCGGAGAGCGAGAGGCGCCAGGAGCGACCCTCGGAGGCGTGGAAGTCGATGGCGGCGGGCTTGTGGGGCCAGGCACTCGCCGTGGCGACGCAGGTGGACAGGAACTCCTCGACACCGTCGAGCGCCACCTCGACCGGCAGCGGCCGCGGGGCACCGACGGTGATCTCGGCGTCGTACGTGTGCACCGCCATCTGCTGGAGCTGGTGGCGGGCCACGGCACCGGTGGTGTGCGGCGACTGCAGCGTCTCCCACCACGACCAGCAACCGCGATCCGGGCCGGCCTTCCGCAACGCGTCGACCAGCTGCTCCGTGGACTCCGCCAGCCAGGCCAGCAGGGCCTCGCGCTCCCGGGGCGCGGCCGGGGCGCCCTGCGCCGCGGACTTGGCCGGAGCGGGCCCCGCGGCGACGGTGGCGGCCCAGTCGCGGCGCCCCTCGCCGATGTGCTGGGCCAGATCGAACAGCGTCCACTCGGGGCAGGTCGGTACCTGTGCGTCGAGGCTGGGCGCGGAGGCGATCGCGGCGCGGAAGGCGGTCGATCGGTCGTCGATCAGGCGCAGCAGAACGGGGAACTCGAGTGTCATGATCACCCCGAGTTTCTATCACCCTGCTCCGATGATCCGACAGCGATTATTCAC
Organism: Kitasatospora sp. NPDC028961; assembly: GCF_055564815.1. Classification (NCBI taxonomy): domain Bacteria; kingdom Bacillati; phylum Actinomycetota; class Actinomycetes; order Kitasatosporales; family Streptomycetaceae; genus Kitasatospora; species Kitasatospora sp. NPDC028961. The sequence goes on along the minus strand of NZ_JBVHVO010000008.1, from coordinate 202,460 downwards.
CGCGCCCTCACGGGCGGACCTGCGCCCTCACGGGCTGACCTGCGTCACCGCGGCGAACCGATGGCGGACCTCGCGGACCAAAGACGGCAGGTCGACCGGAGGCGGGCCGCAGAGTGTTCATCAGCAGGCCGCTGCGCGATCGGCTCCGGGCCCGGACCCACCCGAACGCCCGATCCGTAGCCGGCCGCCCTGATCAGGCGCTCCGCGCCGACGGCTGTACCGCGGGTTCCCCACGGCCGGTGAACGGCTGCCCGTCGAGGGTCCAGTGGTCGTCGAGCGGGATCTCCAGGGCGTGGTAGACGTGGGCGGCGACGTCCACGTGCCGGAGCGGGCCGGGCGCCGCGCCGGCGGGAATGTCCGGTCCGCGGGCGGCGATCCAGGCGGTGCGCTCGTTCGTGCTCCGGCCGCCGTGGCCGCCCTCGTCGCGGTGGCCGTGGTCGGTGACGACGATGACCGTCCATTCCTCCCCGGCGTGGCCGGGGCGGTCGCGCAGGGCCGTCAGCAGCCGTCCGAGCCGCTCGTCGGCGGCCTCGACGGCGCGCCGGTACTCCGGGCCGCAGCCCAGGAAGTGGGCCGTCTCGTCGGGGGAGCCGAGGTAGACGAAGCAGGCGTCGAGGTCGGCCTCGTCGGTGAGGAGCCGGGAAGCCTCGGTGGCGACCCGCTCGTCGCACTCCTCCCACCCCGCCGGGGTGTCCTCGCGCGCGGCGATGTAGGACAGCCGGCTCGGGGAGAGGAAGAGCGGGCCGCCGTCCTGGGCCAGGAACAGCGGGGTCCAGCCGCCGATGGCGAGGGTGCGGCGGCCGCGCTCGGTGGCGAGGCGGGTGGTGAAGTCCGGGAAGACCCGGAGGCGGTTGCCGTCGAAGTTGTTGCCCCAGACGCCATGCTTGGTGACGCCGACTCCGGTCAGGATGGTGCTCCAGCAGGGACCGGACATGGTGGGGGTGGTGTCGTCGATCTCGACCGGGGCGAGGAAGCCCTGTTCGGCGACGCGGTCGAGGTGGGGGGTGCGCAGCAGCGGAAGCAGGTCGAGGCGGACGCCGTCGATGCCGACGACCAGGACGCGGCGGGTGTTCATGGCCGGGGACTCCCTCGGTGGTGGTAGGCGGTCAGCGGAGGGCGCGGCGGAGCCGGATCAGCTGGCTGGCGTAGTCGCCGGTGGGGAGCCGCAGGTCGATGCCGCGGTGCGCCAGTACCGCCCCGGGGTGGACCTGACGGGTGTCGAGGTCGACGTACCCGGCGCCGCTGTCGAGGGCGGGCAGCCGCAGCGGGGCGGGTGCGTGGCCGAAGCGGGTGGTGGGGCGCCAGACGAGGACGGCGTGGTCGTCGCCGTCCGCCGAGGCGTAGTGCACGGCCGTCACACCGCCGGCGGCGGTGAGGCGGTGCTGGCGGCCGTGCTGGACCAGCGGCCGGATCTCCTTGTAGCGGGCGACCAGCTCGGCGGCCTCCCGGAGTTCCTCCGCCGTCCAGTCGATGAGGTCGCCGCCGAGCCCGAGCGCGCCGGCCATGGCGACGTGGAAGCGGAACCGCAGCGGGGTGGCGCGGCCGGTGGTGCCGTAGGGGCTGTCGGTGACCCAGGCGGCCATGGTCTGGGCGGGGAAGAGCTGGCTGAAGCCGTGCTGGATCGGGAGCCGGTCGACCGGGTCGGTGTTGTCGGAGGTCCAGGCCTGGTCGGTGCGGGCGAGGACACCGAGGTCGACCCGGCCGCCGCCGCCGGCGCAGGCCTCGATCCGCAGCCCGGGGTGGTCGGCGCGCAGCCGGTCCATGATCCGGTGGACGGCGCGGGTGTGGTCGATCCAGAGCCGGTCCGGGTCCGGATGGCCGGGCCAGCCCGCTTCGGTGACGACCCGGTTGGCGTCCCACTTCAGCCAGTCGATGGCGTGGTCGCGGATCAGCCCGTCCAGGGTCCGGTGGGCCCAGGCCTCGACCTCGGGCCGGGCGAAGTTCAGCATCAGCTGGTTGCGCAGCTCGGTGACGTCCCGGGTGGGAGTGTGGACCACCCAGTCCGGGTGGGCGCGGTAGAGGTCGCTGTCGGCGTTGACCATTTCCGGTTCGACCCAGAGGCCGAAGGCCATGCCGAGCCGGTGGACCTCGTCGGCGAGCGGGCGCAGGCCGTCGGGGAAGGCCGCGGGCCGGGGCGTCCAGTCGCCGAGGCCGGCCCGCTCGCTGTCGCGCGCGCCGAACCAGCCGTCGTCGAGGACGAACAGCTCGGCGCCGAGCCCGGCGGCGAGCCCGGCCAGCCGGGCCTGGCTCGGCAGGTCGACGGCGAAGGCGGTGGCCTCCCAGGAGTTGTAGACGACCGGCCGGTCGCGGTCCGGCTCCGGGAGCACGTGCGCGCGGACGTAGTCGTGCCAGGCGCGGCTGGCGCCGCCGAAGCCGTCGGGGCTGTAGAGCCCGGCGAAGACCGGGCTGCGCAGGGTCTCACCGGGGGTGAGGGTCCAGCTGAGGCCCTCGTGGCCGAAGCCGCCGGTCCAGGTGGTCCGGCCGACCGGGTCGCGGTGCACGGTGACGCGCCAACTGCCGCTCCAGGCCAGGGCGGTGCTCCAGACCTCGCCGTGCTCCTCGGTGGCGCTGCCGTCGTCGAGAGCGAGCCAGGGGCTCGCGTGGTGGCTGGTGATGCCGCGGCGGCTGGTGAGGACGGTCTCGGCGACCGGCAGGCGGTCGCGGTGCAGCTGGAACTCGCTGTTCCAGCCGCCGGCCAGGTGGCTGAGCCGGTAGTCGGGCAGCGGCGGGAGCGTCCAGGAGGCCGAGTCGAGGCGGTCGACGGTGATCGGTCCGGCCTCGCCGTCGGGGCTGCCGGTGTGGGTGAGTTCGGTCCAGCGTTCGACGACGTCGGTGTCGGGGCGCACCCGGTAGCAGAGTTCGGCGGTCAGCGGGTAGCGGCGGTCGGCGAGCAGGAGCCGCAGTTCGCCGCCCTCGGCGCGGTGGCCCCGGAAGTCCCACTGGGCGCCGCGGGTGCCGTCCGCGAAGCGGACCCGGAGGCCGGCCGGTCCGAACCGGGCGCCGGTCTCCACGGCCAGTTCGTCGGGGGCGGCCTCGGCCTCGAAGCTGCTGTCGGCGGGGGAGGTGCGCTCGGGGAGCGCGCCGGGGTCGAGCGCCGGTCCCCAGTGGAGGTGGCGGGGGCTGCCGTCGGCGCCGATGCGCAGGGCGTAGACGGTGCGGGGAGTGCGGAGGGTGGCGAGACCGCGGGCGGTGTCGAACGACACGGGGGGGAGCAGCACGGATGGATTCCCGGAGCGAGTGTAGGGGTGTCGGAGGCCTGGGCCGGGCGGCGGTCGGGGCGGCGCGCGTGGCTGGGGTCCGGCACGGAAGTGTCCCGACAGTAGGGTCCGCCGCCCTCGAAATCAATACTGGACGAAGTTATTTATTTCCGGCTACATTGCATTCGTGTTTCCGATTCGCTCGCAGTCGCTGGTTCCCACGTCTGCCGACATCGTTGTCCAGGCCACGCTACCGGCTGGCCCGGTCAATGAACTGCTTGACACCAGGTCCGAGTTCGGGGACCAACCACCCCCGGGTCTCCCGAATCGTGACCTCGGCGAACGTCGACCACCGCTACGACGTCCGCTACGGTGTCGTCCCAGGTCGGCGTGGTGTGTCGCCGACCGAGGATGTGGCGAAGGCGACCAGCCTGAGCGCCATCATCGACAACGTTGCCACCACTCCTGCCCCAGCCGAGCACCGGCTCGGCGGAGCAGCGGCACCGAGAACCCCGCACCGGCCACCGTCGGCGCGGCAACCGGATCCGGCCCGTCGTCGGCGGCCTTCAGGCGCTCCTCGCCCGGACACGCACCACCCCGTCGGTCCCGTCCCACGGTCGGGCCGCACCGCCTCGCACCACCCGCGGAACAGCACCGGCCCCGACCGGCACCCCGCACGGTCCGCCGGCACCGGACGTCCGACGCCGGCCGGGCGCACCCACCCACACCTGACCACCCCCACCCTTGAGGATGCGACATGAGCGAGCACAGACCACAGCTCGGCCGACGCGGATTTCTCGGCGGCTCGCTGCTCTTCGTCGCCGGCCTGGCCGTCGGCTGCAGCACCAGCCCGACCGGCGGGTCCGGCTCCGGCGGCGCGAAGACCACGCTGAACGTCTGGTCCCACGCCTACGGCGAGGCCGGCACCCAGCAGGCCCTCACCCGCTACGCGACGGAGTTCACCAAGGCCAACCCCGACATCGCGGTCAAGGTCACCTGGGTCCCGGGGGACTACGGCAGCAAGCTCAACGCGACGCTGCTCACCGACGGCGCCCCGGACGTCTTCGAGATCGGCGACTTCAACGAGGGCCTGGCCCGGCGCGGGCAGATCGCGGCCCTGGACGACCTGTACGGCAGTGCCAAGTCGGACTTCAACGAGGGCGACCTCGACACGGTGGCCGTCGACGGCAAGCTGTACGGCGTCAAGATGGTCGACGACGTGATGATGCTCTTCTACCGCAAGAGCGCGCTGGCCAAGGCCGGCATCGCGGTGCCGAACAGCTTCGACGCGCTGGTGGCCGCGGCCAAGGCGCTCACCACGAAGAGCGGCAAGGGCCTGTTCGTCGGCAACGACGGCGTCGGCGACATGCCGGCCCTGACGGTGTTCTCCAACGGCGGTGACCTGGTCACCGACGGCAAGGTCGCCTTCGCCTCGCCGCAGGCCGTCGAGGCGGTGACCGCTCTGAAGCGGCTGCACGACGACCAGTCCCTGCTGCTCGGCTTCACCACCGACTGGTGGGACCCGTCCGCGCTCACCCAGGGCGTCGTCCCGATGCAGTGGTGCGGCCTCTGGGCGATGCCCGCCGTCAAGACCGCGCTCGGCGACGACTTCGGCGTCATGCCCTGGCCCGCGTTCAAGCCGGGCGGCTCCCCGGTGGTCCGCGTCGGTGGCTGGACCAGCTGCGTCAACGCCAAGGGCCGGAACGTGGACGCGGCGAAGAAGTTCGTCCAGTGGCTCTGGGTCGAGCAGACCGACCTCCAGAAGGACTGGTCGGAGAGCTACGGCTTCCACGTCCCGCCGCGCAACTCGGTGGCCGCGACGGCGGACAAGCTCTCCCAGGGCCCCGCCAAGGAGACCGTCGAGCTCGCCGCCAAGTACGGCCGGCACAACCCGAACACCTGGGACGCCTCGGTCAGCACCCCGTTCGCCGCGGCCGCCACGAAGATCGCTTCCGGCGAGGGCGACCCCGCCCAGCTCCTGGCCGACGCGGCGAAGCAGGCCCAGGCCGCGGTGGACAAGCAGCGGTCCTGATGAACGCCCCCTCCCACACCGTCGCTCGCTCCGAGCAGACAGCGCGCCCCGCGGCCGAGCCGCGGGGCTCCGCCCCCGCCCACCGCCGTCCGCGCGCGGACCGCCGGGCCTGGGGAGCGTTCGCCCTGCTCACCGCGCCGATGCTGATCGGCCTCGGAGTGTTCAAGTACGTCGCGATCGGCTGGAGCTTCCTGCTCAGCCTCAGCGACGCCCACGGCACCATCGGACTCGGCCACTGGGTCGGGCTGGACAACTACCGGGCGCTGCTCTCCGACGAGACGTTCCGCGGCTCGCTGGTCCAGATCCTGCTGTTCACCGCGTTCATCGTGCCGATCACCTTCGCCGCCTCGCTCGGGCTGGCCCTGCTGGTGCACCGGATCCGGCGCGGCCGGGCGCTCGTCCGGACGGCGTTCCTGATCCCGGCCGCGGTCTCCTACGTCGCCGCCTCGCTGCTCTGGAAGATGTGCCTGTTCAACGGGCTGCCGGCCGGCATCGCCAACATGATCGGCGCCTGGTTCGGGATGGACACCGTCCCCTGGCTGCAGACCACCTCGCCCCCGCTGTACTGGGTCGCCCTGGTGACCGTCCGCCTCTGGCTCCAGGTCGGCTTCTACATGGTGCTGTTCCTGGCCGGCCTCCAGGGCATCCCCCGGGAGATCTACGAGGCCGCCGAACTCGACGGCGCCACCGGCCTGCGACTGCTGCGCAGGATCACCCTGCCGATGCTGCGCAACACCTCGGTCGCCGTCCTGATGCTGCAGTTCATCGCCGCGTTCCAGGCGTTCGACGAGTTCTACAACCTGTTCAGCAGCGGGCTCAGCGGGCTCGGGACGGCCCCCGTGCAGACCCCGCTGGTCTATCTCTACAACACCGCGATGGGCTCGCAGAACTACGGGCTCGGATCGGCCGGAGCGTTCGTGCTCACCGCGCTGATCGTGGGTGTGACCCTGATCCAGGGCCGGTTCACCGGCTTCGGCAAGGCGGAGTGAGTGGCATGACGAAGACCCGAACCCTCACCGGCGCCCTGCGCGCCGGCACCCGCGGCCTGCTGGTGGGCCTGCTGACCCTGGCCTTCCTGGCCCCGTTCTACCTGATGCTGCGCAACGCGCTGATGGACAGCAGGGGTCTGACGTCACCGGAGTGGACGTGGTGGCCGGCGTCGATGCACTGGGAGAACTTCACCGCGCTCTTCGCCGACCCGAGCGTGCACATGGGCCAGGCACTCACCAACTCCCTGCTGATCGCCGGGATCACCGCGCCGCTCTCGACGGTCCTGGCCTCGGCCGCGGGCTACGCCTTCGCGCGGATCCCGGTGCCCGGCCGCGGGGTCCTGCTGGCCCTGGTGGTGGCGACGCTGATGATTCCCGGCTCGGTGACCTTCGTGCCGACCTTCGTCGTGGTCGGCTCGATGGGCGGCGTCAACACGCTCTGGGGCGTCATCGCACCCGGACTGTTCAACCCCTTCGCGGTGCTGTTGTTCCGCAACTTCTACCTGCAGTTCCCCGGTGAGATCGAGGAGGCCGGGAGGCTGGACGGGCTCGGCTGGTTCGGCCTCTACCGCCGGATCGCCCTGCCCAGCTCCGGCGCGATGCTCGCCTCGCTCGGCGCGCTGGCCTTCATCGACAGCTGGAACTCCTTCCTCTGGCCGCTGGTCATCGGACAGGACCCGTCCTCGTGGACGGCCCAGATCGCGCTGTCGACCTTCCTCACCTCGCAGACCGTCAACCTGCCCGGCCTGTTCGCCGGCGCCGTGGTGACCATCGCCCCCCTGGTGGCCATGTTCCTGATCGCCCAGCGGTACATCGTCGAGGGCATCGCCACCAGCGGCCTCAAGGGCTGACCACCCCACCCCGCACCGACCGCTAGGAGCCCCCCAGCCATGCCGCACCTGGAGATCGCCGACGACGGCTTCCGTCTCGACGACCGACCGTTCCGGATCATCTCCGGTGGACTGCACTACTTCCGCGTCCACCCGGAGCAGTGGGCCGACCGGCTCCGCAAGGCACGGCTGATGGGGCTCAACACGGTCGAGACCTACGTGCCGTGGAACCTGCACGCCCCGCGGGCCGGCGAGTTCCGCTGGGACGCGGGTCTCGACCTGCCCCGCTTCCTCGAACTCGCCGCCGCCGAGGGGCTGTACGTCCTGCTGCGGCCCGGCCCGTACATCTGCGCCGAATGGGAGGGCGGCGGCCTGCCCTCCTGGCTCCTCGCCGAGGACGGCATCGCACTGCGCAGCCGCGACCCCCGCTACCTGGGGGCCGTCGACGGGTACCTCGCGGCCTTGATGGCCGCCGTCAAGCCGTACCTGGCCACCGCCGGCGGGCCGGTCGTCGCCGTCCAGCTGGAGAACGAGTTCGGCGCCTACGGCAGTGACCCGGGCTACCTCGCCGACCTGGCCCACCTGCTGCGCACGCACGGCGTGGACGTCCCGCTGTTCACCTGCGACCAGCCCGGCGACCTCGAACGCGGCGGCCTGGACGGCGTCCTGCGCACCGCCAACTTCGGCAGCCGGGTCGAGGCCGCTCTCGCGGAGCTGCGCCGGCGGCAGCCGACCGGGCCGCTGATGTGCTCCGAGTTCTGGATCGGCTGGTTCGACCGCTGGGGCGCGCGGCACGTCACCCGCGAACCCGCCGACGCGGCCGCCGACCTGGACCGGCTGCTCGCCACCGGAGCCTCCGTCAACATCTACCTGCTGCAAGGCGGCACCAACTTCGGCTTCACCAACGGCGCCAACGACAAGGGCCACTACCGGCCGACCGTCACCTCCTACGACTACGACGCGCTGCTCGACGAGGCGGGCGACCCGACCCCCAAGTACGAGGCCTTCCGCGCGGTCATCGCCAAGTACGCGGCCGTCCCGGACGAGCCGGTGCCGGCGCCGGGCACGAAGCTCGCCCCGGTACGGGTCGGCCTGATCGAGAGCGCGGCCCTGCTGGACCAGGCCCACCTGCTCGGCGAGGCCGTCACGGCCGACCGGCCGCGGAGCATGGAGGAGCTCGGCGAGCCGTTCGGCTTCGTCCTCTACGAGACGGCCCTCCCGGCGGCGGGCCCGACCGTGCTGCGGGTCGGCCTGGTCCGCGACCGTGCCCAGGTCTTCGTGGACGGCCAGCCGGTCGGCGTCCTCGAACGCGAGCACCACGAGCACGCCCTCGCCTTCACCGCGCCGAGGCCCGGCGCCCGGCTGGCGGTGCTGGTGGAGAACCAGGGCCGGGTCAACTACGGGCCCGGCATCCACGACCGCAAGGGACTGCTGGGGGAGGTCAGCCTCAACGGCACGGAGCCGGCCGCCTGGAGCAGCCGCGCGCTGCCGCTCGACGGCCTGGAGGGCATCGCCTTCACCCCCACCGACGCCACGGCGCCCCTGGTCGGACCGGCCTTCCACCGGGGCTGGGTCGAGATCGGGCGGCCCGCCGACGCCTACCTCGCTCTCGACGGCTGGACCAAGGGCCTCGCCTGGATCAACGGCTTCCCCCTCGGGCGGTACTGGTCCCGCGGGCCCCAGCGCGCCCTGTACGTCCCGGCGCCGGTGCTGCGGGCCGGCCGCAACGAGATCACCGTCCTCGAACTGCACGCCTCGGCCACCGGGAGCGTGGAACTGCGGGACCGCCCCCGACTCGGCCCGACCGAGGACTGAAGCCACCGGCATCACCTAGCCCCGAGAGAGAACACCACCATGCACAGCAAGCGACGCCTCACCGAGCAGCGGCTCGACCGGGTGCTGAAGGAGCGCATCCGGCCGGCCGTCCACGGCCGCTCCGTCCCGCTCCAGGTCGAGATCTGGGACGCCCCCGGCGAACCCGTGCCCCTGGCCGAGGCCCTGGCCGCCCCCTACCGGCCGATCACGACCGGCCACCGCTGGGGTCCGGTCTGGACGACCAGCTGGTTCAGGATCACCGGCCGGGTCCCCGCGGAGTGGGCCGGGCAGCGGATCGAGGCCGTCCTCGACATCGGCTTCAACAAGACCGGGCCCGGCTTCTCGGCCGAGGGCCTGGTCCACCGGGCCGACGGCACCGTGGTGAAGGCGCTCAACCCCCGCAACGCCTGGGTGCCGGTCGCCGAATCCGCCTCTGGCGGCGAGGAGTTCACCTACTACATCGAGGCCGCGGCCAACCCCGTCCTGTGCGACGACCACCTCCCGACCGAGGACGGCGGCCGCCCCGGCTGGCTGGACGGCGCCTCGTCCCCCGACCCGCTGTACCGGGTGTTCCGGGCGGACCTCGCGGTCTTCGACCGGCAGGTGTGGGAGCTCGTCCAGGACCTCGACGTCCTCGGCGGCCTGATGCGCGCGCTGCCCGAGGAGGACCCGCGCCGCTGGCAGCTGCTCGGCGTCATCGAGCGGGCCCTGGACGTCGTCGACCTCCAGGACGTCGCGGGCAGCGCCGCCGCCGCCCGCGCCCTGCTCCGCCCCGCACTCGCCGCCCCCGCGGCGCCCAGCGCCCACCGGATGTCCGCCATCGGGCACGCCCACATCGACACCGCCTGGCTCTGGCCGCTGCGCGAGACCGTGCGCAAGGTGTCCAGGACCGTCTCCAACGTCGTCCAGCTGATGGACGACCACCCCGGCTTCCGGTTCGGGATGTCCCAGGCCCAGCAGCTGGCCTGGCTGAAGGAGCACCGGCCGGAGATCTACGAGCGCGTCCGGGAGAAGGTCGCCACCGGGCAGTTCATCCCGATGGGCAGCCTCTGGGTGGAGCCGGACACCAACATCACCGGCGGTGAGGCCCTCGCCCGGCAGCTGGTGCACGCCAAGCGCTTCTACCTGGACGAGTTCGGCATCGAGACCGAGGAGATGTGGCTGCCCGACACCTTCGGCTACAACGCGGCCATGCCGCAGCTGATGAAGCTCGCGGGCGTGCGCTGGTTCCTCACCCAGAAGATCTCCTGGAACACCACCAACAGGTTCCCGCACCACACCTTCTGGTGGGAGGGCATCGACGGCAGCCGGATCTTCAGCCACTTCCCCCCGGTGGACACCTACAACGCCGAGCTGACCGGCGCCGAACTCGGCCACGCCGTGGCCAACTTCCAGGACAAGGGTCCGGCCAACAGCTCCCTGCTGCCGTTCGGCTACGGCGACGGGGGCGGCGGCCCCACCCGGGAGATGCTGGCCCGGGCCGAGCGCCTCGCCGACCTGGAGGGCTCGGCGCAGGTGGTCATGGAGAGCCCCGCGGCCTTCTTCGAGCGGGCGCACGCGGAGTACCCGGACGCGCCGGTCTGGCTGGGGGAGCTGTACCTGGAGTTCCACCGCGGCACGCTCACCAGCCAGTTGCGCACCAAGCAGGGCAACCGGCGCAGCGAGCACCTGCTGCGCGAGGCCGAGCTGTGGTCGGCCGCCGCCGCCGTCCGCACCGGTCACGCCTATCCGTACGAGGCGCTCGACCGGCTGTGGAAGACCGTGCTGCTGCACCAGTTCCACGACATCCTGCCCGGGTCCTCGATCGGCTGGGTGCACCGGGAGGCGGAGCAGACCTACGCCGCCGTCACCGCCGAGCTGGGCGGGATCGTGGCCGCCGCCCAGCGGGCCCTGGCCGGCGCCGGCGAGCAGCGCGTCGTCTTCAACGCCGCCCCGCACACCCGCGGCGGCGTCCCCGCCCTGGGCGCGGTCGTCCGCCCCGCGGCCGCCGGCCCGGTCCGTCCGGTCGGCTCCGACGACGGCTTCGTCCTCGACAACGGCCTGGTCCGGATCGGGATCGACCGGCGCGGCCTGGTCACCTCGGCGGTCGACCTCACGGCCGGCCGCGAGGCCCTCGCGCCCGGCACGGTGGCCAACCTGCTCCAGCTGCACCAGGACTTCCCCAACGAGTACGACGCCTGGGACATCGACGAGTTCTACCGCAACACCGTCCTCGACCTCACCGACGCCGAGTCGGTGACCGCCGAGCCCGGCGGCGTCCGGGTGGTGCGGACCTTCGGCGCCTCGAGGATCGAGCAGTTGCTCTCGCTGGCGGAGGGCTCCCGGCGGCTCGACGTGGGGACGGTGATCGACTGGCACGAGAAGGAGAAGCTCCTCAAGGCCGCCTTCCCGCTGGACCTGCGGGCCGACCACTCCAGCGCCGAGATCCCCTTCGGCCACGTCCAGCGGCCCACCCACACCAACACCGGCTGGGACGCGGCCAAGTTCGAGGTCTGCGCCCACCGCTACCTGCACGTCGGCGAACGCGACTGGGGCGCGGCGCTGGTCAACGACTCGACCTACGGCCACGAGGTCACCCGTGACGTCCGCGCCGACGGCGGGACCACCACCACCGTCCGCCTCACCCTGGTCCGCGCCCCCCGCTTCCCCGACCCGGACTCCGACCAGGGGAGCCACCGGTTCCACTACGGCCTCGCCCTCGGCGCGGACATCGCCGACGCCGTCCGCGAGGGCTACGCGCTCAACCTGCCCGAACGCACCGTCACCGGCGCCGGCCCGGTCGCACCCCTGCTCACCACCGACAACCCGGCCGTCGTCATCGAGGCGGTCAAGCTGGCCGACGACCGCTCCGGCGACCTCGTCGTCCGCGTCTACGAGGCCCACGGCGCCCGCGCCCGGGCCGTGCTGGCCACCGACCTCCCCTTCGACCGGGTCACCGTCACCGACCTGCTGGAGCGCCCGCTCCCCGAGTCCGACCCCTCGCCCGTCGCCCCGTCGGGCCGGTACGGGATCGGCGTGACCCTGCGCCCCTTCCAGATCGTCACCCTGCGTCTGGCGGTCACCCCCGGCACCTGACGTCCACCACGGGATCCGACGCCCACCACGAGACCGCCCCGGGCCCCGCGCGTTCGCGTCCAGCGAGCCGCGGGGCCCGGCCCACCCGAACATCCGCCCTCCCCTTCGTCGGTCGGAGCCTCTCCCTCGTCGCGGTGAAGGCCAAGGAAAGGAGCAATCCGTGTCCCGACTCGGCAACCTCCCGTCGGCCGCGGCCGCCGCTCCCGCCACGATCCCTTCCCTCGACTCGCTCTCCAGCGACTGGATCCCGCTGTCGGACCTCCGGCACCTCCCGGCGCTCAGCAACTTCTGGGGCGGCGTCAACGTCGACGGGAACGTCACCGCCGTCACCAACTTCACGCTGGCCCCCTACGTGCAGGCCGGCAGCTGCCTCACCCTGACCGCGGACGGCACGGCCGTGACCACGGAGGCCTCGCGCTGGTCGGCCTACCAGGTCCGCCGCAAGGCCACCACCGCCTCCGGCCTGGCGATCCGGAGCACCACCCGGCTGGCCTTCGAGGCCAACCAGCTGCTGCTGCGGATCACGGTGGCCAACCCGACCCCGGAGCCGCTGACCACCACGCTGTCGCTGAGCCTGGACCCGCGGATCCGCAAGGCGACCGCCGGCTGGGTCTGGGACGCGCCCCGGCCCGCCGACACCGACTTCGCCGCGCGGATCCCGGGGAACCACGGCACCGTCGTCCTGGTCCGGGACCGCCGCAGCGCGGCCGTCACCGCCTTCGCCGCCGACTCCGGCGCCGCGTTCACCGCCTCCGGCGCGGCCGGCGCCGCCACCTGGATCCTCACGCTCGACCCCGGCGCCACCAGGACCGTCCAGGTGGTGATGGCGGTCGGCGAGACCTCGACGGGCCGGCCGCTGGTCGTCGCGTCCGAGGGCCGGCGGGTCGTCGAGGCCGCACGCGCCGTCCTGCGGAACTTCCCCACGGTCTTCACGGCCGCCGCGACCGGCTGGACGAAGCGGTGGAGCCAGGCGTTCACACCGGGCAACCGGCACTTCTCCGGCTCGCTCCCGGTGCTGACGCCCGAGCCCACGGACACCGGCCGCGCCGTCGCCCGGCTGTACTACATGAGCGTGCTGTCGACCCTGGCCTGCGAACGCACCAACCTCGGACCGGAGTTCAGCGCCCGGCTGGGCCGCACCGGCGGGTTCGGCGGCTACCACCGGGTGTACGTCACCGGCGCGCCCGAGTACTCGAACACCGTCACGTACTTCTGGGACACCTCCTACGCGGCGGTGCTGCTCACCCTGCTCGACCCGGCGGTGATGCGCGCCCAGACCACGGACTGGCTCGGCCGCGACATCCACGCCTGCTACGCGGTGGAGCTGGTCGGGGGCGGCACGGTCGGGCCCTGGTACTCCGCCAACGACCTGACCGTCTTCAGCACCGTCGCCACCTACCTCCGGTACAGCGGCGACCTGGGCCACCTCCGGACCACGGTCGGTTCGAAGACCGTGCTCCGGCACCTCACCGACTCAGCCATCCACTGGCAGACGCTGGTGCCCGCCGGCCAGCACCTGGCCGACTACGGCCTCAACGACAACCTGCTCGAAGTCCTGCCCGACTACGTCGGACAGGTCGCCTCCTTCAACGCGGCGAACGTCTGGTTGATGCACGAGGCCGCCACCTTGCAGGAGTACGCCGGGAACAGCGGCTGCGCCTCGCGGCTGCGGTCCTGGGCCGACACCCTGCTGCCGCACGTCCTGGCGCTCTACCGGCCGGGCGAGGGCGTGTGGAACTGCCGTCACGCCGACGGCACCACCGTCCCGGTGCGGACGGTCGTCGACTTCGCGATCGCCGGGAACCTGCTGGCCGACCACCTCACCGCACCGCAGATGGCCGAGATGATGGACTTCGTCAACGACGAACTGCTGGCGGCCTCCTGGCTGCGGGCACTGTCCCCGGACGACCGGCAGGCGCCCGTCGCACGCCCCGACCACGGTAGCGACGGCGCCTTCGCGTCCTGGCCCGCGCTGACCGCGCAGACCTTCGCCCGCTTCGGCGAGTACGCCGGGTTCCTCGGCCAGCTCGTCCGGTACGCCGGCATCACCGACCAGGGGCCGATCGGTCAGGCCGGCCAGCTGGTGGAGCTCGACGCGGTGGTGGACGGCCGGCCCGGCGGGTCCGTGCTGACCGCCGTGAACGCCGGTGACGTGATGACCTTCAACCTCGTCGGCGCCGGGAAGTTCGCCGAGGTCGTCATCACCGACCTGTTCGGCTTCGCCCCGGACAACGGCGTCCCGCTGATCCGTGACGCCTCGGTCGCGCGCGGGTTCTGCGGGACACTCTCCGGTCTGGTGTTCGACGGCGCCACGTACACGATCACCAGCTCGGAGGAGGGCATCTCGATCGCGGAGGGTTAGGCCGGACCGACCCGCGGGTCACCCGTCGAGCAAGCGCAGCCCCGCGGTCACCTGCTCGAAGACCGACTTGTTGCGGGCCCAGTCGGCGCTCGGGGCGGAGAGGTAGACCATGCGCCCGACCCCGTGGTCGTCGAAGGCCAGCGAGCAGGCGCGGAAGTCGCGGGCCCTGCCCTTGAAGGTGAAGTCCCACAGCGCCGCGGGCAGGCCCTGGTACGTGGTGCTCCGCAGCTGCAGCTGCTGGTAGCCGGGCAGCCTCCCCGCGGCCACGGAGGCGGCCTCGTCGTCCTGGAGGTGTCGGACGGGGTCGGCGTTCCCGCTGGTGATCATGTTGATCCGCAGGCTGACCAGCCCGGCCGGGTCGACGTAGTTGATCCCCGCGGCCTCGTCGTCGTCCGGGAGGGACTTGCGGGTCCAGCCGTCGGGGACGGGGAAGGAGACGCCGATCCCCTTCTCCCGGACCAGGACGTAGCCCTCGGGGGCGGGCGCGGCCGACGGTGCGGCCGAGGGGCTCGACCCGGCCGTGCCGTCGGCCGCGGCGCGGGTCCTCCCGGCGCTCCAGGTGTCCAGGGCCGGGACGGCCACCGCGCCCGCGGCGACCACCAGCACACCGGCGGCGAGCCAGCCGGCGGTGCGACGCCGGCCGCGTCGGGGGGCGGTGTCCGCCGCGGCCCCGGGGCGGCCGTTCGGGGCATCCTCGTGGACGACGGACTCCACCGTGGTGCCGGTCCGCCGCTCGGGCGCCGCCGGAGCGGGCCCGGCGAGCTCCGCGGGCACCGTCCCGGTGTCCGCCGACAGCGCCCGGAGCAGCCGCTCCGTCTCCCGTGCGGAGGGCCGGTCGGCCGGGTCCTTGCGCAGCAGCCCTTCGATCACCGGGGTCAGCGCCCCGGCGCGGACCGGCGGTGCGAGCGGGTCGGTGACGACCGCGTACGCCGTCTCGATGGCCGTCTCCCGGCGGAACGGCGGCCGGCCCTCGGCGGCCTGGTAGAGCGTGGCGCCCAGCGCCCACAGGTCGGAGGCGGGGCTCGGGCTGCCGCCCCTGACCAGCTCCGGCGCGAGGTAGTCGATCGAGCCGACCAGCTCGCCCGTCCTGGTCAGCGTGGAGCTGCCGGAGGTGGTGGCGATGCCGAAGTCCGACAGGACGACGCGGCCGTCGAAGCCGAGCAGCACGTTGCCGGGTTTGACGTCGCGGTGCAGCACGCCGACCGCGTGCGCCGCCAGCAGCGCCGCGACCACGCCGCGGCCGATCCGCACGGCCTCGTGCACCGGGACCGGTCCGCTCTCCTTCACCACCTCGCCCAGCGTCCTGGACGGGACGTACTCCATGATCACGCAGGGCAGTCCGTCGTCGTCGACGACATCGTGCACGACGACCACGTTGGGCTGGCTGATCCGGGCGGCGCTGCGCGCCTCGCGACGGGTCCGTTCCAGCAGGGTGGCCAGCTCGTCGTCGGCGAGGTGGTGGCGCGGGTGCAGCTTCTTCAGCGCCACGTCCCGGCCGAGCACCTCGTCCTCGGCCCGCCAGACCGTGCCCATGCCGCCGGCCCCGATGTGTTCGACCAGCCGGTACCGCCCGCCGACCAGCTGACCCTCGTCCGACACGATGCGTACCTCCGCTCGCCCCGCCTGCAGGAGGGAACTCTCGACAACGTAGGACTTTACCCCGGTCGGCGGAGCGGAAGCGGGTGCGGAATCCCGCTTCGGACACCACGGCACCGGGCCGTGACCGCCGCGTCGCGGGCCGTGGCCGCCCGGTGACCGGGGGCGTCATCGGGATGTCATCGGTCGCTGCCACGGTGGTCCGGTGACCTGGGCCGACCGCGGACCGCACCGGAGTGCGGACGCGTCGGCGCCAACTGCGTAGGAGGATCGAATGCGAGCACGAAGGATCGCGGCCGCGTCGGCCGGAATCCTGCTGACCGTCGGGCTCACGGCGGCACAGGGCGCCACGGCACAGGCGGCCACCACGCGGGTGACCGCCCCGTGCGAGGGCACCTACACGATCGTTGTCGGGGGCACCGGCAGCTCGTGGAACAACGACGGGTTCTACGGCAACATCCAGCAGCACGTCGGGTATCCCACCCAGATCCCCAACGGTGCGAGCGCCCGGGCGGGCGTCAACGAGCTGAACCGGCTGGTCCGCGACCAGCGCGCCGCGTGTCCGGGCCAGCACGTCAAGATGGCCGGGTACTCGCTGGGAGCCGGCGTGGTGCACACCTGGGTGAGCGAGAACTGGAACACGTTCGACAACGTCAACGCCATCCTCGTCGCCGACCCCAAGCGCCAGGGCCCGCCCGGTGCCAACGGCGGCGCCGTGCCCTTCGGCGGCCTGATCGGCCCGCCGCTCGCCGGTGCCGACCGGAACTTCGGCAACGTGCCCGTCAAGACGATCTGCCACTGGGACTACGTCTGCGACGAGTCCGCCGGCATCTGGACCTACCCGAACAACCACGTCAAGAACTACCCCGAAGACTTCAACATGGACCATCACAACGACAGCGCCAGCGAGCAGTGGTACAACGGCGCCTGGTACCCCTGGTAGCCGAGGGGCGCTCGCGCGGGCCCTCCGTCGGCCCCCGGTGGCCGGGACTCCCCGGCCACCGGGGGCCGACGGCCCACCGGGCTCAGCGCCTGGTGAGGCCGAGACCGGCCTCGTCCCCGCGCAGGACCATCTGGAACGTCCGGCGCAGCATCCGGCTCGGCGGCACCCCCAGGTCGCCGGCCAGCCGGCGGCGGGCGCGGTCGAACACGGCCAGGGCGTCGGCCTGCCGGCCGCTCCCGTACAGCGCGCGCATCAGCATCGCGGCCACCAGCTCGTTCAGGGGGTGCTCCGCGGACAGCGCGAACAGCTCGGCGATCGCCTCGCAGTGCCGGCCCAGCCGCAGCTGCCACTCCAACTTCCGCTGCGCGACGGTGATCCTGCGCTCGGTGAGGCGCAGCCGCTCCAGTTCGGCGAGCGGGCCCGGCAGGCCGGCCAGCAGCTCCCCGCGGAACAGGTCCAGCGCCTGGGAACAGAGCCGGACCGCCTCGGCCCGGTCACCCGCCCGATGGGCCGTCCCGGCCTCGGTGACCAGGCCCTCCATCCGCGCCAGGTCCACCTCGGCGGCGCCGGGGGCGAGGCGGTAGCCGCACCGGTCGTGCTCGATCACCGTGTCCGGGCCGCCCCCGACGCGCAGGGTCTTGCGCAACCGGTAGACATGGACCGGCACCACGTTCGAGAACGGCGGCTCCGACCCCCACACGCCGTCGAGCAGCTCCTGCTGACTGACCGTCCGCCCGCCGCGCAGCGCCAGCGCCGCCAGGACGGCCTGCTGGCGCAGGTGCCCCAGGTCCAGGGACCGCCCGTCGTACCGGGCCCGCAGCGGCCCGAGCACGGAGATCTGCACCTTCGCTCCGGCCGCCCGCCCGGCGGAGTTCCGTGGCACCGGGCCCGCCACCGGCGGGCGGGGGCCGCGGCCCGGGGCGACCAGTCCGCAGTCGAAGGCGTGGACGATGGCGGCGGCCCGGTCGCGCAGCCCGAGCTTCCCGAGGATCCGCGCGATGCGCCCGGCCACGGCTGCCTCGGAGACGGCCAGGGCGGCGGCGATCTCGTCGTCCCGCAGGCCGCAGCCGACCGCGTGGAGCACCTCGCGCTCCTCGTGCCCGAGGACGGCGGAGCTCGGCCGGCGGGTGGTGGCGGTGGTCGGCATCGCTGCTCCCTGGACGCTGGGCCGGCCGGACTGGCGGACGCCCTCGAAACGGTAGAAGGAGCGGCGCCGGCCGGGAATCCGGAACGATCCGGGGTGCTGCCCCCGGCGGATCGGCGGATCGGCGGATCGGCGGATCGGCGGATCGGCGGATCGGTGGATCGGCGGACCGGCGGGTCAGGGACAGGGGAGGAGCGCGGGGCGGTCCCTGGTGCGGACGGCCGGGAGCCAGCCGGTGGTGGGTCCGGGGAGGCGGATGCGGTACCAGAGCGTGGAGGTGCGGTCCTCCTCGTCGATGACGGGGAGGCCGGTGGGGAGCTGGCAGTCGACGTCGAGGACTTCGTCGTGCCAGACGCGGGTGGGGACGACGTTCTCGGCGGTGTAGGGGTGCCGGGGGTCGACGGCCAGGCCCAGGCTGCACTGGGGGTCGCGGTCGGTGCGGTCCTGGCAGCCGCGTTCGGCGTTGAAGACCCGGATCTGGGAGGGGTGCGCGGCCGGCCGCGGGTGCGGCCAGAGGGCGGCGGCGGTGACGGCGGCCGTGGCGCAGGTGGCGAGGGCGAGCAGGGCGGTGCGCGGTCGTGGGCGGCGCGGACGGCGGCCGGACCGGTGGGCGCGGACGCGGGCGAGCAGGCTCTCGGCGGTGTGCGGGGCACGGGCGGCGTGGGTGGGGGCGAGGCAGTCGGCAGCGAGGGCGCGCCAGAACGGCGGGACGGCGGGGGACAGGCGCAGCGGGGCGCGGCCCTCGGCGTACTGCTGGGCGGCGGCGCTGCGGGTGGTCGGCGTCGCGCCGGGGAAGGGCGGGACCCCGGCGGCGAACACCTCGTGGATCACCACGCCGAGCGCCCAGATGTCCGCCGTGGTACGGATCTTGACGCCGTGTTCGCCGAGCGGTTCCTTCCAGCGTTCCGGCGGGAGGTAGTCGGGGGTGCCCATGGGGGCCGAGTGGCCGTGGGTGCCGGTGAGTTCGATGGCGAGGCCGAAGTCGGAGAGGCGGACCTCGCCGTCCCGGCCGATCAGGACGTTCTCGGGCTTGAGGTCCATGTGGACCCAGCCGGAGCGGTGCAGATGGGCGAGGCCCTCGCAGACGCCGGCGACGATCCCGGCGCCCCGAGCCTCGTCGACGCCGGTGGCGAGCAGGTCGCGCAAGGTGCCCCGGGCGCGTTCCATGACCAGGACGATCGCACCGTCGAGCGCCGGGTGGCCGGGGGCGGCCAGAGTGAGGGTGTCGAGCAGCCGGATCAGCCGGGGGTGCGGGGCGGTCCGGGCCAACTCGGCCTCCCGGCGGGCGGCTTCGGCGACCTGGCGGGCCTGGCGGGGGGCGAGCCCGGCGACCGGCAGCACCTTGAGGGCGACCGTGTCGTCGGCGTCGGCGTCGGCGTCGGCGTCGGTGCCGGTGCCGGTGCCGGTGTCGATGTCGTCGGAGTCGGGCGGGCCGGCCGGGTCCCCGGTGCGGCGGGCGGCGTAGACGGTCGCCCAGCCGCCCTCGCCGATGACGCCGGTGACGGTCCAGTCGCCGACCCGGTGGCCGGGCCGCAGCAGTTCCCCGTCGTCTCCGCCGAAGGCCTGGTCGCGCACCACGGCGCCCCTCCCTAGCGTGCCGGCTCGGCGGTCTCGGGGCGCGGCAGGAGCGCGAGGTGCTCCTCGCGAACGATGCCGAACTTCAGGGCCACGCCGACGACGGCCTCGCGCTTGCCGCTGCGGCGGTCCGAGCGGTCGGTGTCGTCGGGCAGGTCGACGCGGAGCTTCTCGTCGGCGAGGTAGTCCAGGTGCGAGCTGACCGCGCGGGCGGTGAGCCGGGCGCAGGCCGGGTGGCCGCGCAGCCGGGCGACCACCTGGGGGGTGGTGGGCACGGCCGCGGGGGAGCGGTCGCGGAGCCACGGTTCGCAGAGCGCGACCAGCACCAGGAAGTAGGTGGCGGTCTCGTCCAGCGAGTACGCCGTCATGGTGCGGCTCTCCCAGGAGCCGCCGCCGCGGGCGTGCGGGTCCAGGTAGACGTGGTCGGGCGCGAACACCTGGAAGGACAGCGGGGTCTCACGCCGCGAGGGCAGCACCACCCGGGCGAACTCGAACGGGATCGGTGCGCCGATCCGCCGCGGCGGCACCCGCAGGTACTCGCCGGCGCCCTCCGGGTTCTCCACCAGGTAGGCGTGGGTGCTGCTGAGGTTGCTCAACTGCCAGTGGTCGTCGGTCGCGTGGATCTCACCGGCGAGCCGGGAGACCGTCTCGTCGCCGAGCCGGAGCTCCACCGGCGTGCCGGCGGAGCCGCGGCCGAAGCGCGCCCGCTCTCCCGGACCGAGCCGCAGGGTCACCGCGTCGTCGCCGTTCCCCGCCGGCAGGTGGACGAGAATCCCGCTCACCGTTCCCCCGTTTCGCATGCCGACCATTGCCAGACGGACGAACGTTACCTCCTTGCGCATGACAATAAACCGTATGGTGGCGCAGGCCACGTGACGGAGGGTCGGGAAGCGCCGGGGCCGGGGAGCGGCGGGCCGGGAGCGGTGGGTGGTCGTCGAGGGGGTGGACGGCTCGCGGGCGGGAGCGCTCGCGCTCCCGCCCGCGGCACCTGTCCCCTCAGGTGACGGCGGGGCCGGGGGTGGTGTTCAGCCAGGTCCATTCGGACCAGGTGGCGAAGCCGGTCTGCCAGCGGTGGTGGACGCCGGCGGCGCTGGTGCCGAAGACCTCGATGCGGCCGTCGGCGTTGGCGGTCGCGACGATCTCGGTGCCGGCGCCGCCGAAGGCCGTCCACGGCCCGTAGGGCGCGTTGACACCGGTCTGCCAGAGGTGTTCCGCCGTACTCCCGTTGATGGCGAACACCTCCACCCGGCCGTCCGGCGACCGTTCGCTGGTGAGCTGTGCGTCGGCGGGTCCGCCGGTGGGTTCCCAGCCGGACCAGGTGGTGGGGTCGGTCTGGTAGCGGTGGAAGATGCCGACGGGGCCGGAGGCGAAGACTTCGAGGCGGCCGTCCTGGTTGTGGTCGACGGTGAGGTCGTGGCCGCCGTCGCCGAAGGTGTCCCAGCTGGACCAGGTGCCGTTGACGGCGGTCTGCCATTGGTGTTGGAAGGTGGTGCCGTTGAGGGCGAAGGCTTCGAGGCGGCCGTCGGGGGCTTTGCCGAGGGCGAGTTGGCTGTCGGCGGGGCCGCCGCCGGTGGGTTCCCAGCCGGACCAGCCGCTGTTGGGTGCGTTCTGGTAGCGGTGGAAGATGCCGACGGGGCCGGAGGCGAAGACTTCGAGGCGGCCGTCCTGGTTGGGGCCGACGGCGATGTCGTGGCCGCCGCCGCCGAACTCCTCCCAGTTGGACCAGTTGCCGGAGGGCTGGAGTTGGTAGCGGTGCTGGAAGGTGGTGCCGTTGATGGCGAACACCTCCAGGCGGCCGTCCGCGTTGGGGGCGATGGCCAGTTCGGCGCCGCCCGGTCCGCCGAGGGTCTCCCATTCCGACCAGGCGCCGCTGACGGCGGTCTGCCAGGCGTGCGAGACGCCGCTCGCGCCGGCGGCGAAGACCTCCAGCCGGCCGTCCGCCGAACGCGCGGACACCACCCGGCCGGACTGCGCCGGGTACACCAACGGCGCCGGACCGGGGCCGTGGTGGCCGAGCCGGTCCGCGGCGGCCTGGGCCTCGCCCAGGTACCGCAGGTGGACCCGCGCGTTGTAGGTCGACCAGGGCTGCCAGTCGGTGCCGCCGTTGGAGATCCTGAAGGCCGCGTCGGCGTTGCACTGGGCGTCGTAGGCGCAGGCGTCGTCGACCTCGGGGTGCCAGTAGCTGTTGATCTCCCACAGGCCGCGGTCGGTGGACGGCGGGGTGTTGTTCTGGACGTTGGAGGCCAGCGGGTTGCAACTGGACTCGGCGAGGCCGACGGCGATCGCGGTCACCAGGGCGTCGCCCCGGAATCCCGCGCGGTAGCCGACCTCGGCACAGAGATCGCTGCCGGTGGCGGCCGGCGCGGGTGTGGCGCCGACCATCAGGCCCGCCGCCACGCCCAACGAGACGAGGGCGGCCAGCAGGACGCGGCAGGGCTGCGTGCTGATCACGTGACGACTCCTCAGGTGACGGCGGGGCCGGGGGTGGTGTTCAGCCAGGTCCATTCGGACCAGGTGGCGAAGCCGGTCTGCCAGCGGTGGTGGACGCCGGCGGCGCTGGTGCCGAAGACCTCGATGCGGCCGTCGGCGTTGGCGGTCGCGACGATCTCGGTGCCGGCGTCGCCGAAGCGGTCCCACGCGGTGTACCGGGCGTTCAGGCCGGACTGCCAGGTGTGCTGCGCGGTGCTGCCGTTGATGGCGAACACCTCGACGCGGCCGTCCGCGGTGGGCTGGCTGGTGAGCTGTGCGTCGGCGGGTCCGCCGGTGGGTTCCCAGCCGGACCAGGTGGTGGGGTCGGTCTGGTAGCGGTGGAAGACGCCGACGGGGCCGGAGGCGAAGACTTCGAGGCGGCCGTCCTGGTTGTGGTCGACGGTGAGGTCGTGGCCGCCGTCGCCGAAGGTGTCCCAGCTGGACCAGGTGCCGTTGACGGCGGTCTGCCATTGGTGTTGGAAGGTGGTGCCGTTGAGGGCGAAGGCTTCGAGGCGGCCGTCGGGGGCTTTGCCGAGGGCGAGTTGGCTGTCGGCGGGGCCGCCGCCGGTGGGTTCCCAGCCGGACCAGCCGCTGTTGGGTGCGTTCTGGTAGCGGTGGAAGACGCCGACGGGGCCGGAGGCGAAGACTTCGAGGCGGCCGTCCTGGTTGGGGCCGACGGCGATGTCGTGGCCGCCGCCGCCGAACTCCTCCCAGTTCGACCAGTTGCCGGAGGGCTGGAGTTGGTAGCGGTGCTGGAAGGTGGTGCCGTTGATGGCGAACACCTCCAGGCGGCCGTCCGCGTTGGGGGCGATGGCCAGTTCGGCGCCGCTCGGTCCGCCGAGGGTCTCCCATTCCGACCAGGCGCCGCTGACGGCGGTCTGCCAGGCGTGCGAGACGCCGTTCGCGCCGGCGGCGAAGACCTCCAGCCGGCCGTCCGCCGAACGCGCGGACACCACCCGGCCGGACTGCGCCGGGTACACCAACGGCGCCGGACCGGGGCCGGTGCCCGGGGTGCAGGGCATGGCGATGCCGCGATCCGCGAGGTAGGGGACCGGGTCGGTGCGCACGGTCGCGTTCGCGTCGGCCCAGACCCGCAGGTGCAGGTGCGGGCCGCTGGAGGTGCCCTCGCTGCCCATCCGCGCGATCAGTTGCCCGGCCGTCACCTGGTCACCGGTGGCCACCTCCCGCTCCCGCATGTGGCCGTACTCGGTGATCGTCCCGTCCGGGTGCAGGACGCGGATCCACTGGCCGTAGCCCTGCGCCGGGCCGGAGACCAGCACCCGGCCGTCGCCGACCGCGTAGATCGGGGTGCCGTAGTCGTTGGCGATGTCGATGCCGTTGTGCTCCTCGGTGTAGCCCTGGGAGATGTACCCGGAGGCCGGGCAGGACGCCGTGAACCCGGCGGCCTCGGCGGGGGCGGCCGGTACCGCGACCGGCAGCAGCAGGGCGAGCGCGGCCAGGGCCAGGCGCGCGGTGCGGCGGGAGAGGGAGGGGAGCACCGGAACGCCCCTCACGCCGTGCGCCGGCGACCGAGGACGCCGCCGGAGGCGAGGGTGTTCCTGCGGGTGAGGTGGTGCGCGGTCAAGGTGACCTCCTGAGGGCGCGTGACGGCGGCCGGTCCGGACCGCCGGGTGTGGAGCGGTTGGGACGGTAGCCGCGCGCCGCGCGCCGCAGTACCCGGAACCATCCGGACTGACAGGAGCGGACCGGCCGCCGGGACCGGCGCGCTTCGGGGCGGCGCCGCCCGGGGCACCGCCGGGCGTGGCCGCGCCACGGCCGCCGTGGGACGGACCGCTACCCGTCGGCGGACCCGGTCGGCGTGACCGGCTCGGCGTCGGTCAGGACGTAGGCGACGAGCTGGTGCCTCCCGTCCGCTCCCCGCTTCGCGACGACGGCGGCCGCCCGGACGTCCGGCGCGGCGGACAGCACCGACTCGATCTCGTCGAGTTCGATCCGGACGCCCGAGATCTTGACCTGCCGGTCGAACCGGCCGACGAATTCGAGCGCGCCGTCCGGTCGGGTCCGCACCCTGTCGCCGGTCCGGTACCACCGCCGCGGCACGGCACCGGCCTCCTCGACGAACCGCTCCCCGGTCTGCTCCGGCAGGCGGAAGTAACCCGCGGCGACGCAGGGACCGCCGACCCACAGTTCGCCGACCTCGCCCGGTGCCACCGCGGAGCCGTCGTCGCCGACGACCCGGACGGACGCGTGGCGCAGGGGCCGCCCGATCGGGATCGCGGTGGACCGGGCCTCCTCCGGTGTCACCTCGTGCGTGGCGGCCCAGACCGTCGCCTCCGTCGGGCCGTACATGTTGTGGACCCGGACGCCCGGGAGGGCGGTCACCAGGCGCCGGGCGAGTCCCACCGGGAGCACCTCACCGCCGACGTGGAGCGCGCGCAGGTGCCGCAGGGACAGCAGGGCCTCCTCGGACGACGCGATCGCCGACAGGAGCGAGGGGGTCGCCTGGAACAGCGTCGGCCGAAAGCGCCGCACCAGGCTAGGCAGGCCGTCGTCACCGGGCGAGTCGAGTCGGTCCACCATCCTGGCCGGGCTCACGACGGTGGCTCCGCCGCGGGTGAGCGGCCAGAGCAGCTCCATGACCGCGATGTCGAACGCGACACTCGTCACGGCGAGGAAGGTGTCGTCGAACGGGCTGCCGTAGGCCGTGTCGAGCGCGTCGAACAGCGCGGCCACGTTGGCGTGGGTGACCACGACGCCCTTGGGCCGACCGGTGGACCCGGACGTGTGGATGACGTAGGCGGGGTCCTGGGGGGAGGGCGAGGGCAGCACGATCTCGGCGAGGCCCGGTTCGGCCCGGCGCGGCGTGACCTCGACCGCGTGGACGTCGAACTCCCGCCCCCCGCCGTCCGTGACGAGGAGCGCGAGGTCGGCGTCCTCGACGACGGTCCGCCGGCGCTCGGCCGGATAGCCCGGATCGAGGGGGACGTAGGCGGCCCCGGCGGCGGACACGCCGAGCAGGGCCACCACCAGGTCGGCGCCCCGCTCGACCATGACGCCGACCCGGTCGCCCGGCCCGGCCCCCCGGGCGACGAGCCGGCGTCCCAGGGCCTCGGCCGCCAGCGCCAGTTCCGCGAAGGTGAGCGTGGTCGTCCGGTCGGACACGGCGGGCCTCGTCGGATGGTCCAGCGCCACCGCCCTGACCCGGCCGAACAGGGCGGGCGTCACCGTGCCGCTCCGAACGCGAGCAGCCGGGACACGCCTTCGCGGTCGTTCATCAGCCCCTCGTGGCTGTAGTCCGAGGAGAGCATCAGCCAGCAGGAGCCGATCCGCCGCGCGGTGCGGACCTGTTGCGTCCCCGGGAAGTACAGGTCGTCCGCGGCTGCCACGGCGTAGACGGGCACGGTGTTCCTCCCCAACTGGTCGAGGTCGTAGAGACTGGTCCATCCGGTGTACCGGGCGAGTTCGTCGGCCACCTCGGCGAACGGCGCCAGCGCCGCGAACTGACGGAACATCCACGGGAAGAACACCTCGCCGTAGAAGTGGAACGGACGGGCCCCGGCGGCGAACGCCGGCTCGTCCGCGTAGAGCCGGTCGGCGGCCCACCCGGTGGCGCGTCCGGGGTGTCCGTAGGTGTACTCCTGCAGGTAGAAGAGCGGGGAGTCGACCAGGTACGTCGCCGCCGCCACCGCGGCCAGGAAGTCCTCGGTGAGGTGGTCGCCGTCCCAGGCGCCCTGGAGGAGGTCGTGGACCGCGGCCATCCCGCCGGCGAAGCCGAACTTCAGACCGAGGAACCGGAACCGCTCGGGCGACAGCCGCTCTCCCGTCGGCAGCAGCACCTCGTGGTCGCCGAGGTGGTCGACGATCCGGTCGACGAGCCCCGCGTCCCCGGGATACCGCCGGTAGTACTCGGCGTTCTTCCTCCTGCTCATCACCAAGGTGTCTCGCAGCAGGTCCTCGGCCGTGCTGACCGGGCCCAGGAGCCCGCTGGAGATGAACACCCGGTCGACGCACTCCGGGGAGTGGGAGAGGTAGGTCAGGGCGATGGAGCCGCCGTAGCTCTCCCCGAACAGCGTCCAGGCCGGGACCCGCAGCACCCGCTCGCGCAGGAACTCCGCGTCCCGGACGACGGCGTCCGCGCGGTAGCACCGGAGCCGCTCCAGCGCCTCGGCCGGCGTCATGCCCGCGATGGTGGCGGCGGTCACCGGCGAGCTGCGGCCGCCGCCGCGCTGGTCCAGCAGCACCACCCGGTACCGGTCCAGGGCGGCGTCCAGCCAGGCGGGGATCCTGGTGCGCGGATCGGGGCACTGTCCGCCGGGGCCGCCCTGGAGGAAGAGCAGGTACGGCAGGTCACGGTCCACCGCGGCGCGGCGCACCACCGTCCTGGCGAACAGCTCGATCGACGGGCCGGCCGGGTCGTCGTGGTCGACCGGGACCTCGAAGCGGTGGTCCTCGACCACGACCTCGTCGTGCTCCCGGTCCGCACCGGTCGGCGCGGAGAAGGCCAGGATGTTGCGGACCGTGGGGTTCCGGCGCAGCCGGTGGCCGTCGACGCGCCTGCCCGTGCGGTCCGTCCACGCCGCGCAGGCCGTCGTCAGGAGCAGCGACGTCACCCCCAGGTGGGTGAGGTCCTCGTCGGGATCGAGGTCGGCCCGGGCCAGCTCCGCCGTGAACAGCCGCAGCAGGAAGTCGAGGTCGCCGATCGGTTCGTGGCCGGCCGGTTCGCCGCCGGGCGCCGCCCCGGTCTCCGGGGACGACGGCGCGGGTGCCGTCTCGGCGGCCAGCCGTTCGAGCGCGGCCCGGTCCGTCTTCCCGTTGGGCAGCACCGGAAGCGTGTCGACGAACACGAACCGGGTCGGAACCGCCTCGGGCGGCAGGGCGGCCCCGAGGTGTGCCCGCAGCCGGGCGGTCACGTCCGCCGTGGTGTCCCGCTCGGTCCGCTCACTCATAGCGGCGCCGCAGCAGGGTCTCGTCGTACTTGGTGCGGAACAGCCCGCGTTCCTGCAGCAACGGCACCACCTCGTCCACGAAGTCGGCGAGGCCGGCCGGGAACACCGCGGGCATGAGGTTGAACCCGTCCGCCGCGCCCTCCCCGACCCAGGTCCCGATGACGTCCGCGATCCGCTCCGGGGTGCCCGCGACCACCAGGTGGCCTCGCCCGAAACCCTGGTGCGCGATGATGTCGCCGACGGTGGTGCCCGGCCGCCGGGCCATCCCGGTGATCAGCTCGTAGGTGGTGCGGTTGCCCTGGATGCTGTCGGCCGGGGGGAGGCGCTCCACGGGGAAGGGCGCGTCGACGGCGCAGTCGGTGATGTCCACGTTCAGCATCATCGAGATGTGTTCCAGGGCGTAGTCGACGGCCTGCAGGCCGGTGAGTTCGCGCTTCTTCTCGTCCGCCTCGGCCTGCGTGGCACCGACGATCGGGATCAGCCCCGGCAGCACCTTCACCGTTCGCCCGTTCGCGGCGGCGCGGCGGCGCATCTCGGTGCGGAACCGCGCGCCGTCGCGGACGTTCTCCTGCACGGTGAACACCGCGTCGGCGTGCCGGGCGGCGAACGACCTGCCCGCCTCCGACGCGCCGGCCTGGACCAGGAACGGGCGGGACTGGGGACTGCGCTGGATGTTGAGCGGCCCGCGGACGGCGAAGTACTCCCCCTGGTGGTCGATCCGGTGGATCCGGTCCGGGTCGGTGTAGTGCCCGTTGGCGCGGTCGCGGACCACGGCGTCCTCGTCCCACGACTCCCAGAGCCGGTGGGCGACGGCCAGGAACTCGTCGGCGCGGTCGTACCGTTGCTGGTGCGGGAGCATCGCCGGCCGGTTGAAGTTCCTGGCCTCGTTGACGCTGTTGGACACGACGATGTTCCAGCCGACGCGGCCGCCCGAGATGTGGTCGAGCGAGGAGAACATCCGGGCGAGGTGGAACGGCTCGTAGTACGAGGTCGACGCGGTCGCGATCAGTCCGATGTGCTCGGTGCCCAGGGCGAGGCCGCTCAACACGGTGAGCGGTTCGAGCCCGCCGCAGTAGTTGCTGCGCGGCTTGTGCCAGAGCGCGTCGGCGATGAACACGGAGTCCAGCAGCCCTCGTTCCGCGAGTCGGGCGAGTTCGAGGTAGTAGTGGATGTCGGTGACACGGGCCGAGTCGCACCCGGGATGCAGCCACGCGGAGTCATGGTGCCCGGGCAGCAGCATGAACAGGTTGAGGTGAATACTCAAGGCGCCTGACACTTTCGGCTGGTCGGAGCGGTGGTCGTCGGAGCGGTCGCCGGGGCAGCGGTGGTCGTGGCAGCGGTGGTCGGCCGAGCGGTGGTCGGGGCAGCGGTGGTCGGGGCAGCGGTCGTCATGGCGCCGGCCTACGGCAGGCTCTTCGCCTCGTGCAGCTCGGTGACCAGCCGGATGGCCTCGTCCATGCGCTTCGCGCAGTGATCGACGTCGTCCCCCTCGACGAGGGCCCAGGCGACGGCGATCGAAGTGGTCTTGAGCTCCTTCATGACCTCGCCCACCGGCGCCTTCATCCGGACGTGACGCACCCCGGGCAGGCTCTCCAGGTCCTCCTGCGTCACACCGTTGCGGAAACCGGACTTGACCGGCAGGCACACGAAGCCCATGACGCCGGTGGGTTCGAACGCGGGCGCCGGCACGGGCGCGTCGATGTGGACGAGGGCGTGTGCCGCCCACAGGCTGACCCCGACGGTGTGCTGTGCGCTGATGCTGACCAGGCCGCCGGCCGGGCGCCAGGCGAGCTCGCCGGCGACGAACCGGCCCGGGCCACCGAACACTTCGAGGTGGAAGACGGTGTTGCGGCCGCCGAGCGCCGACCGGCAGCGTTCGGCGAAGGCACGGGCCTCCTCGTAAAGTTCCGGGTACGCCTTGGGTGGGAGGGCGATCGAACGGAACGGGTTCCCGTTCTTCGCCTCGATGCACGGGTTCACGTCGCGCGACACCATGAAGGTCTCGATCCGGCCGTCGACGACGACGCCGTCGAAGTGCCACTCGTCCCCCGCCTGCCACTCCTCCACCATGAACGCGTCGAGTTCCGGTGTGGCGGTCAGCCGGTCGAACAACTCCTCGGCGGTTTCCGCCCGGAAGACGAGATGGGCGCCGCCGTCGGCCGTCGGCTTGACGATGTAGGGGGGAGCGAGCTCGCCGAGCGCGTCGCGGAACCCGGCCACCGAGGTCGGCCGCTCGGGGAACACCACGAACCGCGCCGTCGGTACGCCGTGCCGCTGCCAGAGGGTCTTCTGCAGCGGCTTGTCGCGACCGGCGAGCGCCACCCGGGCGTCCATCGGCTTCCGGCACCCGAGGATGTCGTTCAGGATGGCGGCGGTGGTCACCGCGAACTCGTGGCCCGAGACGACGACGTCGACCTGGTCGGCGACACCGAGGTGGATCAGGGCGGCCCAGGCGAGTTCCGGCCGGTCGAAGGAGGGGAGGAACGCGCGGTGCGCGATCAGGTCCCGGCAGGCCTCCATCACCACGCGGTCGTGCGCCACGTACAGCACCGTGACGGTGTGGCCGAGGCGGGCCAGCTCCTCGATCGCTTCTTGTTCCGCACCTAGAAGAACGACGTTCACCTTGTACCAGATCCCTCGGTTCGACGGATGTGTCTGCTCAGCTCCGGTCCGCGCTGCCCGGTGCTGCGCGGTGCTGCGCGGTGCTGGTCTGTCCGGCGCTGCGCTGCTCTGCGCTGCCTGCGCTGCCTGCGCTGTGCTGCCTGCGCTGTGCTGCCTGCGCTGCTCAGCGATCGAGGTACACCGGAAGGGTGTCCAGGCTCCGCACGGTGGCGGTGGTGCGGCGGGTGGGCTCCGCCGCGAGGCGCAGCCGTACGCCCTCGTCGCTCAGCGCGTTGATCACCGCGGTGACGCTCAGCTTGCCGAACTCGGAGCCGAAGCAGGCGTGCGGCCCCGAGCCGAAGCCCAGGTGCGGGTTCGGCCGGCGGTCCAGGTCGATGTCCTGCGGGTCGGCGAAGACCCGGGGGTCGCGGTTGGCGGCGGCGAGCAGCGTCACCACGTTGTCGCCCGCCGCGATGCGGGTGCCCTCGATCAGGGTGTCCGCGACCGCGATCCTGCTGGTTCCCTGCGCCGGCCCGTCGTACCGGATCAGCTCGTCGACGCCGGTCGCCGAGCGGGACGGGCGGGACAGCTCCGCCAGCAGGTCGGGCACGGTCGCCAGCAGGTGTGCCGCGTTGCCGACCATGGCGAAGATCGTCCCGTAGCTGGCGTTGAACATCATGGCGGCCGAGTTCCGGATGTAGTGGCTGCCGGAGAACTCCTTGTCCGCCCGCCGGATGAGGTTCGCGATCAGGCCGTTGTCGCCCTCGGGGCGCGGGAACCAGCTCTCGCCGAGGTCGTTCAGGCGCTTGCGCGCGGCATCTCCCTGCGGGATGTTCTCCGGCGCGAGGCCCGAATCCATCCGGAGCGCGATGCCGTGCGAGATCTCCGCGTAGTCCGCGTCGTCGGGTTCGGGGACGCCGAGCAGGGCCGCGGAGATGTGCAGGGCGAAGGGCGCGGACACGTCCGCCATCAGGTCGAACGGCTCGCCCGGCCGCTGGGCGGCCAGTCGCCCGCGCACGAAGTCGACCGCCTCGCGGAACAGCCGGTCCTTGTCCTGCGAGCGCATCGCGCTCACCAGGAGCTGGCGCAGCGGGTTCTGCTCCGGCGGGTCCATCATCTGCACGTTCTGGCGGAAGTCCGGGATCTTCTCCCCGACCCGGCTGGGGTCCCGCGCGAAGGTCGCGTGCTCGCGGAGCACGCGCACGCAGTCCGCGTGCCGGACGACCACCCACGCGCGCATGCCGGCATGCCAGTGGACGGGCTGCTCCTCAAGCATCCTGGTGTAGGTCGGATAGGGATCCCTGAGCATGGCCGGGGACAGCGGATCGTAGGTCGGGGTGGGGGTCACCAGGCTCCGCCTTCGTGTCATCGGGGTGGAGAACGCACGCCGCCGCGCGTTCGACGCGGGGCGGCGTGCGTCCGGTGTCTTTCACGAATTCCTTGTTCTCACTGCGGGATCACTCGACCCGGGGACCGGGCGTAGCTCACCGGTCCTCCGCCGTGTCTCAGTGGTTGTACGACATGGACGTCACCCCCGTTCCGCGAGCAGTGGCACGAGCCGGGCAGGTGGCGGGTGCTCGGACGCGGCCCCGCGTGGCAGGTCCGCACCGAGCGCCGCGGTGTCTCAGTGGTTGTAGGACATGGACGTCACCCCCGTTCGGCGAGCAGTTGCACAAGTCCGGCAGGCGTCGGGTGCTCGAACACGTCACGGAGCGGCAGGTCGACACCGAGCCGCCCGTGAATGTCGTGCGCGACCCGTACCATGCCGAGTGAATGGCCGCCCCGTGCGAAGAAGTTCTGGTGGACGTCGGCCACCGGCACTCCCAGCACCTCGGCGAACACGTCGCAGACGGTCTGCTCCGCCCCTTCGGCCGGCGGCCGGCCGGCGGACTCCTCGGTCAGCGCCGGCAGCGCCTTCCGGTCGAGCTTGCCGTTGGGAGTCAACGGCAGGGCCTCGACCATCCGGAATCCGGTGGGCACCATGTGGAGCGGCAGCGACTCGGCCGCGTGTCGACGCAGGGCGGTCGGCGTCAGCGCCTCGGTCGCGGGCACGACGTAGGCGACCAGGCGGGTGGCCGGGGTGTGCTTGTTGACCGCGAGCACGGCGACCTGGACCACCTCGTCGTGGCCGCGCAGCACGGCCTCGATCTCGCCGAGCTCGATGCGGAAGCCCCGGACCTTCAGCTGGTCGTCCACCCGGCCCATGAACACGAGCTGCCCGTCGGCGCGCCAGCGCACCACGTCCCCGGTCCGGTACATCCGGCTGCCCGGCGGGCCGAAGGGATCGGCGACGTACCGGTCGGCGGTGAGGCCGGGCCGGTTGAGGTACCCGCGGGCCAGCTGCACCCCCGCGATGTACAACTCGCCGGCGACGCCCGGCGGTACCGGCTGGAGCCACCGGTCGAGGACGTAGGTCCGCATGTTGTCGACCGGTCGGCCGATCGGCGCCTCGTCCGGCCAGTCGTCGGGGTCGGCGGGCAGGGCGAACGAGGTGGCCACATGGGTTTCGGTGGGGCCGTAGTAGTTGGCCAGCCGGCGGTCCGGCACGGCGCGGTGGAACGCCGCCAGTTCGGGGGTCAGCGCCAGGCTCTCACCGCCCTGGATCACGTGCCGCAACCGGGGCAGTTCGGTCCCGGCGGCCTGACTGATGTCGACGATCGCGGCGAGGACGAGGTTGGGCACGAAGACCTCGTCGACCTCGCTCTTCTCCAGCCACGTCACCAGCTTGTCGAGGTCCCGGCGGGTCTCCTCGTCCGGGAGCTCGACGCAGCCGCCGCGCACCGTGGCGATCAGGATCTCCACCAGCGCCACGTCGAAGCTGATCGACGAGAAGTTGGCGATCCGGTGGGTGGCCGCGCCGTCCGACGTCGCGGACACCCGCTCGTACCACCTGATGAGGTTCACCAGGGCGGAGCCGGGCATCACCACCGCCTTCGGCAGCCCGGTCGACCCCGAGGTGTAGATCATGTAGCAGGGGTGGGCCGGCAGCAACGGCGTGACCCGGTCCGCGTCCGTCAGGTTGCCGTCGGCCATGCCCTGCTCGTCGACCGGTCCGGTCAGCACGAGTTGGGGATCGCTGTCCTTGAGCATGAACGCCACCCGCTCCGGCGGGTACTCCGGATCGACGGGACAGTAGGCCGCGCCGGCCTTCAGCGTGCCCCACACCGCGACGATCAGGTCCACCGACCGGGCCATCGACAACGCGACGACCGACTCCGGCCCGATGCCGCGGCCGGCCAGGTGACGGGCGACCCGGTTCGCCCGCGCGTTCAGCTCGCCGTAGGTCAGTGCCGAATCCCCGCACCGCACCGCCACCGCGTCCGGGGTCGCGGCGGCCCGCGCCTCCAGCAGTTCGGGCAGCGCGCTCTGCGCCACGTCCCTCGCCGTGTCGTTCCAGGCGGTGAGGACGTTCGAGAGCTCGGTCGCGGAGAGGATGGTGACGGCGCCGATGGTCCGGTTGGCGTCGGCCGCCATGGCCGTGAGCACGCGGACCAGCCGGGCCGCGATCGTCTCGGCGCTCGCGCGGTCGAACAGGTCGGTGTCGAACCGCAGGTCGCAGACGAGGCCTGCCGCCGTCCCGTCCGGCCCGTGGCGTGCGTCGACGTTCAGGTGCAGGTCGAACCCGGACGCTCCGAACCCGGGCGCTCCGAGGTCGGGCACGTCCGCGGTCGTGCGCAGCCCGGCCGGCCGCCACTCGACCGCGCGGGCTCCGGCGGTCACGAGGACCTGGCACAGCGGGTTCCGGCCCGGGACCCGTGCCGGATCGACGGCCCGCACGACGTGCTCGAACGGCACGTCCTGGTGCGCGAAGGCGGCCAGGTCGACCTCACGAACCCGGTCGAGCAACTCCGCGAAGGTGGGGTTTCCCGCGAGACCGGTGCGCAGCACGACCGTGTTCGCCACGAGTCCGACGACGCCTTCCGACGCCTCGTCGGGGCGCCCCGGGGTGAGCGTGCCGATCGGCACGTCCACGTCGCCGGTGAGCCGGCTGAGGAGCACGGCCAGCGCGGCCTGGACGATCATGAACATCGTCGTCCCGGTACGGTGCGACAGCTCGACCAGCCGTGCGTGCTCCTCGGGGGAGACCTCGAAGCGCACCGAGTCCTCGCCGCGACTCGGCGTCGCCGGACGCGGGCGGTCGAACGGCAGCCCGATCTCGCCGCCCAGCCCTGACAACGTCGTCCGCCAGAAGGCCAGTTGCCGCGCCGCGAGGCTGTGCGGATCCGACGCGTCACCGAGGCGCCGCAGTTGCCGCAGCACGTGGTCGGCGTACTGCACGGGCGGCTTCGCCCAGACCGGGGCGGTGCCCCGGCACCGTGCCTCGTACGCCAGGGTGAGATCGCGGCCGAGCGGGGCCATCGACCCGCCGTCGCAGGCCGTGCGGTGCAGTGTCAGCACCAGGACGTGGTCGTCCGCGGCGATCCGGAACAGGCCGGCGCGGACGGGTATCTCCGTCGCGAGGTCGAAGGTGTGCGCCGCCGCGGCGGCGACCTCCCGCTCCAGGGCGGAGGGTGCGACGGTGCGGGTGTCGAAGACCGGGCGGGCGTCCGCAAGCACGCGTTGGACCGGCACCCCCGCCACGGGCACGATCACGGTGCGCAGGCTCTCG
The DNA here is from genome assembly GCF_055564815.1 of Kitasatospora sp. NPDC028961. NCBI lineage: Bacteria > Bacillati > Actinomycetota > Actinomycetes > Kitasatosporales > Streptomycetaceae > Kitasatospora > Kitasatospora sp. NPDC028961. The sequence goes on along the minus strand of NZ_JBVHVO010000008.1, from coordinate 168,316 downwards.
TGACGCAGGACGACGTCGGTCAGGGCCGCTTCGAGCGCGGCCCGGTCCAGGGCGCCGTGGAGCCGCAGGACGAGCGGGATCTGGTGGGTCGACGTGGTGCCGTGCACCCGGTCGAGGAACCAGAGGCGGAACTGGCCGGAGGAGACCGGCAGCGGATCCGGCCGTCGCAGGGGTCCTGACTGCTCCGGCTCGGCCAACGGCGCGATGTCGTTCAATACTGCTCCTCTTCGGTGCGTTCTCGGACACCGTCAGCGGTTCCCCGTGTCCCCACCGGGCGGATCGCCCGCCGTTGGAGAGTCGCACACGATGACGATCGGTTCGAGTGGTCAACGAATGATTCCGGTCAGGAGAACACACGGAACACTCCACCAGCCTGGTGCCAGCGGCTTTGCTCGAGTTCCGGGCTGTCACCGCAGTCACGCCCGCCACGCGCTCCCCGCTGTGCTGGCCGGTCAGGAACACGAAAGGGGGAACGCGAACGGGACTTGTCCGGCCTCATACTGGCCGAGATTCGTTGTCGACCGGCATCCGTTCTCCTATCCCCCCCTCGGACCTTCCATCACATGGTGATACGGCCCCCCACTGCTACGGTCACCAGGCACGATCCCGCCGCGATGACGGTCGCGCGGCCGCGGTCACACTCCCGCCCAACTGTCCTCGCACCATGACAAATTGACGAAGCGTGCGTGGATCGTTCGGCGGACGGGCCGGGTGGCCCCGCCGGCGTCACCGCCCGAACTCCCGCCGTAGTCGCCGCCCCCGGCCGAAGAAGATCCATCACCGGCCCGACGTTGATCGACGACCTCATCGCCGGGCCCGGCGAATGCCCCGGCCGTGCCGTGGCGTCACCCCGAAGCGAAAGCCCGGAAGCGCTCTGCGCGCAGCCCGGACCCGTCGGGAGCTTGTACACGCCCTGGCTTGGTGCGAGACTGGCGCGGCCACGGAAGTCGCGATTAGGGGGTCGCATTGAACGTCCCAGAGAGCGTCCGCGCGGAGTACGAGGAGCAGGGCTTCAGCATTATCCGCGACGTCATTCCGAAGGATTTGCTGGAGGAGATCAGGGCCCATGTCGGCTGGCTCACCGATCGCTATCCGGACCTCCGCCCGGAACATCTCCACCATCCGCTGATACGCAATGACGCATTCTGGGTGAGACTCGTCTCCGACCCCCGTCTGGTGGATATCGCCGAATTCTTCCTCGGCCCGGACGTCGCGTGCTTCACGGCGCACTACATCTGCAAGCCCCCCCAGGACGGCCAGCCGGTGCTCTGGCACCAGGACGGTTCCTACTGGAACCTCGACCCGATGCGCGCACTCACCGTCTGGCTGGCCGTCGACCGGTGCACCACCGAGAACGGCTGTCTGCGGGTCATCCCCGGCAGCCATCGCATGCCGCTCCACGCGCCGGTCCGCTCGGTCGACTCGCCGAACATGCTGTTCTCGGTCTCCGAGGAGGAGCTGGTGCGGGAGTGGTCGGAGCGCAACGGTGTCGTGGACATCGAACTCGACCCGGGCGACGTCGAGATCCACCACCCGAACATCCTGCACTGCTCGGGGCCGAACACCTCGCCGCGCCGCCGCTGCGGGCTGGACATCGGATACATTCCGGCGACCACCAGGATCACCAGCGACGGCCTCTATCTGAATCCGCTCCTGGTGCGGGGCGAGCCCGTCGCCGGAATCAACAGCTACCGGCGGTATCCCTCCTATGTCGCGGAGGAGACGATCCCGTTCGCGGGCATGGAGAGCTGGGGCGAGGAGATCGCGGCCCGCAACGCCAGGAACTCCGACGAAGCCGCCGATCCGGAGACGCCGCTCGACGCCACCCACCGGATGATCGACCGGCTCCACGAAGGCACCGTCAAGCGGTGAACCCGCCTCTGTGACACAGGAGTCGGTCGAGGCGGTGTCCGGCGGCGCCGGATCCTCCCCGGACCGTCCGGGCGCCCTCCTGCGGGTCGATGTCCGCGCGCAGGAGGGCGGTTGACGGGTGGTCGGGCCACTCGTCCCCGTGCGTCCGGGACGCTACGAGGCCGGGGCCGCCGGCTGTCCCTCCGCCCGCATGGCACGGACTTCCCGGCTCAGCAGCGGCAGCAGGCACAGGGCGATGTAGGCGACTCCGCAGGCGAGTACGACCTCCCGCGCCCCGTACGCCGCGGCGAGCGGCCCCACGGCGAGCTGCGAGAGCGGGATCGCCACGAAGGACAGCAGCTCGTCGTAGGCCGCGACCCGCGACAACGACTCCGCGGGGACGGCGGCCTGGAGCGTCGTCTCCCAGCCGATGGACGCCACGGTGAGGCCGAGCCCACCGACGAAGGCGGCCGCCGACACGATCCACGCGTTCCCGGTCAGACCGACCGCCAGCAGCGGTAAGCCCGCCAGGGTCCCCCAGACCGCGCCGTCACGCAGCGGCCGGCGCAGGACCACCTTGACGGCCACGACGCTCATCACCAGGAGCCCGATCGCGCGTACGGTCTGCACGGTGCCCCAGCCCATGGCGCCGTCGTTCCCCGACACCACCTGTGCCCCCAGCACGTTCCACGGCCCGACGTTGGCGGCGTTGACCAGGGCGAACGAGATGGTCATGATCACCACCCAGCGCATCGACCGGAAGGTGGCCCAGCCGTCGAGGAGGTCGTGCCAGAGCGGCTCGCGCGCCGCGGGCGGCCGGCTCTCTGCCGGGATGCGCGTGAAGGCCGCGGCGGCCAGGAGGTAGGAGGCCGCGTCGGCCGCGAGGGCCCACCCGCCGCCGACCGTGGCCACCAGGACGCTGGCGAGCATGGGACCGATGATGCGCACGGTGTTCTGGCTGCTGGCCAGGAGCGCGTTGGCGCGCTGGAGGTCCTGCCGCTCGACGAGTTCGGGCACGATGCCGCGGAGCGCGGGCTGCGAGAACGCGTTCACGACGCCGCCGACGAGGGCGAGGCCGACGAACGCGACGAGGTGGTAGCGATCCGTGATCAGCAGGACGGCCATCGTGGTCATCACGGCCGCGGTGCAGAGGTTGGACAGGAGGAGCACGGTCCGCCGGCTCACCCGGTCGGCGACCGCGCCGCCCAGGAGCAGGAGCACGAGAGTGGGGATCATGTTGGCGGCCAGGACGATGCCCAGATCGGCCGCCCTGCCGGATGCCTGGAGCACGGAGAGGGCGAGCGCGACGGTGGTCATGGACGAGCCGGCCAGGTCGACGGTCCGGCCCACGAAGAACCAGCCGAACCGGCCCTTCAGGAGGCGTTTCGTCGGGGTTGGAACTGATGTCACGGTATCTGTCACGCGGACAATATCGAGCCCGGTGGGGGGCCGGGTGAATCCTTGCGACAACAGTCGCAACAACCGCCCGGTGTCCCGGCGGTGGGGGAAGCCGACGACGGGAAGGCCGCGCCGGCGGCGCTGCCGGACCGGCCCGGCCCATGGCGCCGACCTGTCCGGAACTCATGACCCCCGATGCGCCGTCGTCCGGCCGGCGCCCGTCCGCGACCGCGGACGCGTTCTGCGCCGGACCGGTCGGCGGCGGCGCCGGCGCTCCACCGGAAAGGCCCGTCACCAGCCACGAAACCACGTCCGCGACGAATCGTGAGCGGAACTGCCGCCACCGCTCCGGATCCCGGCGGACCACCGAATTGCGGCGAATCCGGACCGATCTCGGCGGCCGCCGGACTTGTACGCCAGTACAGAACTGGCAATTTCTGCTCCGTGGGCGTCTCTTGACACCGAAGTGAAGACCGGGGACTCTGATCACCGGAGCAACATATTGGTGCGTTTCCAGCTGTCGCACGGCCGACTGCCGCTCAGGAGAACGCGCGCGTTGCGGGGGTTCACGGCGCATGTCCGGTATGGACATATCCGCCGCACTCCGGCAGGTCGCACCGCTCAGGGCGGTTTCCCCTGGTGCCACACAGGGTCATGGCAAGGCGTTCCCTCGGACCGCCCGTGGACAGCGAGACTTCCGGCGAAAAGGGACACCTTGAATCCGACCGAAGCCAGGCTGGCAGAGATCTGGCGTACCGTACTGGGAATATCCGAAGTGGGTCGCGAGGACGACTTCTTCGCCATCGGCGGTGACTCCCTGCTGATGGCCAAGGCCGTCGGCCACATTCGGCGGACCTGGCTCATCGAGATCAATCTTCGGGACCTCATCGAGCGCCCGGTGCTCTCCGAACTCGCCCACTGGGTCGACCAGCGGGCGGCGGACGTCCCCGCGGCCTCGCACGCCGAGCGCGACTGACCCGGACCGGGCGGCAGGCGGGCCTTCGGCCCCACGGCCTGGGCGCCCGCGCGGAGACAGGGAACGACCCCGAGGCACGCCGAGCGAAAGGTCCTACGATGAAGTCGGTCGTGTTTGTCGACCTGCCGACCTACGAGAACATGCTTCCGCTTGCCGCCGGATACATGCAGGCGTACGCGCAGAACGACCCGAAGCTCAGGGCTTCCTACCGCTTCGAGATCGCCTCGTTCCCGGCCGCCATGGACCGTGGGCGCATCCTGGGCGAGCTCCTCTCCCGGGAAGCGGACGTCTACGCCATCGGGTGCTACATCTGGAACTCGAAGCTGGTGCAGTGGCTGCTGCGTGAACTGATCTCGAAGCGCCCCGACGCGCACTTCCTGCTCGGCGGTCCCCAGGTGATGAAGAACGCCCTGCGTTACCTGCCCGAACCCGTCGACCGGGTCTACGTCTGCAACGGCGAGGGAGAGCTGACGGTCCACGGGCTGCTCACCCAACTGGCGGCCGACCGGGCCGACCTGAGCCTCGTCCCCGGCCTGTCGTACTGGGAGGCCGGCGAGCTGGTGACGACGGAGGCGGCTCCGCGCGTCAAGAGCCTGACCGAGATCCCGTCACCGTTCCTCACCGGCGTCTTCGACGGGCACGAATTCAGCTTCGCGATCATGGAGACGAACCGGGGCTGCCCGTTCCGTTGCAGCTTCTGCTACTGGGGGGCCGCCACCAACGACAAGGTGCACAAGTTCGAGGTGGACCGCATCAAGGCCGAGCTCGACTGGATCACCGATCACGGGTTCGCCGGGCTCTTCATCGCCGACGCCAACTGGGGCCTCGCCCCGCGGGACGTCGAACTGAGCGAGTACCTGGTGGAACGCAAGAACCTGACCGGATTCCCGTTGATGGTGAACATGGCGGCGGCGAAGAACAAGCCGGACCGCATGGCCGAGATCACGGAGATCTTCGTGCGCGGCGGGCTGATGGCCGCCCAGCCGATCTCCCTGCAGAGCCTGAGCCCCGAAGCCCTCAAGATGGTCGAGCGCCAGAACATCCGGCAGGAGACGTACACCAGTCTGCAGCGGACGCTGCGCGAGAAGGGAATCAGCTCGTACGTCGAGCTGATCTGGCCGCTCCCGGGGGAATCGTACGCCTCGTTCAAGGAGGGCGTCACGAAACTGTGCCGGTCCGATGCGGACACCCTCATCATCTATCCGCAGCTGCTCCTCAACAACACCCCCATGTTCGGCCGGCAGGAGGAGTTCGGGCTCCAGGTGGAGTCCGCGCCCAGCGAGATCGCCGAGGCGGACGTGGTGGTCGCCACCAAATGGGTTTCCCGTCGTGAGTGCGAGGACGGGTTCTGGCTCTACTACGCGATTCACTGCCTGTACAACATGCGGGGCCTGCTGCTGGTCTCCAGGTACCTCGACCGGCAGGGCGTGGTGTCCTTCGGGGACCTCTTCGCCTCGTTCGCCGAATACCTCAAGAAGGGCGACGGCGAGATATGCGACTTCATCTCCCGGTCGATCGAGAACCTCGCGAACTATGACCTCATGAACACCGGTATCACCGCCCACATGATCCTGAGTTCGCACCGCGACGAGTTCGACCGGTTGCTCTTCGATTTCGTGAGCGGCCAGGAGTGGTGGGCCGATCCGGTGGCACGCACGGCATTCGAGATGGATCTGCTGGTCCGGCCGTACGTCTACCGGGAGCCGTTCCGGCTGCCATCCGTCGGATTCCGGGAGGTCGAGCCGGAGGCCGTGGACGACTACGCGGTGCAGGTGCGCCTGCCGCAGGGCCTGACCGAGCTGGTGGCGGTGTTCGAGGACGGCGGGACACCGGCGGTGGGGAACGACGAGGGCGCCGGCGGGACGACCGTGCGGATCGACCACCGGGGCCGGCAGAAGGTGCCCTACATGGCGCGCCGCAGTCTGGAGCACAACGCGAACTACTGCCAGGGCATCGTCCTGCGGTTCCGTGAGGTGCTTCCGACGCTGAGCCGCGTCAGGACCGAGTCGATCTCCAGCAGGTGAGGTCGATTCCCAGCAGGTGACGGAGTGCAGCGACAGGACGGAGCGTCCATGGAAACCCCAGCGGACAACGGCAAGGCCGGCGCGGCGGACCCCGCGGACGTCGCGGAGGCGCTCGTCGACTGGCTGCGCGGCGAACTCAACGACGGGACCATCTCGGCCTCGGACAACTTCCTCGACGTCGGCGGCTACTCGCTGTTGTTCTCGAAGCTGAACAGGTTCCTCGGCGCGACCTACGGCGTGGCCCTCGACATCCGGACGACCTACACCGAGCCGCTCGACGTGGCCGTGACGAAGATGCAGCCGGCGGAGAAGCGGTAGAGACGATGGAGGGGAAGGACATGAGCAGCTCCGAGCGCACGGATTTCTCGCTCACACCCGACGAGTTGGCGTCGTTCCACCGGAGCGGCTTCCTCGGACCGGTGACCGTCTACGGCGAGGACGAGATGGACCGGATCTGGAGGACGGTCCAGCGCGAGTCGCTGGACCGGTCGCGGGCCGCGTACCCCGAGGCCGCGGGCAGCGGGGCCGGGAACATCGTCAACTACGACCGCCACCTCGACATCGACGTGCTGGCCCGGCACGTGCTGAACCGGAAGATCGTGGACCGGGTGACGTCCATCCTCGGCCCGGACGTGCTCTGCTGGCGCACCGAGTTCTTCCCCAAGTACCCCGGCGACGAGGGCACCGACTGGCACCAGGCGGACACCTTCGCGAACGCCAGCGGCAAGCCCCAACTGCTGTGGCCCGGAGAGTCCGAGACCGAGTTCGGGGCGGGCACGCTCACGGTGTGGACCGCCTTCACGGACTCGACCCGTGAGAACGGCTGCCTGCAGATCATTCCCGGCACCCAGCACGAGCGGAACTACGACGAGACGCGGCGCATGGAGTACGACGCGCAGCGCATCAACTCCGAGGTCAAGAACGGCGTCAGGCGCGGGTTCTTCGGGTACGACTACCGCCAGCTCCAGGTCGATCCCGACTGGCGGCCGAGCGAGGAGGACGCCGTCCCCCTGGTGATGAAGAAGGGCCAGAGCGTCATCTTCTGGTCGACGCTGATGCACGCCTCGCTGCCGAACAGCACCGAGGACAGCTACCGGATGGGGTTCGCCTGTCGGTACGTTCCGACGAAGGTGCGGATCTACCCGGATACGGATCACATCGAGGAGTACGGCGGTGCCATCTCCCTGGAGAAGTGGTCGGCCGTGCTGGTGAGCGGCGAGGACACCTTCGCCCACAACAGGATCGCCGAGGGCGGCCGGTACGGCGGGCGGCGCGTCGGGTAGCCGGCCCGGGGCCGCATGATTCCCTTGATCGCGGCGGTCGTCGTAGGCTGTCACGCCGTGACCCTCTTGCGCTTCGGACCGGACGCGTTGCAGGCGAGCCGGTTCGCCGTGTCCCCGCTCGCCGAGACGCTCAGCGAGATCACCCTGCTGCGGCAGGCGTGGGACCGCAGGGTCACGGGCCCCCGCGTCGAGGCGTTCGGCCGCTGGCTGACCGCGGGCCCGTTCGTCGGCGGTCTGCTGCGGCTGGTGACGGCCACCAAGTACCTGCCCGACTTCGTGGCCATTCCACCGCCCGGGGGGCTCACCGGCAGCCTGGCCGACGAACTGGCGGCCATGCGCGCGATCGACGACCCGGCGGCACGCGCCATGCTCGCCGAGGCGCAGCGGTTCGCCTGGACCAGCGACGGGATCGCCTGGGCCGAGGTCGACGGGATCACCCGCCGCACCGCGGACGTCTTCACCGACCTCTGGGCGCAGTTCGTGGAGCCGGACTGGCAGCGGCGCCGGGCCGTCATGGAACGCGACATCCGCCACCGGGCGGGCGTGATCGCGGTCAGCGGGTGGCGGCACGCGCTGGAGGGCATGGCGCCCGGCGTCCAGTGGGTCGGTCACGACGCGATCCAGTTCTCCACGCAGAACTACGCCGACCGCCACATCGGGAGCGACGGCCTCGTCTTCGTCCCGCACACCGGGCTGTCCGGCCAGTGGACCTGTGAGTCGCCCTCGCGGATCGCGTTCGTGTACCCGGCCAAGGGCGCCCTGGCCGCGGACTCGCGGGGAGACGGCGGGGTGGCCCGGCTGCTCGGCCGGGGCCGGGCCAGTGTCGTCGCCGAGTTGCGGATGTCGGCGACCCCGTCCCAACTGGCGGTCGTGCTCGGTGTCTCGCTCGGCACGGTCTCCGCCCACCTGGCGGCGCTGCGCGAGGCCGGGGTCGTGACCACCCGGCGGAGCGGCCGGGCGGTGTACTACGAGCTCACGCCGGTCGGCGACGAGCTCGCCCGTCTCGTCACGGCCGACAGCGGGGCCGGACCGGTCGGCCCGGCGGCCGCGGAGGCGGGCCCCTGAGGAGGCCGCGCGGTCACGGCGCCGGCGCCGGGCCGGCGGGTACGCGGACCCGCCGGCCGTCCGTCTCCGCGGGTCAGTCGTCGCCGAAGGCGAACGCCGCGGTGACGGGTGCGTGGTCGCTCCACCGCTCGGCGTGGGTGGCCGCTCGTTCGACGCGGGCCTCGACGCACTTCTCCGCCAGGCCCGGGGTCGTCACGATGAGGTCGATCCTCCAGCCCGAGTCGTTGTCGAAGGCGCGGCCGCGGTAGGACCACCAGGAGTAGGGGCCGGTGCGGTCGGGGTGGAGGCGGCGGACGACGTCGACGTAGCCGGCCTCCTCGTAGACCCGGGTGAGCCAGGCGCGCTCCTCGGGGAGGAATCCGGCCGACTTCTGGTTGGCCTTCCAGTTCTTGAGGTCCTCGGGGCGGTGGGCGATGTTCCAGTCGCCGCACACCACGACCTCACGGCCCTCGGCGGCGGCGCGGGTGCGGAGTTTGCCGAGGTGCACCAGGAACTCCGCCATGAAGCGTTCCTTCTCCTCCTGGCGTTCGGTGCCGACTTCACCGGAGGGGAGATAGAGACTGGCCAGGGTGAGCCCCGGCAGGTCGATTTCTACATACCTGCCCGAATTGTCGAATTCCGCCGATTCGAATCCGACCACCGTGCGCTCCGGCTGCTGCCGCGACAGCACGGCCACTCCCGCGCGGCCCTTGGCGGAGGACGGTGCCCAGACCGCGTGCCACCCCTCCAGGTCGCGCAGTTCCACGGGCAGCTGCCCGGGCTCGGAGCGCACCTCCTGCAGGCAGATCACGTCCGCCTCGGTGGCCGCCAGCCACTCGATGAAGCCCTTCTTGGCCGCCGCCCGGATTCCGTTCACGTTCACACTCGTCACCACGATCACCCGGGCAGCCTACCGAGCCCGGTGCCCGGCCCGGCGCCCGACGCGGTGGGGCGCCGTCCGTTTGTCGGCCTGTCGTGAACGCGGCATGAATCCGCGCGACATCGGCACCAACCGCCGTCATTGGTCTTGACCATCTCCCGACACAGCCCCTAGGGTCACTTACTGCAAAGACCTTTAATAAAGAAGGACGGATAAAGCCCGCTCTCCCACCTGCCGCAACAGCGGACAGCGGGCCGGGTCCGCCCTCCTTTCGGCAGGGCGGACAGAGCAGGGTGGAGGCCACGGTGGGAACGACAGGGCAGCTCACGGCGGTACCGGAACCGAAGTACTGGCACCTGCGCACGGTGCTGCTCCGCGCGATCGACACGGAGTTCTCCACCGGGCAGGTCCTCCCCAACGAGCGTGAGCTCTCGGCCCGCTTCGGCGTCGCCCGGGCCACCCTGCGCCAGGCGCTCGACCAGCTGGAGCTGGAGGGCCGGCTGGTCCGCCGCCGGGGCATCGGCACCCTGATCGCCGCCCCCCGGGTCGGCGTTCCGGTCAACCGCCACGAGGAGGGCTGGCCGGGTACCGCCCGCAGCCAGGCCTGGCGCACCGTCGACTGCACCACCGCCCCCGCCACCGCGCAGCTCGCCAAGGGCCTCGGCATCGCCGAGGGCGCCACCGTGCACACCGTGCGCCGGGTCCGGATGGTCCAGGGCAAGAACGTCGCCACCGAGTCGCTGCACGTGCCGGCCTCCGCCCTGCCGCACCTGCCCGGCTTCCGCGCCGAGAGCGACCGGGCCCGCTCGGTGCTGCGCCAGCTGGAGCGCCTGGAGGTCGACGGCGAGTCCCGCTCGGTCGAGCTGGGCGTCGCCGAGGCCGAGCAGGCCGCCCTGCTGGAGCGCCCGCCGGGCTCGCCGGTGCTGGTGATGACCACCCAGTACGCGGCCGCCGGCCGGCTGGTCGCGCTGGCCGTCTCCACCTACCGCGCGGACACCTGCAAGCTCACCTTCGGCGAGACCGGTCTGGTGGAGGTCACCCCCGTCAGCGCCGGCACCGAGGTGCGCACCGCCTCCTGAACCACCTGTCGCACACCCTCAGGCCCAGGCCCGGACGCCCCCGCAGGCAGCCGGGCCTGAGTCGTTCCCGGCGACGCCGGCCCCCGGTCGGACCTGGGCGCCGGGTGCGGATCCGCCCGGCTCCGCACCCGGGCCGGGTGTCACGCCGAGGTGCCAGGACCGGGAGCCACGCCCGGGAGCCAAGTCCGGGTGTCTCAGGCCCGGGCGGCGGCGCCGGTCGGCGGGTCGACGGCGAAGAGCTGCTCCTCCACCTGGTCCAGCGCCACCCGCAGGGCACCCATCGCGACGACCTCCGAGCCGAGCGCCGCCAGCGCCACCTCGGGCGCGCGCAGGGTGAACTGGGCGAGGCGCTCGCGCAGTGGCTCCAGCACGCCGTCGAGGCCGGCGGCCCAGCCGCCGACGACCACCAGTTGGGGGTCGATCGCCAGCACCAGGGCGGCCACGCTCTGCACCAGGCGGGTCAGGAAGCGGTCCATGGCGACCTTCGCCACCTCGTCGCCCTCGCGGGCGAGCCTCAGCACCCGGGCCACGGCCGCCTCGTCCAGCGGATTGAGCGGCTTGCCGGTGGTGGAGAGCAGCCGCTCGGGGGTGACCTCCTGGCCGAGCAGGTGCAGCGCGCCGATCTCGCCGGCCGCGCCGCCGTACCCGCGGTGCAGCCGGCCGTTGATGAGCGAGCCGGCGCCCGGGCTCAGACCGGCCATCACGAAGACGACGTCGTCCGCGCCGACCGCCGCGCCCTGCCAGTGCTCGGCGATGGCGGCCAGGTTGGCATCGTTCTCGATCATGACCGGGCAGCGGAAGGACCGGCGGAGCCGGGCGCCCAGGTCCAGGCCGGTCCAGCCGGGCATGGCGGTGCCGAGCTGGATGGTGCCGTCGCGGTCGACGATGCCGGGGGTGCCGACGCCGACCGCCCACAGGTTGTCGCGGGAGACGCCGGCCTTGCGCAGCACCTCCGCGACCGCGGTGCGGACGGCGCTCAGCCGCTCCTCCGCGTCCAGGGTCTCCTCGATCGGGCGGAAGTGACTGCCCACCACCTGGCCGGTGAGGTCGGCCAGCACGACCCGCAGGTCGTGCACGCCGATCTCGACGCCGAGGATGTGTCCGGCCTCGGCGCGGAACCGGAACCAGCGGGCCGGTCGCCCGCGCCGCCCGCCGCCCGGCTGGCCGCCGTTCTGGGGCTGGTCCACCTCGGCGACCAGGCCGGTCTCGACCAGGCCCTCGATCACGCCCTCCACCGTGGGCCGGGACAGCCCGGTGTCCCCGACCAGCTGAGTGAGGGTCACCGAGTGGCCGGCCCGCAGCGCCCGAAGCGTGACCGCCGCATTGATGCGCCGCAGCAGCGAGGAGTCTCCTCCGGTGAGCCGATCCGCCAAGATGCTGCCCTTCGCCGTTCGCGCGACAGCTCTGGCGCGCGGTGCCGAGTGCGCGGAGACCACCGAATGTCCCGCGAGAGTCCGCCACCCGGAACGCGGCGCGGCAGCGCTGGGCAGCCTGCGCCGGGCCCGGAGGGCACGTGCCGGATGCTACCCGGGCCCGGGGCCGGCGGGCGAGCATCTCCGCAGCTCATCCCGGCTTCGGTATCGAAATGGTACGCATCGGGTGGCGGTGCGTGACCCGGGGTTGCCTCGCGTCCCGGGGCGCTCGCGCGGGCCCGCTCCCGGGGCCGGCCGGGCGGTCGGGGAGCGTGCTCCGGTGGCGCTCCGGGCGGTCGGGGAGCCTCTATGCTGCGGGCATGTTGAACGAGACGCACGACGCTCGCCCGGCTGCGACGGCACTGTCCGACCGGGAGTTCGTGCGGAACGCGACCAGCCCGGCGCCCGTGCCCTTCGTCCCCGAGATCAGCCTGCGGATGGCCGACGACGCCATCGAACTCTGGGAGACCACCGAGTCGGCGCGCGGCGAGGTGGGGCTGGCGCCGCCGTTCTGGGCGTTCGCCTGGGCGGGCGGGGTCGGGGTGGCGCGCTATGTGCTCGACCACCCCGAGGTGGTGGCCGGGCGGACGGTGCTGGACCTGGCGGCCGGGTCCGGGCTGGTGGCGATCGCGGCGGCGATGCGCGGGGCGGAGTCGGTGCGCGCCGCCGAGATCGACGCGTACGCGGTGGCGGCCATCGGCCTCAACGCGGAGGCCAACGGCGTCCGGGTGGCGGCCGCGGTGGAGGACCTGCTGGACGGGGACGGCGCTCCGGCCGACGTGGTGCTGGCCGGGGACGTCTTCTACGAGCGGGCGATGGCCGCGCGGTTCCTGCCCTTCCTGGAGCGGGCCCGGGCGCGCGGCGCGGTGGTGATCGTCGGCGACCCGGGGCGGGCGTACCTGCCGCGCGGGCACTTCACGGAGCTGGCCGCGTACCGGGTGCCGGTGGTGGCGGACCTGGAGGACGCCGCGCTCAAGACCACCACCGTCTGGGAGCTCGCCGCACCGGCCCGCTGAGGCGGGGCCGGGGCCGGTCCCGCGGTGCGGAATTCCCGGCGGCGCGGCCGGAGGTCCTGGTAGACAGACCGGCATGACCGCCGACATCGTGCTGCGCACCGCCACCCCCGACGAGATCCCCGCCCTGCTCGCGCTCTGGGCGCGCGCCGCCAAGGGGACGAGCATCACGGACGACGCCGACGGGGTGGCGGCCCTGCTCGCGCGCGACCCGGAGTGCCTGATCGTCGCCACCCCGGCCGGCGATCCGGCGGCCCTCGTCGGCACCGTGATCGCCGGCTGGGACGGGTGGCGCTGTCACCTCTACCGCCTCGCCGTCGACCCGCGGTACCGCCGCCGGGGGATCGGCGCGGCCCTGCTGGCGGCGGCGGAGGACCGCTTCACCGCCCTCGGCGGCCGCCGGGCCGACGCGATGGTGCTCGACGACAACGCCGAGGGGCAGCGCACCTGGCGGACGGCCGGCTACCGGCCGCAGCCGCAGTGGACCCGCTGGGCCAAGCCGTTGACCGTCTGAGGCCGGTCGCCCGCGCAGCTGGTCGTCCGCCGGTCCGGTCGCGCGGGTGGGCCACGGTCGCGCCGACGGCGGGTGGTGATCCGGTGGCGCTCTGTTGCGTGCGGGGCGGGATGCGACTTGAATGGTCCAGACCACACGGGAGGGGAAGACCTATGGCCATTCCACAACGCACCATCGCCCTCGGCACCTTGGGCTTCGGCACGATCGTCGACGAGCGGACTTCGTTCGAGATCCTGGACCACTTCGTGGAGTCGGGCGGCACCGTGCTCGACACCGCGAACAACTACGCGTTCTGGCTGGACGGCGCCACCGGCGACGAGAGCGAGGAGGTGATCGGACGCTGGCTGGCCAGCCGGGGTGCCCGCGACCGCGTGGTGATCAGCACCAAGGTCGGGGCCCGACCGACCGTCCCGGGGACCGGCCTGGAGACCGCCGAGGGCCTCTCGGACAAGGCCGTCCGGACGGCGCTGGAGGGCAGCCTGCGCCGGCTCGGCACCGACCGGGTCGAGGTCTACTGGACGCACATCGAGGACCGGTCGGTGCCGCTCGCCGAGACGGTCGACACCCTGGCCGACCTGGTGGCCGCCGGGAAGGCCGGCGAGGTCGGGGCCAGCAACCACGCCGTCTGGCGGGTCGAGCGGGCCCGGGCGCTCGCGGGGGACCGGGCCCGGTACACCCACATGCAGTACCGCTACTCCTACCTCCAGCCCCGCTTCGACATCCCGCTGCCCTCCTCGGCCCACGTCCACGTGACCGGTGAACTGCTGGACTACGTACGCTCCGAGGGGGACATCCGGCTCTGGGTCTACAGCCCGATCCTCTCCGGCGGCTACACCCGCGAGGACGTCGAGATCCCGGCCGCCTACGACCACCCGGGCACGCCCAGGCGGCTGGCGGCGCTCGGCGCGGTGGCCGAGGAGCTGGGGGTGACCAAGAACCAGGTCGCGCTCAGCTGGCTGCTGGACCACGACCCGCAGATCGTGCCGCTGGTCGGCGTCAGCAGGATCGCCCAACTGGACGAGGCGCTGGGTGCCCTGGCCGTCACCCTCTCCGCCGAGCAGCGCCGGCGCCTCGACGAGGCCGCGCTCTGACCACCGGCGGTGCACTGACCACCGGCCGTGCGCTGACCACCGGCCGGACCCGGCGGCGCCGGTAGGGCAGTCGGGGCCGCCGGGTGGCCGTGCCGTTCGCGGTACGGCCGCCCGGCGGGCGCGCGGTCAGAACCAGTGCAGGCAGTGCGGGGAGCGCTCGCCCCGGAAGAGGGCGTCGGCGCGGGCGGCCGCCCCCGGATGGTGGGCGAGGACGTGGCCGGCCCGGACGAGCGTGCTCGGGGCGGTGCCGCCGAGGTAGAGCGAGCCCAGGTCGCGGACGTCCAGGGACAGGTCGGGCTCCCGGTCCGTCGGGACGCAGTCGGCCCTGCCGTTCCGCACGGTCAGCAGATAGCGGTCGTGCTCGCCGAGGAACGGGTCCTCGACGTCGAGGACGAGCTCGCCGTCCGCGCACCAGCCGCGCGCGGTCAGCGCCCGCGGCACGTCCAGCAGCCGCACCCAGAGCCAGTCGGTGTCCTGGTGCACCTCGCCGGCACGGAAGTCGGTGAGCCGCCAGCGCAGCGGGTGGTCGGGCGGGACGTGCTTGAAGACGACCCGGTCGACCAGGTCGTGTTCGAGGACGAAGCGGGCCAGGGCGGTGAAGACGAGGTCGTCGGCGGCGATGACCTCGTCGACCGTCAGGCTGTCGGGCTTGTCCTTGGCATAGCAGGCGTACCCGTCCGGGACGCCGTCGGCGTCGCGGTGCAGGGCGATGTAGCGCGGTGTCGGCGCGATCGGGGGCTGTCCGGCGCGCAGGGCCCACCAGCGGTGCGGCCGGGACAGCGCGCCGGGCTGGGTGCGGCGGTACCGGTCGTAGACCTGCTCCAGGAGCTCGCCGCAGTCGGCGTGCCGCAGCACCTCGACCGTGCCGCTGTCCGGGGCGGTCACGTCGGCCGTGGCGGCCTCGGCCCGGCGGGCCCGGGGGGCGGCGAGGGCGGCCCGGTGGTGCGGCACCGTCAGCCGCGCCGTGTACGTCGCCGGTCCGTAGCCGAACCTGCCGTAGATCGTGGCCTCGGAGGCGAGCAGGACGGCGAGGAACTCCCCGCGGGCCCGGAACCCGGCGAGCTGGTGGCGCATCAGCGCGGTCAGCACGCCCCGGCGCCGGTGGGAGGGCAGGACGCCGACGGCCGTCACCCCGGGGACCGGGACGAGCGCCCCGCCGGGCAGGGTGAGCTCGAAGGAGTACGCACCGGCGGTGCCGACGGGCCTCCCGTCGTCCGACACGGCGAGCAGGCCGCGGTCCATTTCGAGCGCCGACCACCAGGCCCCGCCGCCGTCCTCGGCCGTGGTCTCCCGGAAGAGCCCGAACGGGGCGAGCAGGGTGTCGACGAAGACGTCGTGGTCCTCGTCGGTCGTGGAACGGATCTCCATGGTCGCCGCCGCCTCCTCGCGCACCGGCACCACGGCTCGTGGTGCCCGGCCACATTGGAACGCCGACCCGCGGCCGGGGCAAGCGAATTTCGACACGGGCCCCGCGGCGGCCGTTCCGCCCCCGGGGTACTGACAGGGGTTCAGGGACCGGTAGCCTGGGCGGACTTCCGGACGTGCGGATCGACCGGCACCGGGCAAATGGGGGGACCATGGCAGGTCAGGCCAGACGAACGGCCGCGGGGCGGCGGCGCGGTACGGCGGGCCTCGCCGTCGGAGCGCTCGCGCTGCTGCTCGCGGTCGCCGGCTGTTCGAGCAGCGGGACGGCCGCCGCGCCGTCCGCCGCCGCGCCGTCGGTCCGGCCCACGGAGCCCGCCACGCCCACGCCGACGCCGACGGCCACGTCCGCGGTCCCGTCCCCGCCCGCCGCCGTGCCGTCCGCCTCGGCCCCCGGGACGCCGCCGGAGCCGTCCGAGGCACCCGGCTCCGTCTACGGGTGCGACGGGCAGCCGCTCATCTCGCCGAAGTCCCTGGAACTGGCCTGCGACAAGGGCGCGTCGATGCTGGACGGGCTGGTCTGGACGGCGTGGGGCGGGCTGAGCCCCACCGCCACGGGCCGGCTCTGGGAGAAGAACGCGGCCGGCGGCGTGGCCGCCGTCCCCGCGACGGTGACCCTGGGCGGTCTGACCGGCGGCGACTACACGACGATGCGGATCTCCGCACCGAAGGCCGAGCGGCCCAACCTCACCTTCACCCTGAGCCGTTCCGGCCCGGCGCCGAAGGACTGACGGCCGGGCGGCCGTCCCGCCCGGCCGGTGTCACGGCCGCAGCGCCACACGCAGCTGCTGCCCCCGGTGGTCCGACATCCCCCGCTGGTCCGCGAAGGAGTACCGCTCCACCGCGACCCGGCGGTCGGTGAACGCCCAGTCCAGCCGCCACAGGTCGCTGCCCAGCAGGCCGCCCCAACTGCCCGGGTAGAGGTCCCCGGAGGCCGAGCGGGCGTCGCGGAAGCGGGCGCGCAGGCCGCTCAGGTCGCCCATCGCCGGGGTGGTGTTGAAGTCCCCGGCGATCAGCAGCGGGTGGTGGTTGGCGGCGGCGTCCGACTCCAGTGCCGTGTACTGCTCCCGGCGTGCGGCGTCGGCCGCGCGGACGGTGCGGTAGAAGTCGCCGCCGAACACCGACTGCCGGGTGTCCACCTGGACCGGGATGTGCACGTTGTAGAGGGACACCGCCCGGCCGTGGACGTCCACATCGGTGCGGAGGACCTTCTTCCTGGCGAAGGTCACCTCCCACGGCGTACCGGCCGGCAGCGCCGCGCCGACCGCCGGGGTGGCGAGCACCGGGAACCGCGAGAGCGTGACCAACTCGCCGAGCACCGCCACCCGGTAGCCGGGGAACTCCTGCCGGATCCGGTCGAGCCGGTCGATCCGGGTCGGCGTCTCCTGGACCCAGGCCAGGTACTCCTGGAGCAGGTAGACGTCCGCGTCCCTGCTCCGGAGGTAGCGGTAGAAGGCGTCCGGGTCGTCGGTGGTGTCCCAGTACTCGGTGTTCCAGGAGAACACCGTGAACGCCGGGCCGGGCGCGCGGTCCCGGCCGGGCAGCAGCGCCGCGGGGTTGAGCCCGGTGCGCGGCAGGCCGGCCAGCAGCAGGGCGACCACCACCGGCACGAGCCACCGCCGCGACGGCCGGGTGACCACCGCCAGGGCCAGCAGCAGCACCGGCACCGCCAGGAAGAGCAGCGGCGGCGCGAGGTCCGGTATCAGCCAGAACCACCAGCGGCCGCTCAGCAGGCGGTCGAGGAGGAGGAAAACACCCCAGCAGGCCGTGACGGCGACCAGCGACCGGGGCCCGAGCGAACGCGGGCGAGCGGAATCCATGGCGCGGAGAGTAGCAGGGCGGCGGCGCCCCGGATTTCACCCGGCCGCATTCCAATACCGAGACGATACCCGGCCGATACGCGGCCCGCCTGAAATGGCGGCATGACGTTTTCCGTATCGGTCGTCATACCGGCCCACAACTCCGCTCGTACCCTGGGTGCCTGTCTCGACTCGGTGTACGCCCAGACCGCCCCCGTCCACGAGGTCATCGTGGTGGACGACGGCTCCACCGACCGGACCGCCGAGGTGGCCGAGGGCTATCCGTGCACCCTGATCCGGCGCACTCCGAACCGCGGAGTGTCCGCCGCGCGAAATGCCGGAATCGCCGCGGCGACCGGTGACATTCTGTTCTTCCTCGATTCCGACGAGGCGCTGACGCCCGATTCGGTGGCCAACGCGCTGGAAATCCTGGCGGCCGACCCGGAGTGCGGCTGCGTACACGGAGTGATCGCACCGGATCCGCTGTTCGACGACGGTCCGGTGGAGCGCTACCGGGTGCTGCACGCGCACTGGTGGCGGGTGCGCGGCGCGGGCGTCGTGGAGACCGCCTTCTTCGCCCAGGCGGCCGTGCGCCGCGAGGTCTTCGAGCGCCTCGGCGGCTTCGACGAGCGGCTGCGGGACTCCGAGGACCTGGAGTTCAGCGACCGACTGGCGCCGCACCACCGGATCGTCCTCACCGACCGGGTGGTCGCCCTGCACGACGAGGAGCACCGGCTCCGGCCACTGCTGGCCGAGACCTTCCGGCGGGCGCTGGTGCTGGTGCCCGCACTGGCCTCGGCGCGCCGGGGCGGACGGCGCAACCTGACCGCCAACAGTCCGGCGTCGGTCGCCGCCGCCGCCCTCACCCTGGCCACCCTGCCGCTGGCGCCCTGGTACCCGGTGCTGCCGGCCCTCGGGGCGCTCGGGTTCTGCGCCGCCAACGGCCGGTTGCTGCGGTTCGTCGCGGGCCACCGGGGCCCGGGTTTCGTGCCGTTCTTCACCGGCGTCCACTTCCTGGTCATCACCGCCCTGGTGAGCGGCGCCGCCGTCGGCACGGTCCGGATGCTGCTCCCGGACCGTGCCGACGGCGCCGGGGCGGCCCCGGCGACGGCGGCCGAGCCCGGCACCGCACCCGGAACCGGGGCGGCCCGGTGATGCTGGACCGGCTGCGCAAGGTGCTCACCCCGCTGATCGTGCTCGCCGCCCTGGTCGGCCTCGGCCTGCTGCTCCGCCACGAAGGCCCGGTCGCCGTACGGGCGTTCGCCCGGGCGGACGCCCTGCCGCCGCTCGCCGCCTCGCTCGCCGCCAACGTGGCCGGCCTGGTGCTCGCGGTGCACGCCTGGCGGGTACTGATCCCCGGCGACCACGCGGTCCGGGGGGTCCACGCCGCCCGGATCTACTTCCTCGGGCAGCTCAGCAAGTACCTGCCGGGCCGGGTCTGGGGCGTGCTCACCCATGTCACGCACGGCCGGGCGGCCGGGGTGCCGGCCGCCCAGATGACCTCCGCCTACCTGCTCAGCCTGGCGCTGACCCTCCTCACCGGCGCGGGCGTCGGGCTGCTGGCGGCGCCGGCCGCGCTGCCGGGGCAGTGGGTCTGGCTCTGCCTGCCGGCCGCGGCCTTCCTGGCCTGCGTCGTCCGCCCGGCCCTGGCCACCCGGCCGGTCGCGGCCGCGGCCCGGCTGCTGCGGCGGCCGGTCGAGGCGCCGCCGGACGCCGCCGTCCGCCGGGCCGTCCTGCTGGCGATCGCCTCCTGGCTGGTCTCCGGACTGCACCTCTGGTTCCTGGCCCTGGCGTTGGGCGGGTCGGCCGGGGCCTCGCTCGGCCCGGCGGTCGGCGCCTTCGCGCTCGCCACCGTGGTCAGCAGCCTGGCCGTGATCGTGCCGGACGGCTGGGGGGTGCGCGAGCTGACCATCACGGCCGCGCTCGCCACCGTGCTGCCCGGAGGCGTCGCGGCCACCGCGGCGATCGCCAGCCGGGTCGTCTGCGTGCTGGCCGAGCTCGGAAGCTCGGCCGTCGTCCTGACCTGGGCCCGGCTCAGGTCCACCCCGATGCGAGAGGAAGCCCGTGTACACCCTTGACGACGCCGAACGGTTCCAGGTCCGTGAGGTGCACGACCTGTACCGGCGGTACGTGAACAAGAGCCAGGTCTCGCTGATGACCTCCTTCGGCTTCGGCCGGGAGCTGGTCGCCGAGGCCCGGGGCGCCCATCTGACCCTCACCGACGGCCGCCGGATCCTGGACGTCACCGGCGGGGTCGGCGTGCTCAACCACGGCCACAACCACCCGCGGATCCTGGCCGCCCGCGAGCGGTTCGCCCGGGCCGGCCGGATGGAGGTCCACAAGACGTACTTCTCGCCCTACCTCGCCGCGCTCGGCCACAACCTGGCCGAGGTGCTGCCCGGCGACCTCTCGATGTCCTTCCTGCCCAACTCCGGCGCCGAGGCGGTGGAAGGGGCCGTCAAGCTGGCGTACAAGTACCACGGCGGCAGGCGCGGGACGGTGCTGCGCGCCGACTGCGCCTTCCACGGCAAGCTGCTCGGCTCCGGCGGCCTGACCGGCCAGAGCCAGTTCGCCTTCCCCACCATCCCGGGCATCGACACCTTCGCCTACAACGACCTCGACTCGGTCCGCCGCGCCGTCGACGCCCACCCGGACGACGTCTACGCGATCCTGATCGAGCCGTTCAGCGCCTCCACCGTGCAGGCCTGCTCCGAGGAGTTCCTGCGCGGGCTGCGCGAGCTGTGCACCCGGAAGAAGATCGTGCTGATCTTCGACGAGATCTACACCGGCTGGGGCAAGACCGGCACCCTGTTCCACTTCATGCGCTACCCGGGCCTGATCCCGGACGTCCTCACCACATCCAAGTCCTTCGGCGGCGGCAAGTCCTCGATCTCGGCGTTCGTCGCCCGCGAACCGGTCTTCCGCAAGGCCTACGACAACCTCGGCGACGCGCTGCTGCAGTCCACCTCGACGACGTACTACGGCTTCGGCGAGGAGTGCGCCACCGCGCTGGAGGCCGTCAACATCGCCATCGAGGACGACTACCCGGCGCGGGCCCGGGCGATCGGCGCCGTCCTGGAGCCCGGGCTGGCCCGGCTGGCCAAGGAGTACCCGGAGGCGGTCGGCCGGGTGACGGGCGCCGGGGCGCTCTGGGGAGTCTTCATCGAGGGCGGGCCGAAGATCCTCGACCTGGTCGCCAGGCTGGCGCCGGGCGGGATGGCCCGCGACCCGAGGTTCAAGACCAAGCTGGTCACCTGCGCGGTGATCAACGCCCTGTACCAGGACCACGACATCTTCGCCTACTACACCCTCAACGGGCTCAACCCGCTGGTCATCGGCCCCTCGCTGGTCACCGACCCGGCCGACGTGGAGCGCACGGTCGAGGCGCTCGGCGAGGTGCTCGGCAAGGGGCTCGGGCACCTGGTGACGCGCTTCATCAAGCAGAAGGTGGGGTCCCAGTGGTGATCGCGATCACCGGCGCCGCGGGCATGCTCGGCTCGCGGCTCGCCGAACGGCTGCTCGCGGACGGCAAGGACGTCCGCGGGGTCGACCTGCGGCCCGGCCCCGGCGTGGCGGTGGTCGGCGACATCCGCGACCCGGCCGTGATGGCCCGGGCGCTGGACGGCGCCGAGGTGCTGGTCCACGCGGCGGCCGCGCTGCCCAGCTACCCGGACGAGCAGATCCGCTCGATCATCGTCGGCGGCACCGAGAACGTGTTCGCCGCCGCGCGCGCCGCCGGCACCCCCCGGGTGGTGCACATCTCCTCGACCGCCGTGTACGGCCTGCCCAAGGTCGTCCCGACGCCGGAGACGTACCCGCGCGAGCCGGTCGACACCTACAGCCGGGCCAAGGCCGCCGCCGAGGAGATCGCCGAGCGCCACCGCGCCGCCGGGATGTGCGTGCCGATCCTGCGGCCCAAGACCTTCGTCGGCCCGGGCCGGATGGGCCTGTTCTCGATGCTGTTCGAGTGGGCGGAGGAGGGCCGGAACTTCCCCGTGCTCGGCCGCGGCGACGTACGGATCCAGATGTTCGGCATCGACGACCTGGTGGACGCCGTGGTCACCGTGCTCACCGCGCCCGAGGACGTCGCCAACGACACCTACAACCTGGCGGCCGCCGAGTTCGGCACCCTGCGTCAGGACTTCCAGGCCGTCCTGGACGCGGCCGGCCACGGCAAGCGGGTCGTCGCACTGCCCGCCCGGCCCGCCCTGACCGTGCTGAGCACCCTGCAGAAGGCCAGGCTCTCGCCGGTCTACGGGCGGCTGTTGCACAAGCTGATGGAGGACTCCTACGTCAGCATCGACAAGGCCGGGGAGCGGCTCGGCTTCGCGCCCAGGCTGTCCAACCGGGACGCGATCCTGCGCACCTACGACTGGTGGCGCACCGCCCGCCACGACCGTCCGGCGGGCAGCCCGACCGGCCGGACCAGCCGGGACCCGTGGAGCCAGGGCCTGTTGTCCGCCGTGAAGATCTTCTTCTGAGGGAGTGCGCGATGACCTTCCTGAGTGAACAGACGGAGCCGCTCCGGCGCGGCCCCACCTCCCGGCTGCCGGCATCGCTGGAGCTGCTCCGCCCGGGCCAGTGGCCGAAGAACCTCCTGGTGGTGCCGCTTTCCCTGCTCGGCGCCGACCTGGACTGGGGCATGGTGGCCCGGGTCGCCGTCACCACCTGCGCCTTCGTGCTCGCCTCGTCGCTGGTGTACGTGGTCAACGACATCGCCGACATCGAACGGGACCGGCGCCACCCGGTCAAGCGCCACCGCCCCCTGGCCGCCGGCCGGGTGGGTCGGCGCACGGCCGTGGCGCTGATCCTGCTGCTGGCCGGGCTGCTCGCCCCCGTCCTGCTGCTCTCCCGGCCCGCCGCGGTCTGGCCGGTCCTGCTCTACCTGGTGGTGAACGCCGCCTACAGCTGGAAGCTCAAGCACCTGCCGCTGCTGGACGTGTTCATCGTCGCCACCGGGTTCGTCCTGCGGCTGTTCGGCGGCTACGGCGCCGGCGGCCGCCCGGTCGCCGCCTGGCTGGTGTTCACCGTGCTGACGCTCTGCCTGGTCCTGATCGTGGGCAAGCGGCGGCACGAACTGGGCGTCTCCGGCAGCGGCCACCGGCCTGCCCTGGTCGGCTACTCGGCGCACTTCCTGGACCTCGTCCTGGTGCTCTGCTCCGGGCTGACCGTGGTCGGCTATCTGCTCTTCCTGCGCACCGAGTCCGGCTACGCGACCGGGGCGCTGCTCACCGCGCCCTGCGCCCTGCTCGCGCTCTTCCGCTACCTGCAGATCGTGGTGGTGCAGAGCGAGGGCGGCAACCCCGTCCGGACCCTGCTGAGGGATGGCGTGATGCTCACCAACTCCTCGCTCTGGGCCGGCCTGCTGCTCGCCTTCCAGCTGCTCTGACGCGCCATCAGGCAGCGGCCGCCGGATCCCGACGTGCGAACCCCGAACCCCGAACTCCGAACGAGGTCCCATGCCCACACCCCCACCTCTCGTGTCGGTGGTCGTCCCGATGTACAACGACAGCCGCACCGTCGACCTCTGTCTGCGCTCGATCCTGGAGCAGAGCTACCCGGCCGTCGAAGTGATCGTCGTGGACGACGCCAGCACCGACGGCTCCGCCGACCTGGCCGCCGCCCACCCCGTCACCCTGGTGCGGGCCGAGCGCAACGGCGGCCCGGGCGGCTCGCGCAACCTCGGCGTCCGGCACGCCGCCGGCGAGATCCTCTTCTTCCTGGACGCCGATCTGACCATGCACCCGGACGCCGTCGCCGAGGCGGTGCGGATCTTCACCGAACACCCCGAGTACGGCGCGGTGTTCGGCGTTCCCGACAAGGAGCCGCTGTTCCCCGAGGGCGCCGTCGGGCAGTACCGGATCCTCCAGTACCACTACTGGCGCAAGAGCGCCGAGGGCCTGGTCAGCGGCGGCTTCTACGCGCTCGGGGCGGTCCGCCGGTCGGCCTTCCTGGAGGCCGGCTGGTTCAACGGCGCGCTCCGGCAGACCGAGGAGATCGACCACGCCGAGCGGCTCGCCGCGCTCCACCCGATGGTGCTCACCTCCCGGGTCCGGGGCCGGCTCTCCGACGAGAGCCGGATGCGGCCGCTGCTCCGGAAGGCCTTCGTCCGCAGCCGGCTGCGGGTGCCGTTCTACCTGGGCCGGGGCCGGGCGATGCAGGGGATGGAGACCCCCGGCCGGGCGGTCGCCTCGGCGCTGGCCGGGCTGGCGGTGGCGAGCCTGCCGCTGATCGCCTGGCAGCCGCTGACGGCGCTGGTCACGGCCCTGGCGGTGGCCGGCTTCGTGCTGACCGACCTCGGCCAGTACCGGTTCGTCCGGCAGGAGCGCGGGCTCGGCTTCCTGGCCTTCTTCACCCTGGCGCACCTGCTGGTGAACGCCGTCGTGCTGGCCGGACTGGTTGCCGGGCTGGCCCAGTTCGCCGTCAGCCGCCGGTTCCGCCGGATGTACGCCGTGGCCGCCGCGGACGCCGTGGCCGCCGCGCCGGACCGCGACGACGGAGCCGGCGGGAGCGCCGACGGCGACCGGGGGGCGACGGACCCGGACCCGCCGAGCCGGGCCCGCCGGATCGCCCGGCGGCTGCGCACCTGGTACGGGTGGGCCCTGATCGCCCTGGCCGGGCTCTGGCTCTGCTACGCCGTGCTGCGCCGGTCGGTCAGCGGCCGCTGGCACTGGGCCATCCTGCTGGACGCCACCCCGCCGGTGTTCCTGGTGGCGGTCCCGCTGGTGCTCCTGGCCGCCAGTGCCGCCGCCTGCGGCCCGCGCCGCCGCTGGGCCGCCGCCCTCGCGCTGCCCCCGCTGCTGCTCGCCCTCCTCACCGGCTCCGGGCTGAACTGGCCCGCCCTCTGGCACGGCGGGCGCCCGGTGCCGCCCGGCGCCCTGCACGTGGTCTCCTTCAACACCCAGTACTGGGCCGCCGCCACCGATGTGAACCGGCTGTACGACCTGGTCCACCGCCAGGACGCGGACGTCTACCTGTTCCAGGAGCACGTGGTCTGGCAGGCCGGCCGCGGCGAGGACGGCTATCTGCGGCTGGACGACGACGCGCGGCTGGCCGCCGAGTTCCCCGGCTACCACATCGCCCGGCGGGGCGAGCTGCTCACCGTCTCCCGGTACCCGATCGTCGCCCAGCCGGCCGTCGGGACCGGCGCCGAGCTGGCACCGGACGCCCCGTTCGGCACGGTCTTCGCCCGGGACAAGGTGCTGCGCACCGACCTCCAGGTCGGGTCGAAGGTGTTCAGCGTCTACAACGTGCACGTCACCGTGCCGCTCGCGCCCGACCTCGACCCGTTCTCGGACTTCGACTTCGAGTCCTACTTCCGGCGCAAGTTCGACTGGCGCCGGGCGGAGATCCGCGGCCTGGAGCGGGACCTCGCCGGCAACCCCCACCAGGTGCTCGTGTCGGGCGACTTCAACGCCAGCGCGTCGATGCGCGACCTGGACGGCCTGCGCGACCGGGCGGACGACGCGATCCGGGCCAACAACGACTTCCTGCCGCTGAGTTGGAAGTTCTCCGCGCCGGCCGGCTTCGACTGGGACAGCGCGGTCAACCGCTCCTTCCCGTTCTGGCGGCTGGACTGGAGCTTCACCGCCGGCCCGGTCCGGGTGCACCGCTACGACTTCCGGCCGACCGACGGCATCTCCGAACACCGGCTGCAGGACCTGTGGCTCTCCCTCTGAAAGGAACAACGATGGTGCTCAAGGATCTGCGGACCGCCGTCCGGACCGCCTCCGGCGTCGAACTGCTGGAGCGGCTGCCCGTGCTGCGCCGGCCGGTCGACTGGCTGGCGGAGCGGCCCGTCCTGCACGGCCTGACGCTCTGGGCGTTCGGGCTGCGCAAGCCGCTCTTCTGGGACCACGTCGTCACCCCCGAGCCGCGCGCCGAACTCACCGAGGTGCGTGCCCTGGTGGAGAAGAACCGGGAGCGCTACGCGCAGCGGCTGACCGGCTTCCTGGAGCTGACCGAGCTGCTCCGGGGGATCCCGCTGAGCGGCACCGCCGCAGGCTCCACCCCGTACTGGAACAACGGTTGGCTGCCTCCGCTGGACGCGCTCTCGCTCTACGGCTTCCTGGCCGAGGAGCGCCCGGCCCGGTACCTGGAGATCGGCTCCGGCAACTCCACCAAGTTCGCCCGCCGGGCGATCGAGGACCTCGGGCTGGCGACCCGGATCACCTCGATCGACCCCGCGCCGCGCGCCACCGTGGACCGGCTCTGCGACGAGGTCATCCGCACCCCGCTGCAACACGCGGACCTCGGGGTCTTCGCCGATCTGGAGCCCGGCGACATCGTCTTCTTCGACGGTTCGCACCGGCTGCACATGGGGTCGGACGTGGCGGTGTTCTTCTTCGAGGTGCTGCCCAGGCTCAAGCCCGGGGTGATCGTGCACGTCCACGACATCATGCTGCCCGCGGACTACCCGTACTCCTGGCGCTGGCGGCACTACTCCGAGCAGTACCTGCTCGCCGCCCTGCTGACGGCCGCCCCGGACCGCTTCGACCTGGAGCTGCCCGACGCCTTCGTGCACGCCGACCCGGAGCTGCGGAGGATCGCCGAACCGCTCTGGCGCGCCCTCGGCGTCCGGGACCACTACGAGCCGGGCTCGTTCTGGTGGCGCCACCGGGGCTGAGCCCCCGTCCGGCCCGCGCGGCGGTGCGGCTACACCGGGCACCAGGAGGAGTGGACGGCGTCGCCCGCCCTGGTCCGGCGCCGCACCGCCGGCTCCCCGGGGGGCGGCGCCGCGGCCACGCCGAGCAGGATCTCCCGTTCCAGCGAACGCAGTTCGGGCCCCGGCTCGATGCCCAGCTCCTCGATCAGGGCGGTCCGGAGCCTGCGGTACACCGCCAGCGCCTCGGCCGTGCGGCCCGACCGGTGCAGGGCGAGCATCAGCCGGCCGTGCAGGTGCTCGCGGAACGGGTGCGCGCAGACCAGCTGCTCCAGCTCGCCGACCAGGTCCTGGTGCCGGCCCAGCCCGAGCTCCAGCCGGATCCGCTCCTCGACGGCGCGCAGCCGGCTCTCCTCCAGCCGGCGGGCCCAGGCCTCCACGGGCGGGCAGGCGAGGCCGGCCATCGCCGGGCCGGTCCACCGGGCGAGGGCCCGGCGCAGGCCGGTGACGGCCTCCTCCGGCGCGCCCTGGGCGGCCAGCAGCCGGGCCCGGGCGACCTCCTCGTTGAACGCCGAGGCGTCCAACTCGCCCGGGCCGACCCGGAGTCGGTACCCGTTCGGATGGGTCTCGATCACGGTCGGCGCACCCGCCTCGGCGAAGGCCCGGCGCAGCTGGGAGACGCAGATCCGGATCTGGGTCCGGGCGCTGGCGGGTGGCGCGGGGCCCCAGACGGTGTCCACCAGCCGGTCGAGCGGCACGACCCAGTTCGGGGTCAGGGCGAGGGTCGCCAGGACGATCTGCGACCGCCTGCCACCGAGGGCCACGGCGGTTCCGTCGACGTCGACACGAAGCGGTCCCAGGACATGCACGAGCACAACGATCTCCCCCGTATGAAGCTGTCACCTGTGCCGAAGTCCCGCTGCGGAAGCGGAGTTCGCCCCGCCGCCGGGGCGCCGCTCGCAGCATGGTATAGACCTATAAACGTGTCAAGGGCATCTCAAGCCCGCTCCCCGGCGGA
Source organism: Kitasatospora sp. NPDC028961 (assembly GCF_055564815.1). NCBI lineage: Bacteria > Bacillati > Actinomycetota > Actinomycetes > Kitasatosporales > Streptomycetaceae > Kitasatospora > Kitasatospora sp. NPDC028961. Next base: position 140,910 of record NZ_JBVHVO010000008.1, on the reverse strand, counting down.
GTCCGCGGCCGCTGCGGAGCCCGGGGGAGGCGGGCCCCACGGGCGTCGGACGGCCTCCGGCCGGCGGGCGGCCGGCGGGCGGGGGAGGGCGGGGGAGGGTGCGCGCGGGGCGTCGGCGGGCCGCTCGACGGGGGCGTCACGTCGAGGGCGTCGCGCCGGAGGCGTCACGGCGCGGTGGGGTGTCACGGCGGGGCGGGGCGGGGCGGGGCGCGGTGGTCACGGCCGGCGCGGGCGGACCCGGCCGGGCGGGGCGCCCGCCCCCGCCGAGGCCCCGCGCCGGGTCAGGGCCGGGTGTACACCTTCGGGTCCCGGTACAGCGAGGCCAGTACCTGGCCCGGGACCAGGAGCTCCTCGGCCCGGCTGCCGTCCAGGGTGCTGATGGCGGCGAGCGAGGCGTCGAAGTCGTCGGTCTCGATCTCGATCAGCGTCAGATGGCGGTAGTGGGCCTGCGAGTGCCCTTTGTCGGCGCCGATCTGTTCGTCGTTGAGCACCAGCCGGCGGATCGAAAGAACTCCCGGAACTTCGAGAATCTCCGGAATGTGGGTGTTCTCGTACCAGTCGTGGAAGTCCTTCTCCCGACCCTCGTGCACGTTGCTCAGCACGGTGATGAGGTAAGTGGTCATGTCAATCCAACTCTCTTGCCACGCGCGGACATACCGTGAGGTCAGCCTCCCAGAAGGGTGGTGTTCCGGACGCCTTCGCGGGGGCGGGATAGGGGGTTCTTAGGGGGCCGGTTGACGGGTCCGCCGGACGTAGCATCATTTGGCCGAACGAGGTGGCCGGAATTCGACTTCGGGCCTTCTCGTGACATTCGGATGCGTGCTGGTGCCAGCAGGGGGATTTCATGGCGGAGTTGTCTCGTCGACGCTTTACATTGGCCGGACTCGGGGCGGCCGGACTCGGGATCGCCGCGACGGATCTCGTCGTGGGCGGCGGGGTCGCGGCGGCCGCGCCGGTGCCGGACGCCGGCGCCGACCAGTCGTGGCCGTTCCTGACCCCGGGCTTCGGCCCGGTCAGTGTCGCGCCCGGCGACCGGCGCTACCCGGACCTGCTGCTGCGCGGGTACAACCGCCGCTTCACCGGCAACCCCGACGCGGTGAAGCTGGTCGGCTCCACGAGCCAGGTCGTGCAGGCCGTCAACGAGGCCGTGGCGGCGGGCAAGCGGGTCACCGTGCGGGGCGGCGGCCACTGCCTGGAGAACTTCGTCGACGACCCGGACGTCCGGGTGGTCATCGACCTGTCCGAGATGCGCGCGGTGTACTTCGACGCGACGATGAACGCCTTCGCGGTCGAGGGCGGCGCGATCCTCTCGCAGGTCTACCGCACCCTCGACCTCGGCTGGGGCGTGACGATACCCGGCGGCTCCTGCCCCAGCGTCGGCGTCGGCGGCCACATCACCGGGGGCGGCTACGGCGTGCTGTCCCGCCTCTACGGCCTGGTCGCGGACAACCTCTACGCCGTCGAGGTCGTCGTGGTGGACGCCTTCGGCATGGCCCGCTCGGTGATCGCCACCTCCTCGGCGAACGACCCCAACCGGGACCTCTGGTGGGCCCACGCGGGCGGCGGCGGCGGGAACTTCGGCATCGTCACCCGGTTCTGGCTGCGCTCGCCCGGCGCGACCGGCACCGATCCGACCAAGCTGCTGCCCCCGACCCCGGGCGGCATCATGATCACCACGCTGTTCTGGGACTGGTCCCAGCTGGACGAGGCGGCGTTCACCACGCTCGTCACCAACTTCGGCACCTGGCACGAGCAGAACAGCGCACCGGGCGCCGCCGCCAACCAGCTCTGGGCCTCGCTCATCGCGATCCGCCAGGGCAAGGGCGGCGTCATCGTCCGGGCCCAGGTCGACCCGACCGTCACCGGCACCCAGCAGATGCTGACCGACTTCGCCGCCGCGATGACGAGGAACGTCGCCGCGGCCCCGGCGGCGAGCACCACGGGCAACCTGCCGTGGCTCTACACCACGACCACCAGCGCCTCCGAGGTGGCCGGCGTGTTCGGCATCCCGAGCCTGCTGCTGCGCTCGAAGACCAAGGGCGCCTACCACAAGAAGGGGTACACCCCCGACCAGCTGCGCACCGTCTACCGCTACCTGACCAGCCCCTCCTACCCGTACGCCTCCGGTCTGATGGGCCTCTTCTCCTTCGGCGGGAAGGTCAACTCCTTCTCCCCGACCACGACCGCGGTGCCGCACCGCGATTCGGTGATGCTCGCCTCCTTCTCCAACTACTGGTCCGACGCCGCGGACGAGACCCGCCAGCTGCAGTGGGTCCGGGAGCTCTACCGGGACGTCTACGCGACCACCGGCGGCGTGCCGGTGCCCAACGGCGTCACCGACGGGAACTACGTCAACTGGCCCGACGTCGACCTCGCCGACCCGGCCTGGAACACCTCGTCCGCCCCCTGGTCGACGATCTACTACAAGGACAACTACGCGCGGCTGCAGCAGATCAAGGCCGCCCGGGACCCGCGCGACATCTTCCACCACGCACTGTCGGTCCGCCCGCTCTAGGGGCGGTGTTCGCAACGCTGCGTCGCGGACCCGGCGGGACTTTCCACGCACTCCCTAAGGTCCGCCGGTCCGGCCGTTCCCGCCGCGCGACGATGTGACGCGAACGGTCGGACCGGCCCCGGGCCCGCTCAGACCCGCCCCAGGTCCCTCGGGGCCGGGCGCTCGGCCGGGCCGCGCCGTCGGTCCGGCCCGGCCGGGCGCCACCCGCCGGAGTGCCGCTGGAGCTGGTCGGCCAGCCGGTCGTGCTCATGGGCGGCGTCCGGCGCGCCGAGCGCCCGGTGGGCCGCGGCGAGGCCGCGGTGCGCCCGGCCCTGGCGGTGGCGGTCGCCGGTCTCCTGACTGATGGCCAGGGCCCGGCCGTGCAGGTCCAGCGCCGCGGCCGGGTCGCCCCGCCGGCAGGCGACCTCGCCGAGCCCGCCGAGCGCCTGCCCTTCGAGGTCGCGGGTGCCGGTCTCGCGGGCGAGCGCGAGCGCCTGGTGGAGGTGGGTCAGGGCGGTGTCGTGGTCGCCGAGGCGTTCGTGGACGAGCCCGAGGCCGCAGAGCGCGTGGCCTTCGAGGTCGCGGGTGCTGGTGTCGCGGGCGAGGCCGAGCGCCTCGTGCAGGTGGGCCAGCGCGAGGGCGTGGTGGCCGAGGCGTTCGTGGACGAGCCCGAGGCCGCAGAGCGCGTGGCCTTCGAGGTCGCGGGTGCCGGTCTCGCGGGCGAGCGCGAGCGCCTGGTGGAGGTGGGTCAGGGCGGTGTCGAAGTCGCCGAGGCGCTGGTGCACGAGTCCGAGCCCGCAGAGGGTGTGGCCTTCGAGGTCGCGGGCGCCGGTCTCGCGGGCCAGGGCCAGGGCCCTGCGCAGGTCGTCGCAGGCCTGCTCGTAGTGGCCGGGGCCGCACTGCACCCGGCCGAGGTTGCTCAGCGCGTAGCCCTGGATGTCGCGGTCGTCGATCCGCTGGGCGATCACCAGGGCCTGGCGCAGGTGGATGACGGCGGTGGTCGAGCGGCCCAGGCGCTCGTGGACGAGGCCCAGACCGCACAGCGCGTAGCACTCCGCGCTCGGGGTGCCGGTGTCGCGGGCCAGGTCGAGGGCCTGGGCGAAGTGCGTGAGGGCGCTCTCGTAGCGGCCGAGCCGGTGGAGCACCAGGCCCATGTTGCTGAGCGTGCGGGCGTGCGTCACGTGGTCGCCGAGCTCGCGGGCGACGTCGAGGGCCTGGCGGAAGTGCGTGAGGGCGGTGTCGTAGCGGCCGAGCCGCTGGTTGGCCAGGCCCAGACCGTACCGGGCGAGGTTCTCCAGCTCCCGGTCGTCGGTGTCGCGGGCCAGGGCGACGGTGCGGCTGTGCAACGAGAGCGCCTCGGCGTGCTGGCCGCGCAGGTGCAGGTAGTGGCGCAGCACGCAGAACAGGTCGGCGCTCTGCTCCGGCCAGCCGCGCCGGGCCGTCTCCGCCGCCGACAGCAGGTTCGGCCACTGCGCCTCCAACCACTCGGTGGCCTGGTCGAGTCCGGCCGGCGAGGCCGCGGGCCCGCCGGGGAGGAGCAGCGGCGGGCGGTCGCACCGCCACGGCGGGGAGACGATGTCCATGGCCACCGCCGCGGTGCGGCGGTAGTGGTCGAACAACCGGGTCAGCGCCGCCTGCCGCTCGGCCTCACCGGCCTCGGTGGCGGCCAGGTGCACCGTGTAGGCGCGGAGCAGCGGGTGCAGCCGGTACTGCTCCTCGCGCGGCTGCTGGACCAGGTGCACGTCGAGCAGTTCCTCCAGCACGCGGTCCGCGGCCCGTCGGTCGATCCCGGCGGCGGCCGCCGCCGCGTCGGCGTCGAAGTCCGTCCCCGGGAGCACGCCCAGCAGGCGGAAGAGGTGCCGCGGTTCGGGTCCGAGCCGGCGGTAGGAGAGGTCGAAGGCGGCGGCGATGCCGCTCTCGGCGGTCTGCAGCTCGCCGAGCCGGCGCCGGTGGCTGCGCAGCCGGGAGGTGAGGTAGGCGACGGTCCAGGCGGGCCGGTGGCGCAGCCGGGCCGCCGTGACGTGGATGGCCAGCGGCAGGTAGCCGCAGAGCCGGAGCAGCTCGGCGACGCCCTTGGGCTCGGCGGCCACCCGCCGGTCGCCCACGATCCGGTCGAGCAGGCGCCCCGCGTCGGCCGGCGGGAGCGGGTCCAGCGAGAGCACCGCGGCGGCGTCCAGGTCGGTGAGCCGGCTTCGGCTGGTGACCAGGATCAGGCAGTCGGCCGTCCCCGGCAGCAGCGGCCGGATCTGGGCGGAGCTGGCCGCGTCGTCCAGGACGAGGACCGCCCGCAGGCCGGCCAGCCTGGTGCGCCACAGCGCGGCCCGCTCCTCCAGGTCCTCGGGGACGGCGGCTCCCGTGACGTCCACCGAGCGCAGCAGCTTCTCCAGTGCCGCCCCCGGATCGAGGGGGGCCAGGCCGGGGGAGTGCGCGTGCAGGTCGAGGTAGAGCTGGGCGTCGGGGTAGCGCCCGGTCATCCGGTGGGCCAGGTGGACGGCGAGCGAGGTCTTGCCGACCCCGGCCATGCCGTCCACGGCGGCGAGCAGGACGTTGCTGGGCGCCACCTGGTCGTGGTGGCCGGTCACCCGGTCGGCGAGGGTGTGCAGCTCCTGCTCCCGCCCGGTGAAGTGGCTGATGTCCTTGGGCAGGCTGTGCGGGGCGGGCGGCGCGAACGTGAAGGTCCGGGGGCGGCCGAGGGCCGCGTCGTTGGTGAGGATGCGCTGGCGTAACTCGCGCAGCTCCGGGACCGGTTCGAGGCCGAGCGCGTCCGCGAGCCGCCGCCGGGTGGACTCGTACACGGTGAGCGCGTGCGACTGGCGGCCGGAGAGGTAGAGGGCGAGCATGAGCTGGCCGGCCAGCCGCTCGCGCAGCGGGTGGGCGCTGAGCCAGTCGGTCAGCTCGGGGACGACGGCCTGGTGGTGGCCCTGCGCGAGTTCGAGGTCGACGCACTCCTCGATCGCGGTGAGCCGCTGCTCCTCCAGTCGCGAGGTGTGCGGCTGCAGGGCCGAGTTGTCCAGGCCGGCCAGGGCCGGTCCGCGCCACAGGGCGAGCCCGGCCCGGAACTCCTCGACCGCCGCGGCGAACTGCCCGGCGGCGGCGTGGTGCCGGGCCGCCGCGAGCGCGTGGGCGAACGCGGCCGCGTCGAGCTGGTCGTCGGGGACGTCGAGGCGGTAGCCGGTGGCGCCGACGGCGGTCGGCAGGGTGGTGACCCCGGCGGACTTGAGCAGGCCGCGCAGCATGGAGACCGCGTTGCGGACCTGCTTCTCGGCCGTCCGGGGCGGATCGTCCCAGAGCGCGTCGACGAGCTCGCCGAGCGGCACGCTCTGATTGGCCTTCAGCAGGAGGAGGGCGAGCACCAGGTGTTGCCGGGGGCCCGCCAGGGGCACCTTGCGGTGGTTCGCCCCGACCTCCAGCGGTCCGAGAATGCGGAATTTCACTCAGCCTCCCCCGTTCTGACGCGCCGTCACCAAGTCCGTCGCGGGCTGTTCGCCACGATGCTACTTGGATTCAAACGGATCTTCGAATGCCATATTCCACGGTCGACAGCCGCGGCTCCGGCACGGGCGCGGGGCCGGTTCGGACACCACCGGCCCGCTTCGGGCCTGCCGGCGCGGGCGTGCGGCCGGGCTGCCGGGCCCTCGGACCAACGCGCCGGACGGTCCCGGAGTTTCCGTCCGAACGATCGGATCGCACCGGCTCGGGGGGAGGACCGCGCGGGGACGGCCGGAGGACGGCCGGAGGACGGCATCGGCCATGATGAGCGTCCGTAGAGGTAGACAGGGACCAGTGACGACGGGGGCCGCCACATGACCGAGACTTCACGACCGCCCGACACCGCGGAAGGCCGGCCGTTCGGCCGCCCGGGCGCGAACCCGCCGCCGTGGCCGCAGGCCTCGTGACCGCGCGCCGCCGCCCGGCCTGACCGGCCCGGTACCGCACGGCAGGCCCGCCCGGCACGTTCGGCCCGTTCGGCCCGGTGCCCGTGCGCCCGGCGTCCGTCGGCCGCGCCCGCCCGGTCCGTCCGCGGCCGTCCTTCCTTCCGCTCCCGGCCACCCGTGGCCCGGCCCGGCGGCCCGACGTCCGCGTCGCGGCACCCGAGGCGCCGTCCCGGGGCGTCCTGGGGCCGTCCTGGGAGCGTCCTCCCTCGTCCCTTCACCCCGATCGGCGGGCCGACCGCCGGACGACCGCCGCTTCCGGACGCCTTCGCGCCGGACGGCGGGCTCCGTGCCGCACCCCGCCCCCGCCCGTACGTCACCCATGCCTGCCCCTGCGCGCCGGGCCGAGCCTGTGCTCCGGCCGTGCCCGCGCCATGACCGGACCATGCGGCCCGTGGTCCCGGAGGGATGCGAACCACCGATGAATCTTGTCGAACGACCCGAGACGGCCCCCGAGTTGCTCTGGCAGGCGAAGGACCTGCTGGCGGTGCTGGAGCGGCGGCGCGACGCGGGCGGCGGCGCCCGGAACGACCAGCGGCGCCTCGACGCGGCGGCCGACCGGCTGCTCGTCGCCTGTGAGTTCCCGAGCCTACTGCGTGCGGTGGCCGCGGACGCGGAGCGCGTCCCGCCCGGCGGCCCGGCGGCCGGTGCGGGCGGGGAGGAGGACAGCGGCCCGGTCCGGCACCGGGCGGCCTGGGCCCTGGCGAGCCGGCTGCTCGGCGACCCGGGCCTGCCGGATCCGGCGGACGGCGCGGCCTCCGCGCTCTCCGCCTGCGCCTTCCGCGAGGACACCGCCTCGGCGGTGCTCGCGGCGGTCACGGCCCTGGTGCACAGCAACCGGCCGGAGGCGGCGATCTCCTGGTGCGACGCGGTGCTGCCGGACGCCGTCCGGCTCGCCGCCGACACCTGGGCGCCCCGGCTGCTGGCGGCCCGCGCGGAGGCCTCGCTGCACCGGGGCGACGTCCTGGTCGGGCTGGCCCGCGCCGAGGCCGTGCTGGACATGGTCCCGCCGCAGCGCCGGGGTGCCTGGATCGGCGGGCCGCTGGCCTGCCTGGTCGCCGGGTACACCGACCTCGCGGAGCCCGGCGCCGCGAAGGAGTGGGTGCGCCGCCCGGTGCCCGCGCCGATGTACGAGACCCGGCACTGCCTCGGCTACCTGTACGCCCGCGGGCACTTCCACCTCGCCGCCGGCGAGCACCGGTCCGCGCTGGCCGACTTCATGAGCTGCGGCCGGCTGCTGGCGTCCTGGGGGCTGGACCCGGACCTCTACGCCTGGCGGCTCGCGGCCGCCGCGGCCTACCTGGGCGTCGGCGACCACGACAACGCGCTCACCATGGTCGACTCCCAGCTGGACCGGGCGGTGCCGGCCGGCGACCGGTCCCGGGTGTTCGGCCGGGCGACGGCCCGCGGCCGGCGCCGGCAGGAGCTGCGCGAGGAACTGTTCGCCACCCTCCAGGACACCTCGGGGCGGCCCGGGTTCCTCTCCTCGCTGCGGGCCCTGCAGTGGGGCGAGCTGCCCGGCGCCGCCCCGCACCGGGTCGCCCGCTACAAGGTGACGGACCGCTACGCGGGGTTCCTGGACCAGCTCAGCCCGTCGGAGCAGCGGGTGGCCCTGCTGGCCGCCCAGGGCGAGACCAACCAGCGGATCGCGCGCTCCCTGTCGATCACGGTCAGCACGGTGGAACAGCACCTGACCCGTACCTACCGCAAGCTGCGGGTGGCCGGCCGGAGCGAGCTGCGCAGGAAGCTGGGGTGAGCCGGATCGCGGCGGGGGCCCGTCGTTCGACCACTGCCTGCGGCAGTCGAACGACGGGCCCCCGGGCGTTCCCGGCGGGTGGCGTCAGGGCAGCGGGATCGGGGCCGCCGTGGCGGGCAGTTCGTCCAGGACCTGCACGATCGCGCAGGCGAACGCCATGCCCACACCCGTGCCCAGCAGCATGACGTGGTCGCCCGGGTGGACCTCCCGCCCGGCGAGCAGCTGGTAGAGGCCGCAGACCTGGTCGCTGGCGCCGGTGTGGCCGAGCCGGCGGCCGAACTCCCACATGCCGAGCCGCAGATCGCCGTCGAAGGGCTCCAGGATGTGCTCGACGATGCTCCTGCGCCCGGCGCTCTGGTGGGTCACCCGGCTGATGTCGCCGGGCTTCAGACCGGCCTCGTCGAGCGTGCGGCGGATCAGCCCGGCCTCGGCCTGCCCGATGAGCCTCGCCATCTCGGCCTGGTCGCCCTGGAACGCCTCGACCCGCTCGCGCAGCCTGACCCGGTGTCCGATGGTGGCCCCGGGCGGGAAGAGCGCCTCCCCGCCGCGGTTCAGTTCCTCCAGGTCCGGCAGCGAGGAGGCGCAGACGTTCACCACCCGGGCGAAGCCCTGCCGGCGGGAGAGGACGAGGGCCGAGGCGGCGTCCCCGAACAGCGCCCACTTGGTGCCGCGCCAGCGGTCCATGAGCGGATGCGCCCAGTTGTCGGAGGCGGTGACGAGGGCGGCGCCGCGGTCCGGGGCGGCGGTGAGGTAGCAGCCGGCCAGTTCCAGGGCGGCGACCATGCCGCTGCAACCCTGCCGGACCTCCAGCGCGGGGCCGTACCCGCCGATGGTGTGCCGCTGGACGTAGTGCGCCGGGGACCAGATGTCGGGGCCCTGGTGCCCGGCGCTGGCGTGCATCAGCACGGCGATGTCCGCCGCGTCGTGGTGGGACATCGCCAGCGCGTCCCGCCCGGCCCGGGCGGCCATGTCGGGTGCGGAGACGTCACCGGCGACGGCCACCGAGAGCCAGTCCGTCCCGGTCGCCAGCTCCTCGTCGCAGAGCCCCCGGGCGGCCGCGTCGGCGACGGTGACGAAGTCCGGGACGACGGCGGCGATGCCGTCCAGATAAAGGTCGTCGAATATCACGGAAACCTGCTCCCGGCGGGCTCGGACGGGTGATTCGAGGAAATGCCGGGACTTCCGGAAATCCTGCGCGGAAGGCGGCGGACAGTAGCATAACCGGGGTGTCGCGGTACCGGCAGCCCCTAAACAACCCCTACCGGGCCTATTTCCCGCGGAAAGGAACGGGAGCGGTGGGCAGAATAGCGATCGGCCGTGTTCGACGGAAATGGCCGCAGGGGTACCACCACCGCAGCCCGGGAGTCTGACGTGGAAGAGTCCGCAGTCGTCATAGTCGGGGCGAGCAGCGGCTTCGGCGCCGCGCTGGCCGAGGACCTCGCCGGCGCCGGCCGGACGGTGATCGCGGGCGCCCGCAGCGCCCGCCCGTCCGGTGGCGGCTTGCTGTACCGGCAGGTCGACGTGACCGAGGAGGAGAGCGTCGCGGCGTTCTTCGCCCAGGTGGCGGAGGTCTCGCCGGCCCCGTACGGCCTGGTCTACAGCGCGGGCGACGCCTCGGCGGTCGGGTACGGCTGGGAGGTCGGCCCCGACGAGCTGAACCGGGTCTTCGACGCCACGTTCTTCGGGTTCGTCCGCTGTCTGCGCTACGCGGTGCCGCCGATGCGCGCGGCCGGGCGGGGCAGCGTGCTGGCCCTCGGCTCGCACAGCGCCCGGGTGCCGGTCGACATGCTCGGCGCGTACGCCTCGGCCAAGGCGGCGCTGGAGCACTACGTGCGCACGCTCGCCAAGGAGCTCACCGGGTCGGGCGTGCGGGCCAACGCGCTGGGCATCGTCGCGGAGACGGCGCTCTCCCGCGACTTCCTCACCCGCAAGGCGGACGCCCTGGGGCGCGAGACCCCGTACCCCGCGCTGCCGGCGGTGCGGGACAACCTGCCGCTCGCCCGCTTCCTGCTCTCCGCCGAGTCCTCGCACGTCTCCGGCCAGGTGGTGGACGCGTTCCCGCCGGCCTGGTGACGCGGGCGGTGGCCGCGTTCCCGCCGGCCCGGCCGGCGGTCTCAGCCGGGGGCGGTGAGCACCGAGTCGGTGAGCGCCAGCACCCCGGCGCGGACGGCGTCCATGGTCATCCCGGTGCCGACCAGCAGGTCGACGAACTCCGCGCGCGGCACGCCCAGGACGGCGTGGGCCATGAACCCGGCGTCCACGTCCGGCCGCGCCTCGGCGATCGCCCGGGCGAGGGCGTCGTGCCAGAGCAGGTACCGGCCCACGTTGGCGTGCGAGCGGGAGGCGTTCTCCAGGGCGCGCAGCAGGGGGCCGCCGGGCACCACGACCTCGTCGAAGAGCTCGCCGACGAAGCGCAGCACGCGCTCCCGGGCGGGCACCTCCGGGTCGGCCAGCCGGTCGAGCGCGCCGTCCTGCCAGTCCTCCGTGAGCTGGTCGAACAGGGCGCCGATGAGGCCCTCGCGGTTCCCGAAGCGCCGGAACAGGGTGCCCTTGCCGACCCCGGCCGCCTCGGCGATCTCCTCCATCGAGACGTGCTCGACGCCGCCGTCCCGGAACAACTGCTGGGCTGTGGCCAGGATCTTGCGCCGGTTGTGCGCGGCGTCCGCGCGCTCCCTGACGGCCACATGAGCTCCCTTGACATCCAGCGGTGATCCGGGGCTACGCTATCGCAACCAAGCGGACCGCCGGTCCGCTTATGGTGAAGTTCACGGCAGCTGAGTCAAGGAGACGCACCCATGCGTTCTGTTCGGTTCCACGAGTACGGTTCGCCCGAGGTCCTCAAGGTCGACGAGGTCCCGGACCCGGAGCCGGGCGAGGGCCAGCTGCTGGTCCGGGTGAGCGCGGCCGGGATCAGCTACGCCGAGACCCAGATCCGGTCCGGCCTGATGCAGCAGTTCGCCTGGTTCCCGGACCCGCCGCTGCCGTACGCCCCCGGCTTCGAGGTCGCGGGCACGGTCGTGCGGGTCGGCGCCGGTGTCGGTGACGAGTGGGTCGGCCGGAAGGTCGTCGGCGCCGCCCCGACCGCCGGTGGCTACTCCGAGCTGGCCGTCCTGCCCGCCGGCGCCGTCCAGGCGATCCCCGACGGGCTGGGGGAGCACGAGGCGCTGGCGCTCTTCGGCCAGGGCGTGGTCGCCGTCGGCGTGGCCGAGGTCGCCGCGATCCAGCCCAAGGACGTCGTGCTGGTCCAGTCCGCCGCCGGCGGTGTCGGCAGCCTGCTGGTCCAGCTGGCCAAGAACGCCGGCGCCGAGGTGATCGCGCTGGCCCGCGGCGAGAAGAAGCTCACCCTGGCCCGGGAGCTCGGGGCGGACCACGTCCTCGACTACACCGAGGAGGGCTGGGAGCAGCGCGTCCGCGACCTCGCCCCCGGCGGCGTCCAGGTCGCCTTCGACGGCGTCGGCGGCGAGATCTCCAAGGCCTCGTTCGACCTGCTGGCGATGGGCTTCGGCCGGCTGGTCGTCTACGGCACCGCCGGCGGCACCGCCCCGCAGTTCGACCCCGAGATGCTGTACGTCCGCGGCGTCTCGGTCTCCGGCTTCGGCCCGCGGGTCTTCCTGCAGCCCGAGTACGGGGCCCGGCTGCGCCAGACGGCCTTCGACCTCGCCGCGGCCGGCTCGCTGAAGCCGGTCGTCGGCCAGGTGTTCCCGCTGGCCGAGGCCGCCGCCGCGCACCGCGCGTTCGAGGAGCGCACCACCCTCGGCAAGGCCGTCCTGGTCCCGTAGTCCCCCCGGCGGGGGGGGGGGGGGGGGGGGGGGGGGGGGAAGGAGGGGGGGGGGGGGAGGGAAAGAGGAGAGGGTGAGGGATATAAGAAGAGGAGG